>NZ_CP017042.1:1015000-1640000 GCF_001717585.1 Selenomonas sp. oral taxon 920
GGGGATCACGCAAAGCGTGGTGGAAGGGGCGAAATCATGAGCGTAGGAAGCGGAACAGTCCTCACTAAAAGATTTTCCCAAGCAAATTAGGATAAAGCGAAAATACCTTACTGAACGTGACAAGTTCCGCTTCTATGTTGGATCGGCGCTGAAGATTTCGTTAGATGCGCGGAAGCCGACAGAGACATAGTACGCTATGTCGATGAGGCTGACAAAGCAGATGACGGGATATGCAGTGCCGCTGATGTGCGAAGCGGAAGGTTAAGTCAAGTGAAGAAGGGCATACGGCGGATGCCTAGGCGTTTCGAAACGAAGAAGGACGCGATAAGCTGCGATAAGCTGCGGCGAGCTGCAAGTAAGCTATGACCCGCAGATTTCCGAATGGGGCAACCCGGCGGGAGCAACGTCCCGTCACTCTGCACTTGATGCAGAGAGAAAACACCCGATGAACTGAAACATCTAAGTAGTCGGAGGAAAAGAAATCAAAGAGATTCCCTGAGTAGCGGCGAGCGAAACGGGAGGAGCCCAAACCTGAGGACTTCGGTTCTCAGGGGTTGCGGACCTGCAACAAACTGGACACTTTAGTGGAAGCATCTGGGAAGGTGCGGCAAAGAGAGTGAGACCCTCGTACACGAAAGAGTGAAAGGCGGGCAGGGATCCAGAGTACCACAGGGCACGAGGAACCCAGTGGGAAGCAGGGTGGACCACCATCCAAGGCTAAATACATCGAAACGACCGATAGTGGAAAGTACCGTGAGGGAAAGGTGAAAAGAACCCCGGGAGGGGAGTGCAATAGAACCTGAAACCGTATGTCTACAAACAGTCGGAGCACTTTACATGTGCGACGGCGTGCCTATTGAAGAATGAACCGGCGAGTTAATTTATGCTGCGAGGTTAAGCGGGAGACGCGGAGCCGAAGCGAAAGCGAGTCTTAAGAGGGCTGTTAGTAGCATGGATTAGACCCGAAACCACAGTGATCTATACATGTCCAGGTTGAAGCTCAGGTAAAAATGAGTGGAGGACCGAACCCGTGCATGTTGAAAAATGTTGGGATGAGATGTGTATAGGGGTGAAATGCCAATCGAACGTGGAGATAGCTGGTTCTCCCCGAAATAGCTTTAGGGCTAGCCTCAGGCGAATAACCATAGAGACGGTAGAGCACTGATCGGGCAAGGGGGCGTAAAGCCTACCGACCCCAGTCAAACTACGAATGGCTCATATGGGCAGCCTGGGAGTCAGAATGCGAGTGATAAGACCCGTATTCAAGAGGGAAACAGCCCAGACCGCCGGCTAAGGTCCCAAATGCTGTGCTAAGTGGAGAAGGATGTAGGACTTCGAAAACAACCAGGATGTTGGCTCAGAAGCAGCCACCATTAAAAGAGTGCGTAATAGCTCACTGGTCGAGAGGCCCTGCGCCGAAAATATCCGGGGCTAAAGCACAGAACCGAAGCCGCGGCATCGTACTAGGTACGATGGGTAGGGGAGCGTTCTTATCTGGACGAAGGCAGACCGGAAGGACTGCTGGACGGGTAAGAAGTGAGAATGCCGGTATGAGTAGCGAAACGACAGGTGAGAATCCTGTCCACCGAAAGCCTAAGGGATCCTGGGCAACGCTCGTCGCCCCAGGGTAAGTCGGGACCTAAGCCGAGGCGAAAAGCATAGGCGATGGACAACTGGCGAAAATTCCAGTACCGGGCGTCTTCGTTTGAGGATGGAGTGACGCAGGAAGGAAGCTGAGCGTGCGATTGGAAGAGCACGTCGAAGGCGGTAGGCTTGTATGGAGGCAAATCCCCATACTATAAGGCCGAGAACCGATAGATAGGAAAGACTACGGTCAATCTGAATTCAGCTGCACTACACTGCCAAGAAAAGCTTCTAACGAGAAGACGTCTGCCCGTACCAAAACCGACACAGGTAGGCGGGGAGAGAATCCTAAGGTGCGCGGGAAAACCCTCGTTAAGGAACTCGGCAAAATGCATCCGTAACTTCGGGAAAAGGATGGCCGTTGATGGTGAAGGTGTTTACCACCGGAGCTGTTGACGGCGGCAGAAAAGAGGCCCAAGCGACTGTTTACCACAAACACAGGTGCCTGCGAAAGCGCAAGCTGAAGTATAGGTGCTGACGCCTGCCCGGTGCAGGAAGGTTAAGGAGAGTTGTTAGTCCTAGAGATGAAGCAGCGAACTGAAGCCCCTGTAAACGGCGGCCGTAACTATAACGGTCCTAAGGTAGCGAAATTCCTTGTCGGGTAAGTTCCGACCCGCACGAAAGGCGTAACGATTTGGGCACTGTCTCAACGAGGGACCCGGTGAAATTGAAATACCTGTGAAGATGCAGGTTACCCGCGACTGGACAGAAAGACCCCATGGAGCTTTACTGCAGCTTGGCATTGGTCTTTGGCATATGACGTACAGGATAGCCGGGAGACTGGGAGACCTACTCGCTAGAGTAGGAGGAGTCACCGTTGGGATACCGGCCTTCATATGCTAAGGATCTAACCGGAATGTTAACAGCATTCGGGACAGTACCAGGCGGGCAGTTTGACTGGGGCGGTCGCCTCCGAAAGAGCAACGGAGGCGTCCAAAGGTTCCCTCAGCGCGGACAGAAATCGCGCGAAGAGCATAAAGGCACAAGGGAGCTTGACTGCGAGACTGACGGGTCGAGCAGGTACGAAAGTAGGGCTTAGTGATCCGGTGGAAAGAGAGTGGAATTGCCATCGCTCAACGGATAAAAGCTACCCTGGGGATAACAGGCTAATCTCTCCCAAGAGTCCATATCGACGGGGAGGTTTGGCACCTCGATGTCGGCTCATCACATCCTGGGGCTGAAGCAGGTCCCAAGGGTTGGGCTGTTCGCCCATTAAAGTGGTACGTGAGCTGGGTTCAGAACGTCGTGAGACAGTTCGGTCCATATCCATCGCGGGCGTAAGATACATGAGGGAGGCTGCTCCTAGTACGAGAGGACCGGAGTGGACGGACCAACGGTGTACCGGTTGTCCTGCCAAGGGCACGGCCGGGTAGCTGCGTCCGGAAGGGATAAACGCTGAAAGCATCTAAGCGTGAAGCCCGTCCCGAGATGAAGTATCTCATTCCTATAAGGAAGTAAGACCCCTTGAAGAAGACAAGGTAGATAGGCTGGGTGTGGAAGCACAGCAATGTGTGCAGCTGACCAGCACTAATCGGTCGAGGGCTTGACTTACTGACCTGTCCGAGAAGCGAATCCGTAGGATGAAGCTGAACGGGAAACAGGTCGTATGCGAAAACGTCCCAAGAACACGAGCGACAGCGAAGTGTGATTGGATGACGTTGACCGCTAAGTAGCGAACCAAAACTGCGTGAGCGAAAGCGAACGAGCAGTTTTGTGTGAGTCACTTAGTCGACGTTGACGCAGTCAATGTCGACAGTAACTCAAAGGTACAAGCCTACAAATACAATTTGCTTGAAGTTTCTTCTGTGAAGTTTTGAGTGAACGACAGTTTACTCTATAGAGCGCAGGTAGTGTCAGCCAATCGTCTGTGTCCTTATGGACTTGACTCTTGGGACACTTATGCGTACGACTTGTTGAGCCAATCGCATACGCCCTGATGGGCTTTGCTCTTGGAACAAGTCAGTAATGCGGTGATGATGCCTGAACGGTTCCACCTGTTCCCATTCCGAACACAGTAGTTAAGCGTTCAAAGGCCGAGGGTACTTCGTTGGAGACGACGTGGGAGAGTAGGTAGTTGCCGCACAATCAAAGACTCGTGAGCTTTCACGGGTCTTTTTTCTATGTACTAAACTATGAAAAGGAATCTCAATTATTTGTTTTGTTTATAGATCGTGTCTTAGGTTATTGACTTTTTATATGAAAGCAAATACAATGATGAAAATATGAATCCCGAGTAATTTTGTAAGGATTAAACGATAGACTATTTTAAGGAGAGTTTGCTATGGCAGATGTATTGCTGCAGATAAAGGATCTTCACGCGGGCGTGGAGGGCAAGGAGATTCTAAAGGGGCTTGATCTTACCGTTCGCAAGGGCGAGGTGCACGTCATCCTTGGCCCGAACGGCTCGGGCAAGTCGACGCTGATGAATGTCATCATGGGGCACCCGAAGTATGAGATGACGGGCGGCAGCCTTGTGCTCGAGGGCGAGGACATCGGTGCGCTGCGTGCGTTCGAGCGTGCGCGGCGCGGACTGTTCCTCGCGTTCCAGACGCCGGAGGAGATCCCCGGCATCACGGTGGAGAATATGATCCGCACGGCACGTCAGATGATGACGGGCGAAAAGGTCAAGCTCATGCCGTTCCGCAAGGAGCTGAATGCGATGATGGCAGAGCTGAAGATCGACCCGAGCTATGCACAGCGTTATCTCAACGTAGGATTCTCGGGCGGCGAGAAGAAGCGCAGTGAGGTGCTGCAGCTGCTCATGCTGCAGCCGAAGTTGGCACTGCTCGATGAGACCGATTCGGGACTGGATGTGGATGCCGTACAGATTGTGTCCGAGGGTGTGTCAAAATTCCATACAGCGGAGAATTCCTGTCTCATCATTACACATAACGCGCGCATTCTTGATAAGCTGAAGGTGGATCGTGTGCACGTGGTTGCGCAGGGGAAGATTATGCGCGAGGGCGGTGCAGAGCTTATTCAGCAGATCAACAAGGAAGGTTTTGCCAATATCCTTGCGGCGCAGGATCAAGTGGGGTGAGCCGAATGGGGGATTTTGTACCAAAGAAAAAGACGCAGGTCGCCGACATTGAGCGGACGATTTACGATATTACCAATGAAGATCGCTCGGCGTATAAGTCGCAGTCGGGTCTGACGGAGGAGATTATCCGCGACATTTCGGAGAAGAAGAATGATCCGCAGTGGATGCTCGATTTTCGTCTGAAATCATTGGATGTTTACCACGCGATGCCAATGCCCGCATGGGGGCCTGATCTCTCCGAGCTGAATATGGATGAGATCGTGACCTATGTGCGCCCCGATGCGAAGATGGTCGGGGACTGGAACGAGGTGCCCGAGGACATCAAGGATACGTTTGACCGTTTGGGCATTCCCGAGGCAGAGAAAACGTCGCTCGCGGGGGTTGGCGCACAGTACGACTCTGAGGTGGTCTACCACTCGATTCAAGAGTCGCTTGTGGAGCAGGGCGTTGTGTATACGGACATGGAGACGGCGCTGCAGGAGTACGGTGACATCGTTCAGCAGTATTTCATGACGCTTGTGCCGCCGAAGGCGCATAAGTTCGCCGCGCTGCATGGTGCGGTCTGGTCGGGCGGTTCGTTCGTCTATGTACCCGAGGGGATCAAGGTAGATATCCCGCTGCAGTCCTATTTCCGACTGAATGCGGCGGGGGCGGGGCAGTTCGAGCACACGCTTATCATTGTGGAGAAGGGGGCGAGCCTGCATTTCATAGAGGGGTGCTCTGCGCCGAAATACAATGTGACGAATCTCCATGCGGGCTGTGTCGAGCTGTTCGTCAAGGAGGGGGCACGGCTGCGCTACTCGACGATCGAGAACTGGTCGCGCAATATGATGAACCTCAATACGAAGCGTGTGAAGGTGGAGAAGGATGGCGCGGTCGAGTGGGTCTCCGGCTCGTTTGGCTCACACGTCTCGATGCTCTATCCGACGAGCATTCTGCACGGGGAGAATGCGACCTGTGAGTTCACGGGCGTCACGTTCGCCTCGAAGGGTCAGGAGCTGGACACGGGCGCGACGGTGATCTTTGACGCGCCGAATACGTCGGCGAATATCAGCACACGTTCGATCTCGAAGTCGGGCGGTGTCGCGATCTACCGCAGTGGGGTCAAGGTGACGCCGCGTGCGGTCGGGGCAAAGTGCTCGGTCAACTGCGAGTCGCTGATGTTGGATGCGGAGTCGCGCAGCGATACACTCCCCGTGATGGATGTCGCGTGCGATGCGGTGGACATCGGACACGAGGCGAAGATCGGGCGGATCAGCGACGAGGCGATTTTCTATCTGATGAGCCGCGGGATCGACGAGGAGGAGGCGCGTGCGATGATTGTGCGCGGCTTTGTCGAGCCGATTGCGAAGGAACTGCCGCTTGAGTATGCGGTTGAGATGAACAACTTGGTCAACATTGAATTGGAAGGAACGATGGGGTGATGGCAATGCAGGACGTGTTTAGCCGTATCCCCATGCCGACATGGCGCTGGCTCGGGGTCAATGATCTCCCCGTGCCTGCGGGGCTTGCGGATACCAACGATGAGATCAGGCTCTCCGTCGCTGCGGGGGAGCGTTCAAAACATATTGTGGAGCTGCGCGAAAACGGGGCGCAGGAGATCTATGTGGATGTCGCGGAGGGTGCAGAGCTTGCGCTGACCTACATCCAGTTTGCACCGACGGACGTGCCTGCGGCGAGCCGCATTCATGCAAATGTGGCGCGCGGAGGACTGTTCTCCTGCACGCTCGTCGAGGCGGGCGCTGCGCATACGGCATCGGAGTTGCGCGTGACGCTCGCGGGCGATGAGGCGCGCGCGGATGTCTGGGGGCTGTACTTTGGTGATGAGGAGCGCAAGATCGACCTCAACTATATCATCCGTCAGGAAGGCCGCCGTACGGACGCAAACATGCAGGTGCGCGGTGCTCTGTTGGACCATAGTGTCAAGACATTCCGCGGGACGCTGGACTTCGTTCAGGGAGCGCGTGGCTCGGTTGGCAAGGAGGACGAAGAGGTCACGATTCTCTCGCCCCATGCACGCAACCGCAGTGTTCCGCTCATGCTCTCACACGAGGGCGATGTGGACGGGCATCATGCGGTCAGCATCGGGCGGATGGACGAGGACAAGCTCTTTTATCTGATGAGCCGAGGGCTCGACGAGCGTGCGGCGCAGCAGCTGATTGTCGAGGCATCCTTTGAGCCGGTACTGGCGCGTATTGAGAGCGAAGAGCTGCGTGCGGAGATCGGCAGCTACCTTGAGAGGAGACTTTTGGGTGGAACGCAGGAATAACGAGTATTTGCAGGATTTCCCGATCCTGCAGACGAAGATGAACGGTCGCCCCATTGTCTACCTCGACAACGGAGCGACGACGCAGAAGCCGGAGGCGGTCATCAAGGCGGTCGCCGACTACTGCACCTACTGCAATGCGAATCCGCATCGGGGGGCATACGAGCTGTCGGTAAAGGCGACGGATATCTATGAGACGGCGCGTGTGCGGACGCAGCAGTTCATTGGTGCGGCACGCCCTGAGGAGATTGTCTTTACGAAGAATGCGACGGAGGCGCTGAATCTCGTCGCATACAGCTACGGACGCGCAAATATCCGCGAGGGCGATGAGATTGTTATCACCATCTCGGAGCATCACAGCAATATTGTTCCGTGGCAGTTCGTCGCCAAGGCGCGCGGGGCGACGCTCAAGTACATCTATCTCGCGGAGGACGGCAACCTATCGGCAGAGGATATTACGGCACAGATCACGGAAAAGACGAAAATCGTCGCTGTGACACATGTGTCGAATGTGCTTGGTCTTGTCAACGATGTGCGTACGATTGCCGACCGCGTTCATGCGGTCGGGGCAGTGATCGTCGTGGACGGCTCACAGAGCGTGCCGCATATTGCGGTGGATGTGCAGGCGATGGATGCGGATTTCTTCGCATTCTCGGGACATAAGATGCTCTCCCCGATGGGGATTGGCGTGCTCTATGGGAAGTATGACATCCTCGACGCGATGCCGCCGTTCCTCTTTGGCGGCGATATGATCGACTATGTTGGCGAGCAGGAGACAACCTTTGCGGAGCTGCCCGCGAAGTTCGAGGCGGGCACGCAGAACGTCAGCGGTGCATCGGGGCTGATCGCGGCGATCGACTATCTCGAAAAGGTCAGCTTTGACCGCATCGAAACGATCGAGCGCGATCTCATTTCCTACGCGCTGCCGAAGCTGCGCGAGCTGCCATTTGTGGAGCTCTATGGCTGTGACAGTACGCGCGACAACAAGACGGGCATCATCACGTTCAACGTGAAGGACGTACACCCGCATGACGTTGCGTCGATTCTCGACAGCTACGGTGTTGCCATTCGCGCGGGGCATCACTGTGCACAGCCGCTGATGCGTTATCTCGGGCAGAATGCGACCTGCCGTGCGAGTTTTTACCTCTACAACACACACGAGGACATCGACCGGTTCGTTGAGGCCCTGAAAAAGGTACGGGGGGTGCTCGGCTATGGCGACTGAGGGATCGGCACTCAGCGATCTCTATACGGAGGTCATCGGCGAGCACAGCCGCTCGCCCGAGAACAAGGGCGCACTCGAGACAGCGACCGTGCGCGAGCGCGGGCACAATCCAAGCTGCGGCGATGAGATCACGCTCGAGCTCGAGATTGCGGACGGCGTCATCAAAGACGGCGCCTTTACGGGTGTTGGATGCGCGATCTCACAGGCGAGCACGGACATCATGATCGACCTCATGCGCGGCAAGACGGTCGAGGAGGCGCATCGGCTTGCACAGCTTTTTACCTCAATGATCAAGCGCGAGGTGACAGACGACGAGGTGCTTGAGGAACTGGATGAGGCAGTCGCGCTCAAAAATATTTCGAATATGCCCGCGCGTGTGAAATGCGCGGTGCTTGCATGGCATACGCTTGAGGATCTCTTAAAAGAAGGACAAACGTCATAAGACAAGGGCTGCTTTGGGAAGTTTTTCGCTTCTCAGAGCAGTCCTTTCGTATTTTTCATTGTATGAATACTAGCTTTTTTGTGCATGCCCATGTATAATAAACAAGTATTGTAAAAATGAGACAATAGAAAAGGTGGGAATTCGATGCGGATGACAACGGCAATGAAAGCCATCGCTCTTGGCATCGCGGTGCTCGGACTTGGCGTTACGGCGGGCTGCGGCGGCGATCAGAAGGCAAGCGGTGAGAAGTCGTATAAGATCGGCATTGTCCAGCTGGTCGAGCACAATGCTCTCGATGCAGCGAATCGTGGGTTCGTGGATGGACTCAAGGCGCGCGGCTACGAGGAGGGCAAGAACCTCACGATTGATCGCCAGAATGCACAGGCGGATCAGTCGAACCTCCAGAATATTGCGCAGCGTTTCGTCAGCGACAAGGTGGATCTTATCTGTGCCATTGCAACTCCGGCAGCGCAGTCTGTGGCGAATGCGACGAAGGATATTCCCATTGTTGGAACGGCGATCACGGACTATGTGAGTGCAAAGCTTGCGCAGACAAACGAGAAGCCGGGCGCGAACATCACGGGGACGAGTGATCTCAATCCAATCAGGGAGCAGATCGATCTTCTTATCAAGCTCTATCCGAATGCAAAGACCATTGGTACGATCTACTCTTCGAGCGAGATCAACTCTGAGATCCAGATCAAGGCAATGACGGAATATGCTGAGTCAAAGGGACTCAAGGTGCGTGCGGCGACGGTCTCGACAGTCAATGATATCCCACAGGCGGCACAGAGCCTTGTCAATGATGTGGATGTGTTCTATGAGCCGACGGACAATGTCATTTCCTCCTCCATCCCAACGCTCGTCGGCGTGACGGATGCGGCGGGCAAGGCTGTGATCTGCGCTGAGCCGTTCATGGTGACAGGCGGCTGTCTTGCGACCTACGGTATCGACTACTACAAGCTCGGTGTTCAGACGGGCGACATGGCGGCAGACATCCTCGAGGGCAAGAAGAGGCCGTCGGATATGCCGATTGAGACGGCACGCGAGCTCTCTCTCATCATCAGCAAGGGGAGTGCGGCAAAACTCGGACTGACGATTCCGGAGGATGTACTCAAGGATGCGACTCTGGTGGACTAATACAGAAATAGAAAAGGTGGGGATTCGATGCAGATAACAAAACTCGCAAAATGTGCTGCGCTCAGCATCGCTGCCCTCGGGATTCTGGTGTCGGCAGGATGCGGGGAGCAGTCAACGAAGGGGGACAAGACCTACAAAGTTGGAATTGTTCAGCTCGTGGAGCACAGCTCACTCGATGATGCGAATCGTGGGTTCGTGGACGGGCTTAAGGCACGCGGTTACGAGGAGGGCAAGAACCTCACGATTGATCGCCAGAATGCACAAGCGGATCAGTCGAACCTCCAAAATATTGTTCAGCGTTTTATCAGCGACAAAGTAGACCTCATTTGTGCAATAGCAACCCCTGCGGTGCAGTCGGCAGCCAATGCCACGAAGGATATCCCCATTGTTGGAACGGCGGTAACGGACTACGTGAGCGCAAAGGTGGTAAAGTCGAACGATGCGCCGGGCGGAAATGTCACGGGCACAAGCGACCTCACGCCGATCGCCGAGCAGATTGATCTCCTCATGAAGCTCTATCCGAACGCAAAAACAATTGGAACGATCTACTCCTCGAGTGAGGTCAACTCAGAGATTCAGGTAAAGGCGATGAAGGAATATGCTGAGTCAAAGGGGCTGACCGTGCGTGTTGCAACGATTTCGACGGTCAACGATATTCAGCAGGCGGCACAGAGCATGGTCGACGATGTGGATGTGTTCTATGAGCCGACGGACAATGTGATTGCATCGGCGATGCCGACGCTCACGAGTATTACCGATCCGGCGGGCAAAGGCGTGATCTGCGGCTTTGCCGGCGGTGTCACAGCTGGGGCTCTTGCAACGAAGGGAATTGACTACTATAAGCTTGGTGTCCAGACGGGCGATATGGCTGCGGATATCCTCGAAGGAAAGGCTAAGCCGGCCGATATGAAGATCGAGACGGCACGCGATCTCGTGGTTGTCATCAACAAGAAGAATGCGGAGAAAATCGGTCTGACGATTCCTGCCGATGTACTAAACGGTGCAACGATTGTGCCGTAAGTAAGCCGAACACAACGGAGCGGGCACGCAGCGTGTCCGCTTTTTTTCTGAATCTCGAGGGAGTGACGTTATGGATCTCGTCGTTGCGACGGCGGCACAGGGAGTCCTTTGGGGACTCTATGCGCTTGGCGTCTATCTGACCTATCGCGTTTTGGACATTGCCGATCTGACGGTCGAGGGCAGTTTTCCTCTTGGTGCCGCCGTTTCTGCCGCTATGCTCATAGCGGGCTATACGCCGCTGACGGCAATCCTTGTTGCCTGCGCGGCTGGATGTGTCTCGGGCGTTATCACAGGATTTTTCTGTACGAAACTAAAGATTCCCGCACTGCTTGCTGGAATCTTGACGATGATCGGACTCTATTCCATCAATCTGCGCGTCATGGGTAAGGCGAACCTGCCGCTCCTGCAGCAGGAGACGCTCTTCACTGAGTGGAATATCTGGGGGCTCGATACAGCGACGAACATCCTTCTCATTGGAACGGTTGTAGTTGTAATCGCCATCCTGCTTACGTATTGGTTCTTCGGCACGGAGTTAGGCATGGCGATCCGCGCGACGGGGGCAAACCCTCATATGATCCGTGCGAACGGTGTCAACACGGATATCATGATCGTACTTGGGCTGCTCCTCTCGAATGGCATGGTCGCGATTTGCGGCGCACTCGTGGCACAGAGCAACGGCTTTGCGGATGTCGGCATGGGGACGGGCACGATCGTCATTGGCCTTGCGTCCGTTATTATCGGCGAGGTGCTCTTCGGCACGCGCAGCTTCAAGAACTGGCTGATCTCCGTTGTGCTCGGCTCGATTGTCTACCGTGCCGTCATTGCTGTTGTGCTGCAGCTTGGCATGCCTCCGAATGATCTCAAACTCTTCACGGCAATTCTCGTTGCAATTGCACTTTCGCTGCCCCTCATCCAGTCGAAATATCACGCGATGAAGAAGGGGGCGGAGTGATGCTGCATATCGAGGATATCAAAAAGACATTCAATCCAGGGACAATCACGGAGAAGAAGGCGCTCTCGGGCATTACCCTCCACCTTGCACCCGGCGATTTCGTCACCGTGATCGGCGGCAACGGCGCGGGTAAGTCCACGCTGATGAACGCGATTGCGGGGGCGATCTCCGTAGATACAGGAAAGATCTGCATCGCAGGCGAGGACATTACGAAGTGGCCGGAGCACCGTCGAGCGAAGTTCATCGGACGTGTATTCCAAGACCCGATGATGGGGACGGCGGCACGCATGATGATCGAGGAGAATCTTGCGATCGCTGCGCGGCGTGGGCAGACACCGACGCTGCGCTGGGGCTCGACGAGCGAAATGCGCGATGTGTTCCGCGAGAAGCTTGCACGCCTGAAGCTCGGCCTCGAGGATCGCCTATCTTCGCGCGTCGGACTGCTCTCGGGCGGTCAGCGACAGGCACTGACCCTTCTTATGGCGACGCTTGTGAAGCCGAACCTGCTGCTCCTCGACGAACATACGGCGGCGCTCGATCCGAAGACTGCGGCGAAGGTGCTTGAACTCACGCAGCAGATTGTCGCAGAGGATCAGCTCACAACACTCATGATTACACATAACATGAAGGATGCTCTGCGCTACGGAAATCGCCTCATCATGCTGCATGAGGGGCGAATCCTCTTCGATGTGCCGCAGGAAAAGAAGCAGGGGCTCACGACGCGCGACCTTCTCTCTATGTTCGAGCAGGCGGCGGGCAGCGAGCTCGCTAATGATAGTCTACTCCTAAGCTAATCGAACATTAACGCCCTTCACAAGGCGTTCTAAGTCGATTCCGTTATATTATCTATGAAAGCAAGAGATACTAAGAATGCAGATATGCTTTCATACTCTCTGACTTTCGGTGCGTATTCTGCGGCCTTCCCTTCCGCGGAATTCACATACATTCCCTACATTTCTTTCTCTCTATCGAAAATACGCCTCCTGCTGCCCGGCAGGAGGCGTATTTTCTTGCGCGAACTTGCTATTTTGGGGATTCGTAGTAAAATAAGGGGGAGTAAATCGAACGGATGAACGGAGGTGTGTGATGGGGAACGGATGGTCTTCCGACATTTCGCAGCGTCTTGTCGGGCGTATTTATCGCGACGAGGCGATCCCAAATGCGCCCGTGCCCACCCCAAAAACACCGACGCCGAAGCTGCTGCTTGCCATGCGCGCACTCGTCACCACCACGCACGACTATTGGCAGTCGCGGGCGGAGCTGTTTCTGAAGCAAGCGCGTCTGATGGTGAACTATGAGGATGACTATGTTTATAAAGGCGTGGTCAATCAATATTTTCCGACGTATGATTCGCTCTCGAATGCACAGCTGCGCGGCTACTTCACATGGCGGACGGCGGTGCGGCAGGGACGGGTCGAGAAGCGGGGGATGTCCTATGCGTCTCTCTACGTCTATGAACTTCTGCATCTCATCGGTTGCAGGGACGCACAGGATGGCTATGAGAAGCTGCATTCCTTCTGTGAGGCATATCGTGCGCTTGACCCGCAGATCGGTCACTATATTGTGCATTGGGAAGATGAGTTCGTTATCTACTATGGGCTTGATTCCAAACTGATTACATGGCGTGGCAATGCTCTCTCATATTGGGAACAGGATGATGCCATCTGTACGGTGCTTCATCACACGGAGCATACGACAGAGGAAACAATGTCGGCGGTCTGCGTTCTCTCCTCCTATCGTCTGGAACGCTCGAAGCTCTACCGTGCTCATACGGCAGAGGTGAATGCCGTCGTGCTCCGCGTGCTGGATCACGCTGCGGAGTACTATGAGAAGCATCGTCAGATCAGTTTCTTTGACGATTTGATTGCCGTGGAGCAGACTGCGCCCGTCCGCCTCTTTTCCTCTGCGGTATTTCAGCCGCCCAAGGAGGAGCCGGATCGCGTCTATGAGGTACATCCTCTGCGCCGCTATGAGTGCGTGAGCGGGTACTGGACGCTGCACTCGTATGAGCGTCCAGAACGTGCGGCACAGCGTTTGGGCGTGTTTTTGCGCGGAGTGGATGCCGGACTGCGTGCACATTTTGGAATCACAGCGATCCAGCCGCCAAAGCTGAAAAAATGGCAGGCAAAAATAATTGATGAGGAGATCACCGCCTTTCTTGCGGAGCAGAGGGCAGCAGAGGCGCGGCGCGTCCGACTTGACTTTTCGCAGCTTGCGCGCATTCGTGCGGATGCCGATGTGACGCAGGAGCGGCTGATCGTGGAGGAGGAAGAGGAACCTCCGATGATGCCCATTTTTGAGCCTTCTCCTGTCGTTTCTCCGTCATCCTCTGAGGATACGCTGCCCGCCGCTCCCGTGACGGCAGAGGGGGCAGGGGATATCAATGGTCTGGATGCGTCGGAGCTTCGCCTGCTCCGCACACTCCTCGGTGACGGTGATCTCGCGTGGGTGCGCACGGAGGGGAGGATGCTCTCCGTCCTCGTCGACGGCATCAACGAAAAACTGTACGATGATTTTGCGGACACGGTGATCGAGGGCGATCCGCCCGCCGTTGTTCCCGATTATCAGGACGAACTGATAGAAAGGTATCTGCATGGCTGCGAATGAACCGAAGAAAATCCCGCGCCGTATTGCCCAGACACTTGTGAATGCCCTCAAGGGCGGCGTCGTGCCGCGCATCGGTCTTCCGTACATCACCGTCGGACGTCGCAGCGAGATTGAGGCACTGCTCTCTGATGTGGAGATGATCGAGGGCGGTGGGGCTTCGTTCCGCTTTATCGTTGGACGCTATGGCAGCGGAAAGAGCTTCCTTTTGCAGACGATCCGCAGCTATGTGATGGCAAAGAATTTCGTCGTGGTGGATGCCGACCTCTCGCCCGAGCGACGCTTGCAGGGGACGCGGGGGCAGGGGCTCGCGACGTATCGTGAGCTCATTCGCAATATGGCGACGAAGACAACGCCCGAGGGCGGGGCACTCACGCTCATCCTTGACCGTTGGATCAGCCGGGTACAGCAGGAAATCGTGACGGAGGACAGTATCGCCCCCGAGCATCCCGATTTTCCTGCTGCTGTTGACCGGCGGATTGCCTCCATCATCTACGGGCTGAACGATCTCGTGCATGGGTTTGACTTTACGCGGATTCTGACGCTCTACTATCATGCCTATCGGGACGGCGATGATGAGAAGCGGGCGCAGGTTGCACGCTGGTTTCGCGGGGAGTATACGACGAAGACCGAAGCACGGCATGATCTCGGCGTGAACATCATCATCACGGACGACGACTGGTACGAGTATCTGAAACTCTTTGCCGCATTCCTGCGGCAGGCAGGTTATGCAGGGATGCTCATCCTCATCGACGAACTCGTGAACATCTACAAGATCCCGCACGCGGTCACGCGCCAGTACAACTACGAGAAGATCCTAACAATGTATAACGATGCGATGCAGGGGCGTGCACAGTACCTCGGAATGATTCTCTGCGGCACGCCCGCGTGCATGGAGGACACGCGGCGCGGGGTCTACAGCTATGAGGCTCTGCGCTCACGACTCGCCGAGGGACGCTTTGCAGGGGAGCATCGTGACCTGCTCTCGCCCGTGATACGGCTCGCGCCGCTTACGCATGAGGAGATGCTCGTGCTCATCGAAAAGCTTGCCGCCATCCATGCGGAGCTCTATGGATATGCACAGATTGTCACGCAGGACGATCTCGCGGACTTCATCCGCATCGAGTTCGGACGAATCGGTGCGGACACACATATCACACCGCGTGAGGTCATCCGTGACTTCATTCAGGTGCTCGACATCATCTACCAAAATCCGACATTGAAACTTGCGGATTTGCTCGGTTCGGAGGAGTTTTCGTACGCACAGAATGAGGTGGAGGGCGCAGAGATCAGCGCACAGTTCGCGGAGTTCGAGCTATGAGCGTATTTGACCGCTATGCGCCCTTCGTGCGTGACTATATCTACGCACAGGAATGGCAGAGTCTGCGCGGCATCCAGATCGCGGCAGCGGAGGCAGTCTTTGGGACGGACGATCATGTGCTCCTGACAGCATCCACAGCGGCGGGCAAGACGGAGGCGGCGTTTTTCCCGATCATTACGCTCTTTCACGAGAGTCCTCCCACATCGGTTGGATGTATCTACATCGGACCGCTCAAGGCGCTGATTAACGACCAGTTCGAGCGTCTGACGGAGCTGTGCCACAGGGCGGACATCCCCGTCTGGCACTGGCACGGAGATGTGGGGCAGACGCATAAGGCACGCCTGATGAAACGTCCGTCGGGCATCCTGCAAATTACGCCGGAGTCGCTTGAGGCATTGCTCCTGCATCGGCACATGGCGATTCCGAAACTGTTCGGCGATCTGCGCTTTGTCGTGATCGACGAGCTGCACTCCCTTCTGCGCGGCGATCGCGGCGGGCAGACGCTCTGTCTCATCGAGCGGCTTTCCCGCATCGCGGGCGTGCAGCCGCGCCGCATCGGGCTGTCGGCGACCATTGGCGATGCCAAGCGTGCGGGGGATTTTCTCGCGGCAGGGACGGGACGGGAGACCCTTGTGCCGCAGATCGAGGCAAAGGGGAGCAAGTGGCGGCTCTCCCTTGAGCATTTCTATGTGCGCGACACGCAGGCGGGGGAGGGACGCGACGACATTGTCGTGTCGGATCTTCTCGGCGCACCGACCGACACCCCGCCCGAGGCTGCCGATCCCGGGCTTGGCTATATCTTTGCACATACACGCGGGAAGAAATGTCTCATCTTTGTCAACTCGCGTGAGGAGTGCGAGGCGGTGACAACGACGCTGCGCGCCTACTGTGAGAAACAGCATGAGCCGGATCGTTTTCTCATTCATCACGGGAATCTCTCTGCCGCATTCCGTGAGACGGCGGAGGCGCGGATGAAGGATGAGGACAGTCTCTTTACAACGTGCACGACGGCGACGCTCGAACTCGGCATCGATATCGGACGGCTTGAGCGTGCCTTTCAGATCGACGCACCGTGGACGGTTTCGTCCTTCCTCCAGCGCATGGGGCGGACGGGGCGGCGCAGTCAGCCGCAGGAGATGCACTTCGTCGTGCGCGAGGACGCACCCGAGGCACGTGCCCTGCTGCCTGCGACGATTCCGTGGAAGCTGCTGCAGGGAATTGCCCTCATCCAGCTTTACCTTGAGGAGCGTTGGGTTGAGCCGCCGCGCCTGGATCGTCTGCCGTTCAGCCTGCTCTATCATCAGACCATGAGCGTCGCGGCATCCTGTGGGGAGCTCTCGCCGCGTGCGCTCGCAGATCGTGTGCTCTCCCTGCACGTCTTTCACCGCATCACGCAGGAGGACTACCGTACGCTCCTGCGCCATCTGATCGCGCAGGAACATCTGCAGCAGACAGAGCGCGGTGGTCTGATCGTGGGACTTTCGGGGGAGCGCGTTGTGCAGTCCTTTCGCTTCTACGGTGTCTTTCAAGAGAACGAGGAGTACACCGTCCGCTGCGAGTCGCAGGAGATCGGCACGATTGTCACGCCGCCGCCCGTCGGGGAGAAGATTGCGATCGCAGGACACGTCTGGCGCGTGCTCGAGGTTGACCGCAAGCGTCACCTCGTATATTGCGAGATGGTGAAGGGGAATGTGCCCGCCTATTTCGGTGAGTGTCCCGGCGATATCCACACGCGCATTCTTGAGCGGATGCGTCAGGTGCTGCGCGAGGAGCTGATCCCGCCCTATCTGCTAAAAAATGCGGTCGCACGTATCACGCAGGCACGTGAGACGGCACGGCACTCGCGTGCGGCGGAAGATGTGCTCATCCCGCTCGGTGGCGAGATGTACGCGCTTCTGCCGTGGCTCGGCAGCTATGCCTTCCTTGCACTTGAGCGATTCCTGCGCATCCGCTGCGGTGCGCGGCTCGGTCTGCGCGGATTTGAGTCCATGCGCCCGTACTTTATGCAGTTTACGATGAAGGTATCGCCTGCAGAGTTCTTTTACATTCTCGCGGAGGAAGCGGCTGAGGAGCTCGATGCGATGGAACTGCTCTATCCCGATGAGGTGCCGATCTTTGACAAATACGATGAATTTCTCCCGACGGAGCTTGTGCGGCGTGGATTCGCGTATGGTGTTCTGGATGTGAAGGAGATGCGGGCGGCGGTGTGCGCGTGGGCGAATGCACGGATTGACAGCCCCGCGCGGTCGTGATAGAATACGCTTGCTGAGTAATCACATGCGGATGTGGCGGAACTGGCAGACGCGCTGGACTTAGGATCCAGTGCCGCAAGGCGTATGGGTTCGACCCCCTTCATCCGCACCATCTTGGTATATTTTTATAGATCCGACTGTTTTGCAGTCGGCTTTTTTTCTATGAGGGAGTGAGCATTATGTCCATCCTTGCCGCCTATGCCGTTCCGCATCCGCCGCTCATCATTCCAACCATCGGGCAGGGACGGGAGGGGGAGATTGCCGCGACCGTTCGGGCGTATTACGAGACGATGCGCGCGGCGGCGGAGCTGCGCCCCGATACAGTCGTCATCATCAGCCCGCACGCGACGGCGTACGATGATTTCTTTCATATCTCGCCGGGTGCGGGCGCCGAGGGGACCTTCGCCGCGTTCGGGCATCCCGAGATATCCATCGGGATTGAATACGACGAGGAATTTGTACGCGCGCTCTCCTCTACTGTGTCAGAGCAGAACATTCCTGCAGGGACGCTCGGGGAGAAAAATCCGGCACTCGATCACGGCACAATGATCCCGCTCTTCTTCCTGAGTGAATACCTCGGCGATGCGCCGACCAAATTTGTCCGCATCGGCATTGCAGGACTGCCCGCGTATACACATGCCCTGCTCGGTCAGGCGATTGCGGCGACGGCGGAGCGGCTCGGGCGTCGGACGATCTGCATCGCAAGCGGAGATCTTTCGCATCGGCTCATGGAGGGCGGCACAAACGGCTTTGCACCTGAGGGCGCGGAGTTCGATGAACTCTGCACAGCATTCATGAAGACGGGTGACTTCTTGTCGCTCTTGCAGATTCCCGGCAGTTTTGCCGAGGCGGCGGGACACTGCGGGCTGAACGGGCTGTGGGTGCTTGCGGGTGCGCTTGACCGCGTGGCGACGGGTGCGAAGCTGCACAGCTATGAAGCTCCGTTCGGTGTGGGCTACGCCGTCGCGTCCTTTACCGTGACGGGGCGGGATGCGGGGACCGACTACGCGGCACAGCTCGTTCGTGCAGAGGATGCTGCGATTGCCGAACTGCGCACGGCGGAGGATGACTACGTGCGGCTTGCGCGTATGAGTATAGAGCACTTTGTACGAACGCATTTATTCGCATCGCTGCCCTCTGATCTGCCGCAGGAACTCATCGAAAAACGTGCGGGAGCGTTTGTCTCGATCAAGAAATACGGAAAGCTGCGCGGATGCATCGGGACGTTCTTGCCCGCGCAGAAAACGCTCGCCGAGGAGATTTTCTACAATGCCGTCTCAGCGGCGGCGCATGATGGACGCTTTGAGCCAATCGAGGAGGGAGAACTGAGCCGCCTCGTCTACTCCGTGGATGTGCTGAGCACGCCCGAGTCGATTGAATCGGCGGCACAGCTCAATCCGAAAATCTACGGGGTGATCGTGAGAAGCCTGACAGACAATCGACGTGGATTGCTGCTGCCCGATCTTGCGGGAATCGATACGGCAGAGGACCAGATTGCCATCGCGCGTGAGAAGGCACGCATCCAGCCGAAGGAGCCGATTGCACTCGCGCGATTTACGGTGGAGCGGCATAGATGACGCAAAAGGACCCCACTCGTGGAAATATCCACGAGTGGGGTCCTTCTTCCGGCATGCTTACTGCGCTGCAGCAGATTTCTCGCCGATTGTCGCATTGAGTGCCTCGATCAGAGCATCGATGTCGATGCCGTGCGCCATCGCACCCTGCTCAATGTTCTCGAAATGCGATGCCGCGCAGCCGAGGCAGCCCATACCTGCGTTCATCAGAACCTCGACGGTGTCGGGGTACGTCTGAACGATCTCGACGATGCTCATATCTTTTGTAATTGCCATGATAGACCTCCTATATAATGAAGCTAATTGACAGTGAAGGGAAATCCCCTGATTGCTTCAAATTATAACACAAGATTTCAAAAAGGAAAGTAGCAATTGTGACATTTGCAGGTGCATCCATAAGAAAAGATGTGATATGCTCCTGACGCAAACGGTGCACAATGATTGACCTTCACCGTTTTTTTTGCTATAACATAACGAGTGTATCTATAAATTGAAGGAATATATCGATCCGTGAAAGAGGGAATCATCGTGAGCAATCTTGAGGTTGGAATCGTTGGTCTGCCGAATGTGGGGAAGAGTACGCTGTTCAATGCGATTACAAAGGCGGGTGCAGAGGCTGCAAACTATCCGTTCTGCACGATTGAGCCCAATGTGGGTGTGGTGGCAGTGCCGGATGAGCGCCTCAAAGTGTTGACGGATCTCTATCATTCGAAGAAAACAACGCCCGCAAGCGTCCGCTTTGTGGATATTGCAGGTCTGGTCAAGGGCGCATCGAAGGGCGAGGGGCTCGGCAATAAATTCCTTGAACACATCCGTCAGGTGGATGCTGTGGCGCACGTTGTCCGCTGCTTTGAGAGCACGGACATTACGCACGTCGAGGGTGCGGTCGACCCTTTGCGCGACATTGACATCATTGAGACGGAGCTTTGCCTTGCCGATCTCGAGGCGGTCGAAAAACGCATGGCGAAGGTGACGAAGTTGCTCAAGTCGGGCAGCAAGGAGGCAAAGGCGGAGCACGCGGCACTAGAGCGTCTGAAAGCTGCGCTCGATGAGGGGAAATCCGCACGTGAGGTAGAGCTCTCGGATGAGGAACTGGCAATCCTGCGCGACCTGAACCTCCTCACGCGCAAGCCAATCCTCTATATTGCGAATGTCGGCGAGGATGAGGCAGCGACGGCGAATGTGGAGAATCCGCATGTGCAGGCGGTCAAGGAATACGCCGCACGTACGGGCGCACAGGTAGTGACGGTCTCGGCACGGCTTGAGGAGGAGATCGCGGAGCTCGACGCGGAGGAAGCAAAGGTATTCCTTGAAGATCTGGGGCTCACGGAGAGCGGCCTGGATCGTCTCATCCATGGGGCGTTTTCACTGCTCGGGCTGCAGACGTTTCTCACAGCGGGTGAGGATGAGTGCCGCGCGTGGACGATCACACGCGGCACGACGGCACCGAAGGCGGCGGGGAAAATTCACACGGATTTTGAACGCGGCTTCATCCGCGCCGAGATCGTGAACTACGATGATCTGGTTGCGCTCGGCAGTGTGGCGGCGGCACGGGATAAGGGACTTGTCCGTCTTGAGGGCAAGGAGTATATTATGCGCGACGGCGATGTGGTGAACTTCCGTTTTAATGTGTGACTTTTCTCTGTCACTATAGACAAGCAGTGCATTATGCGGTACAATTCATTCGGCAATTTTGAAAACGAACGTTGAAAGGAAGTGAAGAGCATGGACGATACACCTTTGCAGTCAGAACCTCACATATGTATGCCGTCCTCTCTTCGTTTCGCCATTCTGTGCTGACAGGGGAGGACGGTCGGAAAGGAGCGTCCTCTCTTGCTGCAAATATATAAATCCATGGAGTCCGGTCCTCTTCAGGAGCTGTCCCTCAAGACACTCACGAAGGGGGCATGGATCAACATTGTCAATCCGACCCCGTACGAGCTGAAGGTGGTCAGTACCCTCACGGAGGTTGACCCCGATTTCCTGCGCTCCGCACTCGATGATGAGGAGCGGTCGCATACGGATGTCGAGGACGACTCGGTCATGATCCTGACGAACGTCCCCGTCTATCGTGGCGAGGACAGCTACGACACGCTGCCGCTTGCGATCATCCTTACGGACGAGCACATCATTACGGTTTGCCTCGAGGAAACGCCTGTGATGGCGGAGTTCAACGAACGCACGGCGAAGCTCTTCCGCACGTACAAGCGGACGCGCTTCCTCTTTCAGATCCTCTACAAGTCCGATGTGTTCTACCTGCGCTACCTGCGTCAGATCAGCAAACTCTCCGAGGAGATCGAGGATCGTCTGCGGCACGACATGAAGAACAGTGAGGTCCTGCGTCTCCTTCAGCTGCAAAAGGGCCTGACGTATTTCAACGCCGCACTGCGCTCGAATGGTGCAGTGTTGGATCGCTTGATGCGTCTGCGCACGAATACGTCCGTACATCACATCTTCAAGATGTATGAGGAGGATGAGGATCTCCTCGAGGATGTCATCATCGAGAATAAGCAGGCGCGCGAGATGGTGGAGATGTACAGTACGATCCTTGCACGGCTCGCGGATACGTTCTCCTCGATCGTTTCGAACAATCTGAACCTCGTGATGAAATTCCTGACAGCGATTACGATCATCCTCGCGATTCCGACGGTGATTTCGAGTTTCTTCGGCATGAATGTACCTGTGCCGTACGAAGGTGACCCGCTCGGGTTTATGCGTGTGGTCGTCATCGCGGTCTGTGTGTCTACGACCGTTGTCTATATGCTCTGGCGGAGGGATATGTTTTGATACGCGAGGCACAGCTGCTGCGCGGCATTATCTTCGGTGATCGGAATACCGATGAGTACGTCTATATGCCCGCGAGTGAGATTGGCACTGACATGCCCGTATATGTATATGAGAAAGGCGGCAGCCGCCGTGACATTGACCTCGCAGAGGCACTTCACCTCATACGTGTGCGCGATTTAAGACCAACCATACATCCGCTTTTTGGAAAAACGAGCTGTTAAGAGCAGCTCGTTTTTTGATAGATTGGTTAGATATTTTTATCACAAAAAACAATGAGAAAAAACTGTCTTTTCCAGCACTGAGAAAGCCTATCCTGTTTACAAGCCCTATGTTCCGTTGTATAATAAACAGAAAGTATTGAATCAGTATTCCTCCATAGATATTCTTTTTGATTCTTTTTATCAAAAAATGAGAGGGGACAAATTCTTTGCTCATGTGGTTATATTTTAATATTTTTGGAATGCATGCGCATTTCCATTGAGAGGAGAGCAGTAACATGGCCAAGAAAATGAAGACGATGGACGGCAACACAGCTGCCGGATACATCTCCTATGCCTTTACGGATGTGGCGGCGATCTATCCGATCACGCCGTCCTCGCCGATGGCGGAGCACGTCGACAGCCTTGCTGCAAAGGGAATGAAGAATATCTTCGGACAGAAGGTACGTCTGATCGAAATGCAGTCGGAGGCAGGCGCTGCCGGTGCAGTGCACGGCTCACTCCAGGCAGGTGCACTGACGACGACCTATACGGCATCGCAGGGGCTTCTGCTCATGATTCCGAATATGTATAAGATTGCGGGCGAACTCCTGCCGGGCGTGTTCCATGTCAGCGCACGCGCCATTGCGGCGTCCTCGCTGAATATCTTCGGCGACCATCAGGATGTCATGGCGGCACGCCAGACGGGCGTTGCCATGCTCGCAGAGTCGAGCGTGCAGGAGGTCATGGATCTCGCTGCGGTCGCGCATCTCGTTGCCATCAAGGGACGCATTCCGTTCATCAACTTCTTTGACGGATTCCGTACCTCGCATGAGATTCAGAAGATCGAGGTCGTGGACTATGACGATCTAGCGAAGATTCTTGACTGGGATGCGGTCAATGAATTCCGCCGCCGCGCACTCAATCCGGATCATCCGGCGGTACGCGGTACGGCACAGAACCCCGATATCTACTTCCAGGGACGCGAGGCGGTCAACCGTTACTACGATGCCATTCCCGAACTCGTTGAAGAGGCAATGGCGCAGATGGCAAAGATCACAGGCCGTGAGCACCATCTCTTTGACTACTACGGCGCACCCGATGCCGAGCGCGTCATCATTGCAATGGGCTCGGTCTGCCAGACGGCGGAGGAGGTTGCCGAATATCTCAACGCACAGGGTGAGAAGGTCGGTCTGCTCTCCGTTCACCTCTATCGTCCGTTCTCGGTCGAGCACTTCTTCAAGTATCTCCCGAAGACGGTGCAGAAGGTCGCCGTTCTCGACCGCACGAAGGAGCCGGGATCGCTCGGCGAGCCGCTTTACCTCGATGTCAAGGCGGCGTACTACAGTTCGGGGATGAACCCCGTCATCGTCGGCGGTCGCTATGGTCTCGGCGGCAAGGATACGACACCGGATCAGGTCTTCGCGGTCTATGAGGAGCTGAAGAAGGACGAGCCGATGCACGGCTTTACGCTCGGCATTGTCGATGATGTTACGCACCGCAGCCTCACTCCGATCCACGGCGATGTCAACCTCACGAAGCCGGGGACGACGGCGTGTAAGTTCTGGGGTCTCGGCTCGGACGGCACGGTCGGCGCGAACAAGAGCGCGATCAAGATCATCGGTGACAAGACGGATATGTATGCGCAGGCATACTTTGCATATGACTCGAAGAAGTCGGGCGGCATTACGATGAGCCATCTGCGCTTTGGCAAGTCGCCCATCATCAGTCCGTATCTCATCAACAAGGCGGACTTCATCTCCTGCTCGCAGCAGTCCTATGTCCGTCAGTACGACCTCCTTGCAGGTCTCAAGAAGGGCGGCACGTTCCTCCTCAATACGTTCTGGTCGGATGAGGAGCTGAACACGCACCTGCCCGCATCGATGCGCCGCTACATCGCCTCCAACGACATTCAGTTCTACACGGTGGATGCGGTTCACATCGCGCGCGAACTCGGTCTTGGCGGACGCTTCAACATGGTCATGCAGTCGGCGTTCTTCAAGCTTGCGAACATCATTCCCATCGACGACGCGGTCAAGTATCTCAAGGACGCGGTTGTCACATCCTACGGCAGCAAGGGCGAAAAGGTTGTCAACATGAACAACGGTGCGATCGATCACGGCATCGAGTCGCTCCACCGTGTGAATGTTCCTGCCGAATGGAAGGATGCCGTGGATGAGGAGGTTCCGGTCAACGCAAAGACGCCGGAATTCATCACGAAGGTTCAGAACGTCATGAATCGGCAGGAGGGCGACAAGCTCAAGATCTCCGAGCTGCTCAGCATGGAGGACGGCACGTTCCCTGTCGGCGGTACGGCGTTTGAGAAGCGCGGCACGGCGATCTCCGTACCTGTATGGCGTCCGGAGAAGTGTATCCAGTGTAACCAGTGCGCATTCGTCTGCCCGCACGCAACGATTCGTCCTGTGCTGACGACGGACGAGGAGCTTGCTGCAGCGCCCGAGGGCATGCAGTCCGTAAAGTCGCGTCCGGCGAAGGGGATGAACCTCACGATCGCCGTCTCGACGCTCGACTGCCTCGGCTGCGGCAACTGTGCGCAGGTCTGCCCGGGCAAAGCGCTCGACATGACACTGCTCGACGACAACCTTCGCGAAGCGCAGAAGTACTTTGACTACGGTGTGGACACGGAGAAGGTCTCAGTCAAGAACGTTCCGATGAAGAAGACGACGGTCATCGGCTCGCAGTTCGAGCAGCCGCTCTTCGAGTTCTCGGGTGCGTGCGCAGGCTGCGGTGAAACGCCGTATGCGAAGCTCGTCACCCAGCTCTTTGGCGACCGCATGATGATCGCCAATGCAACGGGCTGCTCCTCCATCTGGGGCGCGAGTGCACCTGCAATCCCGTATACGAAGAACCCGAAGGGCTACGGCCCTGCATGGGCAAACTCGCTGTTCGAGGACAATGCAGAGTATGGTCTTGGAATGCTGCTCGGCACGAAGGCAGTGCGCGAATCCATCGCGGCTGCAGTAAAACAGGCACTTGAGGAGAAGAAGGGCTCTGCCGAACTTCAGGCAGCAATGCAGCTCTGGCTCGAAAAGCGCGACAGCGGTGAGGGCACGCGTGACCGTGCCGACCTCCTGCGTGAGCTTCTCGAAAAGGAGAAGGGCACGGACGAACTTCTCTGCCGCATCTACAAGGACAACGACTACTTCGTCAAGCGTTCGCAGTGGGTCTTCGGCGGCGACGGCTGGGCATACGACATCGGCTTCGGCGGCGTGGATCACGTGCTTGCGTCGGGCGAGGATGTCAACGTCATGGTCTTTGATACCGAGGTCTACTCGAACACGGGCGGACAGGCATCGAAGTCGACCCCAGCGGCGGCGATTGCAGAGTTCGCAGCAACGGGCAAGAAGACGAAGAAGAAGGATCTCGGCATGATGGCGATGTCCTACGGCTACGTCTATGTGGCGCAGATCGACATGGGTTCCGACCAGAATCAGGTGCTCAAAGCGATCAGCGAGGCGGAGGCATATCCGGGACCGTCCCTCATCATTGCTTACTCGCCGTGTATCAACCACGGGATCCGCAAGGGCATGGGCTGTGCCCAGCTCGAAGGCAAACTTGCCGTCGAGTGCGGCTACTGGGCGAACTATCGCTACAACCCGCAGCTCATCGAGGCGGGCAAGAATCCGTTCACGCTCGACTCAAAGGAGCCGGACTTCTCGAAGTTCCAGGAATTCCTGCTCGGTGAGAACCGCTACATCAGCCTCAAGAGCAACTTCCCCGAGGCGGCGGAAGCACTCTTCGAGAAGACGCAGAAGGACGCTGAGACGCGCTACAACAACTACAAGAAACTCGCAGGCAAGGCATAAGCTTCCCTGAGGTCTGGGCTGCCGTGAAGATTTTCACGGCAGTTTTTCTTGACATTTTATTAACATAGCAATATAATATGCAAACAATGTTTTATATGGGATTTGAATTTGGGAGGAGTTATATATGGCAGAGCAAAAAAATGCTGCGCCTGTGCGTGATGAGGTGGAGCAGAAAGCGCAGGCGGCGCTTTCTGCGGCGAAATTGAATAATCAGAAGAGGCAGGTTGTGCTTTGGATTGGTGCGCTCATCGTTGGCGGCATACTAGGTTGGGTGAATGTACCCGTACTGAATGAGCTGTTTAACTTTATTGCGACAGTATTCACGCGTCTGTTCCAGTTCGTTGCCGTGCCAACCATTGCACTCGCTGTTATCACGACGCTTGCGGCACTTGGAACAAAGCGGGATATGGGACGAATCTTTGCACACGCTGTTACCTATACGCTGCTTACAACTGTGTGCGCAGCGGCGGTGGGGCTTGCACTCTTCCTCTGGCTCGCACCTGCGAATCTGCCGACCGAGGTTGTCGGCGCAGGCGCGTCGGATGTACCTGGGAAACTTGAAGGGCTGTCCTACTACGATCACTTCCTTTCCATTGTACCGAACAATGTGCTTGCGCCATTTGTCTCGGGCAATGTGCTCTCCGTTATGCTTGTTGCGGCGGCTGTGGGGCTTGGACTCGCCTTTGCACCCAAAACGGAGAATCGTGAGATGCTCCTGAAAGGAATTCACGGCTTGCAGGAACTGCTCTTTACCCTGATTCGCGGGCTGCTGACGGTGCTGCCCATTGGGATTCTCGCCTTTGCCGCACAGCTTGCGGCGCAGATTGAGGCGGGCGTTATCGTCGGATCTCTGGGTGTCTATACCGCTGTTGTCATTGGAGGAAATCTGATTCAGTTCTTTGTCGTGATTCCATTTTTCCTCGCCGTGCGTGGCTTGAATCCCGTGCGCGTTTTCCGTCAGATGGCACCTGCCGTCGCGGTTGCACTCTTTACAAAGAGCTCGGCAGGGACGCTGCCCGTGACGCTTGCTTCGGCAGAGCAGCGTCTTGGTGCACATCCATCCGTCGCACGCTTCGTCCTGCCGATCTGCACGACGATCAACATGAACGGCTGCGCTGCGTTTATCCTTGTGACCTCGCTCTACGTTATGCAGAATGCGGGCATGGAGCTGACGTTCGGAACAATGCTGAGCTGGCTCTTCATCTCCGTGCTTGCCGCAGTCGGCAACGCAGGTGTACCGATGGGGTGCTATTTCCTGACGCTCTCACTCATGGCATCGATTGGTGCACCGGTCGGACTCATGGGCATCATCCTGCCGATCTACTCCATCATTGACATGATCGAGACGGCAGAGAACGTCTGGTCGGACTCGGCGGTCTGTGCGATCACGGATCACGATCTTGCGGGTACACTTGAAGATGACGAGGAACTTGCTCCCGCTGTTTAAAAGGGTAATGCAATTGTACGTTATGAAAAGCCTCTGAAGGAAATCCTTCAGAGGCTTTTCAGCCTATTAGGGTATACTTTGTACATCGCATGAGATTCTAAATGGATTGTGTACGACAAAGGAGTTGTTTTTGTGTTTCGTATAGGGAAAAGAATTACGGGTCTTGCTCTTGGTGTCAGTCTGATTGGTGCGGGAACAGCCAGTGCCTCTGTTCCACAGGACACACTTGTTGTTGGCGGTATCGAATACGGTGCATCCGAGTCCTACGTTCGCAGCGTTTATGGAGCACCGCGCGAGGTTGAGACGAAGTTCAATCCTGCCTATGCGGGCGGACAGGCGGCAATTGAATGGGAATACGGCAATGGTTTCGATATTGTCTTCGTGGATGGTGCAGTTCGCCAGGTTGAGATCAGTGCACGTAACGGTGTGCAGACTTCGACAGGCATTGCTGTCGGTACGGATGTGAATACATTGATTGCGGCATATGGGCAGCCGGATGCCATCCGTGGGGACAAATATATCTATTTTGCAGAGGGGAATACGTCCATCGGACTCACCTTCGAGATCGAGAACGGGCGTGTTGACGAGATTGAGATGGGGCTGATCCGCTGAGTGTATTCAGTAGGGGTGGAGAACCGCAGCAACAGCGTTCGGCTGACAGATATGTGACTTAGGGGAGAGAGCATTCTTGAATATACGGATGGGAGCGGCATTCGTCGGAATTGCCGTCGTTGCCGGAATTGCAGGAAGTATTGCCTTGGATGTATTTCGTGCTGCAGTGACCGTGCCGTCCAGTGCAGATGGCGGAAAGCGGATCACCATTGCACGGGATTCGGTCGATCAAACGCTCTTGGCGGATGACGCGGCGAAGCGTGAGGCAGAGGTAATGCGTCAGAAGCGTGCAGAGGAGCAGCGTGCGGCTGCGCGTATTGCACGCGATGCATTGGTGCTTGGTGAGATTACTTATGGTGCATCGGAGATGGACGTACGTGCACGCTATGGTGCGCCGTTCGAAGTGGAGTCAGAGCGCTCCATGCGTTATGCGGGCAAAGAAGTGGTTGAATACGACTATACAGACGGTCTGTCCCTCGATTTCGTCGATGGCGTGGTGCGTTTGGTCAAGGTGTCAAAACACAGTGCACTCACATCGGGCAAGGGGGTTCAGATCGGAACGCCCGTCGAGGAGCTGCGGCGCGTCTATGGTGAGCCGAGTATGGTCTATGGGGAGGATTACATCTACTTTTCCGAGGAAGATCCAACCGTTGGTTTTGCCTTTGAGGTCGAACACGGTCGTGTAGAGGAAATAAAGATGGGGGATTTGGGGCTTTAGTATCCGAACGAAACCCCATATGTTTTACAAGGAGAAAATGATTTGATCTGAGGGTGCTTATGTACTCTCAGTTTTTTATTGACATGAATATCTTTATATCGTAATATATGGATATAGTGATTAGATAAGAGGAGGAATTCATGTGAGCAAGTATATTATTGTCGGTGGAGTGGCAGGCGGAGCGACGGCTGCGGCACGTCTGCGCCGATTGGATGAGCATGCGGAGATCGTTCTCTTTGAGCGTGGGGAGGATATATCCTTTGCAAACTGTGGGCTGCCGTACTATGTCGGCGATGTCATCGCCGAGCGGGGGGACTTGCTCCTCCAAACTCCTGAGAAGTTCCGTGGGATGTATAACGTCGACGTGCGTGTGTGCAGTGAGGTCACACGTGTGGATACGGAAAATCGTACCGTAGAGGTGCGCTCTGCGGACGGCGTATACACGGAAAGTTATGATGCGCTGCTGCTCTCTCCGGGGGCAAAGCCGCTGCGTCCGCCGATCCCCGGCATCGATCATCCGCGTATCGCGACGCTGCGCAGTGTGCAGGATGCGGATCGCATTCGTTCCTTTATCGGTACGGGCGGCAGTGTTGTTGTGGTCGGCGGCGGCTTCATCGGCGTGGAGCTTGCGGAAAATCTGTGTGAGCGAGAGCTGTCGGTTACTCTGGTCGAGGCGATGCCGCATATCCTTCCGATCTTCGACACAGATATGATTTCCCTGCTTGAGGATGAGCTGCGTAGGCACGGCGTAGAGCTTGCGCTTGGGGATGGAGTTGCCGGATTTGAGGAGCAGGAGGACGGTGGGATCTGCGTACGTCTTTCCAGTGGGCGTACGGTACATGGGGATTTCGTCGCGCTTGCGATCGGCGTGCATCCCGATACCGCGTTCCTCGACGGGAGCGGCATTGCGCTCGGGGAGCGGGGGCATATTCTGGTCGATGAATATATGGCGACCAATGTTCCCCATGTCTATGCCGTTGGAGATGCTGTGCTGACATGCTCCGCACAGACAGGAAAAGCTGTGGCGCTTCCGCTTGCGGGACCCGCCAATCGTCAGGCACGTCTGGCCGCGGATCGTATGGCAGGGGAGGCGCGTGCCTATCGCGGCGTAGTTGGAACTGCCGCGCTCAAGGTATTTGGTCTTACGGCAGCGGCAACGGGGCAGAACGAGCGAGCCCTCCAGTCAGCGGGGATGGTGTACGGAAAGGATTATCGCTTTACGGTGATTTTCCCGCGCCATCATGTGGCCTATTATCCGGGGGCAAAGGAGGTTGCACTCAAGCTGATTTTCCGTCTTTCGGACGGTGTTGTACTGGGGGCGCAGGCAATCGGTGCGGAGGGCGTGGACAAGCGCATCGATGTTCTTGCCTCTGCCATCGGGCGGTCGCTCACGGTTGCGGATTTGGAAGAGTTTGAGCTGTCCTATGCACCGCCGTATTCCGCAGCGAAAGATCCCGTGAATATGGCCGGCTATGCAGCAGAAAATATTCTGCAGGGCAGGAGTATTCCGCTTCTCCCGCACGAGCTTTCGGCGGAACTTGCGGAAGGGGCAAGGCTCATCGACGTTCGCCCGCCGGAGGAATATCATGCGGGCGAGATCGCAGGGGCGCAGCGCATTCCTTTGCCTCAGCTGCGCGAGCGTCTGCATGAATTCGATCCGCAGGTACCGATCGTCGTCTGCTGCAAGATGGGGCTGCGCGGCTATCTTGCGGAGCAGATTTTGCGGGCGCATGGTCTCACTGTAAAGAATCTGGTCGGCGGCTATACCTACATGAAGATGCAGTGTGAAGGAGAGAAATCATATGGTGCTTGAGGATCAGGAACGTCTCGAGGAGGCCGCAGATTTCTTGCGGGCATTGGCGCATCCCGTACGGCTCTGTATTGTACGCCGCCTCCTGCGCGATGGGAGCTGTAATGTCTCCTATATGCAGGATTGTCTGGATGCACCGCAGTCCACGGTGTCGCAGCATCTGAGCAAGCTGCGCCAGGCGGGGCTGATCCGTGGAGAACGCAGCGGGCTTGAGGTTGTTTATCAGTTGAAGGATGCGCGTGTTGCAAAGATCTTGCGTGCCCTGCTCTGTGGGGCAGACGAGGAGGGGGCGGCTCATGGGGATGAGGAAGCAGCCGCTCCCGGTTGTTGAACGCAGAAGCTGTGTTGCCTGTGGAACGTGTCAGAGTGTGTGCCCGCGTGGAGCAATTTCCGTTAGGTACGGGATCTATGCGGTGGTTGATCCTGAACGCTGCATCGGCTGCGGTATGTGCAGTCGTGAGTGTCCGGCGGAGATCATACGAATGGAGGTGTGCACATGAGGACGAGGGGCAAGCGATGGTATCAATATTTTTGGATCTTCTCCATCGTGTATTTCTCACTGGGGGGTGTCAATATCCTGTTCGCATGGCTCGGCATGATCTGCTTTCTCACGCCGCTCGCCTTTGCTATGGTGGCGGGAAACAAGGATTACTGCAATCACTACTGTGATCGTGGACAGCTCTTTCAGCTGCTCGGCAGTCGTCTGCATCTTTCCGCACGAAATGAACTGCCTGCGTGGCTGCGCAGCCGGCGGTTCCGCTATGGATTCTTGGCGTTCTTTCTGACCATGTTTGTCAATGTGATGGTCGTAAGCTATCATGCGGCGGCAGGTGCTCCTCTGCGGGAGACGGTGACACTGTTCTGGCTGTTTGATGTGCCGTGGGGCTGGGCGTACAGCGGAGATGGCGCACCGTGGGCTGCACAGTTCGCCTTCGGCTTCTACAGCCTCATGCTGACCTCGGCAATCATCGGCATTTTGATGATGCTGCGCTATCGTCCGCGTGCATGGTGCGTCATCTGTCTGATGGGGACGATGACACAGGAAATATGCCGTGCAAAAGTACCGAAGGAAATGAGAGCGGCAGATTTCAATGAGCGTGGCATTTGTCCGAATGACTGATACCATCTCCATACAATCAATCCCCATGCGACGAATCTTTCATCGACGCATGGGGATTTTTTCGCGTATATATGTTTGTAATATAAGGTGAAAGCGGCATATTGATTGACGCTTTCGGTATTTTCTGCTATAACTTAGTGTATATCTCTATCACAATTTGCATTGGGTGAGTGTATATTTTTCTGAGGAGTGACGACGATGAAGCTGGTTGTGACGATTGTCGGACGAGATCAAGTCGGTATTGTGGCGATGGTGAGCGGGATTCTCGCGGAGCAGCGCGTGAATATCATGAATGTGAATCAGAATATCATGGACGGGTTCTTCAACATGGTCATGATTGCCGAGATGCCAGACGATGCGGAGATCCGCCTGAAGGAGCTGCAGGAACTTCTGCGGAAAAAGGGGGAGGAGCGCGGTCTTGAGATCAAGCTCCAGCACCAGGAGATTTTTCAGGTCATGCACAGCATTTGAGCGAGGAGCGGCAGAGTGATTACATTTGACGACATCCGTGAAACCAATCGGATGATTACGGAGAACCGCCTCGATGTGCGTACGATCACGATGGGCATTTCCCTGCGCGACTGTGCGCACCCGAACATTGACAAGTTCTGCCAGAATGTGTATGAGAAGATCACGCGCTCGGCAGAGTATCTTGTTCGTACGGGCGAGGACATTGAGATGGAGTACGGCATCCCCATCATCAACAAGCGCATCTCCGTCACGCCGATTGCGATTGCGGCGGACGCATGTCAGACGGACTCGTTTGTGCCCGTGGCGGAGGCGCTTGATCGTGCGGCAAAGACGGTTGGGGTCAACTTTATCGGTGGCTTTTCTGCGCTCGTCGAAAAGGGGATGACGCACGGCGACCGCGTACTCATCGATTCGATCCCACAGGCGATGGCGGCGACAGACATTGTCTGCTCCTCGGTGAACATCGGCTCGACGAAGGCGGGCATTAATATGGATGCGGTGCGCGAGATGGGCGAGGTGATCAAGCGCACGGCAGAGCTGACGCGTGAGCAGGAGGCAATCGGCTGCGCGAAGATCGTTGTGTTCTGCAATGCGCCGGGGGACAACCCCTTTATGGCGGGTGCCTTCCACGGCGTTGCCGAGGGCGACCGTGTCATCAATGTGGGGGTCAGTGGCCCGGGTGTCGTGAAGCACGCACTTGAGGATCTCAAGGGCGCGGACTTTACCGAGATTGCCGAGACGATCAAGCGTACGGCGTTCAAGATTACGCGCGTGGGACAACTCGTCGCACGTGAGGCATCGCGCCGTCTGGGCGTACCGTTCGGCATCATCGATCTCTCGCTTGCACCGACCTCGGAAGTCGGGGACAGCGTTGCGCGCATCCTCGAGGAGATGGGGCTGGAGGCGTGCGGTGCACCGGGAACGACGGCGGCACTTGCACTCCTCAACGATGCGGTGAAGAAGGGCGGGCTCATGGCGAGCTCTCATGTCGGCGGGCTCTCGGGGGCGTTCATTCCCGTGAGCGAGGATGAGGGAATGATTGACGCGGTGGAGCGCGGCAGTCTCTCCATTGAAAAACTCGAGGCGATGACCTGTGTCTGCTCGGTTGGTCTGGATATGATTGCGATTGAGGGGGATACGTCTGCTGCGACCATCTCCGCGATCATTGCGGACGAGGCAGCCATCGGCATGGTGAACAATAAGACAACGGCGGTGCGCGTGATCCCTGTACCGGGCAAGAAGGTCGGTGAGGGCGTATCCTTCGGCGGTCTCCTTGGCTACTCGCCGATTGTGCCCGTACGCAGCGGATTCAGCTCGGCGGCATTCATTGCACGCGGTGGTCGAATTCCCGCGCCGACACGGTCGCTGACAAACTGAGTATGAGAGTAACGAAAGCCATCAAGGCAGAGCAGCTGCGCATTCTGAGGGAACTCTATCCGAATGCAAAGCCCGCCCTCACGTTCAAGACACCGTTCGAGCTCCTCATCGCGGTGATTCTGTCGGCGCAGTGTACGGATGTGCGTGTGAATGTGGTAACGGGACGGCTGTTTCAATATGCGAATACGCCCGAGGCGATTGCGGCACTCGGGCAGACGAAGCTCGAAACAGCGATTCATGATTGTGGGTTCTTCCGCATGAAGGCAAAGCATATCCTCGAAACCTGCCATATCCTTTTGCAGGAATACGGCGGGGAGGTTCCCGCCGATTTCGAGGCTCTGCAAAAGCTTCCCGGGGTCGGACGCAAGACGGCAAATGTCGTGATGAGCGTTGCTTTTCACGCACCTGCGATTGCGGTCGATACGCATGTGTTTCGCGTGGCGAACCGTCTGCACCTCGCGGTCGGCAAGACTCCGCTTGAGGTAGAGAAGGGGCTGCAGAAGGCGATTCCGCGCGCGGACTGGAGCGATGCCCATCACTGGTTGATCCTGCACGGACGGCAGCTCTGCAAGGCGCGCAAGCCGCTCTGTGGGGAGTGTCCGCTCGCTCCGATCTGTCCGAGTGCGGCATGATTATAAATGGGGGTGGGCGTATGGTCTATCGAAAGGCGCGTTTTGATGACATCGAGTCCATCTACGAACTCGTGCATATCTATGCGGCACAGGGGGAGATGCTCCCGCGTTCGCGCAATACCCTCTATGAGAATCTGCGCGACATGATTGTTGCAGAGGACGCGGGAGCGGTCGTCGGGGTCGGTGCCCTGCACATCATGTGGGATCGGCTTGCTGAGGTACGCATGATGGCGATTGATCCTGCGCGTACACGACAGGGGATTGGAGCGGAGATTGTCGGGTATCTGCTCACGGAGGGAGATGCACTCGGCATCGAGAAGGTGTTTACGCTGACCTATAAGCCGGATTTTTTCCGTAAGCTCGGCTTTATCCGCATCAGCCGTGAAGAACTGCCGCAGAAGGTTTGGAAAGAGTGCATCGACTGCCCGAAGTATCCAAACTGTGACGAAATTGCTATGATCAAGGTATGATGGAGGAGCATTATGATTGTTGTTATGAATTCCAGAGCCACACAGGAAAATATCGATCAGGTGGTCGCGAAGATCGAGCAGGCAGGACTTCGGACGCATCTGTCGGAGGGGGAGGATCGCTTCATCATCGGTGTGATCGGCGATAAGAACCTCATTGCAGGGCTTGAGATGAATATGATGGATGGTGTTGAGAAAACAGTTCGTATTACAGAGAAGTATAAGCTGGTCAGCCGCGATTTCCATCCGGCGAACAGTATTGTTGACGTGGCGGGCTTTCCTGTCGGCGGTGAGCAGCTTGCCATTATGGCAGGACCCTGCTCTGTCGAGAGTTATGACCAGCTCTATGAGGTTGCCGTCAAGGTCAAGGAAGCCGGTGCACAGTTCTTGCGCGGCGGAGCGTTCAAGCCGCGCACAAGCCCGTATGACTTTCAGGGGCTCGGGATTGAGGGGCTGAAAATTCTTCGTGATGTCGGAGATAAGACGGGGCTGCGTGTTGTGACCGAAATCGTGGATAAGGACGATATTGAGGTCGTGTCAGAGTATGCTGATCTGCTTCAGGTTGGTGCGCGCAATATGCAGAATTTCCAAATGCTCAAAGCACTTGGCAAAGTGCAGACACCGGTGCTCTTCAAACGCGGACTGTCCGCAACGATCAGCGAATGGCTGAATGCCGCAGAGTACATTGCCTCGGGCGGAAACGAGAACATTATATTCTGTGAGCGAGGTATCCGCACGTATGAGACTTTTACGCGCAATACAATGGATCTCAATGCAGTTGCGGCACTCAAGGAACTAACGCATTTCCCCGTTATTGCCGATCCGAGCCACGGGACGGGACGCTGGCAGATGGTGCGCCCGCTGGCGCGTGCTTCCGTTGCCGTCGGGGCGGACGGTCTCATTATCGAGGTGCACTGCCATCCGGAGTGTGCACTCTCGGACGGCGACCAGAGCTTGGTGCCGCGCAATTTTGAACAGCTGATGGCTGAGGTGCGCCAAATTGCGCCTACGGTTGGTCGACGCGCATGAGCAGGACGAAGCTCGCCATTATCGGCGTTGGTCTCATCGGTGGCTCACTTGGCCTCTGTCTGAAGGCGGCACTCGGCGAAAAGATCCATATCACGGGACTCTGCCGAACGGAAGAGTCCATGCGCGCTGCAGTGGAATGTGGCGCGGTGGATGAGGCTTCGGCTGACCTTGCAGCTGTGGTTGGAGAGGCAGACATTGTATATCTCAGTCCGCCCGTCCTTCAGATTGTGCCGATGGTGAAGCGGATTTTGCCATATTTGAAACACGGCGCGGTCCTGACGGATGCGGGCAGCACGAAGGGGGATGTTTACGAGGCTCTGCATGAGATTCTGCCCCCGCATGTGTACTATGTGCCAGGGCATCCGATGACGGGACGCGAGAAAAGCGGCGTGACGGCGGCGACGAAGGATCTCTTTGTCCACAAGGCGTACGTTATCATCGACGATCCGTCTGTGCCGCAGGAGATCAAGGAGCGCTTGATGGCGCTTCTAAAGCATACAGGTGCGAACTTCACCACACTCGATCTCGCGCAGCATGATCGCTGTGCTGCAGTCATCAGTCATGTTCCGCATCTTGCGGCAGCGGCGCTCGTCACGCTCCTGAACCGCAGTGGGGATGATTTGAACTCCTGTCTTAAGCTCATCGGCGGCGGCTTTAAGGACACAACACGAATTGCTTCATCGAATGCGGATATGTGGGCAGACATCTGCATGACAAATAGGAAGCCCATTGCGGACGCTCTGCGTGAGCTGAGGACTATCCTCGATGAGGTCGCCATGGCGGTAGAGGCGGGGGATCGGCAGGCAGTGCATGATTATTTTGCTGCCTCAAAGGAACGGCGCGATGGTATTCTTCACGATGCAGAACAAAAATTTGATACGAATTGACGTTTTTTTTCAAAGCCCTCTTTTTTTTAGAACGTATATATGCTATGATAAATATGGCTATGTGTGTACGAAAAAATCCTGTCAGGGGGTATTAGTGTGAAGAAGACCAGAATATCCACACGGCGTCAATCCGAAATCTTGCAGTATATCAAAGACTTTCTGGTGGAGAAGGGCTACCCGCCCTCTGTACGTGAGATTGGAACGGCGGTCGGATTGAAGTCGAGCTCAACGGTACATCGCTATCTCGCCATGCTCGAGGAGAATGGTGCGATTCGTCGCGATGCGACAAAACCGCGTGCGATCGACATCATGGGTGAGAATCCGTGGGGACGCACGATTCCTGTGCCGCTTGTCGGGACAGTGACGGCAGGCGAGCCGATTTTAGCGGAGCAGAATGTGGAGGAGGTGTTTTCCTTCCCGCGCGGGTTGATCGGCACGTCAGAGGACGTATTTATGCTGCGCATCCAGGGAGACAGCATGATTAACGTTGGCATCTTTGATCGAGATTTTGTGCTTGTGCGGCAGCAGCCGACGGCAAACGACGGCGATATTGTCGTGGCACTCGTTGACGGTGAGTCGGCGACAGTGAAGCGATTCTTCCGCGAGAAAACCTGCATACGCCTTCAGCCGGAGAACGATTCGATGGAGCCGTTCTACGAGACGGATGTTCAGATCCTCGGCAAGGTCATCGGCCTTTATCGTCATATCTGATATTTATATTTTACATATGTAAAATATAAATTTTTGCAGCGCCGCAGTGCTTCTCTAATCCATAGTGTGATTCCTTTGATACATTGGCATTCAATCATAGGGCATCCGCTATGGATTTTTAAGTTTCAAATTCCTGATAGCAACCTTGCTCTATAGCCAAATGCTGCAGGAGTGTGGGCATCAATGGACAGAGGGAAAAAGCCTATAAAACGCTTGTGGAAACGCACAGAAGCATTACAGGGCGCAGATCGGGGAAACTCCGTTTTTGGTATCGCTTGATGAGGTGTTTGGCGTTTGTGGAGAAATCAATCTCTATACCTATTGGCAGGGACGGGGATACTCTGAGAACACACCGAACATAAAGTATCTGCTGGTTGGACAGGACTGGGGCAATCCGTTTTCCACACCACTGGTCTTTCAGAATTGAATCAGGAACAGTTAGATGGAGATCGGACTGTGGTATCCTATCTCCCTGTGATTGAGGATTTTATGAAGCTTGAGGGGACGCCTCTTGTCAATGAGTAAACCGGTGCGAGACGTTTTTTATTCAAAAACCGGTCAAGGACTTCCACGCGCTATGTGTTGATATGGAAGATCATGGGATGGTGGAGAATTTAAGCGTTCTTTTTGCCTATGTCACATTTTTGGAACAATGTGATTTGCTGACGTTCTCAACGGAATTGCAAAACGCATACGAATTTCTGTTGGAAGATGTGATGGGGCGCGGCCTGATTGCTATTACGATATCACTCACAATCAAAGGAGAGGTGCTGGCGTCCACGCCGTTGCATGGATTCCTTTTCAACATTTGTCCCCAAAGAGAAAACATTTTCGTTTGGTATAGCATATTCAAAAAGTTTCCGAGATGGTTGTTTTATTTGAGGAAGAGCAGCGTGCAAAAAGCATGGTGCTCTCTTTTCATTTTCAGGGAAGGATGTTATAATAATTCTGTTTTTCTATTATGAGGAATTGTATGGCAACGAAAGAATTGCGCAGCGGTTATACGACGGGGGCGTGCGCGGCTGCAGGGGTCAAGGCTGCGTTTCTCTTTATGGCAGGGGCGGATTGGAATACGATCGACCTGACTGCATTGGATGGAACGCCTTTGACGATTCCTGTGAAGTCTGTCACGGAGACGACGGATGGAATCTGCGCCGAGGTGGTGAAGTTCTCGGGAGACGATCCAGATATTACCAACGGCGTCTCCGTGTTCACAACGGTCGCGTTGCGTGATGGGAAAGGCATTGAGTTCTGTGCGGGCGAAGGTGTCGGTACGGTGACGAAGCGCGGCATGAGTCTTCCCGTCGGCGAGCCGTCGATCAATGAGGGACCGCGGACACTTATTCGCAATGTGGTCGAGGAGATGACAGGACGTGCCGATGTCGGTGCACGCGTGACGATCTCCATCCCCGCAGGCGTGGAACTTGCGAAGAAAACATTAAACCCTGTACTTGGCATCGAGGGCGGGATCTCCGTGATTGGGACGACGGGCGTGCTCCGTCCGATGTCGGAGGAGGCGTTCAAGGATTCTCTTGTGCCGCAAATTGACGTTGCACTTGCGGCGGGCGAGCCAGTGCTCGTATTCGTACCCGGCAAGATCGGGGAGAAAATCGCGCTCTCGCTTGGCGTACCGCAGACAGCACTTATCGAGACAAGCAATTTCATCGGCTTCATGCTGGATCGTGCGGCAGAACGCGGCGCAGAAAAAATCCTCATCCTAGGGCATACGGGGAAACTCGTAAAGATGGCGGCGGGTGTCTTTCATACACACAACCGCATTGCGGATGCACGACTTGAGACGCTTGCGGCCTATGCAGCTGCCGAGGGGCTTGTACAGAAGGATGTTCGTGCTGTCCTCGCAGCAAATACCACTGAGGATGCGATGGAGATTATCGCTGCCGCCGGCCTGATGGAACGCGTCTGTGTTGTGATTGCGGAGCGTGTGCACGTCCGTGCGGAGCGTTATCTCTTTGGCAAGGTTCAGGTCGGCGCACTGATGGTGAACTTTGCGGGGGATATTCTTGGTGCAGACGAACGAGCGCGTTCCTTTGCCCGCGCGTACGGATGGAGACTGGAATCGTGAGTCATAAAATTATTATTGTTGGTATTGGACCAGGAGATCCTGCCTATCTGTTGCCAAAAGCACGGAAAATAATAGAAGATGCGCGTATTCTTGTCGGGGGGAAACGTGCACTTGCGGATCATTCGCACAGTGGGGTGCGGGAGTGCGCCATCGGTGCAGATATCTCGGGCGTGCTTGACTTTATTAGGGATGCTCTTGCAGAGGACGATGTGGTGGTGATGGTCTCGGGCGATCCAGGCTACTACTCCCTATTGGATGCTCTGCGGCGGACGTTTCCAGTGGATCAGATCGGCGTTGTGCCCGGCATCAGTTCTCTGCAGTTTGCGTTCGCACGACTTGCTCTGCCGTGGCACTCTGCACGCCTCCTCAGTTTTCACGGACGGGAGCCTCTAGAGGCGGAGCTCTTTCGTGCGCCCGATGCTATGCTTGGTATGTTGACGGATGGTCGGAACAACTCGCAGACGATTGCCGCACGGCTGCTTTCCCGTGGCTGGCATGAGAAGGACCGTATGTACGTCTGTACGCATCTTTCGTATAAAGATGAAGAAATTATTGAGACGACATTGGGCGCAGCAAAGGATGATGTAGGCATAGGGCACGGTGTCATCATTGTCTGTGCACATGAGGAGAATGTATGAATCTTGGAATAAAAGACGAGGCGTTTGTGCGCGGAAAGGTGCCGATGACAAAGGAGGAAGTTCGTATCCTCACACTTGTCAAAGCACAGATTGCGGCCGATGCTGTTATCTATGATGTTGGGGCAGGAACTGGATCACTTTCGATTGAGGCTGCACGGCTCGCTCCTGCGGGACATGTGTACGCGATTGAGAAGAATCCCGAAGGAATCAGTTTGATCACGGAGAATGCAAAGCATTTCGGTGTAGAGAATATGACTGTCGTAGAGGGGACTGCTCCTGCGGCAATGGAGGGACTTCCCGCGCTTGATGTGGCCCTGATCGGCGGCAGCGGACGGAATCTCGCGGATATTCTCGATATCATCGGAGAGCGTCTGCGTCCCGCCGGGCGCATTGTGATAAATGCGATCACCATGCAGACGGTTGCCGCCTGTCTGGATTATTTTCATATACACGCGGAACACTATACATACGAGGCGATACAGGTACAGATCAGTCGGCTTGAGCGCATTGGTCCATATGATATGGCAAAAGCGCTCAATCCTATTTACATTATCACTGCCCAGAGAAAGTGAGGGATATATATGATTCATATTGTAGGCGCGGGTCCCGGTGATCCCGAACTTATCACGGTGAAGGGGGCGCGCTATCTTGCGGAGGCGGATGTTGTCATCTATGCGGGTTCGCTTGTCAATCCTTCTCTGCTCGATTTCTGCAGGGAGGATGCGGAGATTCACAACTCGGCACATATGACGCTCGATGAGGTAGTGGAGGTGATTGCGCGTGCGGAGACGGCGGGCAAGGTGACCGTACGCCTGCATACGGGCGATCCTGCGATCTACGGTGCAATTCAGGAACAGATGGACACATGGGAGAAGCGCGGCTTCGAATATGATGTCGTGCCCGGTGTCAGCTCATTTCTTGGGACGGCGGCAGCACTCAGGCAGGAGTATACGCTGCCTGGCATCTCTCAGACGGTCATCATCACGCGCAACGAGGGGCGGACTCCTGTACCGGAGCGTGAGAAGCTGCGTAGCCTCGCCGCACATCATGCGACCATGTGTATCTTCCTCTCGATTGCAATGATTGAGGAGGTTGTGGCAGAACTCGTTGCGGGCGGCTATGAGGAGACAACGCCAATCGCTATTGTCCAGCGTGCCACATGGCCGGAACAAAAGATCCTGCGCAGTACACTTGCGTCCATTGCGGAGCAGGTGAAGGAAGAGGAAATCGACCGCACAGCAATGATTGTGGTTGGGGACTGCCTCGATACGGAATATGATCTCTCCAAGCTCTACGCGCCCGGATTTTCACATATGTTCCGGGATGCAAAGTCGTGAGGACGGCTCTTTTTGCACTGACCCTAGGTGGAGCGGGACTTGCTGTGCGTCTCTCTGACGCCTTGGAGGGCGGTGGAACGATTTATCTGCCAAAACGCCTGTTCGGCAATATACCGAATGAGTACGAGACTGTATATTTCTCGCATCTGGCGGATGTCATAAAGACAGCATTTGCTCGCTATGATGCACTCATCTGCGTAATGGCGACGGGCATCGTTGTGCGCATGCTTGCACCCTATGTGGAGAGCAAACTATACGATCCTGCAGTGCTTGTCTTTGATGAGGCTGGGCGGCATGGCATCAGTCTGCTCTCCGGTCATATCGGCGGCGCGAACGAACTCACGCGGAAACTCTGTGCGGCAGTGGGAGCCGATCCCGTCATCACGACGGCGACGGATGTGACCGGTGTACTTGCACCAGATGCACTCGCGGCAAAATTGGCGCTGCGCCCCGTTCTGAAGTCCTCGATACAGGTGCTCAATACGGCGCTGCTCGAAGGAAAAGAAATTGTATACTTGATTGACGCAGCTCTTCCGCAGGCATCGTTTTATGAACATCGTTTGCGCGCAGAGGAGATACAACCGCAGCTTTTTTGCGAGGGTACACCGCCCGTGGGTGGGGATGAATACCGTGTCATCATTATACGCACAGAAGCTGTTCCGAACGAACAAGAACCTCGTACGTTGTATCTTGTGCCGCGCCGCTTGATTGCAGGCGTTGGCTGCCGTGCAGGCGTAACCGAGGCGAAGATTCTGTCCGCGCTTACAGAGGCGTGCGCTATGATTGGCCGCGCGCCGTCCGCCATTGACCTCTTTGCGAGTACAACGGCCAAGAGCGAGGAGGAAGGGCTGCTTACTGCGGCAGCGACTCTTGGACGGGAGATCCGATTCTATCCGAACGAGGAGCTCGCAGAAATGATTGAACGATACGGACTTACAGAGTCTGATTTTGTCCGCCGGACGATCGGCATCGGAAATGTATCCGAGGCGGCGGCCCTTTGTGCGGCAGGAAAAGCAGGAGGGCGCATGGCGCTCGGCAAAACAATATTTGGGAAAGTGACGGTGGCACTCCTATGGGAAAAATAAGTGTTGTGGGCATTGGTCCCGGCAGCCTGGATGATATGACGTATCGCGCACGGCGCGCCATCGAAGAGGCAACCGCTGTTGTCGGCTATAAACGCTATGTGGAGCTGATCGCAGAGCTGGTCGATGGGAAAAAGGTGCTCGATACGGGCATGACGCAAGAGATCGAACGTTGCCGCGCGGCGCTCCAAGAGGCATCTGTGGGGGAGACGGTGGTTGTCATCTCAAGCGGTGATGCCGGTATCTATGGGATGGCAGGACTTGTTCTCGAACTGCTTGTGAAGATGGACAAGACAGAGCGTCCGGAGTTCGGCGGGGTCATTCCCGGCGTTTCTGCGATGAGTGCAGCAGCGGGGCTTCTTGGCGCGCCTATCATGCACGATTTTGTCGTTATCAGCCTCTCAGATCTGCTCACGCCGTGGGAGGTTATTCATGAGCGTGCCGAACTTGCCGCAAAGGGCGATTTTGTGACGGCACTCTACAATCCTCGCAGCAATAAGCGTGTGGGACAGATCAAAGCTGTGCAGGAGACCTTCCTGCACTATCGCTCGCCGGAGACTCCTGTTGGTATTGTGACGGGGGCAAGCCGTGCGAATGAGTCGACACAGATCTCGACGCTCGGTGACTTTACGAAGGAGGACATCAATATGTTCTCTCTCGTTATTATCGGCAACTCCAAGACACGTCAGGTTGGCGACTGGATGATTACTCCGCGCGGCTATCAGAAGCGGGAGCCGGGACTTTGATATTCACGGCAGCAGGTACGCAGGACGGGCGTGAAATTGTGCGCCGCCTCTGTGCAGTTGGCTATGATGTCACTGCATCGGTGGTCAGCTCTTACGGGCAGCAGCTTCTTGCGGAGCAGCTGGAAAAAGGCAGCGGGCGACTCATTATCAATGATACACCGCTTGATGAGGAGGGCCTGTGTACCTTTTTCAAGGAGCACGGCATTTGTGTCTTTGTGGATGCGACCCATCCATATGCGGTCAATGTGTCGCGCAACGCGATGGCGGCATGTGCGGCAGCGGGGATTCCATACATTCGCTTTGAACGCGATCTTACGGATATTTCGTATGAGAATGTGCATCTCGTGCATTCTTACGAGGATGCGGCAGAGATCGCTGCACGCTTTGGGAAGAATGTATTTTTGACGACGGGCAGCCGCAATCTGGAACGCTTTGTGAAGGCGAAGCCGCTTGCGGGCTGTACGCTGATTGCGCGTGTCCTGCCGACGGCGGACGTGATCGCCCTCTGTGAGGAACTTGGTTTGACACCGGCGCAGATCATTGCAATGCAGGGGCCGTTTTCGCGCGAACTGAACCGCACCATGTATGAGAAGTACAAGGCGGACGTCGTTGTCACAAAGAATAGTGGAACAATCGGCGGAACGGATGCGAAATTTCAGGCAGCGGCCGACTTGGGGCTGCCCGTTGTCGTCATTGATCGCCCCGTGCTGAATTACCCGCATTTGGCACATACATATGAAGAAGTGAAGGCATTTGTCGATTCGATGAACGAATCGTAGAAATAGGAGTTTTTATGGATTTCATCAAGGAACCGATGGCGATTGAAAACCGCAGTATGGAGCTGATTGCGCCTCATCTGGAGGGGCTTGGACTCGACGAGCGCGCGACGAAGGTCTATTCGCGTCTGATTCACGCGTCGGGGGATGTTGGCTACGCTCCGATCACGCGCATGCATCCTGAGGCGATCGACTGCGCCATTGCGGCACTGAAGAGCGGCGCGCATATCTACACCGATGTTGAGATGGTGCGCACGGGAATCAACAAGAAGAAACTCGCCTCCTTCGGCGGCGAGGTGCACTGTCTGATTGCCGATCCAGATATCGCTGCGCGTGCAAAGGTCGAGGGCATAACGCGTTCAATGATTGCTATGCGTCAGTTTGGCAAGGATCTCAACGGCAGCATTGTCGCCATTGGCAATGCGCCCACAGCACTCTTTGAGGTACTGCACCTCGTACGTGAGGAGGGCATTCGTCCCGCCTGCATCGTTGGTATTCCTGTTGGCTTCGTGGGAGCTGCTGAGTCCAAGGCGGAACTTGCGGAAAACGGCCTTGTTCCTTACATCACCGTCGAGGGGACGAAGGGCGGAAGCCCAATTGCGGCGGCGGCGATCAATGCACTTATGTATCTCATCGACAATACGCGCCCCTAAGGAGAGATCAGTTCATGCAGTGGAATATTCCGCGCATTGTAATTGCAGCAACCCAGTCGGGCGGCGGCAAGACAACACTTGTCACGGGGCTCTTGGCGGCACTGCGGGCACGTGGTCTAACAGCGCAGTCGTTCAAGGTGGGGCCGGACTATATTGATCTCGGTTACCATCGCATGGCAAGCGGCCGCACGGGGCATAATCTGGATACATGGCTCGTACCCGAGGTGCGGCTGACGGAGATCTTTGCGCGCGAATGTGCAGGCGCCGATATTGCCGTTATTGAGGGCGTTATGGGACTCTATGACGGCGGGCAGCGCGGCATCAGTTCGACTGCCGCAATTGCAAAGGCGCTGGATGCTCCCGTCCTCCTTGTCATAGATGCGAAATCTGTCGGCGCATCGGCGGCGGCGACGGCGTTGGGCTTTCGTTCCTATGATTCACAGCTGAATCTTGCGGGTGTGCTCCTCAACCGTCTCGGCAGCAAGACGCATGAAGAGATGATCCGTAAGGCGATGACGGACATCCATATACCTGTATACGGTGCACTCCGCCGTGACTCTGCCCTTACTTTGCCGGAGCGTCACCTTGGACTCACGCCTGTCGAGGAACATGAGGCAGCGGCGGTGATTTCTGCGCTGGGTGAACGCGTGAAGGCCGGGCTTGCTCTGGACGAGATTTTGCGCCTTGCTCATTCTGCTGCACCCTTGATGATCGCGGAGGGCAGGAGCGTGGAGAAATCCGTTCATGTACGTATCGGTGTGGCACGCGACGAGGCGTTCTCCTTTTACTATGCAGCAAGTCTTGCACAGCTCGAGGAGTACGGTGCGGAGATCGTGGAGTTCAGTCCGCTGCATGATGAGAGACTGCCCGATGTGGACGGCATCATCATCGGCGGCGGATTCCCCGAGATGTTTGCGGAGCAGCTTGCCGAAAATTCTTCCATGCGCAGCTCTATTCGCCGTGCGGCAGAGGAGGGGATGCCCATCTATGCAGAGTGCGGCGGCTATATGTATCTGATGCGCTCACTCGTTGACTTCGATAAAGCAGAACATGAGATGACAGACATATTTCCCATGCGTGCACGCATGACAGAGAAGCTGCAGATGGTCGGTTATGTGGAGGCGGAGCAGACGGCAGATACTGTCCTCGGCCCTGCGGGTCTCCTTCTGCATGGGCATGAGTTCCATTTCTCTGTGGAGGAGGCAGATGATATGTCCGAGATGGTACGGCCGTTCACATTTACGAAGCTGCGCAATAACGTCCAATATTTGGCAGGATGTAGCTATAAAAATGTGCTTGGGAGCTATCTTCATCTGCACTTTGCAGGCTGTCAGACAGCAGCAGAACACTTTGTGGAGGCGTGTCTGAGATGGGGCGGATAGTTCTTGTCACGGGTGGTGTACGCTCGGGCAAATCCGCGTTTGCCGAGCGCTATGCCGCACATTGTGCTGTGCAGTCGGGGGCACGGGTTGCCTATATCGCGACGGCCCAGGTCTACGACGAGGAGATGCGCCAACGTGTCGATCTCCATCAGGCGCGCCGTCCTGCGAACTGGACGACGTATGAGGCTCCTTTTAATACTGAGAACGCTATTCGTGCGGCAGGTGCGGAACATGGCGTGATTCTCTTTGACTGTATTACGATGTTCCTGAGCAACGATATGCTCCAATACCCAGAGGAGGAGCAGGAACGTGACAGCTTTGCACTTCATGTGGAGGAGCGGATCGGTGCGCTGATGGGGGCGGCTGAGGGCGTGGATGCGACAACGATATTTGTCACGAACGAGGTCGGAGCGGGCATTGTGCCGGAGCACCGGCTTGGACGACTCTATCGCGATATGGCGGGACTTGCAAATCAGCAGATTGCACGCAGTGCCGCAGAGGTCTATCTCGTCACTTGTGGAATTCCCGTGAATATCAAGAAACTTGCGGAGGAAATCTGATGGCAAAGAGCATTATGCTGATGGGGACAAGCTCCCATGTGGGAAAGAGCATTCTCACAACGGCGCTCTGCCGTATCTTCTGTCAGGAGGGGCGGCATGTCGTCCCATTCAAGGCACAGAATATGGCGCTGAATTCCTACGTTACGCTCGATGGACGCGAGATGGGACGCGCACAGGTTGCACAGGCGGAGGCGGCAGGGCTTGCGCCGATGGTAGATATGAACCCCGTGTTGTTGAAACCGACGGGAAATGCCCAATCTCAGGTCATCATTATGGGCGAGCCGGTCGGCAATATGAGTGCGCGTGAATATCACAAGGGATACTCACTCAAAGCGTGGGGAGCGGTCGAGGAAGCCCTTGACCGTCTTTGTGCGGAATATGATCTGCTTGTGATCGAGGGTGCAGGCAGTCCAGCCGAGATCAACCTTAAGGCGAATGATATTGTCAATATGCGTGTGGCGAAACATCTGCGTGCGCCTGTCCTACTTATCGCAGACATTGATCGGGGCGGTGCACTTGCCTCACTTGTCGGGACGCTTGAACTGCTCGACGAGGAGGAGCGTGCGCTTGTCAAAGGACTTGTAATCAATAAATTCCGCGGCGATGTGAGCCTGCTGACACCTGCGCTCGACTTCCTTGAAGAAAAGACGGGCAAGCCCGTGCTCGGCGTTGTACCCCATATCGAGCAGATCGGCATCGACGAAGAAGATTCTGTATCTCTGGATGAAAAGCATTACGGAGATACTTCCGCACGCAGCGATCAGCTGAAAATCGGTGTTGTCCGCACACCGAAGCTCTCGAATTTTACAGATTTTGACGCACTTGCGAACGAGCCGGATGTTTCACTTTACTATGTAACAAACCCTGATGAACTCGGTTTGCCCGATCTTATCCTTTTGCCTGGCTCGAAGAATACGACGGAGGATCTGCTCTATATTCGTGAGATAGGGCTGGAACGGGCGATTCGTGCACGTGTGACGGCGGGGACACCGCTCTTTGGTATTTGCGGCGGCTATCAGATGCTCGGCAGAGTTGTGCGCGATCCGCTGCACACGGAGTCGGTGCGTGACGAGACAGCGGGGTTTGGCTATCTGCCGTGTGAGACGACATTTGCCGCGCAGAAGCGCCTGCGTCAGGTCTCGGCATCTGCCGATTTTAGCTTTTTGGGGGCGCGAATTTCAGGAAAAAATCTTCTTGGCTATGAAATTCATATGGGACAGACGGTATTCTTAGAGAAGACGTGTCGTCCGTTTCATATTGTTCAAGAAGATGGCCTTGCGGCAGACGGTGCTGTTTCTGCGGATGGGCTTACCATAGGCACATACATTCACGGTATTTTCGATGATGATGATTTTCGTCGGAGCTTGCTCAACCGTCTGCGTGTGCAGCGCGGCTGGGCGGAGATACCCATGCAGCACCGCTATCGTGAGGAAAAGGAACGAGCTTACGACCGCCTTGCGGAGATGGTGCGTACAAGTCTCGATATGGAGAAACTGCGGCAGATTGTGGAGGAATGCAGATGATCCCTGCCTCGCTCATCGCTATGGCAGCGTTCTTTCTCGATACTGCGCTCGGCGATCCGCAGACGCGATGGCATCCCGTTGCTGTGCTTGGTCGCTTGATCGGTTTTTTGGAGCGACTTCTCTATCCACTGCAGGGAAGCAATCAGAAGAAATTTGCAATGGGAGCGCTTCTGACACTGCTTATACTCTCTCTGTCCTATGCTTTTGCGGAGGGATTGCTGCTCGCGGCACGTGAGCTTCCTGTGGCATGGGGGATCGATATTGTCAGCCTCATCCTGCTCTACTTTTGCATTTCGCCGCGTATGCTTGCAAAGGCGGGGCAGGACATCTATGTTTTGCTGGTAAAGGGCGATCTTGCGGCAGCGCGGGAACACGTCGGCTATATCGTCGGGCGTGATACGGCGCAGCTCAATGAGGCAGATGCAGCGCGCGCGGCGATTGAGACGGTGGCGGAGAACACCGTGGACGGTATCATTGCACCGCTCTTCTTCTTCGCCTTTGGTGGTGCACCGCTTGCCGTGCTCTATCGTGCGGCGAACACGATGGACTCCATGCTCGGCTATAAAAATGAGCGATATCTTTACTTCGGACGCATGGCCGCGCGTGTGGATGATGTGCTGAACTTCGTGCCTGCACGCATTACGGGGATGCTCTTCGTAATGGCGGCATATCTCCTCGGCTATGACGGACGCAACGCGCTGAACATCCTCGTACGCGATGCCGCAGGGCATCCGAGTCCGAACGGCGGTTATGCAGAGGCACCCGTTGCGGGAGCACTGCACATCCAACTCGGCGGGGTGAACTACTATTTCGGTGAGCGGCATTTCCGTGCCTATATGGGAGATGCACACATGGAGATCTCAGCGAAGCATATTCTCGGTGCGGTTCGTCTCATGTATACGGTGACCGTACTCTTTCTGCTTTTTTACTATCTGTTTTCTCTTTACTATCAATAGAGGCGTTTCATGAACTCTTTTTTGGTCGGGCTTCAATTTCTCACTCGGATTCATATTGCGCGGCAGACGGTGTGGACGGCGGACGCCTTTGGACGGAGCACACGCTTTTTCCCGCTCGTAGGACTCGTGCTCGGTATCTGCTATGCGCTTGCCGCGTGGCTTCTCGTTTACTTCATCGGCATGCGTACGCTGACGGCGGTGCTGCTGCTCATCCTGCCGCTCCTCTTGACGGGCGGACTGCATGCAGATGGCTTTATGGATACGGCGGACGGCGTATTCTCTGGACGCGAGCGTGAGCGCAAGCTCGAAATCATGAAGGACAGCCGTGTCGGTTCGTTCGGCGTTGTCTCCTTTGTCTTGCTCATGTTCCTTCAGTTTGCACTGCTCCTCGATATGCACCCGTTTCTGCTCGTGCCCGCGTTATTTATTATGCCGATTATCGGCAGGATGGCGATGGTGCTTGCCATCGCGTGTTTTCCATATGCACGTGCTGATGGTATGGGGAAGACGTTTGCGGATATGGCGGATCGTAAGACCATTGTGACTGCCTCTGTTATGACAGTTGTGTTTGTATTGCCGTGTGGGCTGCTTGCGTTTGTTGCGCTCATGCTCGGTATTCTCTTTGCACTGCTTTTCTGTCGTGCGATGACGACGACACTCGGCGGTGTGACGGGGGATGTCTATGGAGCTGTGACTGTACTCACGGAGACGCTCGTCCTTGCGATTTTTTCACTTGCGTCGATTAATTCAGATGTTTGGGGGATTTTATGGAGATAATTGCAAAAGCACCGGCATCCTGCGGTGAACTCGTGGAAGGCGTCCTCAATGAGACACCGTTTCTTGTGACCGCACCCATCAGTATGTATGCGGTGGCGACTGTCTCCGATGCGTTTCCGGGGATGCACGGGCTGGGGGCAAAGGCGGAGGCGGCTGTGGCGCGAACCCTCTCCCATATCGGGAAAGAGACACTGCCGTTCGGTATACGTCTGGACTCTGCAATTCCACAGGGGAAGGGCATGGCATCATCGAGTGCCGACATCGCTGCTGTCTCATACGCTACTGCGCGTGCCCTTGGGCGGGAACTAACAGCGCAGGAGATCATGGATATTGCAATTGCCATTGAGCCAAGCGACGGCATTGCGTTTGCGGGGCTATCCCATGTCAGTCACACGACGGGCAAACTCTTTGGGCAGTATTTCAATGTACCGCTCCTTGCCGTCTCCATTTTCGATGTGGGCGGGACGGTTGACACGATTGCGTACTATCGAAGCAAGGGGAACAGCGGCAATCATGATGAGGTGTACCGGCAGCTGCTTGATACCGTAGATCAGGCTTTTCGAACGAGAGATCTGCAGCAGGAGGCGCTCCTCGGTCAGGCGGCGACGGCAAGTGCACGGCTCAACCAAGTGCATCTGGAAAAGCCAAAGTTGGAGGAATTTATTACCGCTGCGCAGAGACAAGGCGCGCTTGGAACTCTTGTGGCACACAGCGGAACGGTAGTCGGTGTGCTGTGGGCCTCGGATCTCAGTGCGGTGGATATGGCGCAGCAGACATCGGAACTTGCAGCGGAATTTGAGGCAACCTATCACTATATGCAGACGGTACGCCTGATTTCTGGCGGGGTCGTCTGTGAGATCAGACCTTGAATCTTGGAAAGGAAAGGGGAATATGACAGAAATCATCATCATTCGTCATGGGGAGACGGAGTGGAACAAGACGGGGCGCTTTCAGGGGCATTCGGATGTGCCGTTGTCGGGGGAGGGACGTATGCAGGCAGAGGTGCTTGGGCGGAATCTGGCGCTGAACCGTGTGGATGCGATTTATGCAAGTGATCTCACGCGCGCGATGGAGACGGCGGCACCGCTTGCCGCGCGGTTCGGACTGTCCATAATACCCGATCCGCTGCTCCGTGAACTCAATTTTGGTGCATGGGAAGGGCGAACGTTCAGTGACGTGAATGCGGAAGATCCCGATGCAATGAAACGTTTTTACAACGATCCCGAACGTGTTGATATTCCAAACAGCGAACCTTTCCCCAATTTTCAAAGACGAGTGGCAGGACGTGTACGCGAAATTGTCGTGCAGCAACGCGGTAAACGTGTTGTTATCGTCTCACATGGGGCATCTATCCGTATTCTGCTCGCCGACATTCTTGGCATGCCAATTCGCTCCATCTGGCACGTATCCCAGCTCAATACGGCGGTCAATAAGATTCGTTTTGAAGATGACGGTTTTGCCGTTGTGACGCTGATGAACGACATCTCCCATTTGCGTTCAGAGGATGTACGATGAATCTGCTTGCTGTCGGGGTGGGTGGCGCACTCGGAGCCGTCTGTCGCTATCTGCTCGGACAGATGATTTCAAAACTTGGCAGTGGATTCCCGCTCGGCACGTTTGCAGTTAACATCATCGGCTGCTTTGCCATCGGTCTGATTGTTGGTTTTGTCGGCAAACACAATGACTTTGACCCGCGTCTTGTGCTTTTCCTGCAGACGGGAATTTGCGGCGGCTTTACAACCTTTTCAACGTTCTCTCTGGAATCCTTGATTTTGTTGGAAGAAGGGCGTCTTACCATTGGTGTTCTCTACATTATCCTGAGCATTCTGCTCGGCCTTGCCGCGCTCCTCGCAGCAAGGAATCTTGTCAGTGGATGGCAGATATAACAAAAAAATAAATTTTATTTGCGTGGGAGGGGCAGGCGTGTTATACTGTTACACAGATTGTGTGGATAGGATTATGTATGTGTGGATTCATTGAGAATCAATATACACTTTGGTGAGGGGTATGGAGGTTATTTTAGCTGAGCACTTGGGGTTCTGTTATGGCGTCAAACGCGCTATTGAGATTGCCCGAGATAATGCCTCCCCGGATGGTACATCCAGTACACTTGGTCCGATCATTCATAATCCGCAGATGGTGGAACGCTTGAAAAATGAGGGCGTCGGCACCGTCGGTTCACTCGATGAGATGGAGGATGGGCTTGTCATCATTCGTTCCCATGGGGTGGGACCAGACGTGTATGAGGAGGCAGAGTCACGCGGTCTAGAACTCGTGGATGCGACTTGTCCGCACGTCAAAAAGGCACAACTTTCGGCAAAACTGTTATCCGAGGAAGGTTATACGGTTGTGATTGTCGGAGAGAAGAACCATCCGGAGGTCAAGAGTATCTTCGAGTGGACGGCGAAAGGTGCTCATATTATCGAGACAGAGGCGGAGGCAGAAGCTCTGCCGCGTATCGGAAAGCTTGGGATCGTCTCTCAGACGACATTCTCCGGCGATCGGTTCCAGAGTATTGTATCGTGCCTTTTGGAAAAGTCACATGAGATTAAGATCCTGCGCACCATATGCACAGCGACGGATCTGCGCCAGGCGGCGGCCTTGGAACTTGCTGAAAAGGTCAATCTAATGCTGGTTATCGGCGGCAAGAACAGTGCAAACACAACGCGGCTTGCCCAGCTATGCGCCACAAAATGCAGAACATACCACATCGAGACTGCAGCAGAGCTGCAGGACGATTGGCTGAAAGATGTTAATAAAATTGGTATTACAGCCGGTGCTTCTACACCGGACTGGATTATCAAGGAGGTTTATAAACAGTGTCAGAGCAGAGCATGAAGGAACTTTTGGAACAGGAAGATATGCCCGATATCCAGGAGCGTACGGTTGTCAAGGGGGAAGTTGTCCAGGTATCCCGCGACGAAGCGTATGTCGATATCGGATATAAGCAGGAGATTCCTGTCTCCAAGAGGGATCTTGCCGTTCCTGCGCCGGACGATGCACGCGATGTTGTAAAGGTCGGCGATGTGATCGATGTCTATATCAAGTCGCTCGGCGGCGATAACGGTGGCAGCCTGTCTAAGGTCGAGGCGGACAAGATGGCTGCGTGGAAGGACATCGAGGAGATCCAGGAGAAGGGCGAAACGGTCGAAGCCAAAATCGCTAAAGAGGTCAAGGGCGGTCTCGTTGCCTACGTCATGGGACTGCGCGGTTTTATTCCCGCGTCTCAGATGGAACTGCACTTTGTCAAAGATCTCGCGGTCTATGTAGATCAGACGGTTGAGGCTGAGATTATTGAGATCGATGTCCAGAAGCGTCGCCTTGTGCTCTCACGCCGTAAGCTCCTAGAGCGTGACCGCGCGGAGAAGGAAGAGGCTGTGTTCTCAGCGATCGAGCCAGAGCAGGTCGTACGTGGTACGGTCAAGCGTCTTGTTGACTACGGTGCGTTTATCGATATCGGCGGCGTGGATGGCCTTGCTCACATCTCCGATCTTGCATGGCATCGTGTGAAGCATCCGTCTGAGGTGCTCGAGGTTGGGCAGGAGCTCGATGTCTTTGTCAAGAGTGTTGACCGCGATGCAAAGCGCATTTCTCTATCGGTCAAGGACACCCTTCCGGATCCGTGGGTGGAGAAGGCAGAGCAGTATGCTGAGGGCGACTTCATCGAGGGCAAGATCATCAAGTTGACGGACTTTGGTGCGTTCATGGAGATTGAGCCGGGCTTTGACGGTCTTATCCCGATGGGTGAGCTCGCCGAGAAACGCATTGAGCGTGCGGATGAGGCTGTTCATACAGGCGATATTGTGACGGTTAAGGTGCTCCGTATTGACACGAAGCGCAAGCGTATTTCGCTTTCGATCACCAAGGCAAAGCGCGACGCGGATCAAGCAGACATCAAGAAGTATGTGGACGAGCATCAGTCGGAACGGGCTGAGTCCAGCGAAAATACAGAAGGTCAGGTCGAGGCACATCTCGACTGGCTGAAGTAAGTTCAGATACAAATAATTCCATACGATAACAGAGGAGTGATGAAACGTCACTCCTTTTTCATGGGAAGGAGGGAATATGAAAAGAACGTATCCTGGTGTTATTATGCGTGTTATAGAGGGAAGCATTGCGGAGGAATTGGAGCTTGTGCCGGGCGATAAGATCCTGGCAGTCAATGACATGCCTCTGCGTGATATTATTGATTTCAGCTTTGCAATGGCTGACGAGGAGATCGAACTCCTTGTGGAGCATGCAGACGGGGAGCAGGAACTCATCGAATTTGACAAAGACTATGATGAGGATTTTGGTGTGGAATTTGAGCGGGCTGTCTTTGATGGCATCCGTTCCTGCGCAAATCACTGTTATTTCTGTTTTGTCGATATGATTGCGCCGGATATGCGACATAGCCTCTCCATCAAGGATGATGATTATCGACTTTCCTTCCTTTATGGAAATTTTGTTACTCTGACGAATATGGGGGCCGCAGATTTTGAGCGTATCGAGCACTTTCACCTCTCGCCGCTCTACGTTTCTGTCCAGTGTACAAATCCTGTGCTGCGCGCCGAAATCCTGCGCTATAAGGGCGCCGCAGACATCCTCGGACAGCTGACAAAGCTTGAAGAAGCAGGAGCGGACTACCATACGCAGGTGGTACTCTGCTATGGGCTGAATGATGGAGAGGAACTAGAGCGTACGATTTGCGATATTACAGCGCGCCGTCCTCATGCGCTCTCACTCGCGATCGTTCCCGTGGGGCTGACGAAGCACCGAACGGATCCTTTTCCTCTGGTGCAGTTTGACAGAGATGGTGCTGCCCGTGTGATTGATCAGGTAGAGGCATGGCAGCAGCGGATACGCTCGGAGGAGGGGAAAACCTTCATCTATCTTGGCGATGAATTCTACTTTCTCGCGGGACGTGAGATGCCGCCCGCCGAGATGTACGATGGATTTCCACAGCTTGACAACGGGATCGGACTCACACGCAATTTCATCGAGGATTGGACGAATGCTCTCGTCACAGAGAACGCATGCGATGGCGTACGGCTTGCCGTTATCAGCGGAACAGCGGTTGCTCCTGTGATGGAGCGGCTTGCACGCGAGATTGATCCCGATGGACAGCGGATTCATGTTCTTCCTGTTGTAAATAAGCATTTTGGAGAAACGGTCAATGTATCGGGGCTTCTTACGGGGCATGATATGATACAGGCAATTCATGCCCTGCGAAAGGATGTGGATGGTGTGTTGATTCCGGCATCTGCTCTGCGTGAGGGGGAGGATGTATTCCTCGATGATATTACCCTCGATGCTATGAGGGCATCCTTTCCCTCTGTTCGTATTGAGCCAGTGGCGACGGGACGTGACTATCGCGAGGCGCTTACAGACTGGGCGCATTACCATCGTGAACGCGTGAGCGGAGGTTATACATGGCAGAGCAATGCAGGGTATACAAAACCTGCCGCTGCACGCTGAAGAATTCAGGAGAGGAGTGAAAAAGATGAGCAAACCCATTGTGGCAGTAGTTGGCCGACCGAATGTTGGAAAATCAACACTGTTCAATCAGATCGGCAAGAAGCGTGTATCGATTGTCGATGATATGCCGGGTGTGACGCGTGACCGCATCTATATGGATGCGGAGTGGCTGAACCATGAGTTTACGATTATTGATACAGGCGGCATCGAGTTTGACGAGAGTGACCACATTCTTCGATCCATGCGCAGTCAGGCGGAACTCGCGATGGAGGAGGCAGATGTCATTCTCTTTCTCGTCGATGGTCGTGCGGGGCTGACCTCCTCGGACGAGGAGGTCGGCCGACTCCTGCGGCGTACACAAAAGCCCGTGATTCTTGCGGTCAACAAGATTGACAGCTTTGACCGCGAGGCGTTGATCTACGATTTCTATTCACTCGGTCTTGGTGATCCGATTCCGATTTCAGCATCAAACGCGATGAATCTCGGCGATCTTTTGGATGCTGTTGTCGCAGCATTTCCCAAAGAGGCAGAGGAGAATATCGAGGCCGACGAGATCGCGATTGCTGTGGTCGGACGTCCGAATGTCGGAAAATCCTCGCTCGTGAATCGTCTGCTCGGGGAGGAGCGCGTTATTGTCAGCGATGTGCCGGGGACGACCCGCGATGCGATAGACACGCACTTTACGCGTGATGGGGCAAAGTATCTCCTGATCGATACGGCAGGAATGCGGCGTAAGGGAAAGATCAGTCTGCCCGTGGAGCGATACAGTGTAATGCGTTCCCTGCGTGCCATCGACCGCGCGGGTGTTGTCCTAATGGTTATCAATGCGGCAGAGGGGATTCTGGAGCAGGATACGAAGATCGCGGGCTATGTCCATGAATCCGGCAAGGGCGTTATCATTGTTGTGAATAAATGGGATATTTTTCCCGAAAAAAATGATAAGTCAACCCTGCGTTTCACAGATGATCTGCGCGAGAAGCTGGGATTCCTCCAATACGCTCCTGTGCTCTATACGTCAGCCCTTACGGGACAGCGCGTCGAGCGCGTGACGGAGCTCGTGAAATACGTTGCGGAACAACAGTCCATGCGCATCAAGACGAGTGTGCTCAACGAGCTGATTCGGGATGCCGTCTCTGTTAATCCGCCGCCTACGAAGAAGGGCAAACAGCTAAAGATACTCTTTGTCACACAGGTGGGAATCATACCACCCACGTTTATCATTTTTGTAAATGATCCGGAGCTGATGCATTTCTCCTATCTGCGCTTTATTGAGAACCGTCTGCGCGAGAGCTTTGGCTTCGAGGGAACGCCGCTCCGACTTGTCGTGCGTGCGCGTAAGGAGGAAGAGTGATGACAGACTATCTTCTGGCGGGCGTTCTCGCCTATTTGATCGGCTCCATTCCGAGTGGCCTGATTCTTGGGAAACTCTTCTGGCACACGGATCTGCGGGAACACGGGAGTCATAACATCGGGGCAACAAATGCATGGCGGACGCTTGGCAAGATTCCGGGTATCATCGTCTTTGCTGCAGACAGTATCAAGGGGCAGGCGGGCGTACTGCTTGGGCTGTCCCTTGTTGGCACACCTCTTGCAGCAGTCGTCGGAGGTCTCATGGCGATCGTTGGGCACAGCTTCTCGTTCTTCCTGCGCTTTCGCGGTGGGAAAGGTGTTGCAACCTCACTTGGCGTTCTGACTATGCTGATGGGAAATGTGACCTTGATCGTATTTCTTCTTTGGTTGGCGATCGTTTGCGCGACGCGCTATGTTTCGCTCGGTTCGGTGGTGGCGGGATTTCTTGTACCCATTCTTGCCGTATTGTTTGCCTATCCATTGGAGTACATTGTATTTACCGTGATTGCGGCAATCCTTGTTATTGTTCGCCATCGCGAGAACATCAAGAGACTGATGAATGGGACAGAGAATAAAATTTAAGGCCAGCTTTATTTGGTGATTGTTTTCAGATATGGTATAATTTGACTGTCTATTGCAAGAGGCTTTCCATCCATCGGGGGAATCATTTATGAAAATGGATATGACGGATGTTTGTCTTGTTTGTGCGGAAATTCTACCGAAAGCGATTAAGAAGACGATTCTCGCAAAGGAAATGATTAACCGTGGAGAAGTGCGTACGGTCAATGAGGCAGTAATCTCAGCTGCAGTGCATACTACAAATATAAGGATTACGTATACTCGTTCTTTGAGGCGACATGTGATAAGATTGTCACGCTCGCTCTTCTGATCAGCCATCGGAGCGGAACACTGCAGGCAGTTCTCAAGGCCATTGCCGAGGAGGGCGGCAACGTCATGACAATCAATCATGGGCTCCCTGTGCGTGGAGCGGCAACGGTACATATCTCACTTGAGACGGCTCATCTGCGTGACGGACTGTAAGTGCTGCTTAAAAAGGTAGATGAAGTCGACGGTGTGCAGCGTCTCGAAGTGGTCGGACAGGCTTGAAATGGGGGATAAATTCGGTGAATACAGTCAAGATTGCACTGCTTGGTGCAGGTACGGTTGGCTCTGGCGTAGTGCGTACGCTCTCGATGAATGCGGATATGATTACGGGACGCAGTGGTACTCACATTGAGATCAAGAGGATTCTCGTACGCGATGCGAAAAAACATCGTCCGGAAACTGAGGGGATCGCATTAACGGATAATTTCGATGAAATTCTGAACGATGCAGAGATCTCTGTCATCGTCGAGGTCATGGGGGACTCAGACCCGCGAAAGACTATATGCTGCGTGCAATGGAGGCAGGAAAGCACGTCGTCACGGCGAACAAGGATGTTATTGCCGAGCATCTCTCCGAACTCTATGCTGCAGCGGGCGCAAATGGCGTGGATTTCCTCTACGAGGCGAGTGTAGGCGGCGGCATTCCGATCATCAAACCGCTGAAGGAATGTCTGACGGCGAACAGCATCACGGAGATCATGGGCGTTGTCAACGGGACGACGAACTATATGCTGACGAAGATGACAGAAAAACACGTCAGCTACGATGCCGTTTTGCGCCGCGCACAGGAAAAGGGCTATGCGGAGGCGAATCCGTCGGCAGACGTGGACGGGTTGGATGCGGCGCGCAAGGCGGCAATCCTTGCCTCGCTCGCCTTCGATACGATCATTGGCTTTGAGGATGTCTCCGTGGAAGGCATCTCGCATATCACCGAGGACGATATTGAATACGGACTCAATCTCGGCTATGTCATCAAACTACTTGCCGTCGGACGCAATACAGAGGAAGGGATTGATGTTCGCGTACACCCCGTATTCCTGCCGAAGACGCATCCGCTTGCCTCGGTGAACGGTGTGTTCAACGCGATCTTTGTGCGCGGCAATGTACTTGGTGATGCGATGTTCTATGGGCGCGGCGCAGGTTCTCTGCCGACTGCATCGGCGGTTGTTGCGGACATCATCGAGATTGCGCGTGATATTGTCTCCGGTACGACAGGGCGGATGAAGTATAAGGTTGGGGAGCGGAAGAAGCTCTGCCCCGTGGAAAAGACAAAGTCCTCTTACTATTTGCGCCTCGTTGTTGCGGATGAGCCGGGTGTTCTCGGCGAGATTGCAACGACCTTTGGTCGTGCGGGCGTCAGCCTTAAGTCTGTAATTCAGGCGCGCTGGACGGAGGAGGGCGATGCGGAGATCGTTGCCGTGACCCATGTGGTGACACATGCAGCTGCCTCCGATGCCGTGGAGAAATTGCAGGCACTTCCCGTCGTTCGCGAGGTGCGAAGCCTGATCCGCGTTGCGGATGGGCAGGAGGATTTGTTATGAGCGAACGCTCTGTACGGGTTCGTGTTCCGGCGACGAGCGCGAACCTTGGTCCGGGGTTTGATGCACTGGGCATAGCCTGTACACTCTACAATGAGATGACGCTGACACTCACGCATGAGCCGGGGCTTCATATTTCAGCGCGTGGCGAGGGTGCGGCATATATTCCGGGGGACGAGCGCAATATTGTGTGGAAATCCATTCAGTATCTTCTGGAGCGTGCGGGTCGTGCGGATGCGTTTCAGGGCGCACGGATTCGGATGAGTAACCGTATTCCTCTTTCACGGGGGCTTGGGAGCAGTGCGACGGCGATTGTCGCGGGGCTCACGGCGGCAAATGCACTGATTGACAGTCCGTTCAGCCGCGATGATCTCCTGCAGCTTGCAACCGATATCGAGGGACATCCCGACAATGTCGCACCCGCGATCTATGGCGGATTTACGGTGAACACGGTGACGGATGGTCATGTGGAGTGCTTTTCCTTTTTGCCGCGCATCTTCCTGCGCCTTGTCGTTATGGTGCCGAACTTCTATCTCTCGACGAAATCCGCGCGGCAGGTACTGCCGTCTGAAGTTCCGATGAAGGATGCCGTGTTCAATATCAGCCATGCAGCGATGATGGTTGCAGCTCTTGCACGCGGCTCGGAGCAGCATCTCGAAAACGCGTTTGCCGATGCGCTTCACCAGAACTACCGAGCTCCGCTCATTCCGGGGATGTTTGATGTCTTTGCTGCGGCGAAAAAGGCAGGTGCATACGGCGCAGCGCTCAGCGGAGCAGGTCCCTGCCTGATTGCTTTTGTTCCTGAACACCGCAAGTGCACAGAGGAGGTTGCAGCGGCTATGCAGGATGCCTTCCGCGCCCATGAAATTGAGGCGCGTCCGCTGCACCTGCGACTTGATACGAAGGGCGCACGCGTTCTGCGCCGCAGGGATATGAATGCAAAACGATGATTTTGCCGGTTTTACAGATCATTTTTTGAATGACTGTGAAACCGGTAATTTTTTTGACAAAAGGGCTTGAAAAATATGCAATAAAGATGTATATTTATAAAATCCTTTTGGAAATGAAATGGAGGGAGCAGCATGAAGGCAAGTATTGTCGGAGCATCCGGATATGCGGGCGAAGAGTTGATTCGCCTGCTGCATAGTCATCCGTTTGTCGAGATTGCACATCTGACATCAGAGCGGCATACAGGGGAACGCATATCGAAACTTTATCCACATTTGAAGAATATTTATGAGAATAAACTCGAATCAATGGAGGATGTAAGGCGCATTGCTGAGGACAGTGACGTGCTCTTCATTGCACTTCCGCATGGACACGCAATGAAGATTGTGCAGGAGGTTTCTGCGTGCCCCGTACGCATCATTGATCTCGGAGCGGACTATCGTTTTGCGGATACTGCCATCTATGAGCAGTGGTATCATGTGGCACATACAGATCCGAATGCAGATCGTGCCTATGGGCTTGCCGAGCTCTACCGTGAGCATGTGCGAACGGCGCGGATCATCGGGAATGCCGGATGCTATACGACAGCAAGCATCCTCGCGCTTGCCCCGCTTGTCAAGGCGCATCTGGTGCAGCTCGATTCCATCCTTGTCGATGCGGTGTCCGGTGTATCGGGGGCGGGACGATCTCCAAAGGAGAGCACGCATTATCCGGAGTTCTATGACAGCTTTACGGCGTACGGTGCCGTATCGCATCGCCATACACCGGAAATCGAGCAGGCCCTTGCCGATGTGGGTGGTAGCCCCGTTACCATTAACTTTACGCCGCACCTTGCGCCGATCTCGCGCGGCATTCTGGCAACCTGTTACGCGACGCTGTGCGAGGGTGTTACAGCGGAGGCGGTTGATGCTGTCTATGAAAAAATGTACGCGGATGAATATTTTATACGACTGCTTGGACACGGTGCATATCCCGCAACAAAGTATGTGCGCGGTACAAACTACTGTGATATTGCGTGGCACATCGACCCGCGCACGCATCGTGTGATCGTCTTCTCAGCCATCGACAATCTGGTCAAAGGGGCTGCGGGACAGGCGATTCAGAATATGAATATTGCATTTGGTCTGGATGAACGTGCGGGGCTCGATCTCGTGCCTATGTATCCGTAGAGTGGTTTCGTAAGTGAACGGAGGAATATATATGTTTAGCGAAGCAAGTGCAAAGATGGGCGTTACCTATCCGAAGGGATTTCAGGCGGCAGGTGTCAAAGCCGGTATCAAGAAGAGCGGCAATCTTGACGTTGCTGTAATTTATACCGAAAAGAAAGCTGCTGTTGCGGGTACGTTTACGAAGAATGCCGTTGCAGCAGCTCCCGTGCACGTCTCGAAGGCGGTTGTCGCGACACATACGGCGCATGCCATCGTCGCAAACGCGGGCTGTGCGAATGCGTGCACCGGCGTGCAGGGCGAAACGGATGCCGCCGCCATGCAGAAGATTGCAGCAGATGCGCTCGGCTGCACGTCAGCGGATGTCATTGTCGGGTCGACGGGCATCATCGGTCAGCTTCTCCCGATGGACAAGGTGGAGCAGGGGATTCATGCGGCTGTCAAGGCACTCTCTGTGGATGGCAGCGCGGATGCGGGCAATGCAATCATCACGACGGATACCTACTCCAAGGCAGGGGCAACCTCCGTCATGATCGGCGGCAAGGAAGTCCGTTTTGGCATTATTGCAAAAGGCTCGGGCATGATTCGCCCCGACATGGCGACGGTGCTCTGCTTCATCACGACAGATGCGGATATTGACGGCGTGCTCCTGCAGGAAGCTCTGTCGGAGGTCATTGAGCACAGTCTCAATATGATCTCGATCGACGGCGATATGAGTACAAACGATATGGCAATCGTCCTCGCCAACGGTGCTGCAGGAAATCCGAAGATCATGGAGAAAAATGCGGACTACGAGACGTTCAAGGAGAAACTGCTCGCACTCTGCCAGGGCATCTCGGAAAAAATTGCGGCAGATGGTGAGGGGGCAACCAAGTTCATCACCGTTCATGTGAAGGGGGCAAAATCGTTTGCCGATGCAAAGACCATCGGTATGAGTGTCGCAAACAGTCCCCTCGTCAAGACGGCGTTCTTCGGCGAAGATCCAAACTGGGGGCGCGTGATCTGCGCGGTCGGCTATGCGGGTGTGCCGATGAATCCCAATCATACAACGGTGAAGTTTGGCGGTATTCCGGTCTATGCGGATGGCATGGGCGTATCATACGATGCGGATGCGCTGCGTATGGTGATGACGGCGCATGATATCGTTGTCGAGGTCGATTTGAAAGACGGAGATGCTGAGGCAAAGGTCTGGACCTGTGACTTCTCCTATGAATATGTGAAGATCAACGGTGAATATCATACCTGAGGGGGGGGATTCGATGTATTCCGATCAGGACAAGGCGGAGATTCTCGTAGACGCGCTCCCGTACATCCAGGAATTTTACGGAACGACCGTCGTCATCAAATACGGCGGGAACGCCATGATCAACGATGCACTCAAGGAAAATGTCATGCGCGACGTGGCGTTGATGAAATTTGTCGGCATCCGTCCGATTCTCGTGCATGGAGGGGGGCCCGAGATCACGGGATTCCTCAAGAAGGTTGGAAAGGAATCCACGTTTGTCTCGGGGCTTCGCGTGACGGATGAGGAGACGGTGGAAATCGCCGAGATGGTGCTCGACGGCAAGCTGAACTCGGAGATCGTGGGCTTGCTCAACCTGCGCGGTGTGCGTGCGGTCGGACTCAGTGGGAAGGACGCAGGGCTTATCAAGGCACAGAAGAAGCTCGCCACGGTGTATGAAAACGATACGGCACATCAGGTCGATATCGGCTATGTCGGTGAGGTCACGGAGATCAACACGGGCATCATCGCCGATCTTCTCGATCAAGGCTATGTTCCCGTCATTGCCCCCATCGGTATGGGCGAGCACGGGGAGAGCTACAACATCAATGCCGACTATGTTGCGGCGGAGATTGCGGGTGCACTGCACGCGGAGAAAATGCTGCTCCTTACGGATGTCGAGGGGGTCTACAAGGATTTCGCGGACAAAGGAAGCCTGATCTCCCAGCTGTGCATGGCCGAGGCAAGGGAATACATCCGCAGCGGTGTCATCGAGGGCGGCATGATCCCAAAGGTGGAAGCGTGTCTCCGTGCGCTTGAGGCGGGGGCACATAAGGCGCATATTATCGACGGGCGTTTGGCGCATTCGATTATTTTGGAGATCTTTACTTCACGCGGTATCGGCACAATGGTGCTTCCGTAGGCAGGAGCGATCATGAAGAACGAACATGAAATTATGGCACGGGATACGGCGAGCTATCTGCCGGTATTTTCCCGTTATCCGATTGTCCTCAACCACGGGGAAGGTTCGTATGTATGGGATGTGAACGGGCGCAAGTATCTCGATGCGCTCGGCGGCATCGCAGTCAACGTGCTCGGGCATAACTATGCGCCGCTCGTGGATGCGATTGCCGAACAGGCAAAGCGTCTCATCCATGTGTCGAACCTCTACTATACCGAGCCGCAGGCAGATGCGGCGGCAAAGTTATCGGCACTCACGGCGGACGGCAAGGTGTTCTTCGGGAACTCGGGCGCGGAGGCGAACGAGGGGGCAATCAAGGCAGCGCGCAAATACGGGCATACGATTCATCCCGAGAAGTCGCAGATCATCACGGCATTGGGCAGCTTTCACGGGCGTACGCTCGCGACCCTGACCGCAACGGGACAGGAGAAGTTTCACAAGGGCTTTGAGCCGCTGCCGCAGGGGTTTGACTATGTACCGTTCAACGATATTGCGGCACTCGAAGCACGGATGAGCGAGAATACGGCGGCGGTCATGCTCGAGCCGATTCAGGGGGAGGGCGGCGTGCGTACCCCTGCGGACGGATATTTGCAGCAGGTACGGGCTCTCTGTGACAAGTATGACGCGCTCTTGATCTTCGACGAGATCCAGACGGGCATGGGGCGTACGGGCAGTTTCTATGCCTATGAGAGCTGCGGTGTCACACCCGATATCGTGACGCTTGCCAAGGGGCTTGCGGGCGGTGTCCCGATTGGCGCGTTTGTCGTCACGGAGAAGGTCGCGGCGGCATTTCACGCGGGCGATCACGGGTCGACGTTCGGCGGAAATCCGCTGGCGTGCGCGGCGGCAAATGTCGTGCTTGATGCGGTTGCAAATGATAATTTTCTTGCAGGTGTCCAGGATGTGGGCGCACATTTCAAACAGGCACTCACGGACTTGCATAGCAAATATCCCGCGCACATCGCGGAGGTGCGCGGCAGGGGGCTGATCCTCGGTATGGAGATGCAGAGGAATGAGGATGCGGCGGCAATCGCTCGACGGATGTTGGAGCATGGCGTTATTATCAACTGCACTGCAGGGAATGTCCTGCGCTTTATCCCGCCGCTGATCTTTACGAAGAATGAAGTGGATGAACTCATCCGTGTACTGGATCACTGTATCCTTGACATATGTGACCGAGGGGGATTATGATGAACAAGGGAATGGATTTACTCTCCATTCATGAGCTGAGTGCGGACGATGTGGAGGAGATTCTGACGCTCGCCGCTGATCTTAAGGCAAAGCAGAAGGCGGGCATTCCGCATAAACTGCTTGCGGGAAAGACGCTCGGCATGATCTTTGAGAAATCCTCGACGCGGACACGCGTGTCGTTCGAGGTCGGGATGTACCAGCTCGGCGGACAGGCACTCTTTCTCAGCAGCCGCGACCTGCAGCTTGGGCGCGGCGAGCCGATCAAGGACACGGCGCGTGTGCTCTCGCGCTATCTTGACGGCATCATGATCCGCACTTATGGGCATGAACGCATTGAGGAGCTGGCTCGCTATGCTGACATCCCCGTTATCAACGCGCTCAGCGACCTTCTGCATCCGTGTCAGGCACTTACCGACCTGCTTACGATTCGTGAGTACAAGGGAAAGAATCTCGCGGGTCTCAAGATGGCGTACGTCGGCGACGGCAACAATATGACGCACTCGCTCATGTATGCAGCGGCAAAGGTCGGCATGAATTTCGCGGCGGCAACTCCCGAGGGCTACGAGCCAAATGCCGAGGTCGTTGCAAATGCAAAGGCAGATGCAGCGGCAACGGGAGCAACGATCACAATCACGCACAATCCGATGGAAGCGGTTGCGGGCGCAGATGTCATCGTCACGGACACGTGGGCGAGCATGGGGCAGGAGGCGGAGCACGACACGCGTACGGCGGTGTTCCGTCCCTATCAGGTGAATTGGGAACTCGTTGCCGAGTCAGGCAATGCACGCTGCATCGTGATGCACTGTCTGCCTGCCTATCGGGGAGAGGAGATCACGGAGGATGTCTTTGAGGAGTTTGCCGATGTGATCTTTGACGAGGCGGAGAATCGCCTCCACGTCCAAAAGGCGATCATGGCACTCGTTATGGGTGACTGATTTATATTTCTAAGGAGATGTTTCAAACATGGCAAAGCAGATCAAAAAAGTAGTTCTGGCATATTCCGGCGGTCTTGATACGTCGGTTATCATCCCGTGGCTGAAGGAACACTATGACAACTGCGAGGTCATCGCTGTCTGTGCCGATGTCGGGCAGGGGGAGGAACTCGATCCCGTGCATGACAAGGCACTTGCCTCCGGCGCGTCGAAGGTGCACATTGTCGATCTCACGAAGGAGTTCCTTGAGGAGTATGTTTGGCCGACGCTCAAGGCGGGAGCCGTCTACGAGGGAAAGTATCTGCTCGGTACATCGTTTGCGCGTCCCGTGATCGCAAAGGCACTCGTCGATATCGCAAAGCGTGAGGGTGCGGACGCAATCGCGCACGGCGCGACGGGCAAGGGAAACGATCAGGTACGCTTCGAGCTGACCGTGAAGGCACTCGCACCGAACCTCCAGATCATCGCCCCGTGGCGTGAGTGGGATCTCGATTCCCGTACGGCTGAGATCGCGTATGCAAAGAAGCACGGCATTCCCGTTGCGACGGAGAACAAGACGTACAGCATGGATCGCAACATCTGGCATCTCTCCCATGAGGGCTCTGATCTTGAGGATCCCGCGAACGAGCCGAAGAACTCCATGTTCCTCATCTCCTGCGCACCCGAGGCTGCCCCGGATGCGCCGGAATACGTCTCCATCTCGTTCGAGAAAGGCATTCCTGTTGCTGTCAACGGTGAGAAACTAGGTGCAGTCGAACTCTTGACGAAACTCAACGAAATCGGTGCGCGAAACGGTGTCGGCATCGTCGATATCTGCGAGAACCGTCTCGTCGGCATGAAGTCGCGTGGCGTCTACGAGAATCCGGGCGGCTCCATCCTCTACTATGCGCACCGTGAACTCGAGTACCTCTGCCTCGACCGTGCAACCTATCACTACAAGGAAGGAATGGCGATCCGCTACGGTGAGCTCGTCTACGACGGCATGTGGTTCTGCCAGCTGCGTGAGGCACTTGCCGCGTTCGTGGACAGCACACAGGAGACCGTGACGGGTGAGGTGCGCCTCAAACTCTATAAGGGCAATATCATCTCCGCAGGAGCCACGTCGCCGTATTCGCTCTACAGTCAGGAGTTCGTTACGTTCGAGCATGACGACGTCTACAATCAGGCAGATGCAGGCGGCTTCATCAATCTTTTCGGTCTGCCGCTTAAGGTGCGTGCACTCATGCAGGAGGGGCTGAATAAATGAGCGAGAAGCTCTGGGGCGGTCGATTCTCCAAGACAACCGATGAGATGATCAATGAGTTCCAAGCCTCCATTCAGTTCGATCGTCGGATGTACCGCGAGGATATTGCAGGTTCGCTTGCACATGCTGCCATGCTGGCAAAGGTTGGCATTCTCTCCGAGGAGGATCGTGCGGCCATCGAAAAGGGGCTGCGTGACATCCTCGCGCAGATCGAGCGCGGAGATTTTGCGTTCAGTGTCGAACTCGAAGACATCCACATGAATATTGAAAAGCGCCTTACAGATGCGATTGGGGAGGCGGGCAGCCGTCTTCATACGGCACGCAGCCGCAACGATCAGGTGGCACTCGATACGCATATGTATGTACGGCACGCTGTTGTGGATGTGCTGGATCGTATCAGGGAACTTCAACATGCACTTGTCGAATCAGCGACGGCGAACAAGGAGGTCATCATGCCGGGCTACACGCATCTGCAGCGTGCTCAGCCCATCCTCTTTGCCCATCACCTTATGGCATATTTTGGTATGCTCGTGCGTGACTTTGAACGATTTCAAGGAGTATATGCCCGGACGGATATCATGCCGCTCGGCGCAGGCGCTCTTGCAGGAACGACACTGCCGATCGATCGATCCTTTGTCGCGAAGCGGCTGAACTTCGAGCGCATCTATACGAACAGTCTGGATGCGGTCAGCGACCGTGACTACATTCTCGAATTCCTCTCTGCGGCATCCATCCTCATGGTTCATCTCTCACGTCTCTCGGAGGAGATCATCCTCTGGTGCTCGCGTGAGTTCTCCTTTGTCGAGTTGGACGATGCACACTGCACAGGCTCCTCCATGATGCCCCAGAAGAAGAACCCTGATGTCTCCGAACTCGTGCGCGGCAAAACGGGACGCGTCGTCGGTCATCTCATGGCGATGCTCACGGCAGTGAAGGGGCTCCCACTCGCCTACAACAAGGACTTGCAGGAGGATAAGGAGGGGCTGTTTGATACCATTGACACGGTGAAGTTCAGCCTTGCCGTCTACGCACAGCTCATCCGCGGAATGAAGGTTCGTGTGGATGTCATGCGTCATGCCGTCGAAGCGGACTTCTCGAATGCGACTGACCTCGCGGACTACCTTGTGCGTAAGGGGATGCCGTTCCGTCAGGCACACAGCGTCTCGGGACAGGCGGTCGCGCTCTGCATTGAGCGCGGCATCTGGCTTGCAGACCTGCCGCTCGCGGATTATCAGAAACTCTCCGCGCTCTTTGCGGAGGATATTTATGAAGCCATCCGTCCAGAGACTTGCGTCGCATATCGGAACTCTTACGGAGGCACTTCGTATGAGCAGGCAGAAATGCAGTTGGATGCGGCATGTGATCTGATGGCAGAGGAGCAAAGTTGTATTGCGGTACTTACGCAGAAGCAAGAAATTCTCTAAGATTTTCCTTTTGGCGTTAGGTTCTAAAAATTCATTGAATCGTAAATAAATATTAATGAACTTCTAACATATACGGTAAATAATACAAATATAATTGAAAGGAGGATTACGATGAAGAAGTATGCAGTTCTGGCTGCGGCAATTGTTCTGTCTGTTTCCTCAGCGACAATGGCAGCTCCGCTCAATCATCTTGATACGCACGATACGGCGGTTGGTGTCGGTACGAAGGAAGCTTACATCGAGCATAAGGCGACGGATGAGATCACGATCGGTGTGGTGCGTAACGATCGCGATGAGTACGGCAATCCGAAGGATGTCTACATGCAGTACAATATTCTTGATCAGAACATTCGTCTGCTCGGCGGCTACCGTTGGAACATGAAGCAGGAAACCGGGAATAACGTCTTTGCGGGGCTGGGGCTCAGCACGCCGACGGTACTCGGCTTCAATGCGTATGCGTCCTATATTGCCGGCAAGGATTTCAATGAGACTCAGGTTGGACTGAATAAGTCCTTGATCGCCAATCTGGATCTCAATGTGAATTATCACAACTTCAAGCCGGATCACGGCAGCCGTGAAAACGGCGTCGGGGTCGGTCTGACGATGCGTTTTTGATTGTATTCACCATCCAGTCGGGCACTCTCTGCAAGATGCAGGGAGTGCCTTTTGAAATTTTATTTGCATTGTTTGAGGTGGGATGGTAAAATACTCCCTAAGTGAATGGATCGGATCATTTTTCTTGCAGTTTTCGGCATTGCTGTGCGGTCGTATTTTTTCACGGCAAGATGAACGGAAACCGCGTTTTCCCATGTGGCGACGATGGAGAAGAGACTTCTTCGGTCGCTGTATTTTCGTGTGGGTGAATTCTGATTTCATGATCGAATGGATGAGCATAATTTGATAAGAGGGACACAATGCTAATGTCCCATATTCTATGGAGGTGTGTTTTTTGTCGTTAAATCGTAATGGCAATCATGGTAAAAACGTGCAGAAGGTACAGGTTATACCGCTCGGCGGTCTTGGCGAAATCGGAAAGAACATGACTGCCATCCGCGTGGATGATGAGATTCTCGTTGTGGACTCCGGACTTATGTTCCCAGAGGAGGATATGCTCGGAATCGATCTCGTCATTCCGGATATTACCTATCTGATCGAAAACAGGGAGAAGGTTAAGGCGATTGTTTTGACGCATGGGCATGAGGATCATATCGGAGCTCTGCCCTACGTGATGAAGCAGATTCCCGTACCTGTCTATGGGACACGCCTGACGCTCGGAATTCTCGAGGGACGTCTCAAGGAAAACGGCGTCGACTCGAGCAATCTGCACTCCGTGATGGCAGGGGATATCATCAATATCGGCTGCTTCAGTGTCGGCTTTATCCGCGTCAACCACTCGATTCCAGATGCGGTCGGTCTGTCGATCAAGACTCCCGTCGGAATGATCGTCCACACGGGCGATTTTAAACTCGACTATACGCCGGTCGATGGACAGATGACAGATTTTCGCCGCTTCTCTGATCTCGGCAACAAGGGGGTTCTGCTCCTCCTCGCAGACAGCACGAACGCGGAACGCGAGGGGCATACGGCGAGCGAGCGCACGGTTGGGGCGGCGTTTGACAAGTCGTTCCACAATGTACGTGGACGTATCATTGTTGCAACGTTTTCCTCAAATGTGCATCGCATCCAGCAAGTCATTGACACGGCGGTCAAATACAAACGCCGTGTCGCCGTCCTCGGACGCAGCATGGAGAATGTCGTCGGCATCTCCCTTGAGCTCGGTTATCTGAATGCACCGGAGGGCACGATCATCGGCATTGATGAGATCAACAATTTCCGCCCTGAGCAGATCGTCGTTGTGACGACGGGCAGTCAGGGGGAGCCGATGTCTGCGCTTTCGCGCATGGCAGCATCTGATCACCGTAAGATCACGATTGTGCCGGGTGATACAGTTGTCATCTCTGCAACACCAATTCCGGGCAATGAGAAGCTGGTCTCCAAGACGGTGGACAATCTGATGAAGCTCGGCGCGAACGTTATCTATGGGCGTGACAAGGGAATCCATGTCTCGGGGCACGGCAGCCGCGAGGAATTAAAACTCATGCACAATCTTGTGCGTCCGAAGTTTTTTATGCCCGTGCACGGCGAGTACCATCATCTCGTGCAGCATGCAAGTCTTGCCCGTGAGCTTGGTATGCCGAAGGAGAATATCTTCATCAGCGAGAATGGGCAGATTCTCGAGTTTACGAAAGAGAAGGGGCAGGTTGTCGGTCGCGTGCAGTCCGGCATGGTCATGGTTGATGGTCTCGGTGTCGGCGATGTGGGCAACATCGTCCTGCGCGACCGCCGTCAACTTTCACAGGATGGTATCCTCATCATCGTGGTGACGATGGATCGCCAGAACAACCGTGTGGTCTCGGGTCCCGACATCGTCTCGCGCGGCTTTGTCTATGTGCGCGAGTCCGAGGCACTGATGGACGAGGCACGTGCACGCGTTCAGCAGGCACTCGACCGCTGCGAGGATGAGAATGTGCGCGAGTGGTCGGCGATCAAGTCAAATGTACGCGATGCGCTTAGTCGCTATCTTTTCGACAAAACACGTCGCCGTCCGATGATTCTGCCCATCATTATGGAGATTTGAGTTTATTTAATACGGTACAAGTCGTCCTAATGGACGACTTTTCTATTTGTAAGTAGTTCAGAAAAAATGTATCGTTATGTATCTTGCAGGAGCAAAAAAAAAAGCGTACAATACGTTCAGTATAATGTGTGAATTGGGGCGAGGAGGAGTTTTATGACATCAGCTGAACAGAAAGAGCTCCAACTTTTTGCGGTAAAGGTACGCGAGGGGATTTTGCGCGGTACACATGCTGCAAAAAGTGGACATCCGGGCGGTTCTCTTTCATCGACGGAGTATTTTACCTATCTCTACAACAAGGAGATCCGCGTTGATCCAAAGAACCCGCACGACCCGAACCGAGATCGCTTTGTCCTCTCGAAGGGGCATGTTGCACCCGGTCTCTATGCGACGCTTGCCAATCGCGGCTTCTTCCCTGTAGATGAACTTTTGACGCTTCGCCACATCGGTTCACGCCTGCAGGGCCACCCGAATATGAACCTCACACCGGGCGTGGATATGTCCACAGGTTCGCTCGGACAGGGAATCTCGACCGCGGCAGGTATGGCAAAGGGGGCGAAGTATCTGGGCAAGGATATCAATGTCTATACACTGCTTGGAGATGGTGAACTCGCCGAGGGACAGGTGTGGGAGGCAACGATGTTTGCCGCACACTATAAACTGGACAATCTCTGTATTACAGTGGATGTCAATGGTCTTCAGATTGATGGCGCGACAGCAGATGTCATGAACACAGCACCAATCGATGGAAAGTTTGAGGCATTCGGCTGTGACGTTCTCTGGATTGACGGGCATGACTTCAACGCGCTCGAAAAGGCATTCCAGAGGTTCCACGCAAACAAGGGCACAGGAAAGCCGACGGTCATTCTGATGAAGACGGTGAAGGGCAAGGATATCTCATTTATGGAGAACAATGCCGGCTGGCATGGCAAGGCACCCAATGATGACGAACTCGCACAGGGGATTTTGGAGCTTTCTGCAATTCGTAAGAAAATTGAGGAGGCATGAGTATGGCAGATGTAAAGAAAATTGCAACGCGCGACAGCTACGGAAACGGACTCGTAGAACTTGGCAAGGAGCACATAGATCTTGTCGTTCTGGATGCGGATCTTGCGGGAGCGACAAAGACCAGTATATTTAGGAAGGCATTCCCCGATCGCCATTTCAACTGCGGTATTGCCGAGAGCAATCTCGTTGGCGTTGGCGCGGGACTCTCGACAATGGGACTCGTCCCGTTTGTATCCACCTTTGCCATGTTTGCGGCAGGACGTGCATACGAGCAGGTGCGCAATACGGTCGGCTATCCGCACCTGAATGTCAAGATCTGTGCGACACACGGCGGTATTTCCGTCGGTGAGGACGGGGCATCACATCAGTGCTGCGAGGACTTCGCTCTCATGCGTACGATCCCAGGCATGACGGTCATGTGTCCCTCGGATGATGTTGAGGCACGCAAGATGGTGCACGCCGCATACGAAATGGAAGGCCCTGTATACATTCGCTTCGGACGTGCGGCAACGCCCGTGTACCATGATGAGTCGTTTGAGTTTGCAATTGGCAAGGGGGAAGTTCTGCGGGATGGGACGGATGTTGCCATCATCGCTACAGGGATTCTCGTACCGGAGGCGATCGAGGCGGGAAAACGTCTTACTGCTGAGGGAATCAAAGCGCGTATCATCAATATGGCGACAATCAAGCCGCTCGATGAGGAGCTGGTGATCCGTGCAGCGAAGGAATGCGGCAGAATTGTGACTGTCGAGGAGCACAATATTCTCGGCGGGCTTGGTGAGGCTGTTGCCGCCGTTGTTGCGGAGCACATACCCGTTTCTGTCCATCGCATCGGTGTCCGCGATGAGTTCGGTCATTCGGGGCCTGCAGGAGAACTGCTCAAGCAGTTCGGGCTGACGGCAGAGCATATTACCGCACAAACACAGTCATTCATTGGAAAATAAGAGAAGTTGGCAAGACGACGCTTTTACATTTGTAGAGGCGTCCTTTTTATTGCAGAGAAGTCCATTCGTGTGAGATGGATAAAATGTCTTGTGGATTTCAGGGGAATTGTTTATAATGTAAGGAGTTTAGACTATACAGTGTTGGAAGAGGATTTCTCATGAAGCGGTACACGCTGTTTATCATGATAACCGCCCTTCTCGTGATCGTCATTGCCGCAGGTTCGGCGTATTTGTCGTCCGGGCTGCGCACCACGGTGCAGAGACACCCAATGCAGGAGCTGACAGCATATACATCGTTGCCGACAGAAATTGCGGCGGTATTGTCCGAGGAGTATGAAAAAGAGTATAATATTCGTGTCAATTTTGTCCAGCTGTCTTCCGAACAGATTCTGAAACGTTTGGATGAGCAGTCGCGTGAGGAAAATGGCGGGAAAGCAGCCCTTGTTCTGGCAGATCGCGAGACTCTGGATCGTGCAGCTGTCGCTGGCTACCTCGTGCCCTATATTTCTGAAAAGAGCGATCAGGTTGCGGACTCGTTCCGCCATCCGAATCGCTATTGGACGGGTGTATGGTATGATCCTGTGGTCTTTGCCGTAAATCAGGATTATCTTCGCACGCACCTCGATTTGCCGAACTCGTGGCAGCAGCTTGCACAGCAGCGGGACATCCGCATTGGGACGACAGATTTTATGGCGGCGGATGCTTCGTCAAACTTACTCTACAGCATGATTGCCGAGTATGGGGATCAGCGTGCCTTTGAGATTTGGCGCAGGATTCAGCCGAAGATCATGCAGTACTCCAAATACCTGCATACACCTGTACGTCAAGCAGGAATGGGAGAGGTGGATCTCTCAGTTGCAGTGCTCAGTGAAACCCTGCGCTATGTACACGACGAATATCCCATCCGCATTCTGTACCCTGTGGATGGTACGTCGGTTGTGATCTATGGTACAGGCATTGTCTTTCGTGCGGTGGAGCGTGATGCTCATGCAGCCGAAGGCTTTGCAGACTGGCTCTTGACAGATGAAGCACAGTTTTCGCTCTCACAGCATCGCTTCTACTTCCTGACCACAAATCCGATGACGCTGTCCTATCAGATGTTTGCTGGAAAGAATATCAATGTTTTTAAAAACAGACCGTATTTCAGCAAGGAGGAAAAGGAGATTCTCCTAGATCGTTGGATCAAAGAGGTGCGGTTTTACGAGGAATAACGAAAGCCGGAGGAGAGTTTATCAGTGAAAGCAGGTTTTATCAGTCTCGGTTGTGCGAAGAATCTTGTTGATACGGAGGTCATGCTCGGCATCATGCGGGAGCATGGCATTGAGATCACCAATGAGCCTGCGGAGGCGGATATTCTGATCGTAAATACCTGCGCGTTCATTCAGTCCGCCAAGGAAGAGTCCATCACAACGGTGCTTGGGATGGCAGACTATAAGGAGACGGGGCGTTGTCGGAGCCTTATTGTGGCAGGCTGTCTCGGTCAGCGCTATGGACAGCAGCTGCTCGATGAGATTCCCGAGGCAAATGCCATCATCGGCACAGGGGCGTGGAGCCGTATCATGGAGGTAATTCAGGAGACGCTGAAAGGGCGGCGCCTCCTGATTGCGGGCAAGGATGAGACCATCTACGATGCCAAGACCCCGCGTCTGCGTACGACACCCCAGTATACAGCCTATGTAAAGATTGCCGAAGGATGCGATCACCGTTGCGCCTTCTGTGCGATCCCTCTGATTCGCGGCAGCTTTCGCAGTCGAGCGATGGAGGATATTCTGGACGAGGTGAGGGAGCTCGCAGAGAGCGGTGTGCGCGAAATTGTTTTGATTGCACAGGACAGTGCGAACTATGGTCTAGATCGCTATCAAAAGCCTATGCTGCCCTCACTTCTGCGGGAGCTAGCGAAGATTGAGAAGATTGCATGGATCCGCGTGCTCTACAGCTATCCGAAATACTTCACGGATGAGCTCATCGACGTGATTGCGAGCGAGCCAAAGGTCGTGAAATATGTGGATCTCCCACTTCAACATGCACATGATGCAGTTCTTCGTTCAATGAATCGTCCAGATACAAGGAAGGGCGTGGAGAAGCTGATTCAAAAACTGCGTGAGCGGATCCCAGGCGTTGCTATCCGCTCGACATTCATTGTGGGATTCCCCGGTGAAACGGACACGCACTATCAGGCACTCCGCTCATTTGTTGAAGAGCAGCGTTTTGATAAAGTAGGAATCTTTACTTACTCAGAGGAGGAGGATACGCCTGCGGCAGTGATGGCACAGAAGGTTTCTGAGGAAGTCATGCAGGAGCGTTATCATGATTTGATGAGTCTGCAAAGCAAGATCTCTGAGGAAATCAATATCGCGCTCGAAAATCATGAGATCGATGTTCTGATTGAAGGACGTGATACCGAGCAGCAGTCCATTGCTGTGGGGCGTTCCTATCGTGAAGCACCCGAGGTGGATGGGCAGATCTACATAGAAGGGGATACGGAGAGCCTTGTGGGTGATATTGTGCGCGTTCGTCTGCTCCAAGGATTTACCTATGATATCGTAGGCGAGAGGGTAGTATAATGGTTATTTCGAATGAAATATCCGCGGAGGAAATGGGTAGAGAACTGTGTGAAGCAGGGATGACCATTGCCTGTGCAGAATCTTGTACAGGTGGACTTCTCACGAGCACGCTGACGGACGTTCCTGGCAGCTCCGCCTATGTCGTGGGCAGCGTTATATCCTATGCCAATCATGTGAAGTCGCGTATCCTGCATGTTCCGGAGCATGTTCTCACTGTATGCGGTGCCGTTTCAGAGGAGACTGCACGTGTGATGGCAGAGAGTATACGGCAGCTTATGCAGACGGACATCGGCGTGGGGATTACAGGAATTGCGGGACCCGATGGCGGCTCCGCGGACAAACCGGTCGGCCTGGTCTATATTGCTGTAGCTGATCGGGGACATACAACGGTCAAAAAAAATATTTTTTCTGGAACGCGGATGCAGAATAAGCAGGCGGCTGTTGGTCAAGCGCTTGATATGATACGTGATGTGATCCGGGGCTCTACATGATGGAGAAGGATCGAAATCTTGTGAGCGCTGTTTTCATAGCGAGAGAGAATTGAAGGAGAATTGTCAATGAAGATGTCATCAAGAAAAACAATGCTTACCGCTGCGGTGCTTGTTACACTTTCCACGGGAACAACATATGCCGCTACGCCAGGTACGGTGGACACACAGGATCTCTTTCACGCCAACCGACTGGTTACAGATTCAGCAAAGGGCGCTACGCTAGAAGAGCAGTCTGCACCGGATCGCTATGAAGCCTCCATATCTGCACAGAAGAAAGAAGTCGCGACTGCTTCGACGGCAGCCAAAGCGGCCCCTGCCAGAACGGTTCAGCCGGCGCGGCTTCGTTGGGAGAGTGTCGATACACGTCTTGCCGCACGCAATAATGATCCTTCGTTCAGCCTTTCTGCACAAAAGGCGAAGCCTGTTATCATTACGGCTGAGGACATCAAACGTGAAGAAAAACTCGCGGCAAAAGAAGGCCGTCCCGTGCAGGAGCTTGTCGGGGATGTAAATATGAACCGACCAGTACCGCCGCCACGTCCTAAGAGATCCGCAGAGCCTCAGCATCCTGTCGATCAGGCTGGTACGAATGCATCTATACCTGCATCTGCGGCTGCTGTTTCTGGAGCGAATCGCCAGCCTTTTACGCAGGCAGAGATGTATACGCCGTCTGCTGTGGGCGCACCTTCACGCACATCACCTGCGGCATCAATGCCGCAGAGTCATGCTCAACAATATACACCGTCAGACAGCGCACAGACAAATACGCCATACGCTCCTGCGGGGACGAGGGCGAGTGCCATAGAGGAAAGCTCCTCAGCTTTGCCTCAGACATCCATTTCTGCTGCTGCCGAAGCTCAGCAGAAACCTTCGCGGCCGCGTTACCCGCAGCTTCCACATGAGGAGTTTTCACTGACACCTCCCGCAGAGAATGGTGCTGTGCCGAAACAACCGGACCGCTTTGAGGCTGTTGGAAGCTCGTCTACACAACATCCTGCTGTCGCCGCTGTAAAAGACCAAACTCCTGTAGTTGAGCATTCTGTACGTCCTGAGGGTGTTCCGGCAATCCAGCCGAGGCAGGTGCTTCAGAATTCGAATGAAGACCTTGCGGGTATTTCGGATGAAGTGTGTCGTCATATCCTTGCCGGACAGCTTGCTATGGAGGTTCAGCTGCAGCGGGATCCGAGTGTTGCAGGAATGCGTGCGATCACGAAGGTTCTGCGCGAGAATACAACACTTACACGCCTTCAGAAGATTGACTTCCTCATCGGGTTTGGGCGTGCACTCCATCGGAGTGGGCTGCCGCGCCAGCAGGAAGCGCTTCTCATCAAGACGATTGCAGAAGCGTTTTAAGAAATCGCTGATAAAATGAAGCTCGCTGGTGCAGATTTTTGTTCAGTCGAGGAGACAAACTGGACACATAGCAAGGGCCATGTGGAGGATTTGTCGACAAAGAGAGGCCGGAAAAGATATGGCCAAGAAGGAAGCACTGAATTTATCAGTGCTTTCTTAACGTATTTGTTCTGAGCAGAGGTTCATACGGGGGAGAGTTATGAAACATCTTAATATCGCCGTGATTGCAGGAGACGGCATTGGTCCCGAGGTCATTGCCGAAGGGAAAAAAGTATTTGCGGGAATTGCGAAGATGGACGGCAATTTTTCGGTTGATTTTGAGGACTTCCCTTGGGGGTGCGAATACTACCTGAAGACGGGGGTAATGATGCCGGAGGATGGGTTGGCTCGCCTTCAGTCCTTTGATGCTGTCTATCTCGGAGCCGTAGGCTATCCGGGCGTACCGGATCACGTTTCTTTGGGCGATCTTTTGCTTCGGATCCGGCGCGGCTTCGATGAGTACATCAACTTGCGTCCCGTACGCCTGTTGAAGGGGGCACCGTGTCCCCTTGCCGACGTATCAACAGAAGAGATCAATATGATTGTCGTACGTGAGAACAGCGAGGGAGAGTACGCAAACGTCGGGGCACATCTCTATCCTGGGACGGAGCGCGAGGTAGCCTTTCAGACCGGAGTGTTCTCGAGGCATGGCTGTGAGCGCGTTATCCGATATGCCTATGAACTCGCCCGCCGTGAAAGGCGTTCGCTTACCTCAATTTCCAAGGGAAATGCGCTGCGGTACTCGATGGTTTTCTGGGATGAAATCTTCGCGGAGATTGGCAGGGAATATCCCGATGTGGAGACACATACTCTGCTCGTCGATGCGGCAAGCATGTTCTTTGTCAAAGATCCTAAGCGCTTCGAAATCGTTGTGACGAGCAATCTGTTCGGTGATATACTGACCGATCTCGGTGCTGCGATTGCAGGTGGTATGGGGCTTGCAGCAGGTGCAAATCTCAATCCAGAGCGTAAGTACCCGTCGATGTTCGAGCCGATTCATGGGAGTGCACCAGATATTGCGGGACAGGAGATTGCCAATCCTCTGGCATCTATCTGGTCGGTCAGTCAGATGCTCGCCTTCCTCGGGGAAGAGGTATGGGCAGAGCGGCTTTTAGCTGCGATTGAGATTCTGCTTGTGGAACGAAGGACGTTGACACCGGATCTTGGCGGAAGTGCCAAGACCTCGGAGATCGGTGCCGCCGTACTTGAGATTTTGGAACGCTGATTGAGCAGTTGCATGAAGAAGCGCGAGGTTTTTAGCCTCGCGCTCTATTTAGATATTGGAGATGGAGTGTGTGAGATGAAAGAGCTACAACGCATACGCAAGGCGGTCATTCCTGCGGCAGGCTATGGGACACGCTTTCTTCCTGCTACGAAGGCAACGCCGAAGGAGATGCTGCCCATTGTGGATAAGCCGACCATCCAGTATATTGTAGAGGAGGCTCTTACAAGCGGCATTGAGGACATTCTGATCATCAGTGGTCATGGCAAGCGTGCCATAGAGGATCACTTTGATTCGGCTCCTGCGCTTGAGCATGAACTCGAGCGGAAGGGGAAGTCAGACCTTCTTGATCTCGTACGTGAGACGACGGATGTGAATGTGCACTATGTTCGGCAGAAATATATGCGTGGGTTGGGGGATGCCATCCTATGTGCGCGCAGTTTTGTCGGGGAGGAGCCATTTGCTGTTCTTCTTGGCGATGATGTTGTCTATCATCCGGAGCGTTCAGCACTGCGTCAGTTGATTGATATTTATGAAGAAACGGGCGGATCTGTTCTTGGCTGTCAGGTGGTTGCGGACGAACAGGTATCCTCATACGGCATCGTTGCAGGAGAAACACTTGCGAATCCTCGCCTTATGCGTGTCTCTGATATGGTGGAAAAGCCATCGCTGGAAGAGGCGCCGAGCCGCATGGCCGTACTCGGGCGCTATATTATTCGTCCGGAGATCTTTTCCATTCTTGGTGAGACGAAGCCGGGAAAGGGTGGTGAGATTCAGCTTACAGATGCACTCAAGGTACTGGCACAGCGGGAAGCTGTATATGCCTATGACTTCAAGGGGAAGCGGTACGATCTCGGGGACAAGCTTGGATTTTTGCAGGCGACGGTGGAGTTTGCTCTGCGCCGCGCAGATCTCGGTGCTGACTTTCAGGCGTATCTGAGAGATCTTGTAAAGAGCATGTGAGGCGATCTGATTGCAGAAGGAAAACCAGGCAAATCTTGCGCTTATCCTAAGCGTGATTGGCACAATCGGTACCGTAGGGCAGGGCTCCTCTCTTGTTGTTGCCACCCTTCATCACGGATTTTTGGCCGCAACAATTGGGGGGCTTGCGGATTGGTTTGCTGTGAAGGCGATCTTCGGTCGTCCGCTCGGTATAGCACATCGTACAGATATCCTGCGTCGTAACCGTGCGCGGATTATGGAATCGCTTGTGCGGTTCTCTGCGGATGATTTACTCAGCAAGCAGAACATTATGGACGTTGTTGAACGAGAGCAGATCGGAGCGCTCCTCGTGGAGTATTTGCAGCATCGTGGGGGTGGAGAGCGTCTCATTGAGGCGAGCATCGACATTCTCCGTCACGTCGCCTCCGATGTGGACAGCCGCAGCATAGCAAAGGAACTAACACCCTATGTGATACAGGCACTTCATGAACTTCCATTGGAGGATAGCTTTGCGGAGTTGCTGAATGTTCTAACTGAGGAACCTCACGCTGATCGTATCTTTAATATGCTGGTTCGTATGGGATCACAGCTCATACGTACGCAGGTGTTTCAGGATATGCTCCGCGAGAATATTGCATCCATACGTATGGAATATGAAGGCGACGGAATGATTCGTGCCTTTGTCCTATCCTTTTTTGACGATGCCATGATCGCGGAGTGGCTGACTGGGCGGTTGGAGGAGATCCTAACGTCGGCAATGCGCTCGGATGACAGGCGCCACAAGGAGGGGGTTCAATTACTCATCTCCTTTGTGGAAGGACTGCGCACAAATTCGAAGTTGTACGAGGAACTGCATCGCTATAAGCTGCATGTGATTGAACACCTCGAGATTGAGAACCTTCTCGCTGAATTCATAGAGCGCCGTATGAAGGGGCATCATGCCTTTTGGATTCCATATCTGAAGGAGCTTCTGAATGAGAAAATAGATGCTTTTGTGCATTCGGAAAGTTGGCGGAACCGTGCAGATCGGTGGATGAAGGAGCTTGCTGCGGGAGAGATAGAGAAGCATCACGAGATGATTGCAGACTTTGTCAGGGAATATTTGAATCAAAAGACAGATGATGAACTCATTGCTTTTGTGGAGAGCAAGGTGCGCACCGACTTGCAGATGATTCGTGTGAACGGTGCCATCGTTGGTGCGTTTGTTGGAATGGGGTTGTCGCTTATCGTGAGATTTGCAGAAAGGATGTGGGGGTTATGACACGAACGTGGAACAAGGCGGATACGGCTCTGTTGACTTCCTTCGTATTCTTTCTGTTCGCCCTTGGATTACATCTATGGTTTTCTGCGGTACTTTGGGCGGAGGGTCTGCTCATGGTCAGTGAGGCGGCTCTGGTTGGCGGAGTTGCAGACTGGTTTGCCGTCACGGCACTCTTTCGAAAGCCTCTGGGGTTTCCTTACCATACAGCCATATTGCCGCGCAGACGGGACAACTTTATCCATGCGATCACCATTATGGTGCAAAAGGAATTTTTTTCCCGTCGGAAGATTTTTCGACATATTGAAAAGATTCATCTGATTCCGATGCTGCAGGAGTTTTTGCATAAAAAAAAGACGGAAGAGCAGTTGACCGGAACAGTCCTTCACTTTGTCCGTGCAGCATTTTTTCGAAAAAACAATAAAAAGGTAATTTCCTATCTGTCTGTACGGTTCAAAAATTTACTTTTGCGTGAGGATCCGTCAGAGCTCATGAATCGCTTTGCTGCGCTGTCCAGAACAAATGCATGGGCTCAGCAGATGCTCTCCCGCATTTCCCTGCTCCTCGCGCGAGAGGTATCCACAGAGGAGACGCGGCAGTCCATTCGGGAGGTGCTTGCGGAACTCGAGCGGGAAAAGATTGGTGTCGGTTTTTTATCGCGTCTGCTTGAGGTGACGAATACAGTCAATCTCGACGAGGGCGCAGATCTGATTCAGAGACATACCTGCAACATTTTGGAAGAATTTGGAAGAGACGGATCTCCATTACAGGAAAATGCGATTGCACTCATCCATGACTGCTTGTTGGAGCTGCAGCAGGACAATGAGCTTCTGCAGCTTGTACGCGAACTGCAGGAACGACTTTCTCGTGAGCTTCCAATTGATGAAACGCTCACGCGTCTCTTTCATGGTATGCGGAAACACTTCCAGATGGATTTAAAGCGGGAAGTCGATCCGATCGAGGAGCATATGCCGGAGTTCTATATGCATTTGCGGAGCATCCTACACGTTGAATATCAGCATATGCTCTATCTGGTTGAGACGCATCCAGAGCTGCAGAAGATCATCGCAAAGGTACTCTATGACCTCTTGGCACGCTCTGCGCTCCACGCACAGACGCTCGTTGGTGTTATTGTCGGCAATGTTCTGTCCCGTCTCACAGACGATGAACTCAATCATCTCATCTATGACAAGGTAGAGCAGGATCTCTTGTGGATTCGGGTCAATGGCTCTCTCGTCGGCGGCTGTATTGGACTCCTGCTTTTTATCTCTATGAATCTGCTTGCGTAATCAGATAAAGTACATGAGATTCTCATTGCTCTCCTCACGGTTCAGTGCCGTAAGGAGATCTTCCAATGAGATGCCATTCAGTGTCTCGTATATACTTTTATCCAGCACATCAAAGACCGTACGGGAGAGGATATGATTGAGCGGCTCCATTTTTTCGGATGCTGCTCCGGTCTTTTCGATCAGGGAGATCTCAATAGAGGAGAGAATGTCATAGGCTGTAATCTGACGCGGCTGGCGGGAGAGCTGATACCCTCCCTGAGAGCCCTTAATCGAGTTGACAAGCTTGCTGCGCTTGAGAAGGGAAAACACCTGCTCAAGGTATATTTTAGAGATACCAAGATGATCAGAAATGCTGATGATCGTAATGGGGGAGGAGGTTTCGTAGTTGCGTGCGAGATATACCATAGCAGCAATTCCATAGCGTCCTTTTGCGGAGATTTTCATTGACTCATCCTCTTTCCATAAAACATAGTTTTTCTATTGATATAATATGTTAAAAATAAAAAAATGTCAAACAAAAAATCCCTTCTCGTATGAGGAAGGGATTTTGTATTACAGATATAATCTCAACGCTTCGAGAATTGGGATGCCTTACGTGCCTTCTTGAGACCGTACTTGCGACGTTCCTTCTCACGCGGATCACGCGTGACGAAGCCTGCTTTTTTGAGAGCAGGGCGCAGTTCTGCATCCATTTCGATGAGTGCACGCGTAATGCCATGGCGAATTGCACCGGCCTGACCAGATGCACCACCGCCGGATACGTTGGCAATCACATCGTATTTATCAACTGTTTCGGTCAGATTGAGCGGCTGACGAACGATCAGTTCGAGCGTCTTCAGACCAAAGTATTCTGCCATTTCACGACCGTTGATCGTAACCTTGCCGTCGCCCGGAACGAGGCGAACGCGTGCAACTGAGGTCTTGCGGCGACCCGTGCCGTAGTAAGTGACTTGTGCCATCGAACAGATTCCTCCTTTTACGAAACTCAGCGAATATCAAACGCCAGCGATTCGGGCTTCTGTGCTGCATGGGGATGCTCGGGACCGACGTAAACATTCAGCTTACGGAAGATCTGTGCGCCGAGGCTGTTCTTCGGCAGCATACCCTTGACAGCGTGTTCGATGACGCGGGTCGGAAAGCGATCGAGCATCTGACCGGCAGTCGTAAAGGTCGTGCCGCCCTGATAGCCGGAGTGACGGAAGTAGGTCTTGTCCGTCAGCTTCTTTCCCGTGAACTTGACTTTCTCAGCATTGATAACGATGACATAATCGCCGGTATCAACGTGCGGCGTGTAGATGGGCTTGTTCTTGCCGCGCAGAACCTTTGCAATCTCTGCCGCAAGACGGCCGACTGTCTGATTCTCGGCATCTACAACATACCACTTGCGTTCAATATCGGCGGCTTTCGCCATAACCGTGGTTTTCACGTAATTCCCCCCTATGAGAGTAAGAGCATTCAATATGTAGAGTTGATGCAATATCCGCTCATGCCTCCGGGGCTAATGGATACATGAAAAATATCACACGTTGCTATTCTAAAAAATTTTGACTGGAATGTCAAGGCATTTTATCCATTGCGTACTTTACTTTTTCTGCGATGCCGCACATTTTTTTCTTTGGCACGGAGCAAGCCGCAATACGTACGCCCATTTTCAGAGGTACAGCGAAAATGAGATCCTCGTGGAGCAGGTTGCAGACCGCCTGCGGATCTGCTGCCGGAATGGCGAGGAAGAAACCGCCCTTATAGGGGAGTGCGGGAAGTCCGCACTGTGCCGCTTCCTGCATAAAGATATCGCCGCGTTCCTGCACGAGGTGATAGAGTGCATCCCGTTCCGCCTCGTATGAGGCATAGGCAGTCTTGTCCTGTTGGATACGCGTCAGGAGTGTCATCGCACCGCGGTTGATGTTCGACCACGTCGCTCGTGCCGCATACTTGCTGATCTCGCCGAACTCATCGATGACTGCCTTGCTCGAAGAGAGCGCGATCAGTGCACCGCAGCGCTGTCCATAGAACGTGTATGCCTTGGACATGGAGAAGGAAAAGAGCGTCAGGATGTTTTCCGGCAGATTGGAGAACTTCTGCATAAAGGCGCGTGCTTCGTGCTTTTCTCCCGCAAAGTCGATGTAGGCGATGTCGACGAGCAGATGGATTTTCTTTCCTGCAGCGGCATGTTTCTTCACGCAGTCCAGCACATGATCCCAGTCCTCGGAGGAGAGGCTGTACCCTGTTGGATTGTGTGCCGGTGTATTGAGGATGATGAGCAGACTTTCCTGCTTCTTGAGGAGTGCGTCAACCGAGGCTGCAAATGCCGTATGGTTGAAGTTGTTTGCCTCATCAAAGAGTTGGAAGTTTGTCACAGAGGAGCCAAGTTCCTGACAGATGACATTGTACGTTCCCCAGAACCAATCTGAGGTGAGCACCTGATCGCCCTTTTCCACATAGTTGTCGACAGCAGTACGCAGTGCGCCCGTTCCGCCTGCAGTTGCAATCGCACCAAGATATCCTGTGGGACGGTTTCCGGCAAATGTGATGTCGATCGCTGCCTCCAGATATTCCGGAAGCCCCGAGATCGGTGCGTAGGCAATATAATCCTCCACGGGCAGGGAGCGGAAGACGCGCTCGACCGTGGGGAGATGGGCGAGTTTTCCGGCATCGTCCATCACCGCGCCAATGGTTGCGTTCACAACGCATTCCTCGCCGTGTTCGGCGACTGCGGCGCGGCATGCCGCAGCAGCACCGAAAATTGCGTCCTTCAGTCTCCTTGATGCTGCGTGTGATGCCGCCATCTGAATAGCCATGTGTATACGCTCTCCTTTTCGTTTTGAAAGCACGGATCGAGTGAAACCCTCCGACAGAGCGACAGGGGTTCAATAATCCGTGCTTTCCCTAAAATGCACTATGATGATAGCGCGTTGTTCTGTTTATGTCCACAGGATATATAGGTGTATACAAGTATTCTTATGAGTTCGGGAAGAACTCATCGTGAATGCGGTTGACTGCGTCCTTCACACTGCCGCCCTTGATGAGACAGGAGATGCTGATCTCCGACGTACTGATGATCTCAATATTGATTTCGGCGTTTGAGAGTGCGCCGAACATACGCGAGGCGATTCCGGGGCTGCCGAGCATTCCCGCACCGACAATCGAGATCTTTGCGACATCGTTGTCGATGGCGACAGCGGAGGCCTTGATTTCTGCAGAGATGCCCTCGACGACCTGTTTTGCTTCCTCCGCATCGATGGTAGCGACGGTAAAGACCATATCGGTCATATTGGATTCGGCACTGCGAATGCTCTGCACGATCATATCCACGTCAATGTTGGCATCTGCAAGTGCGGAGAAGATCTTGTGTGCAACCCCGGGGACGTTGGAGACACCGAGAACGGTGATCTTGGAGACGTGTTCGTCATGGGTAACGCCGCGAATGATAAAGGATTTTTCTTCCACTGTGTATTCCTCCCTAATGATAGTTCCCGGTTCTGACGTGAAGGTTGAACGGACGTGAATGGGGATACCATAGAGTTGTCCCATCTCCACGGAGCGTAGCTGCATGACACCTGCACCAAGACGCGCCATCTCAAGCATTTCGTTGTAGGTAATTTCACGCATACGACGTGCACCCTTTGCAATGCGCGGATCTGCAGAATAGATCCCGTCGACATCTGTGAAGATCTCGCAAGTATCCGCACCGATTGCGCCCGCTATCGCGACAGCGGACGTGTCTGAGCCGCCACGCCCGAGTGTCACGGGATTGCCTTCCGCATCCGTTCCTTGGAATCCCGCAATGACAACGATATTGCCCTTGTCCAGCTCCTCGTGCACACGCTTTGGCTCAAGACCTAGAATACGCCCCTTCGTATGTGCGCTGTCGGTCCTCATGCCTGCCATTGCGCCCGTAAGGGAGATAGCAGGTTGTCCCAAGGAGCGGAATGCCATCGCAAGGAGTGCGATGGAGACCTGTTCGCCCGTCGTCATGAGCATATCCATCTCGCGTGCATAATGATAGGGGCTCTCTACAACCTCGCCCGCGAGGGCGATGAGATCATCCGTCGTGTCGCCCATGGCCGAAACAACCATGACAATACGATCATCGGGGGCTTTCTCACTCAGAATTCGCTTTGCTACATTTTTGATTTTTTCAGGCGTAGCCACCGAGCTTCCGCCGAACTTCTTTACAATTAGTGCCATATAATGTCCCCCTATGGATTGATATGATTCCCATAATGGTGAATGCTTAACGCATTATACAATGAAAACAGAGGACTGTCTAGTAAAGGAAGCACTGATAAATTCAGCCACGCCATCTTGACGTATCTTTTTTGCCCGCACTGTGTCGACAAATCCTCCACATAGCCCTTGCTATGCGTCCGGTTTGTCTCCTTGTTCGGACGAAAAAATCTACGCCAATCTGATGGACTTCATTTTATCAGCGATTCCTAAACAGAATGCAAATGTGCAGGGACAGGGATAAAAATATGACCTTACTCCATGCAGTGCACAGAGTAAGGTCATATAAAGATTTTGTTAAGGCAACGAGAAATTACTTGTTCTGGTCAATGAGTGCCTGAACTTCGGCAGCCTTGCCATCGGAGCCGAGTACCTCTTTGATCTTGTGGGAAACAAGTTCCTTGATATAGCTGCGGCCATCGGTCAGATACTGACGCGGGTCGAAGTGTGCCGGCTCCTTCTTGAAGTGCTCGCGAATACCTGCGGTCATCGCGAGACGGAGGTCGGAGTCGATGTTGATCTTGCAGACGGAGGACTTTGCCGCACGGCGCAGCTGATCCTCGGGGATGCCGACGGCATCCGGCATATGTCCGCCATTCTCGTTGATGATCTTTACATACTTCGGAATGACGGAGGAAGCGCCGTGGAGCACGATGGGGAAACCAGGAATGCGCTTCTCAATCTCCTCAAGAATATCGAAGCGAAGTGGGGGCGGTACGAGAACGCCGTCTGCATTGCGCGTGCACTGATCCGGCGTGAACTTAAATGCGCCGTGTGAGGTGCCGATCGCGATGGCAAGGGAGTCAACGCCTGTCTTCTCAACGAAGTCCTGTACTTCCTCGGGTTTCGTATAGGAGGCGTCCTCGGCGGAGACGTTGACATCGTCCTCAATGCCTGCAAGCTGACCGAGCTCGGCCTCAACGACAACGCCGTGTGCGTGTGCGTACTCGGCAACGCGCTTTGCAAGCGCAACGTTCTCGGCGTACGGGAGGTGGGAGCCATCGATCATGACGGATGTGAACCCGCCGTCGATGCAGGACTTGCAGATATCGAAGTCTGCACCATGGTCGAGGTGCAGAGCGATGGGGATGTCGTTGATTTCGAGTGCAGCCTTGACGAGATGGACAAGATACTCATGACGAGCATATTTGCGCGCACCTGCAGAAACCTGCAGAATCAGAGGGGACTTGAGCTCTCCCGCAGCATCTGTAATGCCCTGAACGATCTCCATGTTGTTGACGTTGAAAGCACCGATGGCGTAGCCGCCCTCGTAGGCTTTCTTAAACATTTCTTTTGTTCCGACAAGTGGCATGTGATTACCCCCTATTAAAGCTAAAAGAATCTCACGAACGATTTCATTATAACATAGTTTATTTGCGTAAGATACAGTTTTTTGAAATTTCCCATGTGTTCTGTTATAATGAGTGAACTAATTTGCAAAGGCAGGTGCGTTGCGTGCAGTTAAAGCGCTTGGAAGCGTACGGATTCAAGTCATTCGCCGAACGGATTGTCGTCCAATTCGATCAGGGGATTACTGCCGTCGTGGGACCAAACGGGAGCGGCAAAAGCAATATCACGGACGCCGTTCGCTGGGTTCTCGGTGAACAGAATATTCGTATGCTGCGCGGGCTGCGCTCCGAGGATATCATCTTCGCGGGATCTGCTGCACGCCGTGCACTCAGTGTGGCAGAGGTTGTACTGGTTTTCGACAATACGGATAAGAAATTGCCGATCGATTACGATGAGGTCGTTGTCAAGCGTCGTCTCTATCGGAGCGGCGACAGCGAGGTGTACCTCAATGATTCGCGCTGCCGCATCAAGGACATCTACCAGCTCTTTGCGGATACGGGCATCGGGCACGATGGCATGAGCATCATCGGACAGAACCGATTGAACGACATCCTGGACAGCCGCCCCGAGGATCGCCGCGTGTTCTTTGAGGAAACGGCAGGCATCACAAAATATCGGACGCGAAAGCAGGAGGCGCTTCGTAAACTGCGTGAGAACGAGGGCGATCTCGTTCGCCTGAACGATATCATGTATGCCCAGGCAGCGGAGCTTGAGCCGCTTGCCGTGCAGTCGGAAAAAACGATGCGGTTTCGCCAGCTCGATGAGGAGCGGCGGAAATATCAGCTTACCTCGCTTGTGCAGCAGCATGAGAGACTCTTGCAGGAGCAGGAATCTCTCATGCAGACACTGAACGAGCATCGTGATGAGGAGGCGCGCGAGATGCGTGCGCGCAGGGAGGCTGAGGAGAAAAAGAATGCGCTCGAGGCGGACATTGCGCTGATTGACGGGCGTATGCAGGAGAACACCCGAAAGCTCCGCAGACAGCAGGAGAAACTGGACGTACTCCGGCAGGAGGAGTCCCACATCAAGGGTCGGCAGGATCAAGGATCCAAGCGCAAAACGGACGTTGAGGGGATGCGTCAATCTGCCGTTGCAAAAAAGCAGGCAACGGAGCAGGAAATTGCCCAAATCGATGCGATCTTGGCACAGCAGAACGCTGCGATACAGGAAAAAAAAGCGGAGCAGACGGACGTGCAGCAGGAAATCGCACGTGTGCAGGCGGTGCTTTCCAATGAGGAACGGACGATGGCGCAGCACGCATCATCGCGCACAGCCGTACAGCGTGTACTGGCACGCCTGAGGGAGCGGCTTGCAGTTGCGCGGAATGCTGCGGAGCAGGGGGATGAGAGCAAGGAGCGTCGGCAGGAGGAAATCGAGCGTCGTCGCACGGCCCTTGCGGAGGCACAGACAGAATGTGAGCGCAAAAATTACACGCTCGCACAGTCCGAAAAGAATTTGCAGAGCATATCGCAGGAACAGCGTCGTCTTTATGAAGACATTGAGAAACTGCGCAGTGTGATTGAGCATGGCGAGGCACAGCTTCGAAAGTCGGATGCGGAGCTCCTTCGCCTCCGACAGAATCTTGACTTTCAGCGGCGGATACAGGACAGCTATGAGGGCTTCGGGCGGGATGTGCAGACCGTCCTGCAGGCGACGGAGGGGTGGCGGCGCGGCATCGCGGGAACGGTCGCCGATCTCATTCGCATCCCGGAGCGTTATCTCACGGCAATTGACGTGGCTCTCGGCGGGAGTGTGCGGAATGTCGTCACGGAGGATACGGATACGGCAAAGTCTGCCATATCGTATTTGAAGCGAAAGAACGGCGGACGCGTCACCTTCCTTCCTCTGACGACGATTACCGTGCGCTCGCCCCGTGGGATCAACCTCGGACGCTATCACGGTGTCATCGGATGGGCGAATACGCTGGTTCAGGCAGAGGGAAAGTTTCAGCGGGTCGCGGATCATCTACTCTCTCAGACGCTTGTGATGGAGACCTTGGATGATGCTCTGATTGCGGCAAAACAGGAGGGCTATCGACTCCGCATTGTGACGCTCACGGGCGAGCTCCTGAATCCGGGCGGTTCGCTCGCGGGCGGCGGACGCAAGAAGGAGCGATCCACTCTGCTGAACCGCCGCACGGACATCGAGGCACTGCACAGCCGTTTGCAGGAGCAGGAGGCCGCGCATCAAAAGCTGTATTCCTCGCTGGTGCAGCAAAGGCAGCTGTTCAAGGAAAAGAGCGGAGAGTCTGCGACCCAACGGACTGCGGCGGAGCGTTTGGCACAGGAACTCATGGAACTGCGTGGAAAATGCGATATTCTAAAGGACCGCATTGCAGATCAGGAGAATGCCCTTCATGAGATGGAGCGTGCGGAAGAGGAGCGTCTGGCAAGCGGCGCGAAGCTCATGCAGATACAGATGCGTATGGAACGTCACATTTCCTGCTGTGAGGCGCATGAGGAACGCTTTGCACAGGCAGCCGAGCAGAGCGGTCATCGGTGTGTGGAGCTGCGGAATGAGCAGCAGGGATATGAGGAGCGTTTACACGGCCTAGATGTTTCAATTGCAGCTCTTTCGGCGGAGATCGAGACGCGCACGCGCAACCGCAAATCCCGTACATTCGACCTTGCAGAAGCGGAACGCGCGCTGAAGGAAATTACCACACAGGATGCACTGCTTGCCGATGAGCTGCAAAGGGACAAGGATCGCCTTGCTGAACTGACAAGCGAGATTGAGCGTCATGATGCGGTGTTCCAAAAACGTGAGAGACGCGGCGAAGAGCTGAAGGATCAGAGATTGGCGCATGAGGCTGAGAGCCGGATGTTGGACAGTGCCATCAAGAGTGCTGTTGCACGGATTGAGGATATCCGTATCAAGCAGCATAAATGCGACAACAGTCTGGAGGTCATTCGCATACGTCTGGGAGATTGCCGTGGAACGCTCCTTTCGGATTTTGGATGGACACCCGAGACTGCAGCTGCAGAGATTATGCAGGATGCAGATCCGGATGTCTTGAAAGAGCGTCTGCGCGCTCTTGATACCGCCATTCGTGCGCTCGGTGCGGTGAATCCCAATGCCGTTGAGGAGTATGCGGAGAAGAAGGCGCGGTACGAAGAGGAAGAGAAGCAGATCGCGGATTTGAGAGCCGCAAAACAGGACATTGAGCAGATCATCCAAAAGATCGATCAGGATATGACGCGTACGTTTCGTGAGGCGTTCCGCCAGATTCAGGAGTATTTTAACGAGATTTTCGTGCGTCTCTTTGGCGGCGGCATTGCGGAATTGCGTCTGACCGATAAAGACGATATACTGAGCAGCGGGGTTGAGATCCTTGTGACCCTGCCCGATAAGAAACGACAGAACTTATCGGCTCTTTCGGGCGGTGAGCGAGCACTCACCGTCATTGCACTCCTCTTTTCATTCCTGCGGTACCGTCCTTCGCCGTTTTCCATTTTGGACGAGATTGATGCGCCGCTGGATGAGGCGAACGTCTCCCGTTTTGGTGAGTTCCTGCAGGAGTTTGCAAAGCATACGCAGTTTATCGTGGTGACACACCGCAAGGGCACGATGCGTGCAGCGGATACAATGTATGGCGTTACGGTTGAAGATGCGGGTGTTTCCAAGGTTCTCTCCATACGGCTGAAGGATTATGAAGCGGAACAGACCGCATAGCACAGAAAGGAGTTATTGTGGGATTCTTTGATCGGCTCAAAAAAGGCCTGACGAAAACACGCGAGAACTTCACGCATAATATTGAACGGCTTATCATCGGATATGCCGACATTGACGATGACCTCATCGATGATCTCGAGGAGACCCTGTTGATGGCGGATGTGGGTGTAAAGACCACGGAGACGCTTATCGCAGCGGTACGAAAGGGGATCAAGCAGAAGGAGATCCGCACCCCCGAGGATCTGATTCCGTTTTTAGAAAAGGAAATTGTTCGCATCCTTGCAGAAGGCGAGAACACATTTCACATGGCGGAACAAGGACCAACAGTGCTGCTCGTGGTCGGTACGAACGGTGTCGGCAAGACGACGACGATCGGGAAGCTGAGTGCCTATTATCGCAGACAGGGGAAATCCGTGCTGCTCGCGGCGGCGGACACCTTCCGTGCGGCTGCCATCGACCAGCTGGAGATCTGGGGCAAGCGTGCCGACGCACAGGTCATCAAGCACGGTGAGGGCTCAGACCCTGCTGCCGTTGTCTTTGATGCACTGCAGGCAGCAAAGGCGCGCAATATCGACATTGTTATTGTCGATACGGCAGGGCGGCTTCAGACTAAGTCGAACCTGATGCAGGAGCTTGAGAAGATCTATCGCGTGATTGGGCGCGAGATTCCTGCGGCACCTCATGAGACACTGCTGGTTCTCGATGCAGGTACGGGGCAGAATGCGATCAGTCAGGCGGAGCTCTTTACACAGGCAGCACCTGTGTCGGGGGTTGTTCTCACGAAACTGGACGGAACGGCAAAGGGCGGTGTGACGATCGGAATCAAGTCACAGCTCTCGATTCCGATTAAATGGATTGGCGTTGGTGAGGGGATGGATGATCTTCGTCCCTTCCATGCAGAGGATTTTGTGAGCGCCCTGTTTGTAAAACGTGTCGACGAAACACAGGAATAAGGGCATTTGATGGGAAGGGGGATCCGCCATGTATGAGGATCTTGTAGAAGTAAAATGCAGCAGTGAGAATATTTTTGACGGGACGCTGCTCCATGTGCGCCGCGATGTGGTGCGTCTGCCGAATGGGAAAGAATCTGTCCGCGAGTGGATCCACCATCCGGGGGCGGCGGCAGTGCTGCCTGTCCTACCCAACGGCAACGTCATCTTGGTGCGTCAGTTTCGCTATCCCATCGGGAAGGTGACCCTCGAGGTTCCGGCGGGGAAGCTCGATATGGTGGGCGAAGACCCTCTGCATTGTGCGCGACGTGAGCTGTCGGAGGAGACCGGTTACACGGCGGAGAGCTATGATAAACTGACCGTGATCGCGACAACGGTCGGCTTTTCCAATGAGTATATCCATCTCTACCTCGCGCGGGAGCTTTCGGTCGGTGCACAGCACACCGACGAGGATGAATTTGTCAACGTCGTTCAAATGCCCTTCTCCGATGCGCTGGCAATGGTAAAGTCGGGGGAGATTATAGACTCGAAGACGATCATCTCGCTGATGATGGCAGAAGAACGCCTGCGTGGCTAATGAGTGGGAGAAGTGTATGTTCGGATTTAACTTTGAAGAGATGCTGCTCGGGATCCCCGGGCTCATCATTGCCATGACGTTTCACGAGTACGCACACGCACGCGCTGCTGTATCGCTCGGGGATTTTACGCCGCGCCTTATGGGCCGTCTGACGCTTGACCCGCGTGCGCACATTGACCCAATCGGGCTGATTATGCTGTTTCTCGTGCGCTTTGGTTGGGCGAAACCCGTGATGGTCAATCCCAGTAATTTTCGTCAGCCGAAACGGGATGATATTCTCGTGTCCGTCGCAGGTCCTGCGATGAATCTGCTCCTTGGGTTTATTGCATTCTACATCATCCTGTTCATCCGCACGCACAATGTTGACGTTTCTTCCATTACCTATGGGATCATTCAGATGATTTTCGTCTACAATGTCAACTTTGCAATTTTTAACATGCTCCCGATTCCGCCGCTCGATGGTTCGCATATTCTGCGCAACCTGCTTCCGCCGGATCTCGCCTATCGCTATCAGTCGATCGAACGATACAGTCTGCTCATTATGATTGTGTTCATTGCAACACCCCTGCTAAGTGTTGTCCTGATGCCTCTTTTTCAGTTGGTATACAGTGTCTATAAGATCGTCGGCAGCATTCTTCTGTTCTAGGATCCTCTATGGCGACAGATTACCTTGTGAAATTGGATACATTTGAGGGGCCAATGGATCTCCTCATGCATCTGATTGAAAAGAATAAGATCGATCTCTATGACATTCCTATTGCAGACCTGACACGTCAGTATCTTGACTACATTGATACGCTGTACCAGTTTGATATTGAATATGCGAGTGAGTTTTTGGTGATGGCGGCGACCCTTCTGCGGATCAAATCGCGTATGCTGCTGCCAAAGACTAATGCAGAGGAGGAGACGGAAGAAGATCCACGCATGGAGCTCGTGGAGCGTTTGCTTGAATACCGATGCTTCAAAGAGGTGTCATCCATTCTCTTTTCTCTGAGCGATGCGCAGAGCCCCTATGTGGAGCGTGCACCGATGCCGCTTCCCGCACATCGTCTTCCGATTACGGGGCTGTCGGCGGAGTCCCTGATGCGGATCTTTGCCGATGTGCAGCGCATTCGTGAGGAGCCTGTGATTCCGGCAATCGTCGTATCTGCGGAGGAATACCGTGTGCAGGACAAGATGGCGGACATCCTCACGCTGCTGCGCCGCAGGAACGGCAGGATCAAGCTGAGCGATGCCTTTCCCACGGGGACGCGTGAGGAGCTGTTGTCTGCATTTTTGGCACTTTTGGAGCTTGCCAAGATGCAGATGGTATATCTCTCGCAGGAGCATCTTTACTATGAAATCGTGATTTCGGAAAAGGAGGGAAGCCGTGCAGTCTCTTAGTCGGGCAGCCATTTTGGAAGCCGTGCTGTTTGCTGCCGGACTTCCACTCTCACTGCCGAAACTGGCTGAAATCATCGAAGCTCCCGAATGGGAGGTACAGGAGACCCTGACACAGTTAGAACACATCCTGTCGGATCGGGGGAGCGGCATATTTTTACGCAGATCAGCAGGTGGCTATCAGCTTGTGACGCATCCGAATGCCTTTCCATGGGTGAAAAAACTGTCGGAAACAGTGCAGCCGACGCTGTCGTCCTCGGCGATGGAGACGCTTTCCATCATTGCCTACAAGCAGCCGATTACGAAGCAGGAAATAGAGCACATCCGCGGTGTTCGTGCGGAGCGTTCGATCGGGCGTCTGCTTGAACTTGAGCTGATCTGCGAAATGGGGCGCAAGCAGGTGATCGGACGTCCGATTCTCTACGGGACGACCGATCTGTTTCTGCGTGCATTTGGATTGGAGCAGATTGCGGATCTTCCTGCATTGCCCGATATGGATGATGTAAAGGATACGCTGGACGACGACCAGCTGCGTCTTTTCGAGGAGATGCGTGCTGCTGCGGACATAGTGGAACACGATGCGACGCATGACGATATTGACATGGGGGAACAGAACGTCTCTGTACTTTCGCATACTGCAAAGGATTGAATGGATTGGTTGAACTACTCGCTCCTGCGGGGACAAAGGAAGCGTTTCTTGCGGCGGTTGAAAACGGTGCGAATGCTGTCTATCTGGCGGGAAAAATGTTCGGTGCACGAGCCTACGCCTCCAACTTCGATGAAGATGCGATGGCAGAGGTCATTCGTCATGCGCATCTGAAAAATGTGCAGGTTCATGTTGCGGTCAATACGATTGTCGACAGTGAAGAACTCTCGCAATTAAAAGAGTACCTCTCCTTTCTCTACGATGCGGGAGCGGATGCGATTCTCTTGCAGGATCTCGGTGCCGTGCGGCTGGCAAAGGAGATTGTGCCGCAGATGCCGCTTCACGCGAGCACGCAGATGACAGTACATAATATTGCAGGTGTTCAGGCACTTGAGGAACTCGGTTTCTCGCGTGTGGTGTTGGCGCGTGAGCTCTCCATTGCCGAGATTCGGGATATCTGCAGGAAGAGCCGCGTTGAGATCGAGAGCTTTGTGCACGGTGCACTTTGCGTCTGCTATTCGGGACAGTGCCTGATGAGCAGCATGATTGGCGGCCGCAGCGGAAATCGTGGGCGCTGTGCACAGCCCTGCCGTCTGCCCTATACGCTGGTTGATGCAAAGGGAAGTGACGTGCTCGGTGAATCTGCCGGCAACTTCCTTCTCTCACCGCGCGATCTGAATGCAGTCGAACTCATTCCTCAGCTGCTTGATGCGGGCATTGATTCCCTCAAAATCGAAGGGCGCATGAAGCGTCCGGAGTATGTTGCGACGATTGTGCATACCTATCGCAAGGCGATCGATCACCACCTCAACCCTAAAAGGGATGCTGTCGATGATACAGATCGCGATCATCTGGCGCAGGTGTTCAATCGTGATTTTACAACGGCATATATGGAAAAGCGACAGGGTCGGTATATGATGAGCGACCGCCGTCCGAACAATCGCGGACTTCTGATTGGACGCGTCACGGTATATGACCACGCTGCGCAGATGGTTTCCGTGAAGCTTACCAGAGCACTCGCCGTACACGATCAGGTGGATTTCTGGGTCAAGGTCGGCGGGCGTGTCAGTGCTGAGATCGAGCACCTGTATGATAAGTGCAGAAAGGAATGTGCGGAGGCTGCTGCGGGGGATATTGTTTCATTTCCCATACGGGGAAAAGTGCACGTTCATGACCGTGTATTCAAGGTCTATGACGCAAAACTCATGAATGCGGCAAGGCACTCCTATGATGCCGACTCCTGTGACCGCATTCCGCTGCGCGCCGTTCTTCATGCGCGACTTGGAGAACGGCTGCGCCTATCATTTACGGACGATGAGGGGAACACAGCGACGGCAGAGAGCGACTACATTGTTGTTTCGGCGAACAATCGGCCGCTCACGATCGAGACCGCTGAAAAGCAGATGGGGCGTCTTGGTACGACATTGTTTTCCCTTGCAGAGCTTTCCTGTGATAGGGATGATGCGGTAATGGTGCCGGTCAGTGAGCTGAACAATCTGCGTCGCTCTGCCATTTCCGCACTGGAAGAACTGCGCATACAGCACTTTGAGGAAAAACGTACCTCTAGCGTGCGTTTTGTAGAACAGATCGCAGTGGATTCGCTCCTGCCATCCTTGGGTTTTGGAGCGCTGCAGCCGGCGACACTCATGGTTGCCGTTGATGATATGGAGGCGATGAAGACTGCTGTTGCTGCAGGTGCGGACGGCATTCTCTACGGCGGGGAATCATTTCGTGGAGTGGCACTCCAACCGAGGGATTATGCGGCTGCTTGGGATTATGCGAAGGACTGCGGAATCCGCATCGACTACAATACGCCGCGCATTGTACGAGGGGACGAGCAGGCGGCTCTGATCCGCCTGTTTGAGAGCTTTGGAGAAAAACAGCCCGCAGCCCTGCACGTTCATCACATTGGAACGGCATATCTTGCGCGGGATCGTGTGCCCGTGACACTCCATGCGGATTATTCGATGATCTCCTATAATCCGTCTGCACTTCGCTTTCTGCATGCACATGGATTCGGCGAGGCAACGCTGTCACTGGAGCTCAACGGCAGACAGATGGAACGTCTTGTCAAGGATAGTCCCATTCCGCTCACTGTGGTTGTCAGCGGGCGTCTCCCGCTCATGATTTCGGAATACTGTGTCTTGGGAAGCTTCCTCGGGGGGCTTGATACGGGAAAATGCTCCATGCCATGCCGCAGACAGGAATTTTTTCTCCGTGACCGCAAGAATGTGGATTTCCCTGTGATGACGGATCAGTTCTGCCGTATGCACATACTCAACAGCAAAAAGCTGTCCCTGCTGCCCTATGTGCATCAGATTCGGCGCATGGGGGCCGCAACCCTGCGGATCGAGGGGCGTGGTCTTTCCTACGGCGAATTGCAGAGCATCGTTCGGATGTATCGGGATGCACTCGGGCGCAAAGCCCCGCGCAGCGAGGAAGATGAGGAATACCTGCGTATGCAGGAGGGCAAAGACATTACGCGCGGGCATTATTTCCGTGGCATTTTATAAGAGGTACACATGGACACTGAGTCATTTAAGGTTTTGGAATACGGGAAAATCACAAATTGGCTTGCTTCGTTTGCCTCCACCATGTGCGGCAAGGAACTTTGCCGCAGTGTCATACCAAGCGGAGATTATGACGAAGTCGTGCGCCTCCATCATGAGACGGCGGAGGCGGTGCAGGTTCAGCAGATGCAGTCGCCGCCGTTCGGGGGGATCTATGATCTGCGTATACTGCTGAAAAAAGCGTCGATGGGTGCTGTCCTTGAGATCGATGAACTGCGCTCCGTGATGAGTACGATGTGCGGGATGCGGAATGTGAAATACTTCTTTCGCGATCTCGCATTGGATGTCCCGCATCTGAAGGCGATGGCAAAATTAATTGAAATTCTCGGTATGGTGGAGCGTCATCTCAAAGATACCATTGATGAACATGGCAATTTCCGTGACGATGCCAGTCCCGAACTGTGCAGGATCACACGCGAACTCCAAACGGCGCAGGCGCGTGTCAAGGATCGCCTCTCTGCGATTCTGCACGATGCAGCAAATCAGAAATACTTTCAGGAAGCCATTGTTACCGTACGCGATGAGCGCTATGTCATTCCGGTCAAGCAGGAATACCGCAATTATTTTCCGGGCGTGATTCACGATCAGTCTGCCAGTGGGGCGACACTCTTTGTGGAGCCGCTCGCGACCGTGGAGCTGAACAATACCGTGCGGCAGATGGAGCTTGCACGCGAGCAGGAAATCCAACGGATCCTGCAGAGGCTTTCGACTGAGATTGCACAGAATGCAGACATCCTTTCGGAGAACTGCACGATTCTCTCGGAGATGGATCTTATCTTTGCCCGTGCGGGGCTTGCGCGTGAAATGCAGGCATATCCACCCACATTGAACCAAAGCGGTGTTGTTCATCTGAAGAGGGCACGACATCCTCTGCTCCCAATGGATCAAGTTGTCCCGATCGATATGGAGCTTGGGAAGACGTTCTCAATTTTACTGATTACGGGACCGAATACTGGCGGCAAGACTGTGAGCATGAAGACACTGGGGCTCTTGGTGCTTCTCGCTCAATCTGGCTGCTTTCTGCCGACAGCGCCGGATTCGGAGCTCCCTGTCTACCGCAATATCTATGCGGACATAGGAGACGAACAGAGCATAGAGCAGAGTCTTTCGACCTTTTCGGCGCATACGCGGAATATCGTTCGCATCATCAACAAGGCGGAACAGGGGGATCTGGTTTTGCTGGATGAAGTCGGGGCAGGGACGGATCCGGATGAAGGTGCAGCTTTGGCACGCAGTATTGTTGAGCATTTTCTGATGCGGAACATTGCGGTTCTCGCTACAACGCATTACGCAGCACTCAAGACGTATGCCTACACACAGATAGGTGTTGAGAATGCGTCTGTCGAATTTGATTTAACAACCCTGCGCCCTACCTATCGGCTTCTGATTGGGATTCCGGGGGCGAGCAATGCCTTTTCGATCAGCCGACAGCTTGGTCTGCTGCAGGGTATTGTCGCGCGTGCGGAAAGCTATATCAACGAAGAACATACGTATTTTGAACGTGTCGTCAATGAACTCGAACGGGAGAAGAAGGATTATGAAGCGAAGAACCGCATACTACGCAATAAAGAGCGCGAAATAACGGCTATTGAGGAACGCCTGTGTACCGAACGGGAAACATTTGCCGCATCGCGGCAGGAACTCCTACACAAAGCGCGTGAGGAGGCAAACAATATTGTCCGTGAGGCGCGGCGCAGTGCCGAGGAAACCATCAAATCACTCAAAGACCAATTTGACGATCATGGTGTAAAGGAACGCCGCAAGGCTATTCAGGAAGCTAGAAATAGACTGGATGAGGCGTATGTGTCCTCGCGTATTGAGGGAAAGGCATCGGTCGGAAAACCAGTCCGTCCTGATGAAATCCAGAGTGGCGATACCGTCTATATAGAAAGCCTTGCACAGGAGGGAACAGTACTCTTTGTTCAGGGCAAGGAAATAACCGTGCAGGTAGGCGGACTGCGTACAATTGTCAAAATGAGTGCGTGCAGGTTTGTCGCCCGAAAAAAACAGAAAAAGAGTACAGAAAAGGTGCATATTGCGGCATCCATTTCCAGAAAGTCGGCAGAAATCAGACCGCAGATTGATGTGCGCGGCATGACGGTATCCGAAGCAGAATCTGTGCTCGGAAAATTTATTGACGATGCTGTTTTTACCGGCCTTTCTAAAGTATTGCTGATTCATGGAAAGGGAACAGGGGCTCTACGGCAAGGCTTGCAGGAGTATTTGAAACGCCATCGCTCCGTCCTGAAATTCTCGTATGCAGATGCTTCTGAGGGGGGCACAGGAGCGACGGTTGTGGAGCTGAGATGACTACTTCTGTCAGTATGTGGGTTCATTTTTGACAAAATATCCTTACAAATTTTCCAGTTTGTGTTAGAATAAGGAGAATTAGACATACAGATCATGCACATTGGAGAAACATCCAGACAGGAAGGTATCTATGCAGAAAAGCGAAAAAAAAGCAACAAAGAAGTCAAATAACGGCTCCGTTCTTGGAAAAGCAATTCTTGTCATAGGACTGATTCTGTTCGTCATGATTATTGGCGTAGGATGCGGCTTCCTTACTGCCAGTTTGAATACCAGACCAAATCTGGCGGAGGATATTGTTCCGCCGGCATCGTCACAGATCTATGATATTCACGGCAATGAGATTGCCAATATTCATGCGGCAGAGAATCGCCGACCTATTGGGATCAACGAGATTCCAAAAGATCTTCAAAATGCCTTCATTGCAGTCGAAGACAATCGATTTTACGAACATATCGGCATTGATCCGCGCGGAATCATACGTGCCATTTGGGCGAATGTTCGCGGACGTACGGTCACCGAGGGCGGTTCTACCATCACACAGCAGCTTGCTAAGAATGCTTATCTGACGCAGGATCAAACGCTGAAACGAAAGGTACAGGAAGTATTTCTTGCACTTCAGCTCGAACGCCAGTACACGAAAGATGAAATTCTGGAACTTTACATGAACCAAATCTATTTTGGTCAGGGGGCTTATGGCGTTCAAGCGGCAGCACGCACCTATTTTGGCAAGGATGCCAAAGATCTGACGCTGAATGAATGTGCAATGCTTGCCGGTATCCCAAAGAGTCCAAACTACTACTCTCCGCTCAACAATATGGAGGCAGCAACCCAGCGTAAAAGTGTTGTTCTCGATCAGATGGTCAAATACGGCTATATCAGTGAGAGTGAGGCAAATGTCGCGAAGAAGGAAGCGCTGTCCATTGTAAAACCAAGCAATGATGGAGTCAGAGGGCCCTCCTATTTTATTGATTATGTACTTCAGATCCTTGCTGAGAAATATGGGGACGATGCAATTTATAAGGATGGTTTGAAGATCTATACCACCATTGATATGGATCTTCAAGCGGCAGCAGAGAATGCGATGCAGAACCTTCCGACATACTTTACCGATGCAAATGGAATTGTTCAGCCGCAGGGGGCATTGGTGGCTATCGACCCGCATACAGGATATATCCGCGCAATGGTTGGCGGACGCGGCACAGATCAGTTCAACCGTGCTGTGCAGGCTGTGCGTCAGCCAGGATCTGCATTTAAGCCTTTTGTCTTTGTCGCGGCACTCGAGAATAAATATACGCCGGACTCCATTATCGACGACAAACCGCTAAAAGTCGGCGGGTGGGAGCCGCAGAACTATAGCCGTAACTTTTCCGGTAAAGTACGGCTGCGCGATGTTGTACGTTGGTCGCTGAATGTTCCTACGGTTCGAATTGCACAGGATATCGGCATCGACAAGGCAATTTATTATGCGCAGGAGATGGGGATATCAACATTCGTCCTCGATGGAGCAACGAATGACCGTAATCTTGCCATCGCACTTGGCGGCATGACGCGTGGGGTTACACCACTCGAACTCACGAGCGCATATGGAACCTTTGCAAATCGGGGCATTCATGTGGATCCAGTCGCAATTGTCCGCGTCGTTTCCCGCACGGGAAAGGTTCTGGAAGAAACCCAGCGAAAGGAAAAAAGTGTAATTTCGGCAGCCAATGCTGCCACGATGACGGCGATGATGGAGGATGTCATTCGACGCGGTACGGGCACACGTGCCAACATCGGCAGACCTGCTGCAGGAAAGACAGGAACGACCAGCGATTATCATGACGCATGGTTTGTCGGCTATACGCCGGATCTGGTGGCGGGTGTCTGGGTTGGAAATGACAGCGTCAGTGACCTGCATGGCATGGCGGGCGGGACTACGCCTGCCGTCATCTGGCAGGCGTTCATGCTGAAAGCCCATGCAGGACTCCCTGTGCGCCATTTTGAGAACTCACCATCCTTTGCCGCCTCGTCCGATACAGGACTCTCACTTGAAAATCCTGAAAAGGATAAGGATGCAAAGAAAAAAACGGACGATAAGGGTAAAGAAACAGGGAAGACAACTACTTCTGATGCTGGAAAGAGTGGTGCTGATACCGCTCCATCCCCCCCGTCCCATTCCACATCTTCCTCTGCAGAAGAAGCCCCTGAGCCGGGCATGGGTGTAGAAAAAGGGAAGAACTAAGAAAGAGGTTGTACGTTGAATGTCATTGATACACTGAAAGATCGTGGATTTCTTGCACAATGCACCGATGAAGAAGGTCTGCGTGAGCTTCTCGGACAAGAGCAGGTCACATTTTATACCGGTTTTGATCCCACAGCAGACAGCCTCCATGCAGGGCATTTGATTGCACTCATGGCAATGTCGCATATGCAGCGAGCAGGACACCGTCCCATTTGTCTTGTTGGCGGAGGTACGGGAACGGTCGGTGATCCTTCGGGACGGACGGATATGCGTCAGGTGATGACCGATGAGACCATTCGTCATAATTGTGACTGTTTTCGCAGGCAGATTTCCCACTTCATTGATTTTTCAGAAGATCGGGCAATCATGGTGGACAATGGGGACTGGCTCCGAAAGCTCAACTACATCGATCTGCTTCGGGATATCGGAGCGCATTTTACTGTCAATCGCATGCTTGCTGCCGAGAGCTATAAGCAGCGTTGGGAGAAGGGGCTGACCTTCCTTGAGTTCAACTACATGATCATGCAGGCGTATGACTTCATGGAGCTCAACAAACGCTACAGCTGCAAGCTGGAGATGGGCGGCGATGATCAGTGGTCGAATATCATTGCAGGGGTAGAACTTTGCCGCCGCAAAAAAAATACCACGGTATTTGGTCTTACGAACAAACTGCTGACAAAGAGTGACGGTACGAAAATGGGCAAGACGGCAGGGGGTGCGCTTTGGCTCGATGCCGAAAAAACATCGCCCTATGATTTCTACCAGTATTGGCGCAATATTGATGATGCAGATGTCGAGATCTGCCTCTCTCTCCTAACATACCTTCCGATGGATGAAGTCCGTCATCTTGCAGCCGCTGAGGAGCAGGGGATCAACAAATCGAAAGAAATTCTTGCCTATGAGGTAACGAAGATTGTTCACGGTGATGAGGAGGCAAAGAAGGCACAGAAGACGGCAAAAGCCCTTTTTAGTGGTGGTGTAGCGGCAGAGCTTCCGCAAATTTCTGTTGCCGTGGGCGAAAAACTTGTGGATGCCCTCACAAGAGGCAAGGTCTTCGTGTCAAAGAGTGAAGCGCGTCGTCTGATTCAGCAAGGTGGGCTCACACTGAATGATGTGCGCGTTGCAGACGAACATTACATTCTGCAGGAAACAGATTTCTCTGCGGGTACTGCATTGGTCAAAAAAGGAAAGAAAAAACACTATCAGCTTGTATATTGAGGGAATGCTTTTTGAGAGCAGGACAGAAAGGAGATTGAACGATGTCGGGACATTCAAAATGGGCGAATATCAAGCGTAAAAAGGGCGCAAATGACGCTATTCGCGGCAAGATCACAACGAAGATCGGACGCGAGATTACGATTGCTGTGCGCATGGGCGGCGGAGATCCTACGGGGAATATGCGCCTGAAACTCGCACTTTCCAAAGCAAAGGCAAACAACATACCAAAGGACAATATTAATCGTGCTATTCAGAAGGGGCTTGGTGCAACTGAGGGAAGCAATTATGAGGAGCTCTTTTACGAGGGGTATGGTCCTGGCGGTACTGCCGTCATGCTCGATATCCTGACCGACAACCGCAATCGTACGGCGGCGGATGTCCGCCATCTCTTCTCGAAGTACGGCGGTAACCTCGGGCAGGATGGCTGTGTTGCATGGATGTTCAAGAAGAAGGCGGTTTTTATCGTGGAGCGCGAGGCGTTTGACGATGAGGATGCCCTCCTTGAGATCGTTCTAGAGGCAGGTGCAGAGGATATGCGTGCAGAGGACGATGTCTTTGAGATTGTTGCCGAGCCGGAAGCCTTCGAAGCGATAGAGGAAGTTCTTGGAGAAAAGGGTATCGAGACGGCATCTGCCGAGGTAACAATGGTTCCGGATACAACGGTTCGTCTTGCCGACAAGGATGCCGAGAAGATGCAGACGCTCATCGACGCGCTCGAGGACAATGATGATGTCCAGAATGTCTACAGCAACTATGAGATGGATGAATAAGCGGAGGGGTGCTTATTAAAGTGCAGACGAGCTGTCTGCACTTTTTTAAGAATGAGAAGATGTTAGTACTCGGGATCGATCCAGGAACCGCTATTTGCGGTTATGGCCTCGTGGAGCTGGTAGGCTCGCGTCTGCGCCCACACGCTTATGGTGCGATTACAACGCCGTCGAAAATGGCGGTGGAGGGGCGCCTGTTGAAAATCTATACAGAACTCGAAATGCTGATTCAGAAGTATGCGCCTGATGCGATGGGGGTAGAGCAGCTTTTCTTCAATCGGAACGTGACAACGGCAATTCCGGTCGGGCAGGCACGCGGTGTCGTACTTCTTGCAGCCGCGCAGAATAATATTAGGGTTGTGGAACGGACACCGCTGCAGGTCAAGCAGTCTGTTACGGGCTATGGGAAGGCGACGAAGGAACAAGTCATATACATGGTGACAAAACTCTTGAATCTCCCGTCTCCGCCACATCCTGATGACACGGCTGATGCCCTTGCCGTTGCCATCAGTGCCGCGTACTGCGTGGACAACATTGCCTGGCGCAATCGACTGTAGATGGGGGGCATAGAATCAATGATTGGATTTTTACGCGGAAGAGTTGCCTATACATTTCCAGATTATTGTTTTTTAGATGTCCGTGATGTTGGCTATCGTGTGTTTGTTTCTCATCAGACGCGTAATCATATCAATGTTGGCGAAGAAGTCATGCTCTATATTCATACACATGTGCGGGAGGATGCCATCCTCCTCTACGGATTCTTTGCGCAGGATGAGTACGATCTCTTTCAACATTTAATTGGCATTTCTGGTATTGGTCCGAAGGTAGCGCAGGGGATTCTCTCGGCAACGACGGCAAACGAATTTTACGGTTTGATTCATCAGAAGGATGTCAAGGCAATTACGAAACTTCCTGGGATCGGCAAAAAGACCGCCGAACGGATTATCTTGGAACTGAAGGATAAACTTGCGTCCACCTCTTTTGACGATGCTTCTTTTCCAGGACAAACGCCTGATTCTTCTGACGTTATGGGAGATAAACTCTCTGAAGCAGCGGAAGCACTTCTAAGTCTAGGCTTTGGGCAGAGTGAAATCCAGTCTGTGCTGAAGAAAAGGAACGATTGGGAAAGTACGGAAGAGATTATTCGCTATGCGTTGGCAGAGCTGCAGCGCTTTTGAGGGGGGATTTGATGACGGATATGTATGAGGACGGGGAACTTGTTTCCTTCGAGGAGCAGACGACAGACGGCTGGCAGTACAGTCTGCGCCCGCGACGTTTGAGTGAATACATCGGACAGGACAAAGTGAAGTCAAACTTGTCCAAATTCATACAGGCGGCGCTCTCGCGAAACGAAGCGCTCGATCATGTGCTCCTCTATGGCCCGCCAGGACTCGGAAAAACAACGCTTGCAGCTATTATTGCGAATGAGATGGGGGCTAACTTTCGTCAAACATCAGCCCCTGCGATTGAACGGCAGGGAGATCTTGCCTCCCTGCTTACAAATTTGCAGGAGCATGATGTTCTATTTATTGATGAGATTCATCGGCTTTCTCATCATGTTGAGGAGATTCTCTACTCGGCAATGGAGGATCACGCCATCGACATCATCATTGGAAAAGGGCCTAGTGCTCGCTCCCTGCGCCTCGATCTTGCGCCGTTTACCCTTGTTGGAGCAACGACCAAGACAGGGGCTCTTTCGGCTCCACTGCGTGATCGCTTCGGTATTCAGTTACGTTTGGAGTACTATACGCCGGAGGCCTTGCTGCTCATCATTGAACGTACGGCAGAAATTCTCTCTGTCCATATTGATCGGGAGGGGGCGTTGGAGATTGCGCGGCGCTCACGTGGAACTCCGCGTGTTGCAAATCGTATCCTAAAGCGTGTGCGTGACATTGCACAAGTGGCAGGTGAGAGCATTATATCAAAGGCTGTGACAGTCGAGGCATTGACAGCGCTCGAGGTTGATGAGAATGGTCTCGAGAACAAGGATCGCTACATGCTTGAGGTCATGATTCAAAAATTTTCCGGCGGACCTGTCGGATTAAAGACCTTGGCGGCAGCACTTAGTGAAATGGTGGAAACAATAGAGGACGTCTATGAACCCTATCTGATTCAGTTAGGCTTCATTGCACGTACGGCACGTGGGCGGATTGTTACGCGCATTGGGTACGAGCATATGGGGATTCCATATCCACAATATGATGACAGACAAGGAGAACTGCTCTGAGATGAAATTGCTCATGCATATGTGCTGCGGGCCATGTTCCTGCTATCCTTTGAAAAAACTCCGCACCGATGGAATCGAGCCTACGGGGTATTTCTTCAACCCCAACATCCATCCTTACAAGGAATGGGAGGAACGTCTCCAAAATGCAAGGAAATTTGCGGAACTTTCCGAGATGGATTTCATTGCAGATGAAGCGTACTCTCTGCGTGACTTCCTCAAAAAAGCACTTCCGGCAGAGGGGATGCGGAAGGGGCGCTGCCAGATGTGCTACGCTTGGAGATTGGAACAGACTGCGAAGTATGCCTCGGAGCATGCCTTTGATGCATTTACCTCGACGCTGTTTTACAGTATCTATCAGCAGCACGAGCTTATGCGTGCAGTTGCGGAAGACTTTGCGGCGTCGTATGGGGTGTCATTCTACTACGAGGATTTTCGCATTGGCTGGCAGGATGGAATTGATCTCAGTAAGGAGATGGACCTCTATCGACAGTCTTATTGTGGCTGTGTGTTCAGTGAAGAGGAGCGTTACAGCCGCTCCCTCCGAAAGTTGCAGCGCAAGGAAAATAAAGAGAAAAAACGTCTGCGCCTCATGGCGTAATCAGCGAAAGCGAGGCTTACAATGAATCGTTATTTTCGCCTTTGTATTTTCTTTTTCTTTGCGGTAATCACCGCACTGCCATCGCAGACATCTGCTTCATGGCAGCCTGAAATCACTATTGGACTGAGTCAGGGACTATCTGGAGTTCACCTGTCATCTACAAGCGGTGTCCTTTATGTATATGAAGATCTTGAAAGCAAACCGATTCTTGAGCTTCCACAGGGCAGCGAACTAAATGTTCGTATCCTGCGAGATCAGATCATGGCAAATGGGCAGGAAATCAAAGGAGATCAATTGATTATCCAGCCCGGTGCTGACGGATTCATCCGTGTGAATCATGCGCCATATCGCGGATATATCACACTCTTGAAAAGGAAGGGGCTCACCGTCGTTAACCATGTTCTTGTAGAGGACTATCTCTGCGGCGTAGTCCCGAAAGAGATGCCTCCGAGTTGGTCTGCAGAGGCTCTGCGGGCACAGAGCGTGGCAGCACGTACCTTTGCCCTGAAAAATCGCAAGAGACACGCCTCAGAGGGCTTCGATCTTTGCAGCACCTCACATTGTCAAGTATATGAAGGGATGTCTGCTGAAATGTGGACGACGACAGAGGCAGTCAATAGGACACATGGGGAGGTGCTCTTCTACAAAGGTGAGGTTATCGACGCGCTCTTTCACACAGATTCCGGTGGAATGACCGAGTCTAGTGAAAATGTGTGGGGGAGTTCCGTTCCATACCTGTGCGCTGTCATCGAATCTCAAATGCAGACACAGCCTTGGGAGCGTTCAGTTTCCCTGGATGCATTGATGCAAAAAATGGAAAAGAGTGGAAAACCTCTTGGAACACTGAAAGAAATTCGCCTTTCGCCACTGAGTATTGGGAAGGGAAGCGGCGATCGCAGCCTATCTGGACGCGTTCGATCAGTATTGTTTATCGGTACGACGGGGAGCGTTGTTCTTTCAGGAAATGATTTGCGCTCCATATTTTCTCTGCCAAGCACGTTGTTCGATATACGTTTCCGTGGTGGGGAAGTCATATTCAGTGGCTATGGTTCTGGTCATGGACTTGGGCTGTCCCAATGGGGGGCAAAAGAACTTGCAGAGAAGGGAAAAAACTACAAGGATATCCTTCTCCACTATTATTCTGGTGTAACGCTTGAAAAATTATACTAGGCAAGGTGTATATCTGCATGGATATTTCTGATTTCGATTACAATCTGCCAGAGGAGCGTATTGCCCAGACTCCCGCAGAGCCAAGGGACAGTTCTCGTCTTATGGTGCTAAACCCCCAAGAGTGTATAATCGAGCATAAACGCTTCTTTCAGCTCGGAGATTTCCTAGACAAGGGCGACGTCCTGATCTTTAATGATACGCGTGTCATCCCTGCACGCCTCATTGGTGCACGCAGTCAGACAGGGGGGAAGGTTGAGATATTTCTTCTTCGCCAGATTGATAAAGATCAATGGGAAACTCTCGTTAAACCAGGAAAAAAGATTCGTGTTGGTTCTATTATTCAGTTTGGTGAAGAATTATCCTGTGAGATTATCGCGCATACAGAGTTCGGCGGACGCATTGTGCGGTTTATGTATGATGGTGTCTTTGAGGAAATTCTGGATCGCATGGGAAATATGCCTCTGCCGCCGTATATTCATGAGTCGCTCGCGGATCAGGAGCGCTACCAGACAATATACAGCCGCGTAAAAGGCTCAGCTGCAGCCCCAACGGCAGGGCTTCACTTTACAGAATCACTGATGGATGAGCTTCGGGATAAAGGCGTTCAATTTGGCTTTGTTACGCTTCATGTTGGTCTTGGAACGTTTCGACCGGTTCATGTCGATACCATTGAGGAACATGTTATGCACCGGGAATTCTATTCTGTTCCAATGGAGACAGCAGAACTCATCCATGCGGCGAAGAAGGAAGGGCGGCGGATTGTTGCCGTTGGGACAACGTCGATTCGCACACTTGAATCCGCAGCCGTGGATATGGGGACTGTTGAAACAGGTGATGGATGGACGGATATCTTTATCTATCCTGGATATGAATTCAAAATTGTAGATGCTGTGATTACGAACTTTCATTTGCCAAAGTCTACCTTGATCATGTTGATCAGTGCCTTTGCCGGGCGGGAGTTTACACTTGCGGCATATCAGACTGCTGTCAAAGAACAATATCGTTTCTTTTCCTTTGGCGACGCTATGTTCATTCAATCAAGAGCATAAAAATAACGCGATCTTTCATCGCGTTATTTTTTGCTACGGCAGTTCACGGAACAGATTGCAATGTTCACTGATGATTTCCGCCATCATGCGCTTCCCATTAATGTCTGGGTGCAGTCCGTCCGTAGAAAGACGAGGATCAAGGATGAGTCTTTGTGAATCGTAGAAATATGGCTCCATGTCCACATAGAATTCCTGTGATCGAATCCATGTATTGACGGCGGTCATTTTCCATTTCCATGAGAGATCTGTCTCTGAATGGAAGGCCAGTGTAATGCGTTCCGGGTTGAGCGGAAGGAGCGTCAGGAAAATCGGACGGATGCCATGTGCAAGACATTTCTTTTGCAATTCTTCCAAATCTTGGATGATATCCTGTGCAGTTATGCCGTTCGCTCGCAGACTGTTCGAACCGGTTAAAATCAGAAGGTTTGCCGGATGGAGTGGAAGCACATCTTGGTCGAAGCGCTCCAATGTTGTATGAGAGGTATCGCCGCTTCGCCCAAGATTGATACATTCAAATGGGAGATAGGTTGTATAGCTGTATTCGAGGAATGCAGGTGAACTCGATATGGCTCCGCCTCCGTGTGTAATGCTGTCCCCGAGTGCCGCCGCATAGACGCGATTCTTGTCCGTGGCATCAACGGTGAATGAGGCGAGATCCGACCATGTACCAATTGTGTTGTCCTCGGTGTCCAGACCACGCACACGCCAGTAATATGTACCGGCATAGGGGCGTGCATACTCGTCGTAAATGGAGTTGGTGGCGGTGATTTTTTGTGCCCATGCACGGTTTGGATCTGGTTGCGTTCCATGTTCCTCTGCGGGAAGTTCTGTCAGCAATTCGACCTCATAACGTGTTACTCCGTTGAGCGGAATCCATTGATATACAGGATAGAGCGGTTGACGGAAATTTAGCACTTGATCATATGTATTGGGGATCGGTCGATTTGGGTACTCTGCGGATTTATCCAGATACAGAGGTTCTGCGATCGAAAATTCTCCAATCGGTTCGTTTTTTAGACCAAGAGCGCGCACTCTCCAATAGATCTTTTCATAGGATGCATAGGCACGAAGATCCGCCTGCCACCCATTCGTAAAAATATTACGCGTACTTGTTAAATGGTTCGTCGGGGACGGGGCTGTCCCACCCTCCTGTGCCGGTGGTTCGGAGAGGAGTTCAATCTCATAGAGAACGGCATCTGGGATACTGTGCCATATGAGGAATGGCATGAGGCTGGCGGGATGTTCTTCCGTATAATGATAGATGGAAATGGGGGATTTTGCCATAAAATATGGTGTGGAAATGGGCGTCGATGGTGATGTTACAGCACCGAACATTCCATAAGCAGTAATGCGATAATAAAATGGAATCGGTGCGGAGGAGATCTTGCAGGTTGGCGTGGTGCTGAATTCTGTCTTTATGTATTCGTAGACGGACTCACCGGAGATTGTGCCGGTTGTCTTGATATATGTATCGATTCGATAATAGCAGGGATAGGGGAGGCGCTCCCACGTCAGTGTCGAGATACCGCCCGTTTCGTGAACTTCGGCGATGATGTCGATTTGCTTTAAGTTTAGAAAGTCCATTTTCTCAATGAGGAAAATGCACCCGAGGACAGCAAGAAAAATGATACCCGTGAAAAAAAAGTAATACTTCATACGTTCACCCAAATTTATTGTCAGTTCTTCAGAAAGTGAGGAGTCAATATGGAAAACAAAGGCCTTGTCATTGTTCACACAGGTGACGGAAAGGGGAAGACGACGGCAGCTCTTGGAATGGCTCTGCGCGCATGGGGCAATCATCTACGTGTTCTCATCCTGCAATTCATCAAGGGGAGTTGGAGCTACGGAGAATTGGAAGGCATCAAAGCTCTTGCCTCTGAAAACGGTCGGATTGAAATTCGTCAAGGAGGACTTGGCTTTTCCCAGAGAGGGGATGGGGAAGAGGCAGAACATCAACATGCCGCAGTCGAACTTCTCGCTCTTGCATACGATGAACTTCAGCGTGATGAATGGGACATGGTCATTCTTGATGAGTTCAACTATGCTTATTCGTTTGGTTTTTTTCAACTGGAGGATCTAGAGAAGTTGCTCTCTGCGCGCTCTGAGCGAACACATCTGATTTTCACAGGGCGAAATGCTGCACCAGAACTTATCGATCGAGCGGATCTTGTCACCGAAATGCGCCTGATCAAGCACCCTTTTCAGAAGGGAATAAAGGCGCAGAAGGGAATCGAATTTTAATATAGGGATGAGAGAAGCAATCAGATTATAACATATTCATTCACTGTATGCTATGAAAGATGAGCTCTCTTTGGCATATGCTATTGAAAAAAAACATGGAATGCGTTAAAATCTCTGTCATGTATTTTAGGTTGCTTTGATTTATGGATATGTGTATTTCCATAAATGATTTTGTAGATTGGGAGAGTTTTTATGAGAAGTGATGTTGTAAAAAAGGGAGCGACACGCTGTGCACATCGCTCACTTTTTCATGCAAATGGGTACGGCTCTGAGGATCTCAGAAAGCCGCTCATCGGTGTCTGTAACTCGTTTAACGAGATTATCCCGGGGCACTTCCATCTGAATACAATTGCGGAAGCCGTGAAACTTGGCGTGGCGGCCGCAGGCGGAACGCCGATTGAGTTTCCATCGATCGGTGTCTGTGATGGTATTGCTATGGGGCATACAGGGATGAAATACTCCCTCGCAAGCCGTGAGTTGATTGCAGATTCCATCGAGGCTGTTGCTATGGCATCGGGATTTGACGGACTTGTCCTCATTCCAAACTGCGATAAGGTTGTACCAGGGATGCTCATGGCGGCGGCACGTCTCAATATTCCTGCGATTCTTGTCAGTGGTGGCCCCATGCTCGCTGGCCGTCATCGCGGACGCGATATCAGTGTCAGTCAGGCGTTTGAGGCTGCAGGTATGTTTGCGGCGGGAAAGATGGACGAGCGTGAAATGACGGCGATTGAGGAACATGCTTGCCCGAGCTGCGGCTCCTGCTCCGGTCTGTTTACAGCAAATACGATGAACTCTCTGACCGAGGTGCTCGGTATGGGGCTTCCCGGCAATGGCACGATTCCAGCTCCATACACAGGCGAGCGTCGCTTGCTGGCAAAGCATGCGGGAGCGGTTATCCTTGATCTTGTTGAAAAAAATATCTGTCCGCGTGACATCATGACGCGTGAGGCATTTGAGAATGCGATCACGGTTGATATGGGGATCGGCGGCTCGTCGAATACGGTTCTGCATCTTACGGCGATTGCACACGAGGCGGGAATCGAACTTCCACCGCCGCTGTTCGATGAGATCAGCAGACGTACACCGTATATTACGAAGCTGAGCCCAGCGGGTACGCATCATATGCAGGATTTGAATGAGGCAGGCGGCATTACTGCGGTGATGAAGGAATTGTCCAAGAAGAATCTGTTGCATCTGGATGCGCTGACCGTTACGGGAACGGTACGTGAGCGCATTGCACACGCAGAGGTTCTGGACTCTACGGTGATTCACAGTGTGGATCATCCGTATCGTCCTGAGGGGGGACTTGCCATCCTGCGCGGAAACCTTGCTCCCGACTGCGCCGTTGTCAAGGCATCGGCGGTTGCAGATGATATGCTCGTGTATCGCGGTACAGCACGGTGCTTTAACTCTGAGGAAGACGGTGTCAACGCCATTATGGAGGGAAAGATTCACGATGGGGATGTGGTTGTCATCCGCTACGAAGGACCGAAGGGCGGTCCTGGTATGCAGGAAATGCTCAATCCGACGGCGGTCATTACGGGAATGGGGCTCAGGGTTGGACTGATTACAGACGGGCGTTTCAGCGGGGCAAGTCAGGGGGCTTGTGTTGGTCATGTATCGCCGGAGGCTATGTCGGGCGGGCCGATTGCACTGATCGAAGACGGCGACATGATTACAATTGATATTCCGAATCGTAAACTTGAACTCGAAATCAGTGACGAAGAACTTGCAAAGCGACGTGCAAACTGGGTACAGCCCGAACCTAAGATCAAAACGGGCTATCTTGCCCGCTATGCGAAGCTGACAACATCTGCAAATGCAGGTGCTGTTTTGCAGTAAAACATTTTGTAGCCCACAGGAGTTTGTATTCCTGTGGGTTGTTTTTATGGACGTTATTCGCTATAATGGCGTTACATTATTTTGGGAGAGTGGGGGCTCATATCAGATGCATATTGTCCTTGTCGAGCCGGAGATTCCCGGAAATACGGGGAATATTGCACGCCTTTGTGCCGGGACAGGGATGGCGCTTCATCTCGTGCGGCCGCTCGGATTTTCAACAGACGACAGACATTTGAAGCGGGCGGGGCTGGACTACTGGCATCTCGTCAATGTGCATTATCATGATTCTTTTTCCGATGTGCAAAAGCAGTATGAGGGGCATCCATTCTACTTCTGTACGACCAAGGCAGCGCATCTCTACTCTGATATTTCTTATACACCCGATGACGTTCTTGTCTTTGGCAAGGAGACGGCGGGATTACCGGAGCCCCTGCTGGCTGCTAATGAGGCACATACCATTCGTATTCCGATGCACGAAGGGGCGCGCTCTTTGAATCTGTCCAATGCTGTTGCTGTTGTTGCATATGAAGCGCTGCGTCAGAACTATTTTGCCGATTTATGTCTTAGCGGAACGGGATGCCATGGGGGATCGGATTGTAGATGAATAAGGATTTTGTGCGTGCCTGTTACAAAGAATTCGATACTGTACGCCTTTTTGCAGATGCCCCCATGCGTTTTCATACGACGTTTCGGATTGGTGGAGCGGCCGATTTGCTCTTCTATCCTAAGAATATAGAAGAAGTGCAGAAGATTATCTGTATAGCAAGGGAGTATGACGAACAGATTACATTCCTTGGGAATGGCTCCAATATTTTGATTCGCGATGGTGGTATTCGCGGGCTGGTGATACAATTTAGTAAAAAAATGGCGTTCATTTCGCGCGAGGACACAGATCTCATTGTTGGAGCGGGGGCTCTGCTGCGGGATGTTGCTGCTTTCGCACAAAAAAGTGGACTTTCTGGTTTCGAATTTGCCTGTGGTATTCCAGGGAGCATAGGTGGGGCAATTTTTATGAATGCCGGTGCCTACGATGATGAGATGAAGTCTGTTGTCGTTTCGGTAAAAACCGTTTCCCTCAGTGGCGCTGTCCGTGAATACTCTATGGAGGAACTTGATTTCAGCTATCGTCACAGCATTTTTCAAAACTCTGCCGAGGCCATTTGTGAGACACGGCTGCATCTGCATGAAGAGGACAGTGCGTTGATCTTGGAGCGTATGGCGGATTTGAATCATCGCCGTGAAAGCAAACAGCCTCTTGCTTATCCAAGTGCAGGAAGTACGTTCAAGCGTCCATCCGGATATTTTGCCGGGACACTGATCGACCAAACGGGATTAAAAGGGCTTACCGTCGGCGGAGCACAAGTCTCGCAAAAACATGCAGGATTTGTGATCAACATCGGGAATGCTACAGCAAATGATGTACAGCAGCTGATCTCGATCGTGCAGAAGCGAGTCTATGCAAAGCATGCAGTACAACTTTTTCCGGAACTGCGCATCATCGGTGAAGCCTGAGTAAAATCACAAAGACTACTGAGGAGTATCTTTCTTCTACATGGAAAAATATACGCAGCTTACTGATTTCTCGTCAAAATATCACAATATTGTCATTGCACTCGGTATGTTTGATGGTCTGCATATTGGTCATCAGGAGATCATTCGAACTGCCGTCATGAAAGCGCAGGAAATCAATGGAACTGCGCTTGTTTTTTCATTTTCAAATCATCCTCGCTCTGTTATTGCGCCGGAATGTACGCCGCATCGTATTGGCAGCGAGGCAATACGACTCCGCATCCTAAAAAATCTCGGTGTAGATGCCTTGGTAGAAGTTCCGTTTACTGTTGCTTTTGCCGAAACAACGGCTGACGATTTCGTTCGTTTGCTACGTCAATATTTTGCACCCAAGTATATTGTTGTGGGGGAAAATTACACATTTGGACGAGGAGGCAGGGGGTCGCCAAAACTCCTGAACGAACAGGCCGAGCACTATGCTTTTCAACTCATGGTATGTTCCTCAGTCATGCGTGAGGGTGCTCCTGTGAGCAGCACACGGATCCGCGCGCTGATAGCGAAGGGGGATTTGAAACGTGTCAGGGAGTATCTGGGGTACCCATTTACGATAATCGGCACAGTGATACATGGGCAGGCGCGAGGGCATAAACTTGGATTCCCAACTGCAAACATATCCCTGCATGAGGATTACGAACGTCTGCCGAATGGTGTTTATGCAGTAACGGTTCTACATCAGAATCGTTTCTATCATGCGGTGGCAAATATAGGGAATAATCCGACCTTTGATGGATGTGACCGACGGTTGGAGGTTCACATTTTAGATTTTTCCGGAAATCTGTATGACGCAGAAATTGTGGTTACATTTTATGCGAGAATACGGGATGAGCAGAAATTTCCTTCTGTTGATGCATTGATTGCCCAAATTGATGAAGATAAGAAAACATCTGTACGATTGCTTGAGGAAAGTTTTCATTTACAAGAAAATATTTCTATGGTAATATGATGAGCGCCAACAGAACCATGACTCAGATTGCGAGTAATCCGACGCTTTCTTAGTCAGTGGTGGAACTTTTATTAGGAGGATTCAATATGCTCACACAGGAAAAGAAGCAGGAGATCATCAAGGAATACGCGGTACATGAGGGAGACACAGGGTCGCCTGAGGTGCAGATTGCCGTTCTTACGGCGCGTATTCAGTATTTGACGGAACATCTGAAAGAACATAAGAAAGATCATCACTCACGCCGTGGGCTTCTGAAGATGGTTGGTCATCGTCGTCGCCTTCTGAGCTATCTGTATCAGACAGATATTGAGCGTTATCGCTCGATCATCACGAAGCTCAATCTGCGTAAGTAATATTTCCGATACGGAGAGAAAAGAGCGGGGGATTCCCCGCCTTTTTGCTATGGGGGACAAGGATTCCAAGATATTTTGTCGAATGCTTTTGTCATATGGAACGAATAGAGATACCTAGGAGGATATTATGCAATGTTTCGAAACTGAACTAGGTGGGCGCAAGCTTATCGTAGAGCATGGAAAGATGGCAAAGCAGGCAAACGGAGCCGTATTGGTTCGCTATGGTGATACCGTTGTCCTTGTGACGGCGACTGCCTCGAGTGCGCCGCGGGAGGGCGTTGATTTCTTTCCTCTCACGGTGGACTACGAAGAAAAAATGTATGCTGCTGGGAAGATCCCTGGAGGCTTTATCAAGAGAGAAGGACGTCCGAGCAGTGATGCAGTCCTTTGCGCACGTCTGATCGACCGTCCTATTCGCCCTCTATTTCCCGATGGCTTTCGGAATGACGTTCAAATTGTGGCGACGGTCTTGTGTGTTGAACAGGATAATCCTCCGGAAATCGCTGCGATGCTTGGTGCCTCGTGTGCACTCACTGTATCCGATATTCCTTTTATGGGACCGATTGCGGGCGTTCGTGTTGGCTATGTCGATGGCGCGTTCGTTATCAATCCTACGGAACAGCAGCGTGCTGTTTCTGAGCTGAATCTCACTGTAGCTGGTTCTTATGATGCTGTGATGATGGTAGAAGCGGGCGCTAATGAACTTTCCGAAGAAGTTGTGTTGGATGCAATTCTCTTTGGTCATGCCGAAATTCGTCGTCTTGTTGAGTTTCAGCAAACGATTCAAAGTGCTTGTGGCAAGGAAAAACAGACGCCCGCCATCTATACGGTATCGGAGGAACTGGAGTCTAAGGTACGTGCATATGCGGAGGATCGTCTCGACACTGCTACGCGGAACAGTGACAAGCTCATGCGTGATGCTGATATCGCAGCGATTAAGGCGGAGACGGTCGAGCATTTCATTGAGGAGTATCCGGAAGCGGCAAAGGAAATCTCGCAGATCCTCTACAAGATCGAAAAGGGCATTGTCCGTCATATGATTACGCACGAGAAGATCCGTCCGGACGGACGTGCGCTGGACGAGGTGCGCCCTGTCAGCTGCGAGGTTGGCATCCTGCCGCGTACGCACGGCTCGGGGCTCTTCACCAGAGGACAGACGCAGGTGCTTACCGTCACGACACTTGGCTCCATTGGAGATGAGCAGATCATTGACGGTCTGGGCCCTGAGACAACGAAGCACTATCTGCATCACTATAACTTCCCAGGGTACAGCGTTGGTGAGGCACGTCCGATGCGCAGCCCTGGACGGCGTGAGATTGGGCACGGAGCACTCGCGGAGCGTGCTCTCTTTCCGATGATTCCATCGATTGAGGACTTCCCCTATACGATCCGCCTCGTCTCGGAGATCCTCGAATCGAACGGCTCGAGCTCGATGGGGAGTGTCTGCGGGAGCACGCTGTCGCTTATGTGTGCCGGTGTTCCAATCAAGCGGCCTGTGTCCGGCGTTGCGATGGGACTTGTGCGCGATGGTGATGACTACTCCATCCTGACGGATATTCAGGGGATGGAGGATGCACTCGGCGATATGGACTTCAAGGTCGCCGGAACGACCAAGGGGATTACGGCAATTCAGATGGACATCAAGATTGCCGGAATCACGCGAGATATTCTCGCATCCGCTTTGGCTCAGGCAAAGCAGGGACGCGCGTTCATCCTTGAGAAGATGCTTGCCTGCATTGACAAGCCGGCAGCAGAGCTCTCACCCTATGCACCGCGTGTGGAAGTCATTACCATTGACATTGATAAGATTCGCGATGTCATTGGAACGGGCGGCAAGGTTGTCCGTAAGATCATTGATGAAACCGGTGTGGATGTCGATATTCACGAGGATGGAAATATTTTCATCACATCTCCGAATATGGATGCGATGGATCGCGCCCGCAAGATGATCGAAGATATTGTGCGCGAGGTCGAGGTGGGAGAGGTCTATACGGGGCGTGTTACACGTTTCCTGAAGTTCGGTGCCTTCGTTGAACTTCTGCCCGGCAAGGAAGGGCTTTGCCACATCTCACAGCTCGCAAAACACCGCGTGGAAAGTGTCGAGGATGTGGTGAAGATCGGCGACCAGCTTGAGGTCAAGGTCATTGAGATTGACGAGAAGGGGCGTATCAACGTCAGCCACAAGGCTCTTCTCTGATGATTCAGGTCTACACCGGAAACGGTAAGGGAAAGACAACAGCGGCAATTGGTCTTGCCATACGTGCTCTCGGGGCAGGGCGACGTGTCTTCATGATGCAGTTTATGAAGAGTCTTGCGTATAGCGAGCAGGGCCTCTTGTGTGAACTGCCCAATATGACACTCGAAACCAGCGGAAAACCCTTCTTTATTGCAGAAGAGGGGATGATGGATGAAAAAGCGCGGGAACAGCTTGGCGATGATGTCGTCATCTTTCCAAAAGGGCATCCGCCCGCCGATTACGTTGCCTTGCTTACCGCCGGTTTCCATCGAGTGATGGATGTCATTGCCAGGCATGAGGCAGATGTCGTCATCTTGGATGAGGTTAATATTGCTCTGTCTTTTGAGCTCTTGCAGCGGGAGCAGATGGAGCAGCTTCTGCAAGTCCTGCCTGCTGAGACAGAGCTTGTTTGTACGGGGCGAAATGCCCCACAATGGTTGATGGATCGTGCAGATCTCATCACCGAAATGCGGGAGATACGGCATTATTACGAACAGGACGTTCCTGCGCGTAAGGGAATTGAAAACTGAAGGAGAGAATTTATATGGAATCAATGATTCGGGATATTGCGCTGGCACCGTCCGGTCACGCAAAGATTGATTGGGTGAAGCGTTTTATGCCGGTGATGGCAGCAGCCGACAAGGAGTATTCGGTCACAAAGCCGTTCGCCGGCATCAAGATGGTCATTACTCTGCACCTTGAGGCAAAGACGGCCTACATGGCGACGATCTTCAAGCACGCCGGCGCAGAAGTTGCCGTCACAGGGAGCAATCCGCTGTCCACACAGGATGATGTCGCGGCTGCGCTTGTCGAGGAGGGCATTCATGTCTTTGCATGGCATGGATGCACCGAGGAAGAATACGCAGTGTTCCTCAACAAGGCACTCGACATCAAACCGGATATTGTCATTGATGACGGCGGCGATCTGGTCGATATGCTCCATACAACGCGGCGTGATCTTCTTTCCGGACTCATTGGCGGCTCGGAGGAGACGACGACGGGTGTGCATCGCCTAAAGGCGTTGGAGCGTCAAGGCAAGCTTGAGTTCCCGATGATTGCGGCAAATGACGCATACTGCAAGTATCTCTTTGACAATCGCTATGGAACAGGTCAGTCCACATGGGACGGCATCATGCGCACGACGAACCTCGTTATTGCCGGCAAGACGGTTGTCATCGCTGGCTACGGTTGGTGCGGCAAGGGCGGTGCGATGCGTGCACGCGGGCTAGGTGCCAATGTCATCATTACGGAAGTAGATCCGATCAAGGCAATTGAAGCCGTTTTTGATGGCTTCTATGTCATGCCGATGGACGAGGCGGCAAAGGTAGGCGATATTTTCCTGACACTTACGGGCAATAAGGATATTCTCTGCAAACGTCACTTCGATGTGATGAAGGACGGCGCTATGATGGCGAACTCCGGACACTTCGATGTTGAGATCAACATTCCAGAGTTGACTGAGGGCTCGACATCCAATAAAGTCGTGCGCGAGAATATCAGGGAATTCGTCCAGCCGGATGGGCGCCGTCTCTATCTCCTTGCAGAAGGCCGTCTTGTCAACCTCGCGGCAGGGGATGGACATCCCGCAGAGATTATGGATCTCTCGTTTGGTGTGCAATTCTTCTCAGCACTTCACCTTGTTCGACATGGAAAAGAGATGAAGAAGGGCGTACACCTTATGCCGGATGAGATCAACGTTGAGATTGCAAATATCAAGTTGAATTCTCTTGGTGTCGCCATTGATGAACTCAGCGCGGATCAAAAAGAATACCTCGGGCTGGCATAGGAGAGACTGTATTGAATACGCTGATCAAAAATGCCACTGTCCTTTTGCCTGACGGAACAACTCCGATTGCCAACATTGCCGTTACCGATGATCGGATTGCGGCCGTGGGAGACGTTCCGGAGGATTTCCAAGCGGATAAGGTTGTTGATGGGACGCAGCATTTTGCAATTCCCGGATTTGTCAACGCGCATACACACGCGTCCATGACGCTCCTGCGCAGCTATGCGGACGATATGAAGCTGATGGATTGGCTGGAGCAGATGATTTGGCCGATCGAAGCAAAGCTGCGTTCGGATGATATCTACTGGGGTGCAATGCTTGCGGCGGTCGAAATGATCCGCAGCGGTACGACGGCGTTTGCCGATATGTACGGGCCGGATATGGAGCGCGTTGCCGAGGTCGTTGAGGTCTCAGGTCTGCGCGGTGTGCTCTCGCGTGGTCTTATCGGTGTTGCGCCTGACAGTGACAAGAAGCTGGAGGAGAATGCCGCACTCTATGAGAACTATCATGGAGCGGCACAGGGGCGCATTACCGTTATGTTTGGCCCCCATGCTCTCTATACCTGTCCGCCGGACTATCTGAAAAAGATTGCTGCTAAGGCACAGGCTCTTGGTGCTGAGGTTCATATCCATATGTCGGAGACCGTGGGTGAGATTGAGAACTGCCTGAAGGAATATGGCAAGCGGCCGTTTGCCCATGTTGCTTCGACAGGTCTGTTTGAGAATGGAACGCTTGCGGCGCACTGTGTGCATCTGGATGATGAGGATATCGATATCATCAAGAAGTACCGGATTCGTGTTGCACATAATCCCGGCAGCAATATGAAGCTCGCCAGCGGAACAGCCCCCGTACCTCGTTTGTTGGAAGAGGGCATCTGTGTCGCACTCGGTACAGATGGGGCATCGAGCAACAATAATCTGGATATGCTGGACGAAGTACAGTTAGCAGCTCTGATGCACAAGGTGCATACGCTTGATCCGCTTGCCGTTCCTGCGCTCACTGCGGTCAAGATGGGGACGGAGTACGGTGCACAGGCACTTTCCCTCCACGATGTTGGTCGTCTGCAGGCGGGGGATAAGGCGGATATCGTACTCTTCTCCATGCACGGGGCGGCATGGACGCCGTGCTACAATCCCGTGTCACTCCTTGCGTACGCTGCGAAATCCTCATCCGTTGACACGGTGATGGTGGATGGAAAGCTCCTCATGGAGAATGGTGCACTCACGACCTTGGATGAAGAACACATCCTGTTTGAAGCACAAAAAGTTGCAGATCGCCTGACAAAATAGTATACTGATGTACCGTAGACAAAGGTGATTTCATTTGCTATGCCTCCGCCCTCTTAGGGCGGGGGCATAATGTGATATGGAGGGATTGTTGTTGGGCAAGAAAAGTTCTGGCCGACGAACGTCGCGGTCTGTTTCCGCCAAACGGAAGAGTACGGCGCCGAACGGATCAGGACGGAAGTATGAACTCATTGGTCTTATCCTTCTTGCGTTTGCTCTGATTTCAGGGGTTGGGATTCTCGGACTGAATGTTGGTTTTGTCGGCTTCTTTTTCGCGGACTTCTTTCGCTATCTCTTTGGTTGGGGCGCGCCACTCGCTCTTTTGATCATCGCCCTCATAAGCCTGCAATACATCATACATCATCGTGGGCTGCTCTATACAAAAAAATTCTTTGGTGTCATCGGCTTGTTCGTTTCACTTCTTGCCGTATGGCATCACGCTGTTGTTCCTGTTGACGAGGAGATACTCCCGCAGAATCTCGCAGATGGCGGGGGATTGATCGGCGGTGGGCTTCTCTTCCTGCTTCGCACCTGCTTTGGTGTAGATGGTGCAATTATTTTGCTGAGCACCATCATTGTCGGATCGGTTCTTTTGGCTACGACATGGTCGCTTGCCTCCGGCTATATGAAAACAAAAGAACAGGCAAAAAAAGGGGCAAATGCAGCGGGAGCAGCCCTCCAAACGACACGCGAAAAGGTGAGCGTGGCGGCAGAGAAAATCGAAACGAAAACATCGGCGATTGTCCATGATACCTTGTCTGCCGTTCCGTATAATCAGGCAAACGATCCCATGTTTGTGGAGGAACACAAAGAACCTGACCATCCGGCTATGGAAGAGAACGTGGAAACACCACCGCTTGAATCGGAAGCACAATCCGTTCCCTCTGAAGAAAATGAGGTGCATGAAGCAGAGCCCGTACAGGTACATGATGCTCCTGTTTCGGCAGCAGAGCCGATTCCTATAGAAGAAGAGCAGGAGGCTCTGACGCCGATTCTCTTTGACTATGAACACGAAATAGAAACACAAGATGACGATCCTGTTATGCCTGTGGCATCGTCTCCCATCAGCATGGATGAGAGCGTGTCATTGGAGGAAGAGCATACCGACGAGGCTGCGGAGTATACGGATGTTTCCGCCATCTCTTCGGAAGGCGTGATTGTTCCATCAATTTCCCCGTCTCCCGCACCTCCGAGTGCTGTCATCGCTGATGAGACTGGTGAGCGTCCCTATGAGCTTCCCAAAGTCACACATATTCTTTCCAAACATATCAAGAAAGAGAACGATACGCTGGCACAGGAAATCAAGGAAAATGCACATGTTTTACAGCATACACTTGAGAGCTTTCATGTGAATGCAAAGGTTGTCAGTTTTTGTCATGGCCCTGCAGTAACGCGATACGACCTTGAACCTGCACCCGGGGTGAAGGTGAGCAAGATCACGAATCTTGCCGAGGACATTGCACTGCAGCTTGCGACCTCCTCGGTTCGTATTGAGCCGGTTCCGGGAAAGGCGGCCATCGGCATTGAGATCCCAAATCGCACACTGGAAAGCGTTCAGCTCCGCGAGGTTCTGGAGAATCCGAAGTTTCAGGAGGCATCGTCTAAACTTACCGTTGGTCTTGGCATGGACATCAGCGGCCAAGCTATTTTTGCGGATATCGGAAAAATGCCGCATCTCCTGGTTGCAGGTGCAACAGGCTCGGGGAAATCCGTCTGCATCAACACCTTGATTTCGAGCATCCTGTTTAAGGCAACCCCCGATGAAGTAAAGTTCATTCTGATCGATCCGAAGATGGTGGAACTCTCGAATTACAACGGGATTCCACATCTCATGGTTCCCGTTGTGACCGATCCGAAAAAAGCGTCCTCTGTCCTGAATTGGGCAGTACAGGAGATGGAAAAACGCTATTCGATCTTCGCAAATCACGGTGTTCGTGACATCAAGTCTTTCAACCGCCGGTATCCGGAGGAAAAGCTCCCGCTCATCGTCATTGTCATCGATGAGCTGGCGGATCTGATGATGGTTTCACCGAAAGATGTGGAGGATGCCATCTGTCGTATCCTGCAAAAAGCACGTGCAGCGGGCATTCACATGATCCTTGCAACGCAGCGTCCATCGGTCAATGTCATTACAGGAATTATCAAGGCGAATCTTCCGTCACGCATTTCGTTTGCAGTTTCGTCGCAGGTGGATTCGCGTACGATCCTGGATCGCGGCGGAGCAGAGACTCTTCTTGGGAAAGGCGATATGCTTTTTTCTCCGCAGGGTGCACCTAAACCGATTCGCGTGCAGGGAGCATTTATCAGCGATGAAGAGGTTGAAATGCTGCTGGACTTCATCCGTGCACAGGGACAGGAGATCAGTGAGAATGAGGAACTGATCGACTTTATGGAGAGTGAGGCGGCAGAAGACGAACGTGCAGACGCAGACGAGGTTTCTGTACGGTATGATGAACTTCTTCCCAATGCGGTAGAACTCGTCATGTCCACGGGTCAAGCATCTTCATCCAATATTCAGCGCAGGCTTGGTGTTGGCTATACGAGGGCAGCACGTCTGGTCGATACAATGGAGGAACTGCGGATCATCGGCCCAAGTGCCGGCGGCAATAAGCCGCGGGAAATCCTTATGACATCGGAACAGGCAAAAGAACTGGTAAAAAGTCTCATGTGATGTGGGGCAGCGTATCATGTATACTGGTTTCTGATGCCGAGGTTTCTATATTTTTTCTTGATTTTATGCTATACTTACGCACACTCAAGTTCTTGGGAATCGCTGATAAAATGAAGTCCGTCAGATTGGTGTAGATTTTTTCGTCCGAACAAGGAGACAAACCGGACGCATAGCAGGGCTATGTGGAGGATTTGTCGACACAGTGCGGGCAAAAAAGATGCGCTAAGATGGCGCGGCTGAATTTATCAGTGCTTCCCTTGATGAACATGATTTTAGGAGGGCGATTACGTTGAAGTACATGACCGGAAATGAACTGCGAGAAGCGTATTTGCAGTTTTTCGCAGAAAAAAAGGGCCACCTTCGTTTGCCTAGTTACTCCCTTGTGCCGGAAAACGATCCTACACTTCTTTTGATTGGGGCCGGTATGGCACCCCTGAAGCCTTTTTTTACTGGTAAGGTGAAACCTCCACGTCCTCGTATTACCACCTGCCAGCGTTCTGTTCGTACAGGAGATATCGAGAATGTCGGACGTACCGCACGTCATCAGACGTTTTTTGAGATGCTTGGAAACTTCTCCTTCGGTGATTACTTCAAGAAGGAGGCGATTCCGTGGGCGTGGGAATTCCTGACAGAGGTTATTGAACTTCCAAAAGATAAACTCTGGGTTTCCATCTATCCAGAGGATGATGAGGCACGCTCCATCTGGCTCTCAGAGACGGATGTGCTGCCGGAACATATCGTCGCGTTGGAGGACAATTTCTGGGAGATCGGTTCCGGTCCCTGCGGACCGGATTCTGAGATCTATATTGACCTCGGTGAGGAGCGTGGCTGCGGTGAACCAACCTGTGGGGTCGGCTGTGACTGTGACCGCTTCCTCGAGATCTGGAATCTCGTGTTTACGCAGTATGATCGTACAGAGGCGGGGGAGTACAACCTCCTTGCTCACAAGAACATTGATACGGGCTGTGGCTTAGAGCGGCTTGCCTCGGTCGTTCAGAACAAGAGAACGAACTTTGAGACGGATCTCCTCTATCCGATCATCGAATATACGTCTAAAATTGCAGACGTGCCCTATGGAGCAGATCCGAAAAAGGATATTTCGCTCAAAGTCATTGCAGATCATGCGCGCTCTGTTGCTATTATGATTATGGATGGAATTCTGCCGTCGAACGAGGGCCGCGGCTACGTTCTGCGCCGTACGCTCCGCCGTGCGATTCGCCATGGACGTATGCTTGGGATCACAAAGCCATTCCTTGACGGCACTGTAGATGCCGTCATTGAGATTTTCCGTGATGCAAAGGATTTCAGCGAACTTCTTGCGAAACAGGATTATATCAAACGCGTAATTCGCGTGGAAGAGGATCGGTTTGCCTCTACGCTGGCGCAGGGGATTGAGCTTTTGAATGAAGAGGTCGCCCGTCTGAAGGATGCGCATGAGACGGTTCTGCACGGTGAGGTTGGTTTCAAGCTCTACGATACCTATGGATTCCCACGGGAACTCACCGAGGAGATTCTTCACGAACATGGAATCACCTTGGATGATGAGGGGTTTCACTGTGAGATGGAGAAGCAGCGTACACGGGCACGCAGTGCACGCGGAGAAAATCAGGCGGTTGCTGTTCCGGATCTTTCGGGCATTGATACCGGAAGCCTCACGGAGGATGCCACGGCCACGAGTGCTGTGGTTGTTGCGATCTGGCGTGAGGGTGAACTTGTTGATTCGCTGCACGATGGTGAGAGTGCCGGTATTATCCTGAGCACGACATCGTTTCATGCAGAAGGCGGCGGACAGGTTGGCGATGAAGGTGTCCTTCGCAGTGATTTGGGGTATCTTTCGGTCAGCAATACAAAGAGACTCCCTGATGGAACGGTCTATCATCTTGCCTATGTCGAAGAAGGGCAGATACAGTGTGGTGACACCGTAAAGATCGGACTTGATACGAAGAAAAAACTCTCATCTGCGCGAAACCATACAGCGACACATCTCCTGCAGGCAGCACTTCGGCGCGTTGTCGGTGATCATGTTCAGCAGGCGGGCTCTCTTGTCACACCGGAACGACTGCGTTTTGATTTCACGAATTTTGAGCCTGTGAGCGAGCAGCAGCTGCGCGATGTTGAGGAGCTGGTCAACGAGGAAATTCTGCGGTCAACTGATCTTCATATCTCTATGATGCCGATTGATGAGGCGAAGGCACTGGGTGCTATGGCACTCTTTGGAGAGAAGTACGGCGATATCGTTCGTGTGGTTCGTGTGCCGGACTTCAGCATTGAGCTTTGCGGCGGTTCCCATGTGGCGAATACAGGACAGCTTGGTCTGTTCAAGATTGTCAGTGAGTCGGGGGTTGCGGCGGGTGTGCGCCGCATCGAGGCGATTACCGGTCGTGCCGCATGTGCATATGCGGCAGAGATGGCAAGGACTGTTCAGGAACTTTCGCATAAACTGAAGGCGAGACCAGAGGAGCTTTGTGCTCAGGTTGATAAGTTTATGAGTGAGCGAAAGAGCATGCAGGAACAGTTGCGCAGTTTTGCTGAGTTCCGTGATAAGGCAGATGCACAGAAGCTGCTTATGGGGGTTCAAGAGATTGGGAACTTCCATGTAGTCCTTGGAAAAGCCAATGTGGACGCGATGGATGAACTCCGTAACATTGCAGATTTGACGTGTGAGAAACTTGAGACAGGCATTGTCGTCCTTGGAGCTATTATTGACGATAAGGTCAGCCTTGTCGTCAAGGCGGATAAGGATGCTGTAAAACTTGGGGCTCATGCGGGCAACATCATTAAGGCGGCTGCAAAAGCGGTCGGCGGCGGGGGCGGCGGACGTCCCGATATGGCACAGGCGGGTGGCAAGAATCCCGAAAAACTCCCGCAGGCATTTGAAGAGGCGATTGCTGTGATCCGTCAGCAGGTCTCAGCCGAATAAAGAAATTGGTCTATGGCTGTCACTGGTTGACAGCCATATTTTTTAGAAGGGTTTTCATGGAAAATGACATCACCGAGCTGCTGAAAAAGAGAGTGTACCTATTCCTTATCGGTCTGCTGCTGATCGTCTTCTGTGCGTCGTTTATCCTGCTGCATCAACGGGGCGGATCGAATGAGTTCATGCTGTCCAATGCGCGCCTCGTCTATGAACAAAGTGATTTGCAGGCGGCGAATACGTCCATCGTTCAAGAGCTTCATATTGCGGAGGGTGACCATGTAACCGCGGGGATGCTCCTTGTCACGGTACAGAGTGTCTTTTCGGATGAAGAACTCGCACGCTTGCAAAAGAATGTCGAGCTTGCACAAAGGAATGTCGAACAGATTCGATACGGCGCAGCTGCGGTATCTCAGAATCCCCCCGCATCCTCCGAAGGGCTGGATGCCGCACGAATGCGTATGGAGCGTATGAACGAACTCTATGAGATGGGGGCAGTCAGTGCAGCCAAAAGAAATGAGGCGGCTGCTGCATATGAGCAGGAAAAGAACGCGCTGACGATGGGAAGTGGACAAATGGCCGTACCAAATGCCGCAGCGCTCAAGGCAGCAGAGGAGCAGCTGAAAAAGGCGGAGGAGACCCTAGCAAAAGCGCGCGATCATGCGGGGACAACAGGGCTCTTTGCTGTGCGAGAAGGTGTGGTCTCGAAGATCCACGTAAAAAAAGGTGACCTTATCGACAGTGGAGCTTCGATTCTCACACTCGATCTTGTGGAGAACTGCTGGATTGAAGCCGAGATTTCTGTAGAGGATATGAATAGGGTCTATCCGGGGCAGATTGTCCGATATGAACTGAGCGGTCTGCCTGCTGAGGCTACCGTTGAAGAAATTACAGATTCTGACACGGAGCCTGAAGACAAAAAAAATGTTCGCATATCTGTGCCGCATGATCGAATCACAGGGCATGAGGAAAACATTACACTCCATTTTCTGCCTTGAAAGAGCATGCGACTGAACTTTTCGGGCATCTTATTCTGTGCTATACTGTGAACGAATAGCAAGCAAGGCAAGATGGGGCACTCATGAGAGGAATCTGCATATGGTAAATGAAAAATTGAGAGATGATCTGACCGATCAGCTGTGTCGTGCAATCCTTTCATTGGATACAATGGAGGAATGCTATCAATTCTTTGAAGACATCTGTACGATAGGAGAGCTTCGTGCCATGGCACAGCGTCTGGACGTTGCACGCATGCTGCACGAGGGAAACACTTACGACGATATCGTTGCACATACCGGTGCCAGCACTGCGACCATCAGCCGTGTCAAACGCTGTCTGAACTACGGTGCGGATGGGTACACCCTCGTGCTGGAAAAAGGCATTTCTACGACGGATATTCATAAGGAGAAGAGCGATGAATTCTGAACAATTGATTTTAGAGACACCATATGGCACGCGCGATCTTCTTCCTGCAGATGCAGCGGCAATGCGCCATATGGAGAATATGTTGTCCTCTTTGTTCCTATGCTGGGGATATCATGAGGTTGTGACACCGACGATCGAACACTTGGAAACACTTGCTCCACGAATGCAGGATGAGAACTCTCTTTTCATGTTGCTTGGCAACAAAAATAAGCTTCTTGCGCTTCGCAACGAAATGACGACACCGATTGCACGCCTTGTCAGCAGCCGTCTGAAGGATGATCCAAGACCGTTGAAGTTATCCTATATTGGCAATGTGTTTCGTATGGAGCAGACCCAGATGGGGCGACAGTGCGAATTTCATCAGGCAGGAGTCGAAGTGATGGGGAGTGACAGTCCTGCTTCGGATGCAGAAATTATCGCGCTTGCAATCGAAGCAATTTTGAAGTCCGGAATCAAGGACTTTCAGATTCATATGGGGCAGATTGCCTTTCTCGATGCTGTCTTGTCCTATTTTGAGATTGAGGATGTGCAAAGAAAGGCACTGAAGTCTGCAATCGAATGTCATGATATTGTGCTCATGGATCGAATCGTTGATGCATTGCCGCTCTCTGAACAGGATAAGCTGGCGATCAAGCAGCTTCCTCTTCTGAACGGGAAAGAGGATCTCCTGCAAAAACTTTATGACTTCCCGCGCAGTGAGCAAAGTCACTCTGCCATTGACAATTTGGAAGAGATCTATCGAATTTTGAAATCCTACGGATTCTCGGACTATGTCCGTTTTGATTTGGGCATCATTCGGGATTTCAACTATTATACGGGGATGGTTTTTGAGGGATACGCACCCGGGTTGGGATTCCCTCTCTGCGGAGGCGGACGATACGACCGCCTTTTGACGGAGTATGGGCATCCCATGCCGGCAACGGGATTTGCACTCGGGATCGAGCGGCTTTTATTGACGCTTGAACGTCAGGGGGGGCGTGTACCGTCTCCATCCAAGAATTTCTATATTGGGTATGGGGAATCAGCCATCGGCAGCGCGATTCAGAGGGCATCTGAATTGCGTCATGCAGGCAATACCGTAGAGCTTGGTCTTCGCTCGCAGTCCTATGAGAAAGCGGAATCTTCGCGTGTGGAGCGCGGATGTGAGCAGCTTGAGTATTTTGAATGAAACAGCGTGTACGGCAGTTCCTGCGGGCATTGTTCGGTCGCTTGGATGCGGAAGGACATACGTTCATCAAATCCTATTTGAGTGCAGCAGAGCAAAAATTATTCTACGCAATGCACGAAGCGGACCAGTACCATGCCTTTCGTGTCGCTCTTACGGCAAAAAGAATCTATCTTCAGCAAGGATATTCAGAATCAGATTCGTATATCCTGCTGATACGATGCGCATTGCTTCACGATATCGGTCGTATCAAAGGGACGGCGGATATCTGGGGCAAGGTATTTGCCGTTCTTGCAGATCGTTTTTTTCCTTTTGCAGCCCCTTATTTCCTACGGCACAAGGATTCCCGCGATTTGTGTGGACGTATAGGGATGGCACTCTATGTCCATATTGCCCATCCCTATATCGGAGCAGCGGCACTGCGTGAGATCGGAGATATCCGTGAGGCAGCAATTGTTGAGCAGCATCAAAAAAAAGCAGCACCGGAGGATTCTCCGGTGCTGTCCATATTAAAGCTGGCGGATGCACAGAATTGAAGCAATGGCTCAGTAACCGCGCTGCTTGTCTACTACGTTGAGCATCCCAATTCGCTGCGGGAAGATCTGTAAGTTGTTGCGAAAGATCTTGAGCGAGCGATCCAGATACATCGGCGAGATTGCAGAGTAATGCGGTGTAATGAATAGATTCGGAACACCCCACAGCGGGGAATCCTCAGGAAGCGGCTCGGTGGCAAAGACATCCAGAGAAGCACCCCGTATGCATTTCGATCTGAGTGCCTCCACCAAATCGTCCTCCTCTACAACGTCACCGCGGGAGACATTGATGAAAAAGGCATTTCCTTTCATCATATGAAAGGTATGTGTGTTAAACAATTTTTTTGTCTGAGGTGTCAGCGGGAGCGTAACGATCACATAATCTGCGCAGGACAGAGCATCGGACAGATAATCAATGGTGAACAGCTGATCCACGAATGGTTCTGTGGACTCCTTTTGCTTTACGGCAACGATCCGCATTCCCATGTTTTTGAGGTGTTTTGCAACCTCTCTGCCAATGCTTCCCAAGCCGATGATGGCGGCAGTCTTACCAAATAGCTCATCGGGATCGGTCAGCCGTTTCCAAACATGTGCCTTTTGATTTTCCCATGCCTCGATGAGACAGCGGCTGGACGCGAGCATTGTTCCGAGAACGTGTTCCGCCATGGGGATGCCGTGAATTCCGCGTGAATTTGTCAGCAATATATCAGACTGGCAGAAAACCTCATGCGAGAGTAGTTTTTCAACACCCGCACTGTATGTGTGAATCCATTTTAGATGCGGCATTTGGGGGAGATACTTCTCCATCTCCATCTGCGCATCATATCCCAGTAGGATATCGACATCCGAGAGATCGTCTTTCAAGTCTTTTGGACGTATGCATCTGAGCGTGCAATCCGGATAGCTCTGATGGATCAGCTCCATTTGTTTGTCGCTTAATCGCACAAATGATAGTATTTGAAGTGTCATCTGCGACTCCTTTTCGTACGTATGGATGGATTTTCTAATATTATTCGCGATGATTGTTGAAAACCCTTTTTTGATGGATTGACCTACAGACAGCAACGTGGTACTATACACTAATATTAGCTCTTTAATTGACTAAAGGATGAGAAGGGATTATATGGCGAAATACGTTGACGATTATCTGACTATAGCATTGCCAAAAGGAAAGCTGTTCTCTCTTTCTGCGAATTTGTTTGAGAAGGTCGGCGTTACGGCGGAGCACCTGAGTGAAAAATCCCGCAAACTCATTATATCAAATGATGAATGCAAGGCTCGGTTCATTATCACAAAGACTTCCGACGTCCCGACCTATGTCGAATATGGTGCTGCGGATATTGGCGTGATTGGCAAGGATGTTTTGGTGGAGTCCGGGCAGGATGTTTATGAGCTGCTCGATCTAGGCTTTGGAAAATGTCGGCTGATGATGGCCGTTCCACGGGAAGAACGCCGCAGCCGCCTGTTGGACTATGCACATACGCGGGTGGCGACCAAGTATCCGCATATTGCAGAGCAATTCTTTGCACAGCAGGGAATGCAGATGGAGTATATAAAACTCAACGGATCGATTGAACTGGGACCGCTTGTGGGGCTTTCGGAGAGTATCGTCGATATCGTAGAAACAGGGACAACGCTGGTCGAAAACGATTTGGAGGAAATTGCCCACATCATGGATGTGAGTGCACGACTAATCGTCAACCGTGTGAGCTTCAAGCTGAAATTTGATCGTATTTATCGAATTGTAAATGATCTGAAGCAAGTTTTGGAAGGTGGGGAAGTACGGTGAATATCGTATCTGTTGCAGATATTGGCATGGAAGAAGCGGGGCGACTGCTTCAGAAGAAGGCATTTGATGAGGTTGTACTGAGTGACCGTATTCGCGCGCGCAATAAAGATCTTTTCGGCGCGGATCTTTCTGCGACAGAGCTGGTTCACCGTATTGTTCAGGAAGTACGTCATAAGGGCGATCAGGCACTCTTCCACTATACGAAATTACTGGATTGCGTTGATTTGACATCGGATAATTTGATGGTGTCCGAGGAAGAATTTCAGGTGGCGGAACACAGTGCCGACCCAAAGGTTATTGCATCACTGAAAAAAGCGGCGGATAATATTTTTTCTTACCACGAGGAGCAAAAACCACGCTCGTGGATGACCTACCGCGCACACGGTTCAATCCTTGGGCAGGAAATTCTTCCGCTCTCACGCGTTGGCATCTATGTCCCTGGGGGGACGGCGGCATATCCTTCGTCCGTTCTGATGAACGCAATTCCGGCACTGGTTGCGGGCGTCGAGGAAATTATCATGTCTGTCCCGACTAAGGACGGTGTGATCAACCCGTATGTTCTCGTTGCGGCACGTTTTCTTGGTATCCGCAAGATCTTCAAAATGGGGGGAGCGCAGGCCATTGCGGCGATGGCATATGGGACAGAGAGTGTTCCGCGTGTCGATAAGATTACAGGCCCCGGCAATATCTTCGTTACATTAGCGAAAAAAGAAGTATATGGTCATGTAGATATTGATATGCTTGCAGGGCCAAGCGAGATCCTGATTCTTGCAGATGACAGTGCCTCTCCAAAGTACATTGCAGCCGACCTCCTCAGTCAGGCAGAGCATGATCCGCTTGCTTCAAGCATTCTTATCACGAATGATCGAGCCTTGGCGGAGCACACTCTGAACGAAGTACAGCATCAGCTGGAACGTCTTCCGCGCAAAGATATTGCGCGTGCCTCGATTGAGGACAATGGACGCATTATCGTGACGGAGAATATGGAGCAGGCAGTCGTTCTTGCAAATATATCGGGACCGGAGCATATGGAGCTTCTTGTCAAAGATCCTTTCCATATGCTGCCCCAGATTCGATGTGCTGGTGCGATCTTTGTCGGAGCGTATTCGCCGGAACCGCTCGGGGACTATTTTGCGGGTCCAAACCATGTGCTGCCAACGGGGGGGACTGCACGCTTTTATTCTGTTCTGAACGTCGAGACCTTTATGAAGCGCACGAGTATCATCTCTTATACGCAAAAAGCTCTGGATGAGGTCAGCGATGATATTATCCGTCTCGCTGAGACGGAAGGCCTTGATGCCCATGCGCGTGCAATTCAGATCAGGAGGGGAGAACATGCTGAACTATCGTGATGGATTGGCGTCCATGCCAACGTATGACACGTGTGAGCTGGACTGGCGCATCAAAGTCAATGCAAATGAGTCCAATATCGGACAGCCTCCCTTGGTCGAGGAGCGTATCCTGTCGCGCTTGTCGCGCGTTGCTTTTGCACGCTATCCCAATGAGGAATACAATTTGCTCTGTGAACAGATCGGGGAGTCGTATGGATATCGTCGGGAAAACGTCATCATAGGAAACGGCTCCAGTGAGATTATAGAGAAGGTATTTCATGCATTTGGCGGAAACAAAGCGCATAAGATTGTCTATCCAACGCCTTCGTTCTCCATGTATGGAATCTATGCGGCGGCAGCAGATGCAGAGGGGATTCCTGTTCAGCTGCGGGATGATTTTACGCTGGATGTAGATGCGTTTATTCAGACGGTCAATCAAAACAATGCTTCGCTTGCGGTTATCTGCAACCCGAATAATCCGACGGGGGGCGTGTTGCCGCTCGAAGCAATTGAGCACATTGCGGAGCATATCTCATGTGCCTTTCTGATTGATGAAGCATATGTCGAGTTTTATGGAGACACGTCCATTCCGCTTCTGAAAAAATATCCGCATATGATGATTGCGCGCACCTTTTCAAAGGCGTATGCGCTTGCCTCATGCCGTGTTGGTTATATGTTGGCGCATGGGGATGTGATCGAGATGATTGCAAAGACCTATATGCCATATCATATGAACGTGCTGTCCTTGGTGACAGCAGATACTGTGTTCCAAATGCGGTCGGAGTTTGAGCCGCAGATTCAGATGATCTGTGCAGAGCGTGAGCGTATGCGGGAACAATATGAACGTCTCGCGGGGGTAACCGTCTATCCGTCTCATACCAATTTTATTCTGCTTCATTATCCTCATGCAGAGGAACTCAATGAAGAGTTCATCCAATACGGCATCGGGGTACGTAGTTTTGGAAAAGCACCGCAGCTGGCGAATACGCTGCGTATCTCCATCGGCCGACCGGATGAAAATGATGCGGTATATCGTGTTATGAAGTCTTTTGTGGAGGGAAATCCATGAGTACACGCAATGCAGACATACATCGAAAGACAGGGGAAACCGATGTGCGTGTCTCCGTTGGACTGGACGGAACGGGCATGTCTGAGATTGATACGGGCATCGGATTCTTCGATCATATGCTGACTCTCTTTGCATCTCACGGACTCTTTGATTTGACTGTAAAATGTGATGGCGATATTGAAGTCGATGGACATCATTCCGTTGAGGATATCGGCATTGCGATGGGACAGGCATTTCACGCCGCATTTGGGGAAAAGCGCGGTATTACAAGGTATGGGGCGTTCTATCTGCCCATGGATGAGACACTTGTATTGGCGGCTCTGGATATCAGCGGGCGTCCCTTTCTCGTCTACGATCCAGGGGATACGCCGATGACTCCGATGATTGGCGGCTATGATACGGAGCTCACGGAGGAGTTCCTGCGTGCATTTGCCTTTCATGCGGGACTCACACTTCATGTGAAGATTCTCTACGGAAGGAACTCACATCACAAAGTGGAGGCAATATTTAAGGCAGTCGCACATGCACTTCGGATCGCCGCAGAGAAGGATGCGCGACTGGGGGATATGATTCCGTCGACCAAAGGTGTTCTGTAAGGAAACGCTATGATTACAATTATAAACTACGGAGCCGGAAATTTATTCAGCGTTGAGAAGGCCTTTGCTGCATTGGGCGCGGATGTTCGCGTGAGCGGAAAAGCCGACGACATTCTTGCTTCGGACAAAATCGTCCTGCCAGGGGTGGGCGCTTTTGGCGACTGCATGAAGCAGCTCAAGGCATCCGGTTTGATCCCTGCCATTCGCGAATGTGTTGATCGTCAGACGCCATTGCTTGGCATCTGCGTCGGTCTTCAGATTCTTTTTGCAGGCAGTGAGGAATCCTCCGGTGTAGAGGGACTTGGTTTCCTGGATGGCTGTGTGCGAAAGATATCTGCACCGCATGAAAAGATTCCGCATATGGGTTGGAATGCACTCGATATCGCGGAGGCACATAGGGATAATGGATTGTTTGTAGGGGTACCACAGGGTTCCTATGTATATTTTGTGCACAGCTATCATGCAGTACCGGAGGATAAGGATATTGTTTCATCGACCTGCTTCTATGGAGAGGAAATTACAGCATCCATATCTGCCGGAAATATCATGGCAACACAATTTCATCCCGAAAAATCGGGGGATATTGGACTAAACATCATTCAGAACTTTATTTGTCACGGACAGGAGGGAAGCAGATGATTATTTTCCCCGCTATTGATTTACACGACGGCAAATGTGTTCGTCTCCTCAGAGGTGACTTTGCACAGGAAACAATCTACAGCAGCGCACCCGAAGAGGTTGCACTGCGTTGGGAGCGGGAGGGTGCTGAGTACCTGCATGTGGTTGATCTTGATGGAGCACTTGCCGGCAAGCCGAAAAACACTGAGGTCATCAAGAAGATTCTCAGCAATGTTCAAATTCCCATTGAACTTGGCGGAGGCATTCGCACTCTCGAAACGATAGAAAACACCTTAGCTCTTGGTGTGACACGTGTGATTCTTGGATCTGCTGCAGTACAGAACCGCGACCTTGTAAAAGAGGCTTGTCGACTCTATGGCGATCGCATCGCTGTTGGTATTGATGCGAAGGATGGCATTGCCGCCGTGGACGGGTGGGGCATATCGGGCGGTATTTCTGCTGTCGACCTAGCGAAAGAGCTTGCTTCCTATGGTTTGAAGACAATTATATATACCGACATAGCACGGGATGGAACGCTCTCCGGTGTTAATATTGAGGCAACTACAAAGCTGGCGGCAGCGTCCGGTATAGATATCATCGCTTCCGGTGGCGTAAAATCATTGGAAGATATTCATGCCTTAAAAGTCAGAGAGGAAGATGGTATTATCGGTGTAATTGCCGGAAAATCCATTTATGAAGGAACGCTTTCCTTACCTGAGGCGATTGCCGCAGCTCGTTGAGATGATCGCATCTTCTGAAAGGGGGAATTTCGTCTTGAGAAAAAAATTTGCAAAGCGTATTATTCCGTGTCTCGACGTCAAAGATGGACGCGTTGTCAAGGGGACGAATTTTGTCGGCTTAAGAGACGCGGGAAGTCCGACGGAATTAGCCGAACGCTATGACAAAGAACGTGCGGACGAGCTCGTATTTTTGGATATCACGGCGTCACATGAAGAACGCAACACAATGGTCGATGTCGTATCTGACTGCGCTTCAAAAGTTTTTATCCCACTTACGGTTGGCGGTGGAATCCGCACTTTAGAAGATATGCATCGTATGCTGAACGCGGGGGCAGATAAAATCTCTATCAATACAGCGGCGGTGAAAAATCCGGAAATTGTACGTGAGGGAGCCTTGCGGTTCGGAAGTCAATGTATTGTCGTTGCAATTGATGCACGACGTAATGGCATAGACTCCTGGGAGGTCTATGTCAACGGTGGCAGAACACCGACAGGGATGGACTGTATTTCTTGGGCAAAGGATGTTATTGCGCTTGGTGCGGGGGAAATCCTGTTGACTAGTATGGATGCTGATGGTACAAAGAATGGTTATGATATTGCACTCACGCGTGCGGTATCGGAAAATGTCAACGTACCCGTCATTGCTTCCGGAGGTGCCGGCAAATTGGAGCATTTCTATGATGTCCTTGCCGAAGGAAAAGCGGATGCCGTATTGGCTGCGTCATTGTTCCACTATGGAGAACTTTCCATAAATGAAGTGAAGATGTATTTGAAGTCGCGCGGACTGGAGGTTCGATTCTGATGAGTGTTGATATTTCAATGGTGAATTTTGACGAACACGGGCTTGTTCCTGTTGTTGTGCAGGAAGAAAACAATCAAGTCCTCATGCTTGCGTACATGAATCGTGAATCCCTTGAGAAAACAATGGAAACGGGATTCGCGTGGTACTACAGCCGCAGCCGCAAGAAGCTGTGGAAAAAGGGTGAAACCTCCGGAAACGTGCAGCGCGTGCAGGAACTTTCCTATGACTGTGATGGTGATACGATTCTGCTGCGTGTCAAACAGACGGGGGTAGCCTGTCATACGGGGACATATTCATGCTTTAATGGCAGAAAACTCTATCCTGCCAGTGAAAACAGTATTATTCCTGTTGATGCGAGAGATGAGATGCCGCTTGCAGAGGTTCTGTCCGATCTCTATCAGGTGATTCAGAGCCGCCGTCTGCACCCAGTCGAAGGTTCCTATACAAATTATCTCTTCGATAAAGGTCAAGACAAGATCTTGAAAAAGCTTGGCGAGGAAACAGCAGAGACAATTATTGCGTCTAAAAATAACATCCGTGAGGATGTGCTCTATGAAATGGGAGATCTCTGGTATCATTGCCTGGTCTTGCTCGCGTATCACAATATGACGCCGGAGGATTTGCTCGAAGAACTGAAGCGGAGACACAACGGCGGCAGCTATCATAAGTTTGCCGGAAAAACAGGAATGCGTCCGGATATGTAATTTTTACAGCGATTACTCCCTCCAACTATCCATAATGGTAATTATGGATAGTTGGAGAAGCTAACGTTTTTATCGTGAGAGCTGTGTAAAAATATGTGAATTTTATAACTTGTCATTGACAATAACGCAATTTGAATCTATAATTTAGATGTTGGGTTATATAATTTTTGATTATACTTTTAATCAAGGAGAGTGTTCTTTTATGGCAAAGAATCCGGTCAAAATCACTGAGACTGTCCTCCGTGACGGCCACCAGTCACTGTTGGCAACCCGCATGAGAATCTCGGACATGCTTCCGCAGCTTGCGGCGCTTGACGCCATTGGCTACAACTCGCTTGAAGCATGGGGTGGTGCTACGTTTGATAGCTGCCTGCGCTTCCTTGATGAGGATCCGTGGGAGCGCTTGGATATCCTGAAGAAAAACCTCAAGACGCCAATTCAGATGCTTCTCCGCGGTCAGAACTTGCTCGGCTATAACCACTACTCCAACGACGTGGTAGAGAAGTTCGTTCAGAAGGCATCCGAGCATGGTATCGGCGTATTCCGCATCTTTGATGCACTCAATGATATTCGTAACCTCAAAGTCGCGATTGATGCAGCACTCAAGTGCCCTGAGAAACCGCATGTTCAGGGCTGTCTGGTCTATACGATCAGCCCTGTTCATACGAATGAGAGCTTTGTTGAGCTGGCAGTTGAGCTTGAAAAGATGGGCTGCCATTCCGTCTGCATCAAGGATATGTCGGGACTTCTGAAGCCGTATGTGGCAGAGGATCTGGTCAAGAAGCTCAAGGCAGCTGTAAAGATTCCCATCGATCTGCACACGCACTGCACATCAGGATTTGGCCATGCAACCTATCTGAAGGCGGTTGAAGCCGGTGTTGATATCATTGATACTGCACTTGCCCCCTTCTCCAGTGATACTTCGCAGCCGTGCACGGAGACGATGGTTGCCATGCTCGAGGGTGAGGATCGCGATACAGGGCTGGATCGTCAGGCGATGACGCCGATTTCCAAGTACTTCCTTGGTGTCAAACAGGATCTCATTAAGACCTTCAACCTCAAGGGATACTTCGATGTGAACCCGAATGTTCTCGACTTCCAGATTCCCGGTGGTATGCTTTCGAACCTTGCGAACCAGCTCAAGGAAGCGGGTATGGAGGACAAATATCAGGATCTGCTGGATGAGATGCCGCGTGTTCGCAAGGATGTCGGCTATCCCCCGCTCGTTACGCCGTCCTCGCAGATTGTCGGTACGATGGCGACCTTCAATGTCATGACCGGTGAGCGCTACAAGATGGTACCGACCGAGTTCAAAGATCTCGCACGCGGCAAGTTCGGCAGGACACCGGTTGAAATTGATCGCAAGTTCCTGACTGACACGCTTGGTATTGCTCCTGAGGACATCATTGATGACTGCTCCATCGAGGATGCAAAAGCAACGACGTTCGCGGAGTTCAAAGAGGAGCTCAAGAACAAGGGATATATCAACCCCTCGGATGAGGATGTTCTTTCCTATGCTCTCTTCCCGCAGGTTGCTGAGGAGTTCTTCCAGAAGCATTACAAGCCGATTACGGCATATGTCAAAGAGTAATACGTAAATTCTTCTTTAAAAAAGCTAGGGCTCATTCAATAGAACCCTAGCTTTTTTCATGGGAAGAATACCGATTTTCCGATGAATTCCCTTAGTATGGAGTTGTTAGGAATATTGTCGATTGCGTTGATTTCATCGACGTATTGAAGGAAACGCAGAATCCAACGTGCTTCAGTATAACCTTCTTCCCCACGATTGATCTCTTCAAGAAGAGGGACAGCGTATTTCTTTAAGATCCCGATTTCATAAATCAGAGCTGAGTTGAATAAGACATCTGCATTCTCTTGAAATGGGAAGATGTACTTCTCCTCTCCTGCTCTGACATCCGGCCATTGACGAATACTTTTCAGCGCTTTTGCTCCGCGGAATTGATAATCCCGTACAAGACGGCGTAAGAATCTCACCTCTGTTGTGGGAATCCTGTTATGTGCATCAATATTTAGCTGTGTCAGTGCACTGATATATATTTTGTACTTGTTAATACATGGAATATCTTTTGTTAGATACTCGTTTAATCCGTGGATTCCTTCGATGATAATTGGTTGATCTTCTTTGATTGAGAGAAATGTATCCTCCCTCCATTCTCTCATCCCAGAGATAAAATTATATCGTGGAATCTGGACTTTGTGTCCTGCCAAAAGGCTGATCATATTTTGATTAAACAACTTTGTATCGAGTGCATCAAGAGCTTCGTAGTCATATTGACCCTTTTCATTCAGTGGAGTGTCCTCTCGGTTAAGGAAGTAATCATCTAAGGAGATCATAACAGGACGAAGTCCATTGACGCGTAACTGAACTCTAAGTCTCTGCGCAAAGGATGTTTTCCCAGATGAGGATGGACCTGCGATCAGTATGAGTCGGATATCCTCTCTGTGTGCAGAAATATGGTCTGCAATTTGCGCAATTCGCTTTTCCTGCAACCCCTCTGAGATACGGATCAGTTCCCCAATGTCATTTTCTTTATTGATACGGTTCAGATCAGATATAAAGCGACATTCTAAGATATCAGCCCATGCTTTTGATTCAGCTAGGATTGAACCAAATTTTGGTTGGTTAACTCGTTCTCTTATGCGGCCTTTTGTCATTTCATCCGGTGTACGAATCAATACACCGTCAGATTCATGGTCTAACTCAAATCGACTGAGATCTTTTGTCTCATGAAGCATAGGACCGTATAGATAATCAACATAGTCCTCACATGTATATATGCTGATGACTGGTTGTTGCAAAGCAGAGATCAGATTTACCTTTCCCTCACGACCTGGCTTTCGAAAGAGTTCAATGGCCTCTTGGCGTGGAATGCTCCGTTTAACAATGGGAAGATTAGCGGCGATCATCTCCCTCATTTTGGAATCTACTTCCTGTATGAAATGATCGTTAACTACTCCGTTGGGGCGCTTAATTTCGCAGTAGAGGCCCTTATTTACCGTGAATTTTGCTGTTACCTCTGCATTCTTTTCCAGCTGATCTACTGCTGTGATCAAGAGGAAGAGTACAGAACGGCGATAGATACTCCATCCTACTGCTGAGTCCAATTCGATGAAACCAATCTCATCCGTATCCGTGTATGGTGTTTGAATATCCCGTATTTCACCATTGATTTTTGCAGCCACAATTTGACTTCGATATGATGCTTGTGCTTCGGAAGCCATCTCAATCAAATTTTTTTCCATGGAAAACCCCTTCCCTTCTTCTCTATATAAAAATCCTGCTCCAATTACGAGCAGGATTTTTCAAACTTATCTTAGATGAAGAGCATCACAACCTGATATGTAATAGCTCCCATGACAGCTGTGCAAGGGATTGTCATGACCCAAGCAACCACCATTTGCTGGGCGACCCCCCAGCGAACAGCATTGATGCGTTTTGCTGCACCAACGCCCATGATCGATCCAGAAACCACATGTGTTGTACTCACGGGAAGATGTAAGAGAGTTGCACCGAATATGATGATGGAGGAATTAAGATCTGCCGCAAATCCAGAAATCGGCTGAAGCTTGAATATTTTTCCACCGATTGTCTTGATGATACGCCAGCCCCCTACGGCCGTTCCACAGGCCATAGCAGTCGCTGCGAGTACCTTGACATAGGTTGGAACCTCGAATGCGTCGATATATCCGCCGGCAAGCAACGCGAGTGTCATAATACCCATAGATTTTTGTGCATCATTGGAACCATGTGAAAATGCCATCGTTGCTGCTGTTAGAATTTGCATCTTCTTGAATTTTCCGTTGATGGATGTGGGGCGGAAACGACCGAAGAAACGGAATAAGAACAACATAATGACACATCCCAATGCCATGCCCACAAGCGGTGAGAGGATCAGGGAAAGAATGATTTTTCCAATTCCATAGAAATTTAAGCCCTCCATACCAGAGGAAGACATGAGCACAGCACCGATCAAACCACCGATAAGTGCATGGGAACTACTGGACGGCATACCGAATCTCCACGTAATGATATTCCATATAATCGAGCCAAAGAGTGCCGCAATCAGCACGTGTTCATCTACGTGGGAGGCTGATTTGACAATATCCGATCCAATGGTCTTTGCAACCCCGGTACTGTACATGGCACCTAAAAAATTAAGTACGGCAGCCATGATAATTGCGTGTTGAGGGTGAATGGCTCTGGTCGAAACCGAGGTGGCAATCGCGTTTGCCGTATCGTGGAACCCGTTAATGAAATCGAATATAAGGGCTAACAGTATAACAAGAAAGATCAAAAGCTGGAAATCAGGCATATTTCATTACCACTCCCCGCAGCATATCCGCAATGAGTTCACAATGATCCAGCGTATCTTCCAGCTGTTCTAACACGTCTTTCCATCGAATCAGTTCGATGGGATCTTTTTCATTATCGAAAAGATAGGCAACCTCACTTCGATAGATGAGATCTCCTTCGCTTTCATAGCGTTCGATTTTGTGCGATGCATCCAGTATCTGTACTTGGTTTTTTCGGATGTTTTCAAGATAAGAAACGGCCCGTACAACTTCTTCCGTAGCAGAGATTAGGAGGTTTGTCAGATTGATTGCACCTGCCATGGGCTTTCCCATGCGGTACATCTCGTAGCGCTGCAGTATTCCCTGTAAGAGATCGACTCCGTCATCAAGGTCATTTGCCAAGGCATAGATGTCTTCTCGATCAATGGGGGTGATAAAGGTAAGGTTTAATTTATCAATAATACGGTCATTGATAGCATCTGCTTCGTGTTCAATACGATTGATTTCCTCCACTTTTGTTCCTGTGGTCGTATAGTCCTTCATAACATCATCTAAAACCAATGCGCCTGTATGAAAGAACTTCGCGCTCTCAAGGAATAGGTCAAAGAATTCGTCATCTTTCTGCTTGAAATTAAACATATATCCAGATCCTCCCTAAGAAGATGTAAAAGTTGGAGGCGTATACACAAAACTTATAGACTAATAATATCATTATTTCAGATTGACAGCAAGACAAAAATTTGAAAACAGTCGACACTGTAATTCAATATTTATGCAACCTAATATTCATAATAGCAATATAGCAAAAGAGCAGCATTGAGTTGCTGCCCTCTTACTATAATTTATCTATCTGATATTTGTATTGTATGCGTTACATAGGGACGTCTATCTCGGAGATGGTAATGCGCGGAGCTTTCCCTTTCGGCAGGAGTGTAAATACGGACGAGAGGAGTTTTTGGGTGTAGGGATGCTTTGCATGAGCAAGATCCTGTCCATCCAGCTGCTCCACAACCTTTCCAAAGTACATGACGACAACGCACGTGCATAAACGCGACACGAGTGCAAGGTCATGACAGATGAACAGGATTGTCAGATTTCGTTCCCGTTGAATACGGACAAGCAGTTCAACAATCGTCTCCTGCACAGAAACATCAAGCGCACTCGTTGCCTCGTCACAGACCAGAATCTCCGGCTCCAATGCCAGTGCGCGCGCAATTCCAACGCGCTGGCGCTGTCCCCCGCTCATATTTGCGGGGTAGCGTTCGGCAAAGTCCTCAGGAAGATCGACAAGACGCAGCAGCTCGGCTGCCTTGTCATGTGCGCTCCCTTTGAGGAGTCCGAAGTTCCGCAGCGGTTCACAGATGATGTCCTTAATCTTCATCTTCGGATTGAAGGATGTTGTAGGATCCTGAAAGACCATCTGGATATTGCGCCGCATATTGCGGGCATCCTCGCCCTTCAGCCCCGTAATTTCCTTGTCTCTGAAGAAGATTTGACCCTCAGATGGTGCATGAAGCTGCATCAGTGTGCGCACAAGCGTACTTTTTCCACAGCCGCTTTCACCGACAATGCCGAGGATTTCTCCACGATATACGGGAAATGTCACATCATTACATGCCGTAAGAACTTTGCCGCCCTCAAGGGGGAAGCGTTTGGTAATATGCTCGATGCGCAGGATGATCTCACGCTCCGACTGCGTCATAACGCTTTCCTCCAATCTGTGGTACGGCACGCAGGAGTTCCTTGGTGTAGTCCTTCTGCGCGTGTTCAATAATTTCTTCGGCAGTGCCATGCTCGATGACATTGCCGTTCTGCATGACCATGATCTGATCCGACATATAGGCTGCGACACCGAGGTTGTGTGTCACAAGGACAATGGATGTGCCATCCTTCTGGCAGATGTCCATCATCTCATTGACGACCTGTGCCTGCGTGGTCACGTCCAACGCAGACGTTGGTTCGTCAGCCAGCAGGAGTGCCGGCTTGAAGAACATCGCCATTGCAACGCCAACACGCTGACGCATGCCGCCTGAAAGTTCAAACGGAAAGCTCTTCATTACATTCGCGGGATTGGACAGATGCATACGTGCAAGCATATCCTGTGCCTGCGCAGCTGCCTCCTTCGCACCGATGGACTCATGAGTCTGAATATACTCCACAAACTGCTCACCGATGGTACGAATCGGATCCATCATGCTGCCGCTGTCCTGGAAGATCATCGCAGCTGTCTTTCCGCTTACGTGACGCCACTCCTCAGCGCTGCACTTCGTCATATCCTTCCCGTCATAGAGGATCTCGCCCGCCGTTACTCTGCCGACATGCGGCAGGCAGCCGAGCATCGCCCGAATGACGGTGGTCTTCCCGCTGCCGCTTTCGCCGACAATGGTCAGCACTTCCCCGTCCTTGAGGGTGAAGTCCACACCGTGCACCATTTCTGTGCCTTCGTATGCGATTTTTAGCCCTCGCACCTCAATCAACATTCGGGCTTCTCCTCCTTATTACTTCGCAGGTTTGATCTTGCTCGTGATCCAGTAGTAATCCGCAGGATGCATAATCGCACCCGTGATCTTGGTCGAGCTGACGATGTTTGTCTCGGGGTAGCCGAGGAACAATGCAGCTCCATCATTCAGCAGAATCTGCTGCATGTCGATCATCAGCTGACGGCGTTTTGCACGATCAAACTCAACGGCAAGCTGTGCGCAGAGTGCATCATATTCGGGGTTGCTGTAACCGGAGCCGTTTTGCGGGTTGTTGCCGTTCACGTTCGTGCGCCAGTACCAGTTGAGGTAGATCTCGGGATCACCCGTATTTGCCGTGGTAATATTGGAAATCAGAAGATCGTACTCTCCGTTGATTCCAATTTTGTCGAGCAAATTGTAATCGACAGACTTTACCTTTACGTCAATACCGACCTTCTTGGCATCTGCCTGTACTGCCTCTGCATAGATCGGCAGCTCTGCGCGGCTGTTGTAGATAATAAAGTCAACGGAAAGCGGTTTGCCGTCCTTGTCACGGATGCCATCACCATCCGTATCCTTCCAGCCTGCCTCGTCGAGGAGCTTATTCGCGCGATCGACATTGTAGGCATTCGGGTCGGTGAGCTGATCGAAGCCATAGTCGAGAGAGGGCGGGACAGGAGCCTTGCCCGGGATGAAGGTTCCCTTCAGGATGACCTCATTGTACGACTTACGATCTGTCATTGAGATAAACGCAGCGCGTACCTTCGGATCGCCGAGAATCCCCTTCTGATTAATGCGTGCGAGAACCGTACGCAGCGATGCGATACGATCTACATGGAACTTCGACGTATCATTAAAGAGGCCAAGATCACCTGCGGCGATGTTGACCGCCATATCGACTTCTCCCGACTGGAGTGCCATTGCGCGCGTGTTCGGATCGTCGATCGACGGGATCTCGACCGTCTCATACGGCACTTCGCCGCCCCAATAGTTCGGGTTCTTCTTCATGACGGCCTTTTCCTTCACGAAGGATTCGCAGACGTAGGGACCTGTGCAGATGGGACCCTGCGTTGCGAAGTTGCGCTCCTTCTCACTCTCAACATCGACAATGAGAAAAAGCGGATCTGCAAGGTAGCCGAGCATGCTCGGTGCAGGTTTATCCGTTGTAATCTTGAGTATCTGCCCGTCTGCAGTCATATTTGTATACGTGAAGAATGTTGCTGCGCGTGTATTCTTTGCAAACGCACGCTCAAGTGATGCCTTGACCGCCTCTGCCGTAAGTGGGCGCCCGTTCGAGAATTTGACATCACGAATCTTAAATGTCCACGTCAGCTTATCATCGCTGATTTCCCAGCTCTCAGCAAGCCACGGTTGGATATTCATTTTCTCATCAAACTGAGTTAGTGTTTCGCCCATGCCGTAGCGCATGACGACCCATCCGAAGGCATTTTCCGTCGGTTCGAGCGAGTCTGCAAAGTTCGTTACGCCAACCTTCAGCGTCGTCTTGTCCCCTGCAGACTGACCGCCGCCGCAGCCCGTCAGCAGTGCAGCTGCCATGCAGCCTGTCAGCAGTGCTGTCAGCCATCGTTTTTTCTTTCCCATATGTTCCTCCTTTAATTTGCCTTGCGCGGGTCCATAATATCCCGCAGACTATCTCCCCAAAGATTAAATACCGCGACGACGAATACGATCGCCAGTCCGGGGAAGATCATAAGCCAGGGTGCCGTCTGGATCAGCTGACGCCCCTCATTCAGCATGAGCCCCCACTCCGGTGTCGGCGGCTGTGCGCCAAATCCGAGGAAGGAGAGCCCCGCAAGCTCCATCATGAGTGCGCCGATGTCGAGTGCGGCGGTCACAATGATAATCGGTATGATATTCGGCAGGATATGCCGACGAATCATCGCAAGCGGTCGTGTACCATTTGTAATTGCAGCAGCTAGGAAATCCTGCTGCTTAACCTTCAACGTCATACTGCGTGCAAGACGTGCATACTTTGTCCAGCCTACAATAACAACGGCGAGCACTGCGTTGACTGCACTCCCGCCGAGCACGCCGGCAATCGCAATGGCAAGCACGATGCCCGGAAATGCAAGGAACACGTCGGTCAGACGCATGATGGCATTGTCCACCTTACCGCCCACATAGGCAGAGATCACACCGATCAATGTGCCAAGTCCTGACGAGATGATGACAACTGTGAGCGCCATCGTAATCGAGATGCGTGCACCGTAGAGAATACGCGTAAAGATATCGCGCCCGAGCTTATCTGTGCCAAAGTAATGCTCAGCGGATGGCGGCAGGAGAGAATTCTGAATCTGCGACTCATATGGATCGTATGACGAGATCAGCGGTGCACAGATGGCGACAAGCACAATCAGCAGGATGATGCCTGTATAGATACGAAACAGCAGTTGATCCCGCGTCATGCTTTCGCCCCCTTCCTGAGTCTCGGATCAAGGTACGCATAGGATATATCAACAATGAGGTTCACAAACATATAGAGTGTTGCAATCCAGAGGACAAAGCCCTGGAGGAGCGGATAGTCGCGTGCTTCGATCGCACGCACCGCAACGCGTCCGATGCCCGGCCACGAAAAGACAATCTCAATGACGGCAACCCCGCCGAGCAGCCAGCCAATGGAAAGCCCAAGCAGTGTGATGAGCGGCAGGAAGGCATTCGGCAGAACGTGACGAATGAGGATGCGTGTCATCGACATGCCGCGTGCCTTGAGACCCGTGACGTAGTCCTGCCCGAGCTCCTCAAGCACCGCCGTACGCACCTGACGCGTATACTTCGATGACAGCAGGATGGCAAGTGTAAAGGCAGGGAGAATCATACGATCAAGGCTGACCTCGCCGCCTGCAATCGGGAAAAGTCCAAGCTTCAGACCGAATACATAGAGCAGAATAAGGCCCACCCAGAAGCTCGGCATGGAGACACCGAGAAAGGTGAAGAATCGTATGACTTGATCCGGCCACCGATTACGATAGAGTGCTGAGATAACTCCTGCCGGAATGGAGATCGAGAGCATCATCACCACCGCTGTCCCCGCAAGCAACAGTGTTCCCGGCAGATTCTGCAAGAGTTTATCCTGTACCGGAATTTTTGCCGAGTAGGAACGCCCCATATCCCCGTGTACCACACCGTTCAGCCAACTGAGATACTGTTCGTGGAACGGTCGATCCAGCCCCAACTCGTGACGTGTACGCTCGATGGTCTCTTGTGATACAATCGTATCGCCGGTTTCGAGAATCGCATCCACAGGATCGCCCGGCGCAATGAATGTCAGACTGAACGTCAGAAAACTGACCCCCAGCAGGGTAATGATCATCTGCCCCAGACGCATCAGGATCGCTTTTGCACTCAACTCCCCAACTCCTTTGTTGTCGTGTAGAAAATAAAACCGCCTGTCTCTTTTAAGACAGGCGGAAGAATGCACACAAAAAACAACGATCTTACGGCACTCCCTAGTGCTGTAAATCGCACATCCATCTTCCCATCTCTCGTGAGTCCATCAATGAATCTTATTGCGAGCAGGCTTTCCGGCTCATAGATCGCTGCATTCTTCCGCCTTCCCAGGATTATCCCAGTGACTTTACAGGCACAGGCTCTGCGCCTGTGGAAGAACACTCCCTATTTACGGCTGCGGGACAGCATGGGAATTTCACCCATTTTCCTCTCATCGCTCAACGGAATGCGCACAAAGCAATATTCATCCGTCGACACTCGCAACGTCATTTATTTGGTTTTCAACATAAGTTCAAACGTAGTATATCCATATTAGATATGCTTGTCAAGCCATTTATTTCAGATTATTGTATTGGGATAGTCAAAAAGTCCCTTGTATTTCATCTTGATTCTTTCTTAAGGAATCGCTGATAAAATGAAGTCCGTCAGATTGGCGTAGATTTTTTCGTCCGAACAAGGAGACAAACCGGACGCATAGCAAGGGCTATGTGGAGGATTTGTCGACACAGTGCGGGCAAAAAAGATGCGCCAAGATGGCGCGGCTGAATTTATCAGTGCTTCCTTAACATAGATTCAATGCATGCGTGGAATTTCTTTCATGATATACCTTACGCAGGAGTATGGCTGCACAGATGGCGCGTATACTCTGATCGAGTGCTAGTGAAAGCCATGCACCCTCAAGTCCCATATTGCACTCATAGAGGAAAATATAGGTGATAATCGGCCGCAGTACCGTTATACTGATAAAGGAATAGGCTGCTACCTGTGATGTCTTTCCGCTTGCGCGCAGAATACCGGCACAGACCATCTGGTACGCCTCTGGAAAACTGACCGCTGCGACGTATGCGATAATCAGGCTGCCAAGAGGTAGGAGAGCTGCATCACGCGCATAGACGGCAAAGATTTCCTCGCGCAGTAAGAAGGTTATGAGGAATACAATGACGGAGAAAATCAAACTCCAGCGCATCCCCGTCCAGAGATAGCGGCGCCATTCATTCTGCTTATGGCTGTCTCGGTTGTGTCCGGCGAGAACCGTGCTTGCTTTTCCCATCCCATTGCAGAAGCTGTAATAGAAATCACAGAAGTTCATTGCTATTGCATGGATGGCATACGGAATCGTCCCCAGTTCCGCGACCATGCGGGTGTAGACGACCATGCCGATGCGTTCAAATCCCTGCTCACTGAAGATACCGCCGAATACGCTGAGGAATTCACGCAGATAGGTGCGCGTCAGACGATAATTTCCCTGTGCAAAGATCCCCCATGCATAGAGTACGCGCAGGGTGAGATAGGTTGACCAAAGTGTTCCGCCGATTGTTCCAAGCGCAGCACCAAGAACGCCGAGCTGTGGGAATGGCCCAAGTCCAAAGATCAGGAGAGCATTGAGGATGACGTTGACGACGTTCCCCTGTATGTTGATCGAGAGAACACGCATGGACTCCCCGCGTCCAAACATGACCGCCTGCATGAGCGTCGTCACGGAGGTGATGAAGACAGCGGGCAGCGTCCAGAGCCCGTAGATCATCGCATCGGAGAGATAGTCTTGCTGTGCACCCATCCACAGGAGAATTGCATCGAGATAGATGAAGAATCCGATATGTGCGAGTCCAAGGACAACAAAAACAAGAACGATTGTTTTTTTGAGAATATCACCATAGGCGTCGTGCTGATCGCGGCCAAATCGCTCCGCAATCAGTATGGTGACGGCCGACGCGACTGAACGTGCAACCGTCAGGAGCATCATACGTGGCTGTGAAAAGATGCTGACGGCAGCAATGGCACCCGTTCCCAGACTGCCAACCATAATGATGTCCGCATTGCTCAGAAAGATCATCAGGACACCTTCCAGTGCGGCAGGAAGGCCTATTCTCAGATAATTTTTGTCATAGGATGTCAGCACGCTACCATCTCCCTGTTTATCCCCATATTCCAATTCAACAAAACTATCACAGAATGATAATACTTGTCAACACAGACAGGGCGAAAAGATGCGCTAAGATGGTGGTGCAGAATTTATCAGTGCCGCCCTAGGAAGGGCTGATAAATTTTGCATAAAAATAAGGGGCACCGAAAGATAACGGCGACCCCAACTTTTTTACTAGCGATTTAAGGAAGCACTGATAAATTCAGCCATGTCATCTTGGCGCATCTTTTTCGCCCTCTCTTCGTCGACAAATCCTCCACATAGCTTCGGCTATGCGTCCGGTTTGTCTCCTTGATCGAACAAAAAATCTACACCAATCTGACAGACTTCATTTTATCAGCGATTCCTTAATGCACGATGTGCAATGTCCTTACGATAATAGGCATCCTTAAAGGATATTTTCTCGACCGCAGCGTAGGATTTTTTCACCGCAGATGCGATGTCTTCCCCCATACCGACAACTCCAAGTACGCGCCCACCGTTCGTGATGATTTTTCCGTTCTGCTTCGCCGTTCCTGCATGGAACACAAGCGCGCCCGTGTCCTCCGCATCTCTGATCCCACGAATCTCATGCCCCTTTTCATAGGATGCAGGATATCCGCCTGCCGCCAAGACAACACAGACGGCTGCCCCGCTTTTCCAATGTATAGGCACATCCGCGAGTGTTCCATCAGAACAGGCGCACATGATCTGGACGAGATCACCATCGAGTAAAGGCAGAACCACTTGTGTCTCGGGATCACCAAAGCGTGCGTTGAACTCGACGACCTTTGGTCCGTCCTTTGTAATCATTAGGCCGAGATAAAGACAGCCGCGATAGACTCTGCCCTCTTTTGCCATGGCGGCAATTGTCGGTTTCAGAATCTCCTCTGTTGCACGTTCTGTCATCTCCGGTGTCATGACAGGGGCTGGAGCATAGGTGCCCATTCCGCCCGTGTTCGGACCCTTGTCTCCGTCCAGAGCACGCTTATGATCCTGCGCGCTGATCATGGGACGGATGATCTTCCCATCGGTGAAGGCAAGCAGCGACGCTTCCTCCCCCTCCATAAACTCTTCGATAACGACGCGTGTTCCAGCCTTGCCGAAGGTATTATCCTCCATGATTGTATCTATGGCATCGAGTGCCTCCTGCTCCGACATGGCAACAATGACGCCCTTGCCTGCGGCAAGTCCGTCTGCCTTGACAACGATTGGCGCGCCCTCTTTGCGAATATATGCGCGCGCAGGTTCTGCCTCAGTAAAGACTTCGTAATGTGCCGTTGGAATCCCATACTTCTTCATGAGATCCTTTGCGAAGGATTTTGAACCCTCAAGCTCTGCCGCATTTGCGCGCGGACCAAATGCACGAATCCCTGCACTCTCGAGATCGTCCACAAGCCCATTTGTGAGAGGAATCTCGGGACCGACGACCACAAGCCCGATTTCTTTCTCCTTGGCAAATTTCAGGATGGCTTCGTTGTCCGTTGCAGAGATGTCGATCTGCTCCCCCATCCCTGGGTTTCCTGGCAGGGCGTAGATGCTGTCCGTCAACGGACTCTCTTTGAGTTTCCAGAAAAGCGCGTGCTCGCGACCGCCTGATCCGATTACAAGAATGTTCACGTCGTCTTCCTCATTTTTCCAACTGCCCGGCAAGATATGCGTTGATTGCGCTGTCATAGTCAGCGGTATGGGCAAATGCCTCATGTGCAAGCCGCATCCGTGTCATGCCGTCGACCGCGCCGTCCTTCTCGATCTTCTCCGCAATCTCCGCATAGCGCGCGGGATTTGTAATCACGGTGACAAATTTGAAGTTTTTCGCTGCAGCGCGAATCATTGCAGGACCGCCGATGTCAATCTGCTCAACAGCCTCAGCAAGCGTAACATTCGGATTTGCAACCGTTTCCTTAAAGGGATAGAGATTGACCGCAACGAGATCGATCGGTGTAATTTTTAGCTCGCGCAATGCCTTCTCATGTGTCTGATTGCCGCGCACGGCAAGAATGCCACCATGCACGAAGGGGTGCAGCGTCTTGACGCGTCCGTCCATGATCTCGGGGAAGCCTGTCACATCGCTGACATAGATGACAGGGATACCCGCCTCACGGAGTGTCTTCATTGTTCCGCCCGTGGAGACAATCTCGACTCCTGCTTTATGCAGTACGCGTGCAAATTCCACCACACCTGTCTTGTCGGATACACTGATCAGAGCACGTTTTATCTTCATAATGATCCTCCTTCAGCGACGGGCAGGATGTGAACCCTTCGCCCATCCGTACGCAGTCTATCTTCCACATAGAGTTTGATTGCCTCCGGGAATATCCGATGTTCCTGTTCCAGAACGCGCGCTGCAAGTGTTTCCTCGGTATCGTCCTCCATCACAGGAACAGACGCCTGTAGAATGATGGGGCCGGAGTCCATTCCTTCATCCACGAAGTGAACGGTGCAGCCGCTGACCTTCACACCGTAAGCAAGTGCGTCACGATGGGCATGTGCTCCCGGAAAGCTCGGCAGGAGTGCAGGGTGGATGTTCAAGATACGACCCGTATACGCATGGACGAAAACGGGAGAGAGAATCCGCATGAATCCTGCAAGAACTACGAGGGTTACACCGTGGGCATGCAGCTCATCCAGCATGGCGCGCTCGAAGTCTGCACGCTCCGCAAAGTCCCGATGGACGACGGCAACGGCGGGAATCCCCTTCGCCCGCGCGCGTTCGAGTGCATAGGCATCGCGCTTGTCTGCGATGACGACGGCAATTTCAGCAGGGATCTCTCCACGCTCAATTGCCTCGATAATCGATGCCAGATTGGAACCGCGTCCTGAGCAAAGTATGCCAAGCTTTTCCTCACGCATCAAAGACACCGCCCTTGATAACGACCTCATGCGCCCCTTCTGTTACATGACCGATGTGGTACACTGTCTCATTCTGCGCATTCAACTGAGCCTTGATACGATCCGCTTCGTCCGATGAAACAATGAGTACCATACCGATGCCCATGTTGAATGTGCGGTACATCTCCGTCCAGTCAACATTCCCCCACTCCTGCAGCAGGCGGAAGACCGGCGGGATCGTCCATGCCGCACCGTTTACCTCTGCCCCCATATGCTCTGGCAGAGCGCGTGGAATATTTTCGTAGAAACCGCCGCCTGTGATATGCACCATGCCGTGAATATCAAACGCCCGAATGAGCGGCAGACAGGTGCGCGGATAGAGACGTGTCGGCGTCAGCAGTTCCTCGCCAATGGTTTGGCCGAGTTCCTCTATATACTCATCGCCTTTGAAGCCCTTGCGCTCAAAGACAATTTTGCGTACGAGAGAGTATCCGTTTGAGTGTACCCCTGACGACGGCAAACCGAGCAGGATATCGCCTGCTTTTACACGGGCGGGGGTAATGAGCTTGGAGCGTTCTGCGACGCCCACGGAGAACCCTGCAATATCGTATTCTCCTATGGGATAAAACCCCGCCATCTCCGCTGTTTCGCCGCCGATCAGGGCACAGCCGGACTCCTTGCAGGCACGCGCAACACCTGTAACGACCTCGGCGACCTGCATCGGCTCGAGCTTGCCGACGGCAAGATAGTCGAGGAAGAAAAGAGGTTCTGCCCCCTGTACGAGAATATCGTTGACGCACATCGCGACTGCGTCCTGCCCAATCGTATCGTGTTTGTTCAGTAGGAAAGCGAGACGCAGCTTCGTTCCGACACCATCCGTTCCCGATACAAGAACCGGCTCTTTATAGTCCTTGGTATTCAGGGCAAACAGCCCGCCAAAGCCGCCGAGATCCCCCATCACCTCCGAGCGATAGGTCGCACGGACGGCATCCTTAATCAGAGATACAGACTCGTTTCCTGCATCGATATCAACACCCGCATCACGGTAGGTCATTCTCTCCATCGGCTCTCAAAGCCCCCTTTCACGCTGTGCAATCCTTCTCCGTTCGAGAATGATCTTATCGTCCTCATCGAGGGTAGCATCTTCCTCTGGCACAGGATAATTGTTGTTGAAGCAGGCATAGCACATATGATTTGGGTTTAGTGCCGGAACACATTGTTGCAGCCCTTCGATTGAGATGAAATGGAGTGAATCAGCCCCGATGAAGTCGCAGATCTCCTCCACGCTCTTGGTCGCGGAGATCAGTTCTTTGCGGATGGATGTATCAATGCCATAGTAGCACGGATCGGTAATCGGTGGACTGCTGATGCAGACGTGAATTTCACGCGCTCCGGCGTTTCGCAGCAGCCGCACGATCTTTCCGCTCGTCGTACCGCGTACGATGGAGTCGTCTACCATGATGACCGACTTCCCCGCTACAACGGAATGTACGGGGCTCAGTTTCAGCTTGACTGCCGCATCGCGCTGCTTCTGCGTCGGCTGGATGAATGTGCGTCCAATGTAGCGGTTCTTGATCAGCCCTTCGGCAAATGGAATGCCTGTCTCATAGGCGAAACCGGTCGCTGCAGTTGTGCCGGAGTCCGGGACAGAGATGACGACATCGCCGCGAAAACCGGACTCGCGTGCGAGAACGCGTCCCATCTCAAAGCGCGCCGCATGGACGGACTGCCCATCAATGATGGAATCCGGGCGCGCAAAATAAATGTATTCGAAGATGCAGGAAGCGACATCTTCCCCATTGGAAAAGCGATAGGACTTGAGCCCGTTGCTGTCGATGACGACCATTTCACCCGGCAATACATCGCGCACGAATACAGCACCGTTGACATCAAGGGCGCAGGTCTCTGAGGACAGAACCCATCCGCCCTCCGATGTCCGTCCGATGCAGAGTGGTCGGAATCCCTGTGGGTCACGCACGCCGATCAGCTTATCCTCTGTCATGATCGAAAGACAGAAAGCACCGCGTACCACACTGACTGCCTCGAGGATGCGCTCCTCGATGGAAGTCTTCTGTGAGCGTGCGATGAGATGAACAAACACCTCGGAATCAATTGTTGTCTGAAAGACCGTCCCTTTGCTTTCAAGATCGCGGCGAATCAGCGCAGCATTCGTAAGGTCGCCGTTGTGGGCAAGGGCAAGGGCTCCACCTGCGTAGTTGACACGCAGAGGTTGCGCGTTTGCAGCAAGACTGAAGCCTGTTGTCGCGTAGCGGACGTGCCCGATGGCAATCTTGGCATTATCAAGATGCGGAAGCTGTTCGCGAAATACCTCGCTGACCAGCCCCATACCTTTTTTCACATCAATCCAATACCCATCCGTGAGTGCAATGCCTGCACTCTCTTGTCCGCGGTGCTGGAGTGCAAAGAGTCCAAGATACGTCATCTCGGAAACGTCCTCTGCATGGGAATAGACCCCGTAGATGCCGCACTCTTCTTTCCACTTTGGCACTTTTTCGTACATGTCTCTTACGATTCTCCCGTCAGCCTGTGGAGCATTTCCTTGTAGGCATCCTCTACATTGCCAAGGTCACGGCGGAAACGATCCTTATCCAATTTTTCTTTCGTGTCACTGTCCCAGAAGCGGCAGTTATCCGGAGAGATCTCATCAGCAAGAATGATATTTCCATTGGTATCTTTGCCAAATTCAAGTTTGAAGTCAATAAGGTCAACGCGTTTTGTCTTTAGGAATTTGGTCAGTACATCGTTGATCTTCAGGGACATCCGCTCAATCTCATCCAGTTCCGTATCCGTTGCTATTTTCATCGCGCGAATATGATAGCGGTTGAGCATGGGATCACCGAGATCATCATTCTTGTAGCAGTACTCAATGACAGGGAACGGCATTGGTATCCCCTCTTCGAGTCCCAAACGCTGGGCAAGTGAGCCCGCCGCAACATTGCGAATGATGACCTCGAGCGGAATAATCGTCAGTTTTTTGACAAGCATTTCACGGTCACTTGGCATGGAAATATAGTGATGTGGAATTCCCTCCTTGGCAAGAAGGTCGAAGAAGAATGCCGTCATCTTGTTATTCATGACACCCTTGTCCGCAATTGTCCCTTTTTTCGCTCCGTTCCCTGCCGTTGCGTCGTCCTTGTAATAGACCAGATATTCATCCGGACGATCCGTTGCATAGATAATCTTTGCCTTTCCCTCGTAAAGAGCTTCTTTACGCTCCATCATAGGCCTGCCTTTCCTTTTTATCCAATCACTGGAAATCTATCATATACCGCAGTACAGATTAAAGCTGAGCCGCAACCCGATCTGCTTTCGCTTCGACTTCAAGTACCATCTTTTCTCGATAGTCCATCAGGGCTTCTGCAATGGAAGAATCATGGACAGCGAGAATTTCAGCCGCAAAGATGGCGGCATTCTTTGCTCCGTTGATTGCCATAGAGGCAACCGGAACGCCGGACGGCATCTGCACCGTACTGAGAAGGGCATCCATACCGTTTAATGGGGTTGCATTGACCGGTATGCCAATGACAGGCTTGATCGTATAGCTTGCCACGACTCCTGCAAGATGCGCCGCAGCTCCTGCTGCAACAATGAATGCTGCAAACTCTTTGCGGTGATCTGCTTCCATGACAAAATCACGCACGTTTGACGGGGTGCGATGTGCTGAAGCAACCTTGACTACAGGCTCAATGCCGAATTGCTTAAGGAGCTCCACTGCAGGCTTTAAGATTGGCCAGTCAGAGTCGCTTCCCATGAGGACTGCTACCTTCATTTTACCATCTCCTTGATCTCTATGATAACGAGATTTTAGAGTCATGTCAATAGAACGAAAAGGACTGCCGTACAGAAGTACAGCAGTCCTTATATTATCCAAACTTAGTGTTCGTCGGTGGTATCATGAAGCGGCTCGCCGAAGATGAGCGTATCCAGCAGATCGATGAGCTGATTGATCTCCGGCTTCGACACCTGTCCGGATGCGCCGAGGCTTTCACCCTTGCGCTTCATTTCCTCACTGATGAGGGAGGAGAAAAGAACGAGCGGAACCTCGCCCAGACGGTTATCTTCGCGCACGAGCTTGAGCAGACGATGTCCATCCATTTTCGGCATCTCAACATCGGAGATAATGATGCGCACATGGTTTTCGATCGGACCATTCTTGCGTGCAAGATCCTGCAAGTAATCCCATGCATCCTGCCCATTGCCGAAGTCGCGGATGAACTTGTACCCCGCCTCGTGTAATGTGTTCACAAGGAGGTCACGCAGCATCTTGGAGTCCTCTGCGACCACGATATGCGCTGTTCCGCGGCGGGTCTTGGCATCCTGTGTTGCCTCTGTGACCGTTGTGAGCTTCTGGTTGATCTCCGGGTTGATCTCGGCAATGATGGTTTCAAAGTCAAGCAGGAGAACGATGCGATCCTCCATCTTGATGATACCGACAACGCGCGATCCCTCACCGACGTTCGGTGCCGGCTCCATGTTCTTCCACGAGATACGGTGAATGCGGTAGACACTCCCGACAAGGAAGCCGATATCGTAGTTATTGATCTCCGTAACAATGATGTTCTGGAGCTCATCTGCCGTCTGGAGATTCAGGCAGCGTGCCATATTGACGAGCGGGATTGCCTTGCCGCGGAGCGTAAACAGTCCGTCGACATAGGGATGTGCTTCGGGCATTGCTGTGACCGGGGTGCGTGTAATGACCTCACGGACCTTTGCGACGTTGATGCCGTAGTTCACCTTCCCAATGCTGAACTCGACAATCTCAAATTCGTTTGTTCCTGTCTCAAGCAGGATACCTTTTCTCTCTTCTGCAACCGTCTCTGCCATTTATCTCTCTCCCCCATGCTTGTAAACATTGTTTGCTATGCTCTCTATTCGCCCTTCAGAAAAAAAATCCTGCCTGTTTAAAAAAAAACTAGGACTTTTTGTTGCCTGTGGATAAATATGTCCATCCATCACGCTGCTCAATGAGCCCTTCCTTCAGCAAGCGACCAAGCGCACGCTTGAATGCAGCCTTACTGATGTGAAAGCGATCCTGAATGACCTCCGGCGATGTTGCATCGGTGTATGGCATCCTGCCGTTATGGTCGTTCAGGAGAGCGAGGAGCCGATCTGCGTCCTCCTGTTGTGCCGTTTCCTTTGGTGATCGCAGGGAGGCATTCAGTCGCCCGTCCTCACGCAGGTAGGTCACGCGCATTTCGACGGTTTCGCCGACACGCGGCCGTTTGGGAATCTCGCGGTGGTCGATAAAGACAATATAGCGTTCTTCGGTAAAGAGAAATACACCGCGTTCCGTAATATTGTAGACGGAACCTCTCAGGCGGTCTCCTACGCGTACGCCTTCGGCAGGACGTGAGGCGCGGCGCAGCTCGTCCTCGACCTCCATGGTTACGGCAAGGCGTCCGGATTTGTCGGTATAGAGCTTTGCCCAGACAGTCTCACCGACCTGGGGGCGGCCTCGCATCCCTGCGTAGGGTAGAAAGATACCGCGCTCAGCCCCGACATCGAGAAACGCGCCTTCCTTTGTGACGTTGATGATGCGCAGACGAGCGACCTGCCCCTCCTTCATGCGGGGCGTCCGCATGCTCGCAGTGAGGCGGCGTTTTGGATCGAGGTAAAGAAAGACGCGAACGCGATCACCAATCTTGACGGGGGCTGTCTGCTGAACATGGTGCAGCAGGATGTCGTCACTGGTGTTCCCGGTCTCTGCATCCAAAAATACGCCAAGTTCACTCTCGCGTACGGCGGTGAGTTCGGCGACCTGACTCGGACCGTATTTGGATGGGCGTTGGTTATGCCCCGTTTTTCGCGTTCTTTCCTGCATCTTTCCTATTCCTCGTATGGCGTCAGCTTGGCATCGCCCCACAGGCGTTCCAGCGCGTAGTATTCGCGTGCGTCCTGCTGGAAGATGTGCGCGACGGTATCACCGTAGTCGAGCAGAACCCACTCTCCTTCACGATAGCCTTCCTTGTGGAGAAATGAAATCCCCGCTTCCTCCATTTTTTCCTCAATGTTATCTGTAATTGCGCGCACCTGTGTTGCGGTATTCGCCGAGCAGATGACAAAATAGTCATTCGTTGACATCAGACCGATCATGTCCATCTGCACGATATCGCGTGCTTTTTTTTCATCCGCCGCCGCGCAAATCACACGGCATTTTTCCTGCTCTGTCAAGCTGTTCCCTCCTGTTACTCCGTACCCGCTGTCTCCGGCGGGAAAAGTTCATGAATAATTTCATCCGTTGCCGCACGATCCATGATCCAGATGGTATCATCGCTCCGTGAGAAATCACCGGGCAGCATGATTGTGCGCGGCGGATCGCTGCTCAGTTTCCGAATGACATTGCCAATGTGCACGGAGTCAAAGAGCTCAGCACTGGTTGTGACATTTTGTTTCAGGATATCTGCGATGGTCGGGATCTTTGGCAGTGTATCGACGCGCAGGAGCTTGGCATAGAATGCCTTGACAAATTTCTGCTGCCGCTGTGTCCGCCCGAGATCGCCGAGGTCGTCGCTCCGATAGCGCAGATAGTGCTCTGCGCTCTTTCCGTCCAGATGGCGATACCCCTGCCGCATATGGATCGAAAGCTGCGCCTCGGGATCGTCATAGTCCATGTTCTGCTCGATATAGAGGTCGATACCGCCGACCGTGTCCACAATCTGTGCAAATGTCGCAAGATCGATGATAACGTACTGATGAATGGAGATGTCAAACATTTGGTTGATCGTCCGCACCATCAGGGGAGCTCCGCCGACGGCGTAGACATTGGATAGTCTGGTTTCGCCTTTGTCCTGCGCCATGACCACCCATGTATCGCGCGGGATGTTGAGGATACGCACTTTGCCCGTTGCATTTTCCATGCTGATGAGGAGAATGGCATCGGCTCGTTTTTCCTCGTCGTTATCCATATTGACCGCATCATCCAGACCGAGTACCAGTACATTCGTATAGCCGTCAAAGCGAACGTCAACCTCTCCGCGATTTGCTTCCTGACGGATCAGGTATGCCTCATACATATCTCGCACATCACGGTACGCCTGTACGCCCCATCCGATGACATAGTATCCTCCGATACTGAGTGCTGCAAGGAGGATAATGGTGCAGATGAGGCGAATGATGCCGCGCAGAAATGCCATACGGCGTTTGCGTTTTCGCTGACTGCGGCGCTTGTTGATATTTTCACGTGAGTTTTCACTTTGTAATTGAGCAGCAAGTTCCTCTGCGTCGTATTCCGACATCATCCCCCCCTCTCTGTCCATGCAATAGAATCATTCAGCGTCGATCAAGAAGAAGTTCATTTCGTGCCGTAACGGTATCCGGATGAATGAGCCCACCCTTCTGTGCAACAAAGAGAATGGACTCCGTCAGTCCGACCAGCATCATTTCATCCAGCGAGGCCGTACGCGCGAGTTCGCGCAAATGCTCCACTTTGGGATAGGCGCGCGATGGCTCGATCATATCGGCATAGTAGATGATCTTATCCAGTGCCGTCATGTTCGTGCCGCCGACGGTATGTCGCCAGACCGCTTGTGCAATCACGGCATCGTTAATGCCGTAGACCTCGTAAATCAGATAAGCCCCCACATAGGCGTGGAGCAAAAGCGGCATGGCAGATTCGATTTTCCCGATGGGAATCCCGCGACGACGTGCCTCTTTTGGCAGATCGGCCGTCTCATAGACACGACCGCAGTCATGCAGGAGGCCTGCCACACGTGCGCGTTCTTCGTTCATGCCAAAACGGCGCGCCATTGTCGCCGCTGTCTCGGCAACCCCCAGAGAGTGCTTGTAACGGCTTGGGGTGAGCTGCTGCTCAAGAATAGCACGCATCTCCTCATAGCTCTTTGTCATGCTCACGATACAGCCCCCTGTCTTCCATATATTCCTCTACCGCACGCGGCACCAGATGCCGAATGGAAAGCCCTGCACGGATGCGTGCGCGAATCGCACTTGAGGAGATTTCCAAATGCGGCGTTGGCAGCACTTGAATGTGACTGCGTTCCTCTGCCGTAAATTTTTCTGCGAGCAGGAGCTCATCGAGTGGAACACCCTGCCGCGTCGCAACGATGAACTGGCAGGAACACAGCAGGCGTTTCGGCTCATGCCAACGATAGAGATCGTTCATTGCGTCGGCTCCGGTGATAAAGAAGAGCTCCGCTCCGTCCAGTCGATGTTGGAGCTCCGCAATGGTATCCACCGTATAGGAAGGCCCTTCACGGCGCAGTTCGATATCCGATACCGAAAAATGCGGATTTTCCTGTATGGCACACTCTGTCATGGCAAGCCGATCTTCGGGGGATGCCGCACGCGTTCCATCCTTATGCGGCGGACGCGCAGACGGGATAAAGAGAACCCTGTCCAGGCAGACTGCCGAGCGCACCATCTCTGCTGTGATGAGATGTCCCATATGAATGGGGTCAAATGTTCCGCCCATAATTCCAATGCGGCTTCCCATCTCTGCTCACCTCACAAATTGAAGAATCACGAGTACCAAAGCGGTGATGATGAAAAACGTGACAACCGCATACAGATAGTCGAGAATATCATGTCGTCCCTTTTCCGTTGCCGTATACTGACATAGTGTCCGAAGATATCCAATCAGGCGGTACATTTGTGGCACGTCCTCGTTGTCGCAGCAAACATCGTCAGCGTACCTGTCCCTCACCGTAGACAAGATACTTTGTACTAGTCAGGGCTTCAAGTCCCATCGGACCCCGTACATGGAGTTTCTGCGTGCTGATGCCGATCTCTGCGCCAAAGCCGAACTCAAAGCCATCCGTAAAGCGTGTGGAGGCATTCACATAGACCGTCGAAGCGTCGACGCGCTGCTGGAAATCATGTGCCGCACGAATGTCATTGGTAACGATGGTCTCGGAGTGCCCCGTATTGTATTGATTGATATGTGCGATTGCCGCCTCCATATCTGTGACCATGCGAATTGACAGGATGAGGTCGCCGTATTCCGTAGACCAATCCTCCTCACTTGCCGCCGCAATGCCCGAGAGAATTGCACACGTTTTCGGGCAGCCGCGCAGTTCTACACCATTCGCATGGAGGAGCTGCGCCATTTGCGGAAGGAAATCCTCCGCAATCTTTTCGTGTACCAGAAGGGTCTCTGCGGCATTGCAGACAGAGGGACGCGAAACCTTTGCGTTTTCCACAATGCGGAGTGCCATCGGGATATCTGACGCACAATCCACATAGATATGACAGACGCCGGCTCCCGTCTCTATGACAGGGACGGTGCTGCTCTCGACAATGCGGCGAATCAGACCCGCCCCGCCGCGCGGAATGATGACATCGAGCAGTCCTGTCAGATGTGTCATGACATCGACGGCGGCGCGGTCCTTCATTGCAAGCAGCTGGATTGCTCCCTGCGGAATATCCGCCGCATAGGCGGCGCGCGAAAGCACCTCTGCGATGGCAAGATTCGAGCGCAGCGCATCGGAACCGCCGCGCAGGAGAACCGCGTTCCCGGATTTCAGACAGAGACCGATCGCATCTGCCGTCACGTTCGGACGAGCTTCGTAGATTATACCGACGACACCAAGCGGCACGCGCATACGACGAATTTCAAGCCCGTTCGGACGGCGCACCGAATAGTCCTCTCTCCCCAGCGGGTCAGGGAGGGCGGCGGTCAAACGAAGCCCTTCTGCCATAGAGGCGATACGCGCCTCGTCAAGACGCAGACGATCCAGATAGGAAGCACGCATCCCGGATGTTTTGGCATCCTCCACATCTGCTGCGTTTTCATGGAGGATTTTGTCTCTGTGTGCCATCAGGGCATCTGCCATTGCACAGAGTGCTTTGTCGCGTGCGTCCGTCCGAAGTGCTGCGAGGTGATAAGATGCTGCCTTTGCTGCCTCTGCCTGCGCACGAATCTCCTGCTCCATCACCATGAACACTCCTTATACCATCAGAACCATATTGTCCCGATGAATGATCTCCTCATGTGCACCATCTGTCACAAGTTCATGAAAGTCCGTTGTTCTGTGTCCCATCAGACGCATCACATCTGCGGCATCATATGCTGCAATGCCGCGTGCGATCTCCTGTCCTGCGGGACTGAGGACGCGCACTGTCTCACCTGCTGAGAAGTCACCGTATACCGCTGTCACACCGACCGCCAGCAGGCTTGCCCCGCGCCGCATGGCGGCAATACAGCCTTCATCCACGAGAATCTCACCTGTGAGACGCTTTCCGAATGCGAGCCAGCTCTTGCGGGTCTTGAGGTGCGCTTCGCGTGCGGGAAACAGTGTGCCAATTTCTTCCCCGCGCAGGATGGAACGGATGATACCGTCCTCATCGCCGCGTGCAATCACCATTGTCACACCGGCATTCTGGGCAATCTTTGCGGCTTCAATCTTGGTCTGCATACCGCCCGTTCCCTGCGCAGAGCCGGCACCGCCGGCAATCCGCTCGATCTCCGGCGTGATCTCCGGAATCTCGGAGATGAGTCGTGCTGACGCATCTGTGCGCGGGTTCGCCGTATAGACACCGTCAATATCCGAAAGGATGATGAGCGCATCCGCATCAACAAGTGCGGCAACAACAGCCGACAGATTATCATTGTCCCCGATCTTGATCTCGTCGACGGCAACAGCATCGTTTTCGTTGATGACGGGGATGACATTCATCCCGAGGAGTGCGAGGAGCGCATTGCGTGAGTTCATATACTGGTGATGGCGTGCGGCATTCTCCTTTGTGAGGAGGATCTGTGCCATTGTCCGTCCGTACTCGTGGAAGAATTTTTCATAGATGTGCAGAAGTGCGCCCTGCCCAATTGCAGCAAGCGCCTGCCGCGCAGGAATGTTTGCAGGACGCTCCTTGAGCCCGAGTGTGTTCATTCCTGCGGCAATCGCGCCGGAGGAAACGAGCAGGATATCCTTCCCTTGATTTGCCTCGTCAATGAGTTCGCGTACGAGATGCTCCATGCGATGAAGATTCATCCCGCCCGATGGATGTGTGAGGGTACTCGTCCCCACCTTGACAACAATGCGTTTTGCCTCACGCAGACGCGCTCTTACATTCATAGTTCGATCCTTGGTTTATCAAAGTTGCGTCGGAAGAGGAGACCATTTCTGCCGATGACCTGCACGAGGTTTGCGTCTGCCCGCTCTGCGAGCATGGTGATCGCTTCCTCCGGCTCGTCCGGTGCATTTTGCAGGACACGAACCTTGATGAGCTCGCGTTTCTTGATGGCCTCACGCGCCGAGGCGACGACCGTCGGTGTCACACCTTCCTTGCCGATCATGACGATAGCTTCCTCCGCCATGCCGAGTGAGCGCAATTTCCGAATCTGCTTGCTGGTCAGCGTGTTTCGCAGCAAATCTTTTCCTCCATTTCTCAGTCTTGATAGTCGAATTCCATATCCCCGATACGAACAGTCATGCCCTCTTTGATACCGCGTGCGCGCAGTTTTTCGTCCAACCCTTTGAGACGCCAGATATACTGAAAGCGACGAACAGCTTCATCGTTGTTGAAGTTTGTCATAGCAACGAGCTTTTCAAGTGCCCTGCCGGATACGATGAAGTCTCCCGCATCATTGCGTGAAATCGTTACCTTCTCGTCATCTTCGGCATTTTGATTGAATACGGCAACATCATCTTCCTCTGCTTCGGGTTCGGGCACATAGGCATCCAGCCATGTACCAACGTGATCAATGAGTTCCTGCACTCCTGTGCGTGTTGCGGCGGAAATTGCAAAGAACTCTATCCCCTCGCGCTCGGCAAGATCCTTCAGACGAGGCAAATGCTCCTCGGCAGACGGAAGGTCAATCTTATTCGCGACAAGGATCTGTGTACGTTTTGCAATCTTCTCACTATAGCGCGCGAGTTCCTTGTTGATCTTGTAATAATCCTCGACGGGATCGCGCCCCTCGATGCCGGAGGCATCCACGATATGCAGAATGAGACGCGTGCGTTCCACATGGCGGAGGAAGTCATGCCCGAGCCCTACGCCATCGGCAGCACCCTCAATGAGCCCTGGTATGTCTGCCATGACGAAACTCTTTTCATAGTCCGTCTGTACAACGCCGAGCACGGGCGTCAATGTCGTAAAATGGTAGTCTGCAATCTCAGGGCGTGCTGCAGAGCAGGATGCAACGAGGCTCGACTTGCCGACGCTCGGATAGCCGACAAGACCGACATCGGCGAGCAGTTTCAGTTCCAGCCGCAGCTTGCGGCTTTCGCCCGGCTCGCCGAACTCGGCAAAGGACGGTGCACGGTTTGCAGAATTTGCAAACTTTGCATTGCCGCGTCCACCGCGTCCACCACGTGCAATTACAGCCTCCATGCCGACCTCGATGAGATCGGCAAGTACCTCCCCCGTCGTTTCATCCATCACAATCGTACCAGGCGGGACATCGACATAGAGATTCTGTGCGTTTCTGCCAAACTGGTTCTTATGTTCGCCATTCTCACCGTTCTTCGCGTTAAACTTACGATGAAAACGAAACGAGAGCAGTGTATTCAAATTGCGGTCGGCGCGGAAGATGACATCTCCACCGCGTCCGCCGTCTCCGCCCGACGGACCACCTTTTGGCATAAACTTTTCATGCCGGAACGCGGATTTTCCATGTCCGCCGTCTCCTGCCTTTACCGTGACCTGTGCGCGGTCTATGAACTGCATACGTCCCCCTATAGAAAAGAGCCTGCACCACCAAGGTACAGGCATCCGCATAGAACAAAATTAAACAGCGGCCTCCGCAAGCGGATACACACTGATCTGGCGCTGATGACGCCCCTTGCGCTCAAAGGCAACCTTGCCGTCAATCTTCGCAAAGATCGTGTCATCTTTGCCAATACCGACATTGTGCCCCGGATGGAAATGCGTGCCGCGCTGACGGACAATGATGCTGCCTGCCGTCACGTGCGTGCCTGCCTGCTCCTTCACGCCAAGACGCTTGGAATGGCTGTCGCGGCCATTGCGGGTAGAGCTGACACCCTTCTTATGTGCAAAAAGCTGCAAATCAAACGAAAACAATCTGTTCACCCCTTTACTTCCTGGATTTGAATGCCCTTTGGGCTGATTTTCTCAATTTCTGCGAGTCCAATATACATAGTGCGCAGAATCGCTTCGGTACGATCATCCGGCGGCTCGGAGAGCCACATTTCGAGATTCCCGCTCGCAATGTCATAGTCGACGGTACGATGCAGGTGCTCTATGATCCCAAGCAGTGCGGACTGAGTCAGAGCCGATACACCTGCACAGACAATATCCTGTCCTCGTTTTGCTGTACCGCTGTGTCCTTTGACACAATACCCTGCAATCATCCCGTCCGCATTGGTGAAAATCTCAACCGAGATCACGAATTATGCCTCAATCTTCTCGATGACGACCTTCGTGAACGGCTGACGATGACCCTGACGTTTGCGGTAATTGGACTTCGCCTTGTACTTGAAGACCAGGATCTTCTTGCCCTTGCCGTGCGCCATAACCTTGCCAGTCACCTTCGCGCCGTCCACCATTGGACGACCGACTTTGACGCTGGCATCGTTGACTACGGTCAGAACCTGATCGAATACGACGGTCTCACCCTCGCCCGCCTCGAGCTTCTCCACGAAGATGGTATCGCCCTCAGCGACCTTGTACTGTTTGCCGCCCGTCTTTACGATTGCATACATGAAAACACCTCCCTATATCGTTACTCGCCGACTACGGTTCGGCAGAGCCGATTCGATGACCTCGTCGTGCGGTTGGGGATGGGCTTACGCCCAAACAGGCTATACGCCTACGCTACAGGATGATAGCATATTCGTGTGGTGCTGTCAACCCTTGATCCATGGTGGTTTCATGCGAATTGATTAATATGAGATCACCGCGCGTTAACTCGTGCAGTAGCCCCTTTCATTTACGTCAATGAATTGATTCTATCCGCGTACGGCCTTTATAACCACTGAGAGCAGTTTGTCCTCTGAGGGAACTTCGAAAAAGGAAAGGCCTGCCCCAGTTTGCGGCACACTCCGACTGCGTCGGTTGAACCAGACCGCGTTCCATCCGGCTTCTACAGCACCTGCGACATCAAGATCAAAAGCGTCGCCGACATGGAGAAGCTGTCCTCCATCCAACTCCAGACGCTCCGCCATCAGCTGAAAAATACGCTGGTCCGGCTTGTGGAATTTATGATCTCCTGAGATAATGATCGCCTCCTCCTTCATCCATTTGGAGATGCCGAGGGATTCGATTTTTTTTCGCTGATGGACAGACTCGCCATTCGTGATGATGCCGAGCTTCACACGTGTACGGAGATCATTCAACAGCCGCACCATGGTTGGTGACAATTTAATCTGATACTGAAGCCCCATGTAGACACGTTGAAATGCCAGTGCCTGTGCATCCGTTGCCTGAACGCCGGCCTCCTTGAGTGTCATACGGATGCGATAGATGTAGAACTCATCCATACTGATTTTTCCGGTCTGCGACTCTTCAAACCGCTCATCACTGTATTTGCGAAACGCCAGAAAAAGTGCAGGCAGGTCGAACTCGGCGCGCTCCCCAAAAAGCTTTCTCAAAGCCGCATAGAAAGGCTGCGCCATATCGTACAGCGTGTCGTCAACATCAAATACTACACCTCGTATGCTCATAATACCCTCGTTTCATAATACATATAAGATTCATAACGATGGAGGTGAGACAGGCTTCTAAGTTATTCGAGTTCTATGGTTGCAGGAGGTTTTCCTGTGCAGTCATAGAGGACGCGGTTGACTCCATGTACCTCGTTAACAATGCGCGTAGTCACCTTTGACAGAACTTCCCACGGAAGCTGTGCTGCCTCTGCTGTCATAAAATCACTGGTTTCGACTGCACGCAGAACAACAGCGTAGTCATAGGTTCTCCCATCGCCCATGACACCGACAGAGCGCATATTGGTGAGGGCGGCAAAATACTGCCCGAGATTTTTTTGGATGCCCGCCTTCGCAATCTCCTCACGGTAGATGGCATCCGCGTCCTGCACGATCTGAACCTTCTCTGCTGTCACCTCGCCGATAATGCGGATGCCGAGACCGGGGCCGGGGAACGGCTGACGATCAACGAGATAGTTCGGAATCCCAAGCTCACGCCCGGCAGCACGCACCTCGTCCTTGAAGAGCAGGCGGAGCGGCTCAACAATCTCCCTGAAGTCAACGTGGTCCGGAAGCCCGCCGACATTGTGATGCGACTTTATGACGGCAGATTTTCCAAGTCCGCTCTCAATGACATCGGGGTAAATCGTTCCCTGCACGAGAAAGTCCACAGCACCGATCTCATGTGCTGCCTCCTCGAATACACGGATAAACTCCTTACCGATGATCTTGCGTTTCTGCTCTGGCTCCGTCACGCCCTTGAGCTTTGCATAGAAGCGGTCACGTGCGTTAATACGGATGAAGTTGACATCGTAGGTTCCGGATGTTCCGAAAACCGCTTCGACTTCATCCCCCTCGTTCTTTCGAAGAAGACCATGATCGACAAATACACAGGTGAGCTGGCTGCCGATTGCCTTGGAGAGCAGTACGGCGGCAACGGAAGAGTCAACACCACCAGAGAGTGCGCAGAGGGCACGTCCTACGCCGATTTTTTCGCGCAGTTCATCTATCGTCTTTTGTACAAAGGAATCCATGCGCCACGTGCCCGTGCATTTGCAGACGTGATAGACAAAGTTTCTCAGAATCTCAGTCCCGTGCTCCGTGTGCATGACCTCGGGATGGAACTGCACAGCATAGAGCCGTTCCTCAGGATTCTCTATCGCCGCAATCGGACAGACGGGGGTGCTTGCCGTTGTATGGAAGCCTGCAGGGAGCTCGCTGATATAGTCCGTGTGGCTCATCCAGCAGATGTTTTTTTCGGGAATTCCGTCAAACAAAAGGGAGGTTCTGTCAGTGACATCGACCTCAGTCTTTCCATATTCGCTTGTGGGAGCAGTCTCGACACGTCCACCACAGAGATGCGCTATGAGCTGGGCACCGTAGCAGATGCCAAGCACTGGGATTCCGAGTGAAAACAGCTCCTTCGGTGCGGTAATCGCTTCCTCTCCATAGACGCTGTTCGGACCACCCGTCAGAATGATACCGCTTGGAGCAAGATCTTGAATGCGATCAAGTGACAACGTATGCGGATGCACCTCACAATAGACGTGGTTTTCCCGCACACGGCGTGCAATGAGCTGGTTGTACTGTCCACCGAAATCCAGTACCAAAATCATTTCCGAGGGCTCGGGTCTGTTCATCATGGATGTCCCTTTCTCTCTAGTCTCCTGCTTCTGTAAAATTTTGCACGGCTGCGTGTGATACGTCGACGGAAAACCCTTTCTGATAGAGATTTGCCATCATCTTTTGATACTTGTCCGTTGGCTTGAATTTCATTGCAAGCACGCGCTCGGCGGCTGCTGTTTCCCGTTCGTAGGTATTCTCGGGGACAACGCTCCATACAAGGTCGTGATCAAACCCGCGCTGCATGAGTTTTGCACAGATTTGACGAACGGAACTCTGAGTTTCGTTATAGAGATACATAAACTGCTGCATACAGAGATCGGCATCGTCGAGATAGCGACATGCGATGAGATGCGCGATGGCTGTGTCGATTTCATCTGACGGAAACCCTTTGCGCTCCAGTTTCTCGCGCAGCTTCTTTTCACTGTGTGCCTGTCGTGCAAGGTAGTCAACAGCGGTCATGAGAGCAGTTTTATCCGCTGCTTTTCGGGAGTGCTTAGACACGTCATCGTTGGTATCGATCATTCATACATCTCCGGGACAATATCCTCATCTGGTGTATCTGGTGCATCCTGATCAGAATCCGCAGAAGCTTTTTTTGAGGATGATTTCTTTGGGGAGGTTACCCCCTCCACGAGAAGTTTGGTACGAATCTTTTCTTCGATCTCAGCGATCAGTTCAGGTTTTTCTTCCAATGTTGCCTTGGCGTTTTCTTTGCCCTGGCCGAGACGCGCACCCTCATAGGCATACCACGCCCCGCTTTTGTTCACAATGTCTAGTTCTACAGCCATATCAATAATACTGCCCAAACGTGAGACGCCTTCGCCGTATATAATGTCGAATTCAGCCGTTTTAAAAGGGGGGGCGACCTTGTTTTTGACAATTTTTGCACGTGTGCGGTTGCCAAGAGATTCAGTTCCCTGTTTGATCGAATCTGCACGACGTACATCGATGCGTACAGACGCATAGAATTTCAGCGCCCGACCGCCTGTCGTTGTTTCGGGGTTGCCATAGGTCACACCGATCTTCTCGCGCAGCTGATTGATGAAGACTGCTACAGTGCGCGTCTTGCTGATAATACCGGTAAGTTTTCGCATTGCCTGGCTCATAAGCCGCGCTTGAAGTCCGACAACGGAAGATCCCATATCTCCATCTATTTCGGATTTCGGCACAAGAGCTGCAACAGAGTCCACAACGATGATATCAATAGCACCACTGTGTACAAGCGCGTCCACAATTTCAAGTGCCTGTTCTCCCGTGTCTGGTTGAGAGATCAGAAGCTCCTCGGTATTGACTCCGAGTTTACGTGCATATTCAGGATCGAGCGCGTGCTCTGCATCGATGAATGCAGCGAGCCCTCCTGCCTTTTGCGCTTCAGCAATCATGTGGAGGGTGACGGTTGTCTTACCGGAGGATTCGGGACCATATACCTCGATGATACGCCCTCGTGGGATACCGCCGACACCGAGAGCAATGTCAAGGGGCAGAATGCCAGTCGAAATGACCTCAATATTCATATTTGCCTTAGCTTCGCCGAGGCGCATGATAGCACCCTTGCCATGTGCCTTTTCAATTTGCCTGAGTGCATTCTCCAATGCTTCTTTGCGTGTCATCACTTTATCCCGCTTGTTATCCTTTTTATCCTTCTCTGCCATATCATGTACTCCTTTGATGTTCTATTCTCTTTCCAATTATACGAAAATCCCCACACTTTTGTCAAAAGGAATGTGTGGGGATTTTGATATGATTCGAACACCTATTTCAGAAGAGAGCGAACAATTTCATTCACGAGTTTCCCATCTGCACGCCCTTTTAAACGCGGCATAAGAATACCCATGACCTTGCCCATATCCTTCGCTGTCGTTGCACCGACCTCGGCAACGGCGTTTTCGACAATCTTTTTGACCTCATCAGCGCTGAGCTGTTCTGGGAGATATGGAATCAGAATAGCGATCTCTGATTTAGTCTTATCTACAAGATCAGTACGACCGCCCCGTTCGAACTCCTTAATTGAGTCTCGGCGCATCTTTACTTCCTTTGTGAGAACATCAATAATTTCATCGTCACTTAGTGTCTTTTTTCCGTCAATTTCTGCCTGGCGAATGGCGCCGCGCACCAAACGGATCACAGAGAGCCGCTCCTTCTCGCCTTGTTTCATAGCATCCTTCATATCCGCAGTAAGTTGTTCCATCAACGGCATGTGTTTCATCCTTTCTGGTAAGACATAATAGAAAAAACATCCGTGGCACAGCGTCCACGGATGCCTTTTGCAATCAGCCCCTGTATTTGCGTTTACGCGCTGCCTCAGACTTCTTTTTACGGCGAACGCTCGGTTTCTCGTAATGTTCACGCTTTCGAACTTCGGCAAGAGTGCCGGCCTTCTGTGACATACGCTTAAAGCGGCGGAGAGCACTATCGATCGACTCATTCTTGCCGACCTTGATTTCATTTGCCATGCATTTCCCCTCCCTCCACGCGCGGAGTAATTTGGCACCGATAAATGATGCAAGCACATTATAACCTATGGGGATAATCTGTGTCAATCGCGTAATGAAATTTTCACAAAACAGAGGCTGATATAATCATTTAATCGCTTGAACATCTATTTATACATAGTATGCAATAATAAAAATTTTTTATGTTTTATATTGACAATCCATCTCATTTTGGGATATGATTTTATTTGTGAGACTTAACCCAATATTCAACTGTTAAGGAGATCTGTTACCCATGCGTACAACAACTAAAATGCTGTCTCTCCTGCTGCTTGTCCTTTCCATTGCCCTCGTCGGCTGTGGCGGAGCAAATCAGACGGCAGAAAAGAAAACGGCAGAGCCGTTCCGTATCGTGACATCATTCTATCCCATGTACGTTGCGACCATCAACATCACCGACGGTGTGGACGGCGTTGAAGTCTATAATATGACGAAACCTCAGACCGGCTGTCTGCATGATTATCAGCTGATGACCGATGATATGAAGACGCTTGAGAAAGCGGATGCCTTTGTTATCAATGGTGCCGGTATGGAAGACTTTATGGATAAAGTGACCGAGCAGCAAAAGAAGCTGAAGGTCATAGACGCTTCACGCGGCATTGAGCTCATACATGATGAGGAGGGAGATAACCCCCACGTCTGGCTGAGTGTTACGGATGCAATTGCGCAGACACGAAACATTGCAGATCAGCTGAAGGAGGCTGATCCCGCTCATGCGGCACAGTATGAGAAGAATGCTGCAGCATACATCGAAAAACTCACGTCGCTCAAGAGCGAAATGCATGCGGCACTCGACAATGTTCCGCACAAGGATATTGTCACATTCCACGAGGCATTCCCCTACTTTGCAAAGGAATTCAACCTAAACATCATTGGTGTAGTGGAGCGTGAGCCTGGCACAGAGCCAACGCCGACAGAATTACAGGAGACGATTGAACAGGTCAATGCTCTCCCCTCGAAGGTGCTTTTTACAGAGCCGCAGTACTCTCCTGCTGCTGCTGAGACCATCGCACGTGAGACGGGCGCAAAGATCTACACGCTCGATCCAGTTGTGACAGGTGAGGCAACACCGCAGGCAAAGAACGCCTATATCGATACCATGAAAAAGAATATGAAGATACTGCAGGAAGCTCTGCAATAATCTTCGTATACGGGAAAGACCTTCACTGCTTTTGCGGTGAAGGTCTTTTGTCATACAATGGGACATACCTCATATTATGGAGGATTCTGGTTATGTTGAAGCGAATTTATCTTTTCTTCGTTCGCGGAAAAAGCGCTTGATGATCTCTGAACACTCGTCTGCCAATACACCCGCACGCATTTCCGGCTGATGATTTAGGGCTGGGCAATTTGTGATGTTAAATAGTGACTCACAGGCACCCGCTTTTGCATCCGTACTGCCATAGACAACACGACTAATGCGGCTCATGACAATTGCACCGGCACACATTGGACATGGCTCAATCGTAACATAGAGTGTCATCCCCGTGAGACGCCACCGTCCAAGCTCTTGACAAGCACGTTGAATTGCAATCAGTTCTGCGTGTGCCGTTGCATCATGCCGTGTTTCACGAAGATTATATCCGCTGGCAATGAGTTCACCGGCATCACTTAGGATAACCGCGCCAATTGGAACTTCTCCCAATGCATATGCATACTCTGCTTCTCTTAGTGCAAGCCGCATTCCATGGTCATCATCCTGCATGGGGCAGTTTCCCTTTTACGTCTGAGATATCAGCTTTTCCCTGATAAAAGAGGGATTGCGTCGGACGACCAACTTCGAGTTGATATGCTCGATTCGAAGAGGATTCTTCTGCCTGGCGCTTTTTCTTCTTCTCTATCTCATCTTCGAAAATAGAGGCAAAGGTTTCACCTTGCTCCCTCTCTTCAAAGCCTTTCCTGCGCTCAAAAAGTTCGTCGTTGTTGAACCGCAGCCGCTTGATTCGCATGACTCGTTCAATACGCTCTACCATCGCTGACACCTCCCATCAATATTGACACACTATTCTATCTTATATTAATAATATCGTTTGCTTGTGATGGAACTTAAACAAAAAAAGCAGTATTTATCACAATATAACGTGACATAACACTGCCCTAATGAGATGTAATATTATCCTTTAGCCGGGCGGCCATGTAAGTGAGCGCCCCCCAAGAAGGTGAAAGTGCAGATGTTCGACGGTCTGCCCACCGTCTGCTCCTGTGTTTGTCACAAGACGGAAGCCCCCGACATCAACGCCGAGACTGTGGGCAATCCCCGGTACAACCTCCGTAAGGATATGTGCGGCCAGTTCCCGATCATCTCTTCCTAATGCCATAATACTCGCAAGATGCTTCTTTGGGATGATAAGAACGTGTTCGGGTGCTTGTGGATCAAGGTCACGAAATGCAAGCACTTGATCATCCTCATAGACCTTTGTTGATGGGATTTCTCCCTGTGCAATCTTGCAAAAGATACAATCTCCCATGTAATTCACTTCCTTTATATTATATTTATTGGAATAATTCGACGAGAAGAAAATTATTCCTGCTTACATCGAATCAATTCGATTTTTCATGTGTACAGTGTTCTTCACATCTTTACCTCCATGCCTGTATCAAGCAGGAAGAGATAGGATTCTTTTACTGATTTTCCAAGGATGGTCTCCACGGCATCGCAGTAAAGATCAATCTGGAACTGATAGCGGGCTCGCGCAGTTGCCGCGGAGATTTTACGGTCGGTCTTGTAGTCGAGCAGGATGTAGTCACCGTTTTCCTCCTCAAAAAGAACGTCGATGATGCCCTGCAAAAAAATCTGATCGTCCTCATCCGTTGCCTCTTTGTAGTAGGTATGTGCCGGAAGGAGACGTCCGAAGGGGAGTTCGCGATAGATCGCCTTTGCCGCACGCATACGCCGCCCCAGTTTTGAAGAGACAAATGTCCATATGTTCCCAATGTCGATGATGCCGCGCTCCGCCTCCGTGAGAATCCCCTTTTCGGCGAGTTGTTCGAGCTGACGCTCGATGGCGGAGATATTTGGGATATCCGACAGGTCGAGCTGCTGCATGACGGTATGCATTGCCGTGCCGCGCTCCATTGGCGTTAGATGCTCTCGTTCCGATGAGCGCAGGAAGCGCGGAACTTCCCATTCCTGGGGCGTATCTACTGAATCAGCAACAGCCGGCAGGAATGGAGCGATCAACTCCTCCTCAGCTGCCTGTTGCCGCTTGAGCTCTGTGACACTGGTCTTTGCGTGGATCTGCGCTGTTCCGCGCAAATCATAGACCCAGCCCAGAACCGCCGCGACACGGTCGGCATCCTTGCCCGCCGGGAGGGGGTCATCGGCACGGACGGCAGAAAGGACGTTGTCTTCCCTTTCCTCTGACAGATCCTGCGGAACGTGCACATCCTCATGCGGGAGACGCAGATCAAAACGTGCCTTTTCATTGGTTGGCGGGCGGTGAACAATCTCGTCCACCTCGTCGAAGAGAGCAGCTCCGTCGGAATGGCGCATCAGCGCAAGTGCAATCCAGTCGAGATAGCATTTCGCACTGAGAACGGCCTCCTTTGGAAATACAGTGTCTTCTGTCTGTGCATATTTGAGACAGCTCTCACGCAGCTGTTCCAATGCGTCCTTGCCCGTACGTGTGATGTTCAGTGTGCCCGTCAGGATGAGCTTTTCCTGTGCGCGCGTCATGGCGACGTAGAGAATGCGCATCTCCTCCGCCATCGTCTCGCGCTGAATGACGGCTTTGATCTTCCTGCGCGACATGGTATCGTATTTCTGACGTCCGGTCATGCTGTTCTCATAGACACGCAGACCGATCCCCTCGTGTGCATGGTAGAGCAAATCGCCCCTTGTATCCTGCGTATTGAATGCACCTGAGATGTTCGCAAGAAAGACGATGGGAAACTCCAGCCCCTTGCTGCGGTGAATCGTCATGATGCGCACGACATCCTCGCTTTCACCGAGGGTACGCGCGACAGAGAGATCTGTGCTGCGCCGCTTCAGTGCATCGATGTAACGCAGAAAGCGAAATAGTCCGCGCTCGTTTGTTCGCTCGAAATCGGCAGCGCGGTCGATGAGCATACGCAGATTTGCCTGCCGCAGGATGCCGCCGGGGAGTCCACCGACGTAGTCATAGTAGCCCGTCTCACGATAGAGCAGGCGGAGCAGTTCGGGAACGCTCTGCACGAGGGCACAGCGTCGCCAACGTCGGATGCGCTCCAGTGCATTTGCCGCCTTTGCTGTGAGACTGTCTGAAAGTCCTTCCCCTGTTGCACCTGTCAGGATGTCATAGATACCGCCAAGCGGTGTATGTATGCGCAGTGCCGCCATGTCCTCCATTGTCATGCCAATCATGGGGGATACGAGTACGGCGGCGAGCGGCGTATCCTGACGGGCGTTGTCCAGTACGGCAAGCAGGGAGAGCATCATGCGAATCTCGCTCGCCTCAAAATAGCCGGAAGTATCGTCCGCATATGCGGGGATGTTTTCTTTTCGCAGCGCATCGAGCAGAATCCCCGCACGCTCCTTCGCGCCACGCAGGAGAATGACAATATCCTTGTTTTGGACGGCATCCCCGTTGTGCAGAACGTACCCCTCGGATTTGAGTTGCTGAATACGGCGTGCAATAAAATGCGCCTCAATTTCAAACGCTTTTCGCTCTTCCCCCCCCTGCTCCTCCGCGTCAGCGGAATAGTCTGCACGCAGGAGGTTGATCTCAAGCGGCCCTGCAAGTGACGTTCCCTTTGTCGGCTCTGCAAATACGCGTCCCGGATTGAGACGCGCATGAACATCATAGGAAATGTCGACCGCTTCTTTGCTCATGATCTGTGAGAAGATCTCGTTGATGGGCTCAAGCACCTCGGCGCGGCTGCGGAAGTTCTCGGACATCGTCACGAGTTCGCCCTCTGCGCTGTCACCACGGTATGCCTCATAGGTATGCTGAAAGAGCGACGGATCAGCAAGGCGAAACCGATAGATGCTCTGCTTCACATCACCGACAATGAAGCGGTTGTTTTCGCGTGCAATCTGCCGCAGAATCCCCTCCTGCAGTCCGTTTGTATCCTGGTACTCGTCCACCATGATTGCGTCGTAATGGGTGCGCAGCTCATCGGCAATCTCGGTTGGTGCGGCAATGGCCGGATCCTCCTGCAGCTGCTTCGGGTCGCGACAGAGCAGTTCGAGTGCCGTATGTTCAAGGTCGCTGAAATCGAGGATGCCGCGCTCGATTTTTTTTTGCTGAAACGCATTGTGAAATGCTGTTGTCAGGCGAACGTACTGACGGATGGCGGCATTTGCAGCATTCTCGGTGTCGCATAGCTCCTCTGCTGTCGCGGGGAGACGAGCAATGCAGCCGTCCCACGGGGCATGGATCTTTTCCGTCAGCTTCTTGAGCTGTGCTCCGATCTCGGGATCACAGTCCTCTACCGCTTTGCGCGGTATATTTTTTTTCGCCTTTTTCGCCGCAGCCGCTTGCGCCAGAAAAGCTTCCCATGCGCTGTCCTGTTTCGCATTCACAAAGCCATTGAGTTCTGCCTTCAAATCTTCATAGATTCCCTTGTTATGTGCAAGTGCTTCAAGACATTTGGCGGCTGCCGTACGCAGGTCATTGCTGCCGCTCTTGAGAAGCTCGATTGCCGCCGCATAGTTCGTGCAGACCTGTGAAAGACTGTGCTCCAACTCATCCGCAAGTGTCTGAAACCCGTTGCGCGCCCAATGCGGCGCATCGCTGCGCTCGTTTCCCTGTGCCGCAAGCCATGTCACGGGCGAGGGCTGACTGAGCGAAAAGGCGTGCAGTGCGAGGATTTCTCCCTGCAGTTTTTCGTCGTCCCCCTTCACGCCTCCATAGGCATCGGAAAAGGGAAGAAAGCCCTCGGGATCGTCCACTGCAGCTTTCTCATATTCGCTCTCAATCATCTGTTCAAACACGTCGTTTTTCAGCAGCCGAATCTCCTGATCGCTTGCAATGCGAAAGGTCGGTGGGATCTCTGTCGCATCGATATGTGACTGGATCAGACGCTGACAAAAGGAGTGAAATGTCGAGATGTCCGCCCCCGTAAGGAAGACGCGCTGCCGTTCGAGCGCAGCGACCTCTTCGAGTGCCCCACCGGTCTCGACAATGACATCAATCTCGGCATTGAGTGCCGCCTCAATGCGCTCACGCATCTCCGATGCAGCAGCCTTGGTAAAGGTGAGAACGAGGACACGGTCGAGCGACAGTGTTCCTGCACGCACCTGCGAGATGATGCGCTCAACCAGCACGCGTGTCTTTCCCGACCCTGCCGCCGCAGCGACGAGGATGTTCTGTCCACGCGTCTCAATCGCTTTTTGTTGATCGGCGGTAAACTGCATCCGTTCAGCCATCGGACTTCACCTCCCCGCACACCATCTGTGCAATCTCCTCCATCGCTGCCTGTGCATTGTCTGCAATCTCACGATAACGATCCCCCTGCCCAAGCTCAGGATCGAACGAGCAGATGGAGCGATAGGTACAGAAGGTACAGGCATTGCGATCCCGAAAACGATAGGGCGCAACCTGTATGTTGCCCCGCAGGATCTCCTCGGCAGTCGTGCGGATCAGCTGCGGCAGATAGGCAAGCAGCTGTTCAAACTCCTCGCGTGAACGAATATGCCTTGCCGATGCCTTGGAAATGCTTTTGTCCTTGTTAAAGGTGATGCAGAGATGCTCCCCCATCGCGTCAATGCTCTGTGTGATCTCCGGATCATCGATCAGCATCCCCGTGAGTACCATGTCCTTTACAACCATCTTGTGAAGGTCGCTGTCATCCAGACGCACATCGCTCTTGATGATGGGATTCACGACAGGGGCATAGAGCATCCCCGCCGGAAAACTGTCTGTGTCATGGAGGAGGCTGCGTATGACAAAGAGATAGAGCAGCAGCTGCATCTTCAGCCCGTGGCGAATCTCGGGCAGGAGCAGGGATGTTCCCCCCGTCTTGTAGTCGAGGACGAGATAGTAGTCACGCGCCTTTGTCACATCAAAGCGATCAATCTGCCCGCGCAGGGAGAGTGTTGCCCCGCCCGCAAGCTGAAACTCCTCCAAACGGACATCATCCATGCCGCGTCCAAAACTGATCTCAAATCCAAGCGGATGAAATGACGATGCCTTTGCCCACGATGTTAGGTGACGGATGACCTGCTGCGCAGTGCGCCGAATGCGTTCGATCCGATGGCGGTAACTGGCGCGGCTCATCAGAACGGAGCTGCGGATGCGCGGGATGACCTCGTGCATCAGCTCATCAATCTTTGCCGCGCTGTCCGGCTCTGCCGCGCACCAGTCGTTCGCGTGTTTCGTACGCACCCATTCACCGTATCCGTGCAGGATCTCATGCAGGAGCGTGCCAAAGTCATTGCTTTGAAACTCATAGACATCGCGTTCCTTGAGACCGAGACCGTACATTGCAAAGTGGCGGAACGGACATTGACGAAAGGTCTCAAGACGTGTCGTGCTGCCGCTGATCCGCCCGTCACGCGCAAACAGCTGCTTTGCCGTCGGCAAAGACAGCTGCTCCTCCTCGCGCGGCGATGAAACCAGACCGCCCACCATTAGACGAAGCAGCGGATGCATCACAGCATTGCTGCGCATCCAGTTGTAGACATCGCCCCAGAGAGGGAGCATTTTCCCGCGCTCCTTCTGTCCGAGCAGAGCCCCTGCCAGTGATGAGAGTACGGGATACGGAGCGGAGAGCACAAGATCATCCGTACGCTCTACCATGGCGAGCGGGATGGAGAGCACCGTCGGACAAATCGTGCGCAGACGAGCGATCAGGGGCGACGGTGCGAGTGCCGCTCCATCGACAGAGGAGAGTGCATAGGAGACCCACAGATACTCCCGTGCCTCGGTAAAACCACGATAGAGCTGATAGCGTTCCAGAAAACTCTGCTCATGGCTGCCACCGAAGATCGTATGATTCGTATGTGCGAGCGACTCGCGGATGGAAAGTCGATCTGCATCCGACAGCACGCCCTGCTGCGCCCCCACACGCGGCATCGTCCCTGCATTTGCACCGACAATATAGGCGGCACGAGTGCCCGCGAGACTGTTCTCATCGAAGGCGGCAATCGTGACATGGTCGAGCCCCGGCGGGATCAGGGCAATCTCGAGTGCATCCAGACCGTCCTCCAGCAGCTCCTCAAAGTCACGGGCAGAGAGATTCTCGTCGCCGCTGACCTCGACCAACTGCTCTAGGAGTGTCATACAGGAAGCCCAGATCTGTCGGTGTGCCGCCGCATCCGCAAGACGCCCTTCGGCATCTGCTTCCGCTCTCCACATCTCCAGCGTCTGTGGTGCTTCCAGTTTAGTGAGGAATCTGTAGAGTGCATGGGCACGCTCTTGCGCTGAGCATCCCTCCCGACGAAGATTCTGTGTCAGCAGTGAGAGCGGTGCCGCAATGCGCCGACGAATGTCATCGAGGGCAATCTCCTCGGAAATGCGCATGGCATTTTGCTCAGTCTCCCGCGCATCCTCAGGGATCGTACGGCGGACAAAATCCCAGTCCTCCGTTGCCGTCCACTGATTCTCGCTGCGGATGCCGAACGCCAGACAGTAGTTTTCCAGTCGGTCGACCGCTTCCTGCCAATCGCCGCAGGAAAAGCCGCCATCCTCTGCCGACTCTGCCACAACAGGAAAAAATCCCGTGCGCAGGGCACGGAATACAGTATCGTATCCCCAGCCGCGCCATGCCGTCTGTGCGGCGGCGCGTAGAAGCTCTGCGAGAGGATGATGGGTGCTCGGACGCTTTGCATCCAGATGGCATGGGATGCCGCAGTCGGCAAATGCCGGCAGCAGGAGATCCGCATAGGTATCCATATCGCGTACGAGAATGGCAATCTCACGATAGCGATATCCCTCCTCGCGTGCCAGGCGCAGTATATCTGACGCGACCGCCTCCGCCTCAAGGCGCGGGTTTGCCGCTTCGACGAGCTTGAGTGCATTGTCCGCGATGGGAGCAAGACGTGCGTGTCCGAACAGATGTCGTTCAATCGCTGCAAGCGATGGCTTTTGTGCACGCTGCTGCTCCTCCGTAAGATGTATTTCCGGCGCAGCAGTTGGATCCATCTCGACAAGAAGGTTCGTCAGTGCCTGCATGGTCTGATAAGAACGCGCGAACAGCCCCGTATCCCTTGTGTTCTCGGGGAGATTGACCCGCACGCGGCTCCCCTCGCGCTGTCCGTCCATCGTCAGACTGATATGAATTGTATCCGCAGTGTGAAAGAGTTCCACGAAAACTGCCATTTCCTGCGGATTGAAAAAATCGAACCCGTCCACCCAGATCTCAGCCCCGCGCAAAAACGGTGCGTCCTTCAACTGGGCGGCGAGGCGTTCCATGCGATCGGTCTGATCGGTCAGCCGTCCCTCCATGCGTGCGGAGAGATCATCCATGATGAGGGCGAGCTCCCTGAGTTTTTGAGAGAGCCGCCCCTGCGTATGTGCATCATCATCGGCGGCAGCACGGAGGACATCGGTGCTCAGGCGGTAGCGTTTGAGTTCGGCGATGGTATGTCCCAATGTCTCGGTAAATCCGCGCTTTCCGACGGAGCGTGCAAAGACCGATAGTTCCTTTTCGTGCTTGAGCAGGATGTCTTTTAGGAGGATGCGTCTGCCGATGTCGCTGATGCGCGGCAGGTGCGCACCGCCGGTCTCAAGAAGTACCTGCCGTGCGAGACGGCGGAAGCCGAATACATAGGCCTGTAAAAATCCCGCGCTGTGCGTCAGCGTCTTTGCCAGTGCGCGCTCTGCGGCATAGGTCATATGCTCCGGAACGAGGAGGATGCGCTGTCTGCCGAGCGGCTCACGCTCCAGTGCCTGTCTCATCGCGGCAAGGCAGGTGTGGGTCTTGCCCGTTCCTGCGCGTCCAATGATGAACTCGAGTTTTGCCGTCATAATGCCTCCAAGCCGCCCTGTGTGAAGCGAGCCCTGCTGCCGTTTGCCGTACGTAATACCTCCAGATGGACGGGAATGCGCGCGCGCAGTTCCTCCACATGGGAGATGATGCCGACAAGACGCCCGCCCTCCTGCTGTACCTCAAGCAGCGCACGGATTGCAATGTCGAGGGTCTCGCTGTCGAGCGAACCAAAGCCCTCGTCGATGAAGATCATGTCAAGGTGCATCCCGCCCGCATAGTGCTGCACCACATCCGACAGTCCAAGTGCAAGGGCAAGGGACGCGAGGAAGGTCTCGCCGCCGGACAGCGTGCGTGAGACGCGCGGCAGCCCCGTGTACTCATCGAATACGTCAATTTCGAGCCCCCACCATTTGTTTTTGTGTCCGCCCTCCCCGTGGATGAGGCGATAGCGTCCACGGCTCATCACGATGAGACGCGCATTCGCCGCCTCGATGACATCGCTCAAAATTGAGCGCAGTACGTAGGTCTGAAAATGCACCTGATAGGGTGCTTTTGCCGCCGCAACAGAAGCGAGTTTGCCGATGATGCGGTAACGCTGTGCACGCGCTGCGCCGGATTGTTCGAGTGCAACGATGCTCTGCATCATACGGTTTAGCGTATGCCAACGCTCCGTACGCTTGCCCTGCTCCTGCGCCGCATCCTGCACCGCCTGATCAGCGGCCGCCTCTGCGGCCTTCAGTGCTTCCATATCGGGCGCGACGTACCCGTCAGCGGCATCTTTTGCCTTTTGGAATACCTCCTCTGCGGCTTTGCGCTCGCTGTCATACAGTGTCAGTCGTTCACGCACTGCGTCCAGATGCTTGCTGTCTGCCCATTTCCCCTCGACAGCCGCATGGTATTCCTCCTCCGAGGAAAATCCGGCAGATGTACGTGCATCTGCATACGCTGTCTGTGCGTTCTGCGCGTTCTGCGATGCTTCTTCTGCAACGCTCTGAGCGGTACTCTTTCCATTTTCCGCGCGTGCATATTCTGCGGATGTCTCGTTTGCTCTTTGAAGTGCGTCCGCATATGCTTTTTTCTCCCGCTCCACTTCCTCTTTCAGACGAGAAATGTGTGCATCAAGGAGCGCGCGGTCACGGTATTCCTCGGGGAGTTGTGCCTCCAGCGCACTCTGCTCTCCCTCGCGCACGCGCAGGAGGTCACGTTTTTTCTGTGCTTCTGCATCCTGCCTCTGTTGATCGGTCAGCAATTTTTCCAAGCGCGTCTTCTGCGCGGTACACTGCGCTGCACGTTCCTGATGCTCCCGTGCGGTGTTTTTCAATTCCGTCCCGCGCTGCTCAACGCGCTGTGAGAGTTCTTCCAATGTATCAGCAGCAAGATACTCGTGCAGCAGCTCCTGTTCACGGGTGCGGCTCTGCAATGCGTTCGCATGAGCCGCTTTGGCATCTTCCAGCTTCCGGGCGGATTCCTGCACGACCTTCTCTGCGAGATCGACGGATTTTGTGCACTCCTCCAAGACCTGCTCGGATGGGATATCCTCTGTGTGGATGGCGGGAGTCGGGTGTGAAAGCGCACCGCAGACGGGACAGGGCGCACCATCCGCAAGCATCTCGGCGAGACGTGCGGCACTGCCGAGGTCATAGAGTGTCTGCATCTGCCGCAGCTTCGTCTTTGCGGCGGTCAATGTCTCGGCGGCAGTCTGCCATTTCTGCTGTGCCGATTCTTCCCTCTTGCCCAGTTCTGCTATTTGCACATTCCATTCTGCAATGCGGGCAGCGGTATTCTGGCAGCGTTTCAGAAGATCTTGTTCGTGCTGAAACGCCTCGCGTGTCGCCAAAATTTTTTCAAGCGCAGCGATGCGCTCCGCATTCTCGGCTTGTTCCGTACGCAGATTCTCAATTGTGTGCGCGTTGCTTTTTGCCGTCTCTTCGGCGCGTGCATTGGAGGAGCGAAGCTCCTCTACGACCTTTCGACAGTCTTGGAGCTGTGCTGCACGCTCTGCGTATTCCGCAAGCTGCTGCATCCGATGTACCTTCTTCGCGCGTTCCGGCTCCTGTTCCTCTGCCGCCTTCCGTGCTTCCTGCGCTGTTTGAAACGCTGTTTTTGCAGCGATAAAACGAGCCTCTGCCGCATTGAGCACATCCGTCCGACGCTTTTTTAGCTCCTCTGCCTGTATTGCTTCGCGTTCCGCATAGAGGACAGGATGGGCGCGCTGTGCACGCTCCAAACGTACGCGAAAATCCCGCACATCCTCTTCCTGCGCCTGTTTTTCTGCGAGGTGTTTCTGTGCAGCTGCAAGCTCCTGTAATTTTTGTTCTGCCGACGCACCGAGCTCACGCGCACGACGTGCTTCCTTTTGACGCGCCTCAAAGCTCTTGAGTTCTTCGGAATGGCGGTCGATCGCTTCTTTCAGCTCGGAAATACGCGCACGAAGTTCATCGCTCGTATTCAGATTTTCTGTATGCAGCATCTGATCGATTTGGGCGCGTTCCTCTTTTGCCGCATTTTCCAGACGTATGGATTCCTGCAGCAGTGCCTCCTCAAGTCGCTGATACCGTTCCGTGCGAAAAATGCGCTGCATGATGGCACTGCGGTCCTTGACTTCGGCAAGCAAAAAACGCTGAAACTGCCCCTGCGGCAGCAAGACGACCTGACGAAACTGATCTGCATCAAAGCCGATGAGCTGACCGATGCGCTTCGACACCTCGGTCACATTTGAATCGAGCAGAGTCTCCTCTCCATCTTCTCCCTCATCGGGAAGCCGATAGAGCTGTCCCGTTGCCGCACGCCGTGTCATTTTGCCGCGCGACATGCGTTCGTATGCAGGGGAGCGCAGGACACGAAAGCGACGGCGACCGAGCGCAAAGACATACTCTACTTCCGTGACCCGCTCCGGAGGGGCGGTGGAGGAACGCAGTGTTGCCCCCTCGCGAATGTTGCCGCTGGATTCGCCATACAGTGCAAATACAATTGCATCCAATATGGTTGTTTTTCCCGTCCCCGTTGCGCCATGAATGAGAACGAACGGCGCGTTTGCCAGTGCCGTCTCGAAGTCCAGTACCTGCTCCTCGACATAGGAGCCGAATGCCTGTAAGCGAAGTTTCAGAGGTCTCATTCTGCACGCTCCCCCTGCTCCATCGAATCAATGATACGAACGAGTTCGTCCTGTTCTGTCTCTGTCATCTGCACGGCTGTTACTTCTGCAAAGAAATCGGAAAAGAGATGCAGGTCGGATTTCCCGCGTTCATAGCTGCGCTCGGTGGAGGAAAGTCGGTTGACGTTGATGTTCGGGCGTGTGATGGTAAAGAGATTCGGATAGATTCGCCGCAGTTTCTCATGTGCGGCGAGCACCGCATCCGTATCGAGCAGTTCCACACAGATGTAGTCATCATGCGGAAGCGAATCGAACGTATCCGTCATGATCTCATCCATCATGCCGCGTACAATGCGTACATCATGGCGCGGTGTCAGCGGGTAGAACGTGTGAGATGCTGCACCCGCGGCATCGAGTTCGACGAGCTCAATGCCCTTTTTCTGGTGCGCTTCATCAAAGGAGTACTTCAGCAATGAGCCGGAGTAACGTATGTTCTCCGCACCCGCCCGCTGGGGTGCGTGGAGGTGTCCAAGTGCCGTATAGGAATATGCAGTGAAGTGCTCCGCGCTGACCTGATCGCTGCCGCCGACGGACAGCGCGTGCTCGGACTCCGAGGTCTGACCGCCGATGACAAAAGCGTGCGCGATTGCCACACTGCGCGTCGACGATGGAATCTGTGCACGTGCCGCCGCAATCTGTACGGCAAGAGCACCATCGAAGGATACGTTTTCATCGAGCGCAAATGCCTCGCGTACATGTGGGGGATCTCCATAGGGAATGAGCGAGAAATAGACATCCCCGTGTTCATCTGAGAGAACGACGGGCGGCTCCTTGGCATGCACAACACCTGCCGGATAGATGCCGGACGCACGAAGAAGCTGTGCGCAAAAGCCAAGGCGCACAGCACTGTCATGATTTCCGGCAATAAAGAGCACGCGGATTCCCTGCGCAGCAAGCCGTGTCAATATTTCGTTGAAGAGTTCAACCGCCTCAGGAGGAGGAATGGCGCGGTCATAGACATCACCGGCAATGACGAGGGCATCGGGGCGCAGATCCCTGCACAGTGCAAGCAGCTCCTCCAATACATACGCCTGATCCTCTGTCATATGCCGCTGTCCGAAGAGTTTTCCCAAATGCCAGTCTGCCGTATGGATGAACCGCATGACATCCCCTCATCTCATGAATCTGCTTCAGCCAGAATTTTTGCGACAGACGAACTGCCGATGCCCAGACGATGCACACCCATGTCCAAAAATTTCTTTGCGGTAGCATAGTCTCGAATGCCGCCGGATGCCTTGACCTTGCATCGCCCGTGCGACGTATCCAGCATGATACGCAGCTGCTCCTCCGTCGCTCCCGTGCCGAGGAATCCCGTCGCCGTCTTGACGAAGTCTGCTCCCGCTGCAATGCTGACCTCCGTTGCCCGTGCAATCTCCTCCGATGTCAGCTGGCTTGCCTCGAAAATGACCTTGACGAGAACGTTACGCGCATGGGCAGCGTTGACAACGGCGCGTATTTCCGCCTCGACCTCGTCCCATTTCCCGGAGCGGGCAAGCCCATAGTTCATCACCATGTCAAGCTCCTCCGCGCCGTATTCCATATAATAGCGTGCCTCAAGTTCCTTGACTGCGGCGGGGGCTTTCCCGTGCGGAAAGTCGAGCACCGTACACACACGTGTATCGGTACCCTGACAAAGCTGAACGGCAAGCGGGATATCAGCCGGCTGGACACAGACCGAACAGCACTCCTGTCGTACCGCCTCCGTAATCGCCGCACGCACCTCATCGGAGGTCATCGCAGGATTCAGAGGAGAAGAATCGATATATCTGCTGAGTTTCATCGTTGATCCTTTCATTTTGTGGTAATCATATCTCTGAGCGATGCCTCGTCCAAGATGGGGATGCCGAGATCTTCCGCCTTTTGCAGCTTGCTCCCTGCTGCTTCACCGGCGACAAGGTAGTCGGTTTTCTTCGACACAGAGCTTTTTACCGTACCGCCATGAGACGTAATCAGAGCGGCACACTCCTCACGGGAAAGCGTCGGAAGTGTACCCGTAATGACAAAAGATTTGCCGTCCAGTGCCGTACCTGCGTGCTCCATCGGGGTACTCGCAAAGTTCACGCCCGCCGCACGGAATTTGTCGAGCAATGCCTTCCCCGTTTCCGATGTGAAGAACTCCGTGAGTTTCAGCACGCTGATTTCTCCCATGTCGGGAACGGCACGGATTTTTTCGGGATCTGTGCACGCTGCCTCCTGCAAGGCATCGATGGACGGGAATGCCTGCATGAGCGAGACTGCTGCCGCACGTCCGATGCCCGAGATCCCAAGTCCCGTGAGGAGACGATCCGGTGTGTTTGCCTTGCTTGCCTCGATGGCAGCAAGGCGGTTATCGACACTCTTTTCCCGTCCAATCAGCCCTGATGAGATGAGTTCATCCCGATGTAAATGCAACGAATATATATCCGCAATATCATGCAGATAACCTGCGCGTGTCAGTGCAATGATCGCTGATTCTCCAAATCCCTTGATATCCATTGCGTTGCGGCTGACAAAGTTCAGGATGTGGTTCTCCACCTGTGCGGGGCACGCCGGATTCTGACACTTCATATCCGCCGTATCCGCCTCACGTACGGCATGGGAGCCGCAGATGGGACAACGATCACCAATCACGAAGGGCTGCGTATTTTGCGGACGCTTCTCCTTGACGACTGCTTTGACGCGTGGGATGATCTCCCCCGATTTGTAGACGAGAATCGTATCGCCGAGACGCACATCCAGACTGTCGATATAATCCTGGTTGTGCAGGGTCGCTCGCTCGACGCGTGTACCGCAGAGCTGCACGGGATCGAACACTGCCGTCGGCGTAATGCGCCCCGTCCGTCCGACGGACAGCTCAATATCGCGGAGAATTGTCTCCTTTTCCTCGGGCGGATATTTGTAGGCAATCGCCCAGCGCGGTGCCTTTGCCGTTGCGCCGAGCTCCGCACGCTGCGCGAAGTCATTGACCTTGACGACGGCACCGTCAATGTCGTAGGGTAGTTCCCCGCGTCGTACACCAATCGACGTAATTGCGTTCCAGACTTCATCTGCTGTATGGCAGACCTTATAGTTTGCAATGATCTTGATGCCCTGTGCACGCATAAAATCATAGGCATCGGTATGTGAGACAAAGGTATGCCCCTCTGCACGCTGCAAGTTGAATACGAACATCGAGAGCTTTCGCTCCTTTGTCACGCGTGCATCCAGCTGACGCAGTGTTCCTGCGGCACAGTTGCGTGGATTTGCAAACATTTTCAGACCGAGCAGTTCCTGCCGTTCGTTGACCTCTGCGAATGCCGCGCGTTCCATATAGACCTCTCCGCGCACTTCAAAATATGGAATAGAATCATGCAGAGTCTCTACAACGTCGTCAATAGCGCGTGCGTTCAGCGTGACATCCTCCCCCTGCACGACTCCGTCGCCGCGTGTAATCGCGCGCGCAAGAACACCGTTCTCATATCGTAGGGCGAGAGACAAACCGTCGATCTTTTCTTCTACAACAAACTCCGCTGTGGGGAAATGTGAAAGAACACCTGTGACGAATGTACGAACTTCTTCTTCCGTGAATACGTCTTGGAGCGAAAGCATCGGAACATCATGCGGAACGAGTACGCCCACCTCACGCTGGGCAGTGCCGCCCACCTTCTGCGTCGGCGAATTCTTTGTGATGAGCTCGGGATACTCTGCTTCGATTGCCTTGAGCCGCTGCATGAGCAGATCGAACTCATAATCCGAAATGTCGGATGCGTTTTCATCATAGTACTGCTTGGAATACTTGCGGATCTTTTTCCGCAGCTCCGTGAGCTCGCTCTTGATTTCCTTGATATCGCTCATATTTCCCTCATAGCTTCAAAATTGGTGCATATTTCTGCACAAACTTCTTGATTCCTTCCCCCGGGAATGCAATCGTGAGCTCTGCATCCTCTCCCTCACCGCTGATGGCAACGATACGTCCGTCTCCCCACTTGCTGTGACGCACGGCATCCCCCGCCGTGAACTTTGCGGCAGCATCGGGGCGGATGACACTGCCATCCTCTGCTGTATGCTGCGGCGAAGGAGTCGGATAGGGACGTCGTCCCCCCGATGAACGGCGTCCCCAAACATCGGAACGCCCGCGTTCCACATCCGAAAAAAAGTCTGCTTCCTTGCGCTCAATCAAATCCTCCGGGATCTCGGCAAGGAAGCGTGACGGTCGCGACATCTCTGTTCGCCCATAAATGGTGCGTTGACGCGCATAAGTGAGGTAGAGGCGTCGCTCGGCTCGTGTGATACCAACGTAGCAGGTGCGTCGTTCCTCTTCGATCTCTGTGTCGTCAAGCAGTGTACGCGAATGCGGAAACAGGCCTTCCTCCATGCCTGTCATGAACACGGTTGGAAACTCCAACCCCTTTGCCGCATGGAATGTCATGAGAGTAACACTGCCGTCCGACTGATCTGTCGCATCTACATCGGAGATGAGTGAAATCTGGGCGAGGAAGTCCTCAAGTCCGCTCTCTCCCTCTGGTGCACCATCTTCAAAGTTCTTTGCAACACTGATGAACTCACGCAGGTTCTCGAGACGATCGCGGTTATCCTCCTTGGGATCCTCCTCCAGAGCTGCAGCATAGCCGGACTCCTCAATGATATCCTCGACGATCTCGTGAAGGTGGCGTGTACCAAGCTGTCCCATGAAGGTGAAGATCAGTGCAGCAAAATCCTCGAGTTCGAGCTTTACCTTTGCAGAGAGTTTTGGGATCGTACTGAGCAGCTGCGCGTCCGTGATCAGCTCAAAGAGTGAGATACGATATTCGGACGCCTTCTCCATCATACGGCCGAGGGTGGTCTGACCGAGTCCACGCTTGGGTACGTTGATGATGCGCAGGAGGCTCAGCGTATCGCGCGGATTGTAGATCACACGCAGATAGGCGATGATGTCCCTGATCTCACGGCGATCATAGAATCGTACTGAGCCAACCATTGCGTATGGAATGCCTGTTGCATAGAATGCCTCCTCGATATTGCGAGACTGTGCATTCATACGGTAAAGTACGGCAATATCACCATACTTTACATGGAACATTGTGTGCAGACGTTCTACCTCACGTACGATATAGGAAGCCTCGTTCTTCTCCGTTCCAGCCTCATAGATTGTGATGGGATCGCCCGTTGGATTGTCCGTCCAGAGATCTTTTTTCTTGCGGGTCAGATTGTTTTCGATCACAGCATTTGCCGCAGCAAGGATATTCTTCGTTGAGCGGTAGTTTTGCTCAAGCAGGATTACAGTCGCCTCGGGATAGTCACGCTCAAAGTTCAGGATATTTCGCATATCCGCACCGCGCCAGCCGTAGATGGATTGATCCGCGTCACCGACGACGCAGATATTGCGATGTCCTGCGGCAAGCAGCTTCGTGATCGCGTACTGTGCACCGTTCGTGTCCTGATATTCGTCCACGAGGATGTACTGGAATTTTTTTTGGTACTTTTCGCGGATCTCCGCGTTGTTCGAGAGCAGCTCCACCGTCAGCATCAAAAGGTCATCGAAATCGAGTGCATTGTTTGCACGCAGTTTTGACTGGTAGAGCTCATAGATCTTCGCCACCTGCTCCGTAAAGAAGTCTGTCGCCTGTGCCGTGAATTCCTTGACATCGAGCAGACGGTTCTTTGCGTCCGAAATGTGCGACTGTACGGCACCTGGTGCCGTGTGTTTCTCGTCAATATTCAGCTCTTTGAGGCACTCGCGAATGAGGCTCTTCGTGTCCGAGGCATCATAGATGATGAAATTCTTTGCATAAGTACCAAGTTGTTCAATCTCTGTACGAAGGAAGCGAGCGCAGAAGGAGTGAAATGTACTGAGCCATACGTCATGTGCGGAATCACCGATCAACGTATCTACACGATCACGCATTTCACGTGCTGCCTTATTTGTAAAGGTAATGGCAAGAATGCGGTACGGCGGAACCCCGTGCTCCAAAAGATTTGCAATACGGAAGGTCAGCACGCGTGTCTTGCCGGACCCCGCTCCTGCCACAATAAGAAGAGGTCCCTCAAGACAGGCTACGGCTCTTTGCTGCGGCTCGTTCAGCCCCTGAAACAAATCCATGAAAACTCCCTTTTTTCAAATAAGAAAGGCGGGGCCGCCACAATGGCCAACTCCGCCCCTGCCGTCAAATAATACGTTACGTTTTAATTCGCTTGACCGCCTCTGAGAGCGGCGGGATGATCTGTTTCTTGCGTGACATGACTCCAGGCAGATAGAGATGCGTACCGCTCGTGTCCTTGCGGAATGCCTCGCCGATCAGTGTACGCGGCGATCCCGTGAAGAGAAGATAGGTTGCCTCCTCAAGGATGTCTGTAATCATGACGAGGCTCAGATCAAAGCCCTCTGTATCACAGATGGTCTTCATCGCGGCGAGCAGTTCGTCCTCCTTTGCCATGATTTCCTTCGTATCCATGACAGAGGTCTGGCTGACGATGACACGGTATGCCCCGATTGTGAACTCCTTGAGGTCGTTGCGGACAATCTCCATCGGTGACATATTGCCGATGCTCGATCCCGCCTTGAGCATTTCAAGACCATAGGTGTTGAGGTCGACGTTTGCAATATCCGCCAGACGCTCTGCTGTCGCCTTATCCTTTGGTGTACAGGTTGGAGATTTGAAGAGTACCGTATCTGAGATGATCGCCGAGAGCAGGAGTCCCGCAATCGACGGCGGAATGTCGATGTCATTTTGCCAATGCATATTGGACACAATTGTCGCCGTGCAGCCAACCGGCTCCGCGTGTGTGTAGATCGGCTCACTCGTGCTGATTCCACCAAAGCGATGATGATCAATGATCTCGATGATCTTTGCTTCCTCAATGCCTTCAACAGCCTGGTTTCGCTCGTTGTGATCCACGAGAATGACCTGCGCCGGCTCTGAGACAACGAGACGGTCACGGCTCACAAGTCCGACAATGCGCCCGTTCTCAAGAACTGGATAGTTACGGAAATTCGTCTCCTCCATCGTGCCTTTGATGTCCGAGAGGAGATCAAGCGGCTTGAAGCAGACGGGATTGTCATGCATAATCCGTCGCACCGGAACGCACTGATTGATGAGCCGTGCCACCGTGTAGGTATCATAGGGGGTGGACAATACAAAGATTCCGCGCGTCTCTGCCTCCTCAAGTGCTTCGGCGGGAATCCTGCCATCGCCCGTCACAATCAGACAGGCAATTCCCTGCCGGATGCAGGAGAGAATTGTCTCTGTACGTCGGTCACCAACAAGTACGATGTCATTCTCCTTGATGAGTTTGTGAATGGTCTCCACACTGCCGGCTGCAATGCGAATCTGTCCCTTGATGGTCTCGCCCTCTTCTCCCGCCACGAGGACATTGCTGTCCGTTGCACGTATGATATCGCGATATCGCACACGCATATCGGAGAGGTTCGTCATACCAAGTTCTTGAAAATAGCGTTTTGCCAAATCACTGACCGAGACAATGCCGACAAGGATTCCCTTGCTGTCTGTCACGGGAATCGAGCGCAGATCGTTTTCGCGCAGAACCTCGCCAAGATTGCGCAAGGTGTCGTGTTGACGAACAACGATCTTGCAGTCCATCGCAATATCCTTTACGCGCGGATAGAGATCCGGAATGAGAAGAGGCTGTTCTACATGGAAATACTCCAGGGCAAACTTTGTCTCCTTATTCACCTTACCGGCACGTGCCGCGACGGCATTGACACCCAGTGCCTGTTTCAGATGTGCATATCCGACCGCAGAGCAGATGGAATCCGTATCCGGATTGCGGTGTCCGATGACATAGATCGGCTTTGCAACGTTCAAGATGATACCTCCCTATCGCGGCTTCCACATGCCGCATACTTTGCCATCCATTATACCATACTCATAGATATGATTCAATTTTTGCAAAAATAAAAAGACGTTGACGTGTTCCATTAGAATACGCCGACATCATAAAATCCTATCTAAATGGTGACTATGCCTCAAAGGCGTTTTTTATCTGATTCACCTGCCATAGATCGCCAAAAGCATAGATTTCGAGTACATCGAAACGACAGTGAGCATTTTCTTTGTTTTGTTCACGCAAGTACCAGTGTGCCGTCTGGACAATCTTTTGCTGCTTTCGGTAATGCACCGCCTCGGCAGGTGTCCCATAGTGCATGCCGCGCCGTGTTTTCACCTCGATAAAGACCAGTGTTCCATGATCGTCTGCAACAATGTCGATTTCTCCGATCTTCGTCCGATAATTGCGTGTAAGAATGCGGCAGCCCTGCCGACGCAAATACTCTGCAGCATAGGTTTCACCCTGATTGCCAAGTGCCTTGTTGCTCATGTGCGTGGTCTCCGTTCACCCGCATGGCGATCAATCCGGTAGACGTGGGCAAGGACCTCCGCGATTGTGCGATAGAGTTCCGGCGGAATCTCACGGTCAATCTCCAGAGCCATCAGCATATTGACAAGGGATTTGTTTTGGTAGACAGGAATGCCGTTTTTTTTCGCCTCTGCTAAAATGCGATCAGCAACAAGTGAACGTCCTTTTGCCGTAATGCGCGGGGCACGGTCATTCTTGACATCGTATTTGATTGCAACAGCACGCTGCTCCTGTTCTACAGGTATATCTTCGACAGGTGAAGTATCATTATCCCACTGTTCTGCCATATCTCACCCATCCTTGCAACTGATATATTTTGTCCATATTATGCAATTCCGGTTCTTTCTTCATCAGACAAGAACACAGAGGTCTGCCGACATCAATTCGTAAAGAACCGCCGCTCGCCGATGGCACCGATTTGGATGCCCTCAATGATGAGCGCTGTGCCGTCTGCCGACTCACGTATACTGTCGAGCGCATTACGAAATTCCCACGCCGCGTCGGCATCCGAAAAATAGAGCCGCATATCGACGTGATTTTCTTCATAGATCCGGTTGATGAGTTCAACGGTACCAATGTTATCCGTGAGTACACAGATACGAAGCCATGTTTCTTTCTTAAGACGATCCGTTTCCTCATCTGTGTGTGATTCATCATAGACGTGAATGTAGGCAGGATATTCAGAAGCTCCCATAAAGAGCGGCATAACAAAGTTCATGGAACGTTGTCCCGGCTGTGGTGTAGCGTTCTCCCCCTCCAGCGCGTTTCGCATAGTGAGGGCAAGTGCAGCAACATCTCTGCCCGCACGTTTATACTGCTCTGCTGTCATCCTGCGCGTCTTTACAATGTCCGCCATCTGCATGAACGCCCAGAGGCGCGGGAGATCCGGCAGCTGCTGTTCAAGTGCTGCCTGACGCACCGTTCCTGGAATATTTTGCTGGGTTAGTTGGATAAGCTGCTGCAGTTGTTTGGCATCTCCCTCGCTCATCGTCTGACCACGCCCGTTCACAAAATTTTGCAGCAGAAGCACCTCACGTTGGCTGAGATTCTCGTTCTGTAAAAGAGCCTGTGCAAGATTTCGCAAAACATTCATTGTCTGCGGTGTATTCTCCATCGTCTGCGTAACAAATCGTGGAATCGTGTTCTGCATCTCAGGAGATCTGACCTGTGCAACATTCTGTGCCGACGTTTTTGCAGTATTTGCAAGTTCCGTGTCATGCCCCGCCTGCATATTGGATTTTGCAGATTGGCTCTGCGCCTCAGGACTTCCAGCGGGGCGTACATTCGATTCCAACGCAGACTTGTTTTCCACGATTGACTGAGACTCTTTACCAGACAGAGCATTTTGTGTATTCCCAGTTGGGGGTGCAGAATTTTGCCCCCGTTCCATGGAGTTTGTCCCCATCTGAGAAGGCTTGTTCGTCATGGACTTCTGTGTACTGTCCGGTTCTGCGGATGAGGAGGGTTGCCCCTGAGCAGGAGGCTCTGACATTTTTCCAACGATTTCCTGCGATACACTCCCTGTTTGTCGAGGTGTACCAGAAGGATTTTCTTTTGCCACTGCGTCTGTTCCCGGCATACTCGTCTGTTGACGAGGCATTTGTTGTTCCGGCGGCACGTCCTCTGACATCGTTGCACCTGTATTGTGTGCAAGGACAGACGATCCACCCATTGAATTTTGCGATGTTGACGATGTTTCTGCATTAGAGATATTTCCATTTGCAGGCATCTGTTGGGTGTTGTTTTCCGTACCGCGCGGCATCAGAAGCTGAACCAACTGATTCAAAAAGGTCAGCGATGACGAAGTCGTACCACTCGGTGAACCCGAAGCCACATTCAGTTGGGTTAGAAATTCCTGCAGCTCTTTCGGCAAAAGTTCGGCATTCCCTGTGTCAAGCAGCTGAAAGGCGGCCTTTGTCAGCATAATCGGCTCAAACGTACCGCCGTATTCTTTGGTAAGTGCTGTTTTGAGACCAGTCAAAAGTGCTGCTAGATCGTCACTGACCCGCGGGATACTGCCTTCTGTCTCTGCCATTGAGCCCAACTGATTCAACATACGTGCCAGCGTCGTCAACTGATCGGTCGAAAAACGCTGACTGGCAGCGGTGCTTCCTAGTCCCTGTCCAAGCGTAGTCTCAATGGAGAAGGACTGCCGTATCATATTCTGAATGACTTCTTTGAGCTCCTGCGGCATTTGTTGAACATTTGTTTGCTGACGTCCGCTGACCTTTGAGAGAATATCTGCCATATGGTCGATGGCGGTATCAATCGTGACATTTGTTCTCTGACTGAATGCGGCAGACGAATTCCCCTGATCTCCGCGGCTCTGAACTCCTTCTGTTGTGCGCCCCGGTGTAATCCGCGGTGTAGAGGGAATTGCCGCAGATGCGGTTGTTGTATTTGCTTCCATCGACACGATATTCACTGCCTTTTCTGTTACATTATATTTAACATAGATCGTATGGGTTCAAACGATTTGCGATGCAGAGAACATATACCGTATCTCTGAATTGCTTCAATATGTTCACGTGTTCCATACCCTTTGTGTTTTGCAAAACCATAGTTTGGATATCTTTCATCGTATGCTTCCATCAAGCGATCGCGCGTTACCTTTGCCAAGATGGAGGCAGCCGCAATTGATGCGGACTTCGCATCGCCCTTGATAATGGACTGTGATGGGATGGAAAGATTCGGGAGTTCGACGGCGTCGATCAGAACCTCCTGCGGCACAGGGGAAAGTGATGCAATTGCCTCATACATTCCCATGCGTGTTGCCTGCAGAATATTAATTCGATCTATTGTTTCCACATCAATCAGCGAAATATGATACGAAATTGCCTGCTCCGTAACCTGTGTGAAAAGCTCCTCGCGTACAGTATGCGAGAGCTTCTTGGAATCGTTGAGACGCGCCAGGTAACACTCTTGCGGCAGAATGACAGCAGCGACAGCAACGGGGCCTGCCAGAGGACCACGCCCAGCCTCATCCACACCTGCAACAAAAGCATGTCCCGCCGCTATGGCGGCGCGTTCATACACATACATCGTGCTCAGACGTGCGCGTTCGTTCTGTATGCGTTCATAGCGGCGGAGGATTGTCTGCATCGACTTGCGTGAGTCACTTCGACAGGCTTCGATAAAATCTTCCGTTACAGAGCCCTGCAAAAAGATACTCTCTATCTCTTTTATCGTCATTTTCAATATTTCCTTCACCACATATGCTGTCAAGGAATGGTTGGCAATTCATCCAACGTTACATATCCCAACCGTCCGCTGCGAAAGTCCGTCAGCACAATCTGCTCCGCCTTCTCGTAGTCGATCTTGCCGCCCGCACGCAGACAGCCGCGTTTGCGTCCGATTTCCTCAAGCAGCTCTACGCCGCTTGGAAGCTCCCCCTCCAGTCGATAGCGTTCTATGAGAGCGGATGGATATGATATGCGAAGCGTATCTAGAAGCAGGAGGACAACGCTCGCCACATCGTAGACATTGTCGTTGATTGCCCCCGTGAAGGCAAGGTGAAGTGCAGCCTGCTGATCCTCGAACTTCGGCCAGAGAATCCCCGGCATATCAAGAAGTTCAAGCTGTGCACCAAGACGAATCCACTGCTTTGCGCGTGTGACGCCGGGACGATTCTCCACCTTCGTCTTTGCCCCACCCGACAGACGGTTGATAAGCGAGGACTTTCCGACATTCGGAATGCCGAGAATCATGCAGCGTGCAGCACGCGCCTTCGCCCCATGCTGAACGAGCTTGTCCGTTTTCGGCTTCGCACATTTTGTGATTGCCTGTACGAGTTCCTTGACACCGCGTCCTTTGACCGCATCCACTGGAACCGTCGCGATCCCTCCTGCAGCGAAGTATTTCACCCATGCACGTGTCGCCGCCTCATCCGCAAGATCCGCCTTGTTGAGCACGATAAGGCGCGGCTTATCACCGACAATTTCGCGCAGCACAGGATTCGCAGAGCTCAGCGGAATCCGTGCGTCCAGCAGTTCGACAACTACATCTACCAGCTTCAGATTCTCCTTGACCAGCCGCTCTGCCTTCCGCATATGACCCGGGTACCACTGGAGGCTTGGGATGTCGATAATGTTGTTATTTTCCATTATGACCTTTCTACGTATCATATTCGCCCATGATGAGATTATTTAGTTTGTATATAACATCTGCTGCTATATCATTTATTTCGGACTGTGATACATCCTCTCTACCGGAATTTGCCAGCTTAAATGCTTCTAAAGCACAAATACATTCTTTTAGATTATCAAACTTTTGGTCATACTGAAAGGAGTTATATTCTACAGGAGCAGTGGGTTGAATAAGATCAATACGTTCTACCCGTTTTCCATCGGTAAAGAAGAGTACTAAGCTCATACGTGAACACAGCTTTTTATCCGGCTTTGCTCCCATCCAATACCCAGCAATCGCTCCAACCGTGCCAAAGGCAAGCCCCCCTGCTGCAGCTGTCAACAGGCTTCCGTGTTGTCCCTTTAATATGTGATTATCTAAGATAATATCGTAATCTACAAAATTCTCGCGGCGATGCAGATGCTGGTCATCTTGATCATCATAATCCATACTCTCCTCAAACAAATCATTAGGTATATGGATAATCTCTTCGTCTGCATCCCATTCAATAAGAGCAGGCTCATATTCGTCGAATGGAACCTGATATCTTGGTCGAAATGTATCCATGATTTGTCCCTTTCATTTATTTTTGTTTTCTCAGCAGGCAAACGTTCTCAACGTGCGAAGTCTGTGGAAAGAGATCCACCGGCTGAACTTCCTGCGCAAGATAACCGAGTTCTTTCAGGATGGCGAGGTCGCGTGCTAGTGTTGCAGGGTTGCAGGAGACGTAGACAATGCGCTGCGGCTTCATATTTGCGAAGGTGCGAAGGACGGTTTCGGTGCAGCCGACACGCGGCGGATCGACGACGACGACATCGGGGCGAATCCCCTGCTTGTAGAGTGCAGGCATGACGGCGGTCGCATCGCCAACGATGAACTCGGCATTCTTTACATTGTTGTCGCGTGCATTTTTTCGTGCATCGAGGATGGCGGGCTGTACGATTTCGATGCCGTAGATCTTTCGCGCTTTTTGAGCAAGAAACAGCGTAATTGTTCCTGTGCCGCAATAGGCGTCGATGACAGTCTCTGTCCCATGCAGGTCGGCATAGGCGAGTGCCTGCTCGTAAAGGCGTTCTGCCTGTCTTGTATTGACCTGAAAGAAGGAGCGCGGGGAGATGTGGAAGTTCAGCCGCCCCAAAGAATCGATAATCGTCGGTCGTCCCCAGAGCAGCTGTGTGTCGCGCCCCATGATGACGTTGTTGCGATAGGTCTGGATATTCTGATGGACACTGACGAGGTTTGGCAGACGCTCGCGCATCATGCGAACAAAGTCCTTTGCGCGTGGGAGCTGCTTTGTTGCAGTGACAATGATCGCCATGAGATCGTTGCTGCGTCCGACGCGCCCGACAATGTGGCGCAGAACGCCCTTGTGGGTGTCCTCGTTATAGACCGGAATGTGAAGCTGCTCTGCAATCTCGCGTGCAGCATTTGCAAGGTCGTTGTTCTCCGCACGCTGGATGTGGCAGTTTTCCGTATTGATAATCCTGTGACTGCCCTGTGCAAAGCAGCCAATCACGATCTTTCCGCTATTTCGTCCAATTGGAAACTGCATCTTGTTCCGATAGTTCCACGGTTCTTCTGCACGCAGCGTTTCCATCACGGGAATTTGCGGAAGCTTACCGATATGGATCAGTGCGTCTGTGACCTGTGCACGTTTTGTACGCAGCTGAGCCTCATAGGAGAGGTGTTGGAGCTGACAGCCGCCGCATTCCTCGTAGAGTTCACAGAGGGGGGCAACGCGATCGACACTCTCATGCAGGATCTGCTTGATGCGTCCGCGTGCATAGCTGTTCTTTACTTCTTCTATGATGACGGAGACAGTCTCGCCTGGGAGCGCATTCGGGACAAAGACAGTAAAGTTGTCATAGCGTCCGACTCCCTCCCCGCTTGTCCCGAGGCGGTCAATTTGAAGTTCATAGGTTCGCCCTTTGCAGACGGGAATCGTCTGCGCGGCTTGCTTTATCGCTTTTCTATGTTTCATCGCTCTGCAAACGTCACCTTTTCAAATAGTTCCATCGGGTGTGTCAAGAGAATATCTGCCCCATGTGCCACGAGTTCCTCCTCTGGTCGGAATCCCCAGAGAACGCCGACCGCAAACGCTCGTGCATTGCGTGCTGTGTCCATATCCACGTCTGTATCGCCAAAATATGCGGTCTGCTCTCCCGTAACCCCAAAATTTCTCATGATGTGAAGCACCTTTTGCGGGTCGGGCTTACGCGGCAGTCCTTCCTGATCGCCGATGATTTCCTGAAAAATACCGTGCGGGAAAAGCGTCTTCACAATCATCTCTGCCGCAGACTGATGTTTGTTCGTGCAAACTGCCATCGGAATACCGCGTCGTCGTAGTTCCTCAAGCATCTCCATAATGCCGTCGTATGGCTTCGTCTTTTGGAGCAGATTTCGCGCGTAGCAGTCCTTGTACTCAGACATAAATTGCTCCACAAAGATCGTATCCGCAGCGTTCTCCTGCGGGAGAATGCGTTCCATCAGCTTTCGTGTGCCGTCTCCGACAAAATAGCGATACGCCTCCACCTCATGCACGGGAAAGCTGTGTGCGCGAAGAGTGGCGTTGGCACTGTCCGCCAGATCGTCCAGTGAGTTGACAAGTGTTCCGTCCAAATCAAATACAGCGGCTTTATAGTTCATGGAAATGCCCCCTTTGACAAAAACAGCCTTTCCCTTTCGGAAAAGGCTGTTTGTCTCAGCCGAGTTTTTTTGCCAAGAGTTCGTTGACCATCTGTGGGTTCGCCTTACCCTTGGACTGCTTCATCACCTGTCCGACAAGTGCACCGATTGCCTTCTTATTGCCGCCCTTATAGTCCTCAACGGCTTTTGTGTTCGCTGCGATGACCTGATCGACAATATCCTCGATCTCCTTTGTGTCGGTGATCTGGACAAGCCCCTTGTCCGCAACGATCTTTTCCGGTGCATTGGGCGATATCCACATCTCCTTGAATACGGTTTTGCCGATCTTCGAGGAAATCGTGCCCTTCGAGATGAGCAGGATCATCTCACCGAGACGCTTTGCATCAACGGGTGAATCCTCGATCGTCTTGCCCTCTGCATTGAGGTTCTTTGCGAGATCGCCCATCAGCCAGTTTGCCGCGAGTTTCGCGTCCGCGCCCGTCGCCGTAATGGCATCGTAGTATTCCGCCATCGCACGTGAGCTTGTAATGATGCCCGCATCGTAAGCGGAAAGCCCCGCTTCATCCATCAGACGAGCACGGCGAGCGTCTGGCAACTCGGGAAGCTCCTTGCGGATCGCCTCGATCTCCTCCGCGCTCGTCACAATCGGCGGCAGGTCAGGCTCCGGCATATAGCGGTAGTCATGTGCCTCCTCCTTGCTGCGCATGGAGAGGGTGATGCCGCGCTCTGGATCCCATGTGCGCGTTTCCTGAATGATATGACCGCCGTCCTCGAGCACCTCGGTCTGACGCTCGATTTCGTAGTTGATGGCATCCTCAAGTGCCTTGAAGGAGTTGATGTTCTTCATCTCCGTGCGTGTGCCCAGTTTGTCCGAGCCGACGGGACGCAGAGAAACGTTGATGTCTGCGCGGAGATTCCCCTCCTCCATGCGGCAGTTGGAGACATCGATGTACTCCATGATCGTCTTGATCTTCTCCATGTAGGCACGCGCTTCTTCCGCCGAGGACATATCCGGCTCGGAGACGATTTCAAGCAGGGGCACGCCCGTACGGTTGTAATCCACGTTGGACGAGGAGGAATCCTTGATCGTCGTGCCGGAGTGCACGAGCTTCCCTGCATCCTCCTCCATGTGGATGCGGGTCAGACGGATGCGTTTCTTGCCCGCCTCCGTGTCAATATCCACCCAGCCGTGCTCAGCAATCGGGAGGTCGAACTGTGAGGTCTGGAAGTTCTTCGGAAGGTCGGGATAGTAATAGTTCTTGCGGTCGAACTTGCTGTACCCGTTGATTTCACAGTTGGTTGCAAGCCCTGCCTTGATGGCGTAGTTTACGACCTGACGATTGACGACGGGCAGGACACCGGGAAGCCCAAGGCAGACGGGACAGACATGCGTATTCTGATCTGCGCCGAAGCCCGTCGCACAGCCGCAGAAAATCTTGGTCTTTGTCTTAAGTTCACAGTGAATCTCAAGACCGATGACGGTTTCGTATTTCATGCCTTTCCTCCAATCGGTGCCATTTTTGTATGGAAATCATGTGTCTGCTCATAGGCATATGCCGCACGCAGGATCGTCTCCTCCGCGAGCGGACGTCCGATGATCTGCAGTCCGATGGGAAGTCCCGCTGCGGTAAAGCCACAGGGAACGGAGATACCGGGCAGCCCCGCAAGGTTGAGAGGCACGGTCGAGATATCCTGCAGGTACATCTGCAGGGGGCTCGTCATCTCACCAATCTTATAGGCGGGGGTCGGTGCGGTCGGTGTCATGATGACATCGACCTCCTCAAAGGCACGCATGAAGTCCTGCTGAATGAGCGTCCGCACCTTGAGTGCCTTGAGATAGTATGCATCGTAGTAGCCCGCAGAAAGAGCATAGTTGCCGATAAGGATGCGGCGTTTGACCTCCGCACCGAATTTTTCCGTGCGCGTGCGCGTCATCATGTCGACGAGATCTTCCCCATCGACGCGTACACCGTAGCTGACACCATCATAACGCTCGAGGTTGGTCGCCGCCTCTGCGGGTGCAATCAGATAGTAGGTCGAGACGGCATAGTCCGTGTGCGGGAGTGAAATCTCGCGCACTTCCGCTCCCATCGCTTCAACATCCGCAATCGCCTTGCGGACAGAGGCTTCGACATCGCTGTCCATTCCCGAGATGAAGTATTCTTTGGGCAGACCGATCTTGAGTCCCTTTACGTCATTCTGCAATGCCTTCGTATAGTCCGGAACATCTGCCCTGCTTGCCGTCGAGTCCATGACATCGTGCCCTGCAATGACATTCATGAGATGTGCGGCATCCGTGACATCGCGTGTGAGGGGACCGATCTGATCAAGGGAGGAAGCATACGCCATAAGTCCGTAGCGGGAGACGCGCCCATAGGTCGGCTTCAGACCGACAATGCCGCAGAACGATGCGGGCTGACGAATCGAGCCGCCCGTATCGCTGCCAAGCGCCCAGATCGCCGTCCCCGATGCAACCGCCGCCGCACTGCCGCCCGACGATCCGCCGGGGACTCGCTCCGTGTCCCACGGATTATAGGTCGGGTGATAGGCAGAGTTCTCCGTCGAGCCGCCCATTGCAAACTCGTCGAGGTTTGCCTTGCCAAGGATGACAGCGTCCGCATCATGCAGTTTTGTCATAACCGTTGCATCATAGGGCGGAACAAAGCTCTCCAAAATCTTTGATCCTGCTGTCGTGCGCACGCCCTTCGTACAGATATTATCCTTAATTGCGCCCGGAATGCCCGCGAGGAAAGGAATCTCCTCCCCCGCTGCGATCTTCGCGTCCACGCGGTCTGACACAGCAAGTGCATCCTCGCGGTTTTCCAAAAGATACGCGCCGACTTCGTTTTCGACTGCGTCCATGCGCGAAAGTACGTTTTCGGTCAGTTCGCGTGCGCTAATCTCCTTGCGCGTAAGCATATCATGCAGGATATGCGCCGGTTTTTCATATAGACTCAAAACAGCCCCTCCTTACCCTTCGAGTACTTTCGGTACTTTGAAATAGCCGTCCTCTGCAAGAGGGGCATTCGAGAGTGCCGCCTCATTGGAAAGGGACGGGCGCACCTCGTCGGCACGGAAGACATTCTCGATGGGCAGTGCATACGTCGTCGGATGCACATGCTCTGTATCGACATTGGAAAGGTTATCCACATACGTTAGAAAATCCCCCAATGTTTTGAGTGCTTCTTCTTTTTCCTCTACAGGAATCGTAAGGCGCGAGAGATGCGCCGTTGTCGTGAGATCCTGTTCCGTTACCTTCATGCCTCCACCGTCTTTCTTTGTCATATCCGAATCATTATAACAAATCGTTCCGCAGGTATCAAACGAAATCCTCATACTGTTTGCGGGCGGATAAAATCTGCCTCAAGTGCAAGGATCATCTCCCGCAGGAGCTTGAGTGCCGTCGCCGTCGATGTACCGCTCGGATCGAGCGGCGGCGAGAGTTCGACCATATCACAGGCAACGATATGACATCCGCGAATCACGGAAAGGGCTGCCTTCATGAGTTCGACAAAGGTCACACCGCCCGCCTCGGGGGTTCCCGTCCCCGGAAATGCCGATGGGTCGAGCACATCGAGGTCTATGGTGAGATATACGGGACGATCCTTGACCTCTGCGATTGCTTCGGAGAGCCCTGCAAATGTAAAAGGGCGAAGATTCGTATGACCCTCGCGTGCCCACTGCCACTCCGCACGCTCACCGCTGCGAATGCCGAACTGATGAATGCGTCCGTCGCCGAGGAAATCCCAAACACGGCGGATAACCGTCGCATGGGAGAGGTGATTGCCGAGATATTCGTCTCTGAGATCCGTATGCGCGTCGAAATGAATCACGACAAGATCGGGGTGTTTTTCCGCCGCCGCCTTGATCGCGGGCAGGCTCACAAGATGTTCGCCGCCAATCAGAAATGGCAGCCGTCCGTCTGTCAAAATATTCTTCGTAAATGTATGGATCATATCCAGCGCACGCTTTGTATCTCCGAATGGGAGCTCCAAATCGCCGCCGTCAAATGCGTGTGCATCCTCAAGATCAAGATCCTGATAGGGGCTGTACGTCTCCAGTCCGTAGGACTCTGCCCGCATGGTACGCGCAGCAAAGCGTGTTCCAGGGCGATAGGATGTCGTCGAGTCAAACGGTGCGCCGAAGATCACGATATGGCTGTCCTCATACGTCCCGTCACATCCGAGAAACGTTTCAATGTTGCGGTTCCACATCTTCGAGTATCTCCTCCACATAGTTCGGCAAGGCAAATGCAGCTGCGTGCAGCTGTGTGTTGTAATAGCGTGTCTTTATGCTGAGCGACTTCCAACGTGCAAAGTCCACGCCCTCGACAGGCCGACGGTTCTTGGACGAGAATCCGAAGAGCCAATGTCCCGATGGATAGGTCGGTATATGTACTTGGTAGACACGGCTGAATGGAAATGAGTGGACAATGCGCTGGTGCATACGCTGCATTGCATAGGCATCCTGCTCGTAAAACGGGCTCTCATGCTGATTGATCATGATGCCGTCCTCTTTGAGTGCCTTGAAGCAGTTTCCATAGAACTCCTTCGTGAAAAGGCCCTCCCCCGGTCCGAATGGATCCGTCGAGTCCACAATAATGAGGTCGTATGTATCGATGGGTTTGCGCACGAAACGCAGTCCGTCCTCGTAGTGGATGTGAACGCGCTCATCCGAGAGACATGATGCAGTCGATGGCAGGTATTCACGGCAGACATCGACCACCATCTCATCGATTTCCACGAGGTCGATATGGCGTATGGAAGGATAGCGCAGAAGTTCACGCACGGTTCCCCCATCGCCGCCGCCAATCACGAGGATGTTCTCTGCCTCCGGATGTACGCACATGGGAACGTGCGTAATCATCTCGTGATAGATGAACTCATCCTTCTCCGTCAGCATCATATAGCCGTCGAGCGTCAAAAATCGCCCAAACTCGGGCGACTCGAACACATCGATGCGCTGAAACTCGCTCTGTCCGCTGTAAAGCTGACGATTCACGCGAATCGAAAAGCGCACATCGGGCGTATGTTGTTCTGTGTACCAAAATTCCATATCTATCTCTCCGTCATCACATTGAGATACTGTATGCTCATATCTTCTGGACCCGTGATCTGGCAGCCCTTTTTCTTTGCATAGCGAATGTAGGTCAGAATCTCCTCCGTGATCTGTTCTCCCGGCGCAAGAATGGGAATGCCGGGCGGGTAGCACATGACAAATTCACTGCATATGCGTCCGCAGGACTTTGCAATCGGAAGGGACTCTTTCTCTGCATAGAACGCATCCTGTGGCCCACAGACGACGACGGGGTCGATGTACTCCATCTTTAACGTCTTGGATGGATCCTTGCGGTAGTTGCGCCGAATCTCCGCGAGTGCCGCGACAAGGCGTTCGATGTCCTTCGGACGATCCCCGACCGACACATAGGCGAGCAGGTTCGCAATATCTCCAAACTCCGTCTGGATATCATAGTCATCGCGCAGGATGTCGTAGACCTCAATGCCGGCAAGACCTGTCGGACGCGTGAAAATGGACAGCTTTGTCGTGTCGAAGTCAAAAACTGCGGCACCGTCGATCAGCTCACGCCCATAGGCATAGTAGTCGCCAATCGTATTGATTTCGTCGCGCGCATAGGCAACAAGGTCGATAATTTTGTCGATGACCTCCCGCCCACGCAGGGCAAGATTCCGTCGACTGATGTCGAGGCTTGCAAGGAGCAGATAAGACGCACTTGTTGTTTGTGTAATATTGATGATCTGGTGCACATAGCCGAGAGGCATAGTGTCTGAGCATAGCAAAAGGGAACTCTGCGTCAGCGAGCCGCCGGATTTATGCATACTGATTGCCGCCATGTCTGCGCCCGCATCCATCGCCGCAATGGGCAGACGGTCACTGAAATACAGATGTGTTCCGTGTGCCTCGTCCACAAGCACTTTCATGCTATGCACGTGTGCGAGTTCTGTAATCGCACGAAGATCGGAGCAGATTCCATAATACGTCGGATTGTTGACAAAGACCGCCTTTGCATCCGGATGACGCGCAATTGCTGCGGCGACATCCTCCACTCGCATTCCGAGTGCAATGCCGAGGATATCGTCGATCCCGGGATTCACATAGATCGGAATCGCACCGCAGAGAATGAGGGCGTTGATTGCGCTCCGATGGACATTGCGCGGCATGATGATCTTATCACCGCGCCCCACCGCCGAGAGCACCATCGCCTGTACCGAGCCGGTTGTACCGCTCACCATAAAGAATGCGTGCGCAGCGCGAAACGCCTCTGCTGCCAAAATCTCCGCATCCCGAATCACTGAGACTGGATGACAGAGATTGTCGAGCATCTTCATGGAGTTCACGTCGACATCGAGACAGGGGGAACCGAGGAATGCTGCAAGCTCTGGGTTCCCGCGCCCGCGCTTATGTCCCGGTACATCAAAGGGAACAAGACGAGCGCGCTTCATCCGCTCAAGAGCCTCCTGGATGGGCGCACTCGTCTGCAAGAGGTACGGCATTACTTCTCCTCCGTGAGTACCTTGGATACGAGATCGTCATAGCGATAATCCCCACCTAAGTCCTTACTCTTTACCCAGTGTACTGCCTCTTCAACATCCTTTTCTGCTGGGAGTCCGGCAGGACGATAGGGTTTCAATTCAAGTGCATCACGTGCGGGCTCAGGGAAACCGCTCTTTTCCATCACAAGATCAATATATTCTGCATGCGGCGTATCATTGAGATATTTGACTGCCTTATTATAGGAACGGTACATTGCTCGAATGGACTGCGCCTTGTCCTTGATGGAGGAGTCCGTAAACACGATCACCCCCGGATTGATCCCGAGATCCCCCGAGCCGGTAATATAGCGACTTCCCGATGCCACAGCAACGCTCGCCATCGGTTCCGGCAGCACTGCCGCCGCAAGATTCCCGCTCTGCAGCATCTCAAGTCGTACGGGAATCTGCGGAATGACCACCTTGGAGACATTCTGCTCCTCCATACCATTGACGGCAAGTATTTCATCCGTCACATACTCGATAATGGTATTACGGGAGATGGCAATTTCCTTTCCCCGCAGATCTGCTGCAGAAGATATGGGGGCACTTCCGGAAGCAACGAGATTGTAGTTTCCGTCTGTATAAGAGGTCGCACGCACGGAGAAGCCGCCTGACCGCGCAAAAATGACGGCAAGCAGGTCGGAGACAGCACCGTCGAGATTGCCGCTCTGCAGAGCGGCGTCACGCTCCATTGCACTCTTAAATTGGACGAGCTCGACCTCGATGCCTTCCTCCACAAAATATCCGCGCTCTGCAGCAATGATGAATGGAATGGAATCCGTATCCGGCATCAGACCAATGGTTAACTTTGCGAGCTTCGACTCTTTTTCCTGCGTTGCTCCTCCACATCCTGCAGAAAAGAGGAGTACGAGGGACAGCGCCATGGAAAGAAGTTTCTTCATCATTCATTTCCCTCCCGATCTGCCCTTTCGGCAGATGCCGCGTGTTCCTTTGCCATATGCTCGCATAGATAGCGCAGCGTCCAGAGCGTATTGTACGGTGTAATTGCAGATTTATAGGAGATACGGGGAACTCCTGCGTCCTGCAGAGCTTCCAGAACTTTCGTCAAACGTTTGCCCTGAATATGCTCCAGAAGCAAAAGCCGATGCGAAAAGGAGAAATGTTCGTCCGTCTGCCGCAGAGCTTTCTTGTATCCCTTGATTCCAAGCAGAAAGCCGATCTTTTCGCGCCACGCATCTGCCGGAAGCACCAGCAAACGAATTCCAAGCGTACGGAATACATTCTGTACCGCCGCAATCTGCTCTTCGGGAAATTGATAGAGCAGTGCACGCTCTTCTTTTTTCATCGCCATTGAATCCGTTATTTTGCCGCGAGTCCGCGCATCAGTAGATAGGTCACGAGTTCGTCCAGAGAGACCTCTTCCTCAAGCATCTTCTGCTCCAACGAACTGCGCAGGGTCTTCGGAAGCCGTACCGTCAGAAAACCAGCCATCGTAGGGGCAGATGTATTTTCAACGGGAGAAGCAGCTTTCTGCGACTGCTTTTTCTTTGCTTTGGCAGCAGTTTTCGTTGACTCCTCTGTAGGCTTCTCAGGTATGGGTGTCTTCTTCGAAGAATTGCCCGTGTTTTTTTTCTGCTCTGCCGTTTTTGCCGCCTGTTCCACAATGGGCTTCTGCTTTGTCCCCTTATCCTCTGACGATTTCTTCTTTGCCACGGTCTTCACCTCTGTATTCTGCTCTGTTTTCTTGGTCTTCCTCCCGCTCCTGTTGGATTTTGGCTCCGGCGGATAGACAAAGAACTCATTGTATGCGTTGCGCAGATCCTCACTCGCCTGTTTCGTTCCGACGCCGATGATATAGGAAGGATCCTCCGCATTCAGAGATTCTGCAATGCGGACGAAATCCGAATCTGTTGTAATGATGAAATACTTGCGGACCCCTTCTTGATAGAGGATCTGCGCCGAATCATAGAGCGCGGAATCCAGAGAATTTTTTCCAAAGAACGTCCGGCTGATCTGCCGAAAGGTGAAATCTGGATATTCCATGAGCCGATCCCAACGTTTCTGCTCCGGATGTGCCTCCCAATCGGAAACTACAATTATGCGGCAGGGCTGATAACGCTGCGCCTTGTCAATTGTATATTGAAGCATCTCAATCGGTGCGTTCTCAATATCATAGAGAATTGCTACCGTATCATTGCTCGAGTCGAGCATCGTCTCTCTCCTTATTCCGTCTTGTCAACAAAGGAACGCTTTGCGCGCTGTACGAGGAACGATGCCTCTGCTTCAAGCACCTCAGCTTGGTGCAGACTGCTCTCCGCACTGCGAATAGTCGCTGCATTCTTGTCTGTCATCCATGCAGCATAGCCCTGTCCGTAGGCAATGTGCAGATCGCAGATTTTAAGACGCAGTTGATGCAGGCTCTGGACACTTCGCGGTGCAGACACTGCACTCAGCTCATCTTTACGTTCCTGCCAGTCGGCAAGAATGTCCTGCTCCATGATCTGCCGTGCCATATCACGCGTTGCCTGACTGCCAAGTGCACCCGCCCCGAGTACGGTGTAGAGCCGAAGCTGCGCCGACTTTGCCGCCTGATCATGACGCGCCATAATCGCATCTGTTTCTTTCAGATAGGACTCTACGCGCAACCGGCGTGCCTGTTCCAGCAGTGCGGCATATTCATGCAGATTTTGGATGGATACGACCTGCCAATCCCCTTCGTCAGATGGACTAAGCAGGATTTTAAAGGTAAAATCGGTGTCCACCTCTTCCTGATGTGCAACGATATCCGCCTCTGCTGTTCGGGTATCCTCGTGCAGCGTCAGATTGGATATTTCACGAAACATGAGATCGCGCACACCGATACGGGAAAGAATATTTTCAGTATCCGTTCCCTCCTCAGCCGGATCTGCAGAGGGCCATTCCCCCGTTGTCAGACGCGTGTGTACAGCGTCCTTTAGCATCACTATGAACGCAGGCTTGAGCATTTTGGAGAAATCCTCGAGTGCCGCAGATGCCTCCTTTGAGTGACCAAACTCGGCATCCATTGTCCCTTGCATGAAATCATCATATCCTGTATTCAGGACTGTGTCCAGTTGGACATGACGCAGAAAAAGCGCCTCGTCCTGCTTCTCAAGTGCGGACTCAATGGAATGAAGTGCATATTCCGGTGTCTTTGTATATACACGGAAATACCAAAAGGCCCCCATCAGCAATACAGTCACGCTGAGAATTGCAGCACAGACAATCTTTACTTTCATTGTGCGGCTCATCATTGTCATCCCTCCCTATCAAGTGCATTCTGATTCAGGCAGTCACCTCGTCGATGACCCCACCGCCCAGCACAATATCATTTTCATAAAATACAACAGACTGTCCCTTAGTTACAGCACGCTGTGGTTCTGAAAAGTGTACCTGTACACACTCTGTACCACATGGGGTAATTACAGCTTCAGCTTCCCGTTTCCCATAACGGATCTTCGCCTGTACCGTACGTGCTTTTTGGAGTACGTTCCACATCGTCCAGTTCAGATCCGATGCTGTAAGTTCCTGTGCGTAAACATCGTCTGCTGTCCCGACAATGACACGGTTCTCCTTTGCGTCCAGAGCTGTGACATACAGCGGCTGCGGCGCGGCAATGCCGAGCCCCTTGCGCTGACCGATGGTGTAAAAGGCAATACCATCATGCCTGCCGAGTACATTTCCTGCCAGATCCACGATCTCACCGCTGCACACAGAAAGCGGACGTTTGTCACGCAGATATGCCTTGTAGTCGTCGTGCGGCACAAAGCAGATTTCCTGACTCTCCGCCTTATGCGCCACAGGCAGATGATATGCCTCCGCCATGCGACGCGTTTCGCCCTTACTGAAACTGCCAAGGGGAAGCAGGACGTGTCTCAATGTTTTCTGATTGAGATGATAGAGCACATAGGACTGATCCTTCTCAGCATCCTGTCCTTTGCGCAGACGGTATATTCCATCTCTGCAGCAGTCAATTCGCGCATAATGCCCCGTTGCAATGCTGGATGCACCGAGTTCCTCGGCTTTATTGAGAAGTCCCTCGAATTTAATATAGCGGTTGCAGACAATACACGGATTCGGCGTTCGTCCGCGCAGATACTCGTCAAAAAAATAATCGATGACCGTATGCTCAAACATTGCCGTAAAATCCATAACATAATGTGGGATCCCGAGTACATCCGCCACGCGACGTGCATCATCAACACTGCTCAGAGAACAGCAGCTGCGGTCGTCCGGAGATGCATCGCGATTCTCATTCGAAAGACGCATGGTAACGCCTACGACTTCGTATCCCTGCTCCATGAGCAGCGCCGCAGCCAACGAACTGTCGACCCCGCCGCTCATTGCGACCACAACACGCTCCTGTTTCATCATTTGCTCCACTGATCTGTCTATTTCCTCAAATGTTCGTTTAGTATAGCATTCACGCCTTGAAAATACAAGAAATTGTATTTGTTCCAGAGGCCTACACAAATGCTGTTTTTTTTGTTAAAATATGCAGAGATTATCTGTGGGAGGGGCGTTATGCAAGTCATTGGCATTGTTGCCGAATATAACCCGTTCCACCACGGACATCGTTACCATATTGCGGCTGTGCGGCAGCGATATCCTGCCGCACATGTCGTCGCCGTCATGAGCGGCAGCTTTACCCAGCGGGGAGCACCATCGATCCTTGACAAATGGACACGGGCGGCACACGCTGTAGAGGGCGGTGCGGATCTCATTTTAGAGCTCCCATTTGCCTTTGCCTGCCGCAGTGCACAGGACTTTGCACGCGGCAGTATCTCCCTGCTCTCACATCTCGGTATCGTCACACATCTTGCATTTGGCATGGAGGCGGAGGAGCTCCTCCCGCTTGCTGAGGCTGCAGCAATGATTGATTCGGACCCCATCCAGATACGGCTGCATGAAAAACTTGGTGAGGGGCTTTCCTATGCGGCTGCACTCACGTCTGTACTGATAGATTGTGCAGATGTATCTGAGGAGGTGCTCCGTGCACCGAACAATATTCTAGCCATAGAGTATCTCCGTGCACTTCGAACCCTTGCACCGCAGATCACCCCAATCGCGATCCAACGGACGGCAGTGCGGCATAACGATATAAGGCTGCATACGGGGGTTACAAGTTCCTCGTCCATCCGCACGTCACTCAACAAAACGGTGCCTCCGTGGGATGAACTGCGGAAAAGCGTCATGCCGTCTGTGTTGGATGACCTGCAGAGGACGCATCATGCGGGCGTTCCGAGTTTGGATACACTTCTTGAGCTTTTGCGCTATCTCCTGCTCATGACGGATTTCTCCATACTGTCGGAGATCTACGGCATTACAGAAGGTATCGAAAACCGACTGATCCGCTCTCTGGAATCGGCTCGAAATTATGAGGAATTTCTCCTAAAAGTCTCAACAAAACGCTATGCACAGAGCCGGATTGCCCGTCTCATGATTTATTTGCTCCTGCACTTAAAAAAAATACAGGCAGCACGCTTTGATGCGGACGGCGCATCCTATATCCGACCTCTCGCATTCAATCCACAGGGGCGAAAGCTCCTACGTGCAATCAAAGGTGATACGACGCTGCCGATCATCACACGTGTGGCAGAATTCCTCTCATCAGACACGCGAAGAGATACGGCACCGCTTTCACAGCTACAGCAAATGCTGTCGTTTGACACTCGCGCGACGGAATTGCGGCTGCTCACCAGAGGCAGAGCAGCCGATGACCGACGACGCACAGACTTCATCACAGCCCCCACATATATTCCATAAAAGAAAGGACAGACTTATGAGCCAGAATTTGAAGCTCTCAACTCTCTTTGTACTGAACTCTCTGGATTGCGATCCGATTCTCAGCTTCCTTGAATGGGATGCAGACGATGCAGAGATTCGAGCAGAGTGTGTCGGACATCTCATCCGCGCGGCGGAGAATCTCGGACTCAGTGGGAATTTACTGCCCCGCTACCTTCTTCATGTGCTCACACATCAGGGCAACCTCGTCTCAGAGACAATGGAGCGGACAGGACTGCCGCCTGGAAGCAGTCTGCGGCAGGCATTCTATCAGGACATTGAGCTCCTCTATCCGATTCTCACCAAGCCAACGAGCACATTTCTCGGGGAACGGCTACTGGACAATTACGAGCCAACCGAGAATCGATATGACAAGACAGAGGACTTCCTTCTCCCGTGGATCGAAGCGGCACAAACACCGCGGGACTATGCTGAGGCGCTGCTCACCTTCTATGCGCGCTACGGTTACGGGGATATTGCGGCGCATGTCGTTTTCCGTTGGGATGATGATGCAAACCGAATCCGCGGCATATCGTATTTTGAGCGCCCACAGATGAAGAATCTTATTGGGTACCAGCGTCAGAAAGAGCAACTGCTCCAAAATACGCGCGCATTCGTTGACGGAAAGCCTGCGAACCACGTTCTTCTCGTCGGCGCACGCGGGACGGGAAAGTCCTCTGGGGTCAAGGCTCTCGTCAGTGAGTATGAGGAGAGTGGTCTCCGCCTCGTGCAGGTCACAAAGGAACAGCTGCGCAAGCTGCCAGAGATCATGACCGCCCTGCGAAATTATGCTGGACGAAAATTCATTCTCTTCCTCGACGATATTTCATTTGAGGACTCCGATGCCGAGTTCAAGGCGGTCAAGTCTGCCATTGAGGGGGGTGTTTCCTCCTGTCCCCCGAACGTATGCCTCTACGCAACCTCCAACCGCCGTCACCTTGTGCGTGAGACGTGGCGCGATCGTGAGGACGAGCTCTATCGCGATGACACGGTCAATGAAACGATCTCACTCTCGGATCGCTTCGGACTCATCATCCACTACCATACACCAGATCAGGATGAATATCTGGCGATCATCGACCACATGCTGTCTCAGAGAGGCATCCATCTCTCACCGGAAGAGCTTCGCATTGCGGGGCTGCGATGGGAGATGACCCACAGCGGACGCAGCGGGCGCACAGCACAGCAATTCGTTGCCCACTATCTTGGGATCCACTGAATACACTCAGCAGTAGACGGAGAGTGAGAGCGGCAGTGTCCGCACACGCAGGGGAAGCATGGGCCCACATTCTCCGTCGATATCGCTGTGGAGCACTTCTTCCGCGTGAATCTCAAAGTTTTTTGCACGAACGTGCAGGATGTTCTCACGTTCCGTCACAGGTTTTCCCGAAAACAGGTCTGCCGCAACAGACATAAATTGCGGCAGACCTGTTTTTTTGACGGCGAGAAGATCAAGCATCCCGTCATCAATTGCGATGTCCTGCCCAATCTTCTTCATTCCCGCGACCACAGGACTGTTTGCGATGACGAAAAGGAATATCTCCTCTTCGTAACGGACATGATCTGCCGTAATCTGTACGGAGAAGGATCTCAGACGCGGAATCTCGCCAATCCCCTTCAGATAGTAGGCAAGTTTTCCCAACGCATTCTTATAGGTGGATTTTACCTCGTGGGCAATGCCCGTGAGTACGCCTGCACTGACGACATTGACGAAGTACTGCCCTGTCTCCTCAATCTGCCCCAAATCCACGCGGCGGGATTCATCTGCTGCAATCCGTTCGATATAGGCCTCCCAATCCCCGTGGATACCGAGGTGCGTTGCAAAGTCATTGGATGTACCGCTGCCGAGGATGCCGAGGGGTACATCGATATCGGATTCCAGTATGGCATTTACCACGGCATGCACCGTTCCGTCTCCGCCGGCAGCAAGTACACCATCGGGACACATCTCGCGAAGAAAGCGTCCGAGGTCATCCTGTCCTCCTCCGCGTGTGCGATAGGGACAGAGCACAATCCCATGCCGCTGGAACATATCGATCAGTGAGTCGAGTTTCCCCTTGAAGAGTGCATGACCCGAAACGGGGTTGTAGATCAGCCCAAGTTTTTTCATGCTTTAAAAACTCCAATCCGCTGTAAGAAGCGAATCCCGACCGCACCGATCATCGGCAGACGACGAAGGTCGTCTTCAATCAGTGCACGCAGGAGAATCATCGCCGCAACATAGACTGCACAGCCAAAGAATACCGCACCAAACGTCGAGATCGCGGCAATCCCCCACCATGTAATCGTCCATGTGTAGAACAGATAGACTGCTCCTGCCATGATCGCAGCGGCACAGATTGTCTTGATGAGCTGCAGCAGTTCAATTCGATAGCCGATAAAGCGGTATATAAAATACAGATTGATGAGCGCCGCCACCCCCATATCTGCCGCCGTCGCCCATGCCGCACCCATGATGCCGAGCCACGGGATCGCAGTGAGGTGCCAGTTCAGAAAGACCTTTGCCGCAGCAGCGAGCAGCATATTCACCATTGGAATGGTCGGATGTCCTAGCCCCTGCAAGATCCCTGTTGATACCTGATGAAGCCCCAGAAGGATGATGCTCACCGCCGAGATCATCACGGCAGGCCCCGCTCCCGGTGCATTGTAGATGAGCGACGAAATCGGTGTGGCCAGCATAAAGACAATGACAAATGCAGGAAAACAAACGAAATTGGAAATGCGTACCGATGCTGCTGTCTGATCGTAGACACGCGCCTGATCGCCGAGTACGCGAGACTCTGAGATCGCGGGCACAATGCTCATTGCCATCGACGCAGTCAGGATGGTCGCAAGATTGACAAGCGGCACTGCCATGCCGTTAAGGTAGCCGAAGAGCTCCGTAGCCTCACTGATGCTGTATCCTGCAGCCTCGAGTCGCTGCGGCACGATCATGAGATCGAGGTTCGACACTACGGGCAGCATGATGCTTGCCGCCGATACAGGCAGGGACAACTTGAAGATCCGCTTGATGATGGAACGCCGCGATTCATAGGCTGCACCCGGCAGGGGAGTTAGATCCGTACCGTAGTCGCGGGCAATATCCCGTTCGAGCTTGATGTGAAAGTAGACGAGCACAATGAGTCCCGTGACTGCTCCAGCAAAGGCACCGAGTGAGGCTCCTGCCGCCGCATAGTCGAGTCCCCAGGGCATGAGGAGGCTAGCGAGCACGATCATCGTCACCACGCGGAAGATCTGCTCCACGATCTGCGACACCGCCGTCGGCGTCATGCGCTGCCAGCCCTGCAAATAGCCGCGGGAACTGGCGAGCAGAGTCACGAAAAAGACCGTCGGTGCAAGCACAACCACAGCCTTGTAGGCACGCGCATCGCGGATCAGATGCCAATCGATCAGCCAGTCCGCAGCCAAATAGGTCAGAATCGAGAAGAGCAGCCCTGTGAGGAGCATCAACATCATCGAAATACGAAAGACACGCTTTGCGCCGTATATATCATTCAGAGCCACACGCTCCGCCGTAATGATAGAGATAGCAACAGGCACGCCCGCCTGTGAAACCGTCATAGCAAAAAAATAAATGGGAAAAGCCATCTGATAGAGACCAATTCCCTCACCGCCGAGAATGCGGGAAACAAAGATCCAGTTGAGCGAACCGATGACCTTGACGACAAATCCCGCGATCGTCAGGACAAAGGTTCCCTTGAGGAAGGATTCTCCCTTGCTGCTTTTCCCCTCAGCAATATCTATCTCATGAATGAGAAACACCGCCTCAATACGATATTTTGAACATAAACTACTTCACTTGAATTATAGCATATGCCACCCCTTCGAGCAATCGCACTTTTCTCAAAACAAAACCTCCTGCAGGCAGGCTTTGCTTACAGGAGGTGCGCTGATGAAATTCATCTGCGTGTTGTTTTTACGGCTGCAAAGCCTTTCTTGGCAGCGACAATTGTACGCTCAATATCCTCTGCCGTATGTGCACCCGAGAGGAAGAGCGTCTCGAACTGCGACGGTGCAAGATAGATGCCCTCATCGAGCATCGTCTCGAACCAGATACGGAACGCTTCCTGATCGGCTGCCTCTGCATCCGCATAGTCATAGACCTCACGGTCGATGAAGAAGATGCCGAACATTGAGCCCGCCTGATGCGCACAGATCGAAACACCGACATCCTTTGCGGCACTCTGCCAGCCAAGCAGCAGATTCTTCGTTTGGATTGTCAGCTCGCGGCTGTAGTCCGCTTTTCCATCCTCTGGTTCTGCCGTGAGGATCTTCAGCGTCTCGATCCCCGCCGTCATCGCAAGCGGATTTCCTGAGAGCGTGCCCGCCTGATAGACGGGACCCGCCGGTGAAACGCGTTCCATGATCTCGCGCCGTCCGCCGTATGCGGCAACGGGAAGCCCGCCGCCAATGATCTTGCCGAGACAGGTGAGGTCAGGACGAATGCCGTACGCTGCCTGTGCACCGCCGAGCGAGGCGCGGAATCCGCACATGACCTCGTCAAAGATGAGAAGTGTTCCATGCTTTTGGGTGAGTTCACGCAGCAGGGAGAGATAACCCTGACGCGGCAGGACAAGCCCCATATTGCCCGCGACCGGCTCTACAATAACCGCTGCGATCTGGTCGCCATCACGCTCCATGACAGAGCGAATGGCATCCTCATCGTTGTACGGCACAGCGATTGTATCCGCCGCTGTCCCCTTCGTCACACCTGGAGAGCTTGGCACGCCGAACGTAGCCAGTCCCGATCCTGCACTGACAAGCAGACTGTCACTGTGCCCGTGATAGCAGCCGATAAATTTTACAATTTTGTCACGCCCCGTATAGCCGCGAGCCAGACGAAGTGCACTCATTGTCGCCTCTGTCCCTGAGTTCACCATGCGAATGACTTCGATGGACGGATAGACCGACTGCACAAGTTTTGCTAGTTCCGTTTCGAGAAGGGTCGGTGCACCATAGCTTGTGCCGCGCGTCACCGCTTCCTGCAGAGCCTTGACTACCTGCGGATGTGCATGCCCGACAACCATCGGTCCCCATGAGCCGACATAGTCAATATATTCGTTCCCGTCGATATCGTAGATCTTAGAACCTTCGGCACGCCCAATAAAGGGCGGATTCCCGCCCACATTGGCAAAGGAACGAACGGGGCTGTTCACGCCGCCCGGCATATGCTGCTTCGCCTCGGAAAAGGCGGCCTTCGATTTTTCTGTACTCCGCATAGCAAACCTCCTTATGCACTGAGCCAATCAGCGGCATCCATCGCATGGTAGGAAATGATGATCTTTGCGCCGGCACGCTTCATGCTCGTGAGAGTTTCCAGGACGATGCGCTGCTCATCAATCCAACCGTTTGCAGCGGCGGCTTTTACCATCGCATATTCGCCGCTGACATTGTAGACGGCGATTGGGCGATCTGTCACCTCGTAGACCTGTCGCACGACATCCAGATAGGCGAGCGCAGGCTTCACCATGATGATGTCCGCTCCCTCCTGCACGTCAAGTGCCGCTTCTTTCAGAGCCTCGCGTACATTAGCGGGATCCATCTGATACTGGCGGCGGTCACCGAAGGATGGCGCACTGTCCGCCGCATCGCGGAATGGACCGTAGTAGCCCGAGGCATACTTTACCGCATAGCTCATGATGCTCGTATTGACAAAACCCTCCGCATCGAGCCCCGTGCGAATGGCGGCAATGCGGCCGTCCATCATATCAGACGGCGCAACGATGTCCGCGCCCGCACGCGCCTGACTGACTGCAGTCTGAACGAGGTGTGGCAGTGTCGCGTCGTTGTCCACATAGTGATCGTGCAGCTCACCGCAATGTCCGTGACTCGTATACTGGCAAAGGCAGACATCACCGACCACAAGCAGCTGCGGAACAGCCTCCTTAATCGCCGCGATTGCACGCTGCACAGGGCTCGTCATATCCCACGCACTCGAACCGATCTCGTCCTTGTAAGCAGGAAGACCAAAGACCTCGACCGCAGGAATCCCGCGCGCTGCAATCTCGCGTGCAAGATCAGCGACCTGATCCACGGAGTAGTGATAGCAGCCGGGCATACTTGGAATCTCTTCCTTGACATGCTCTCCCGGCACGACGAAGATCGGATAGACAAAATCACGCGGCGAGAGCTCTGTCTCGCGTACGAGATCGCGCATCCCTGAGGAAATACGTAAACGGCGCGGACGCTGTATCAGATTCATTGCACATGCTCCTTTATCGCATTCACCAAGCCATCAATCGTATAATTCTCTGCCACAATGTCAGGTTCGAGCGCATAATTCCGCGCTGTATCTGCTGTAACAGGTCCGATGCAGGCAATTTTTGTCTGCTGCAGCGGCGTGATGTTCCCCAACTGCTGTACGAGATTCTTGACCGTGGAGGAACTGGTAAAGGTGACAACGTCAATCTCGCCGCGCAGCAGTCGCTCAGCGAGTTCCGAACCACCGTCCAGTTCAGGCACTGTCTCATAGGCAGAGGCGACATCGACTGTCGCCCCATGCGCACGCAGGGACTCGGGCAGCACGTCACGCGCCTCCTGTGCGCGTGCCAGCAGGATACGCGCACGCGGCGGCAAAATGGGAGTCAGTGCATCGACAAGAGCCTCGGCACGGAACTCCTCGGGGACAATGTCCGCGTGAATGCCGAACGAACGGAGTCTTTTCGCCGTTGCAGAGCCGATCGCTGCAATCTTCGCATAGCCGAGTGCACGCGTGTCCTTTCCTGCATGGTGAAGGCGAGCAAAGAAATGTTCCACCCCGTTCACGCTCGTAAAGATCAGCCATTGATAGACATGAATGCCTTCGATGGCGTGATCCAGTGCTGCATAGCCATCTGCCGGCGGAGCAATGCGGATCACGGGTGTCTCGATGCAGGACGCACCAAGTGCCGCCAGCTGTTCCGTCAGTGCAGATGCCTGTGCGCGTGCGCGCGTCACGAGAATACGCTTGCCGTGCAGCGGGCGGATATCCGCACGATCGAACCAGCGCAGCTGCTCGCGCAGCTTTACTACCTCACCGACGATGAAGATCGCGGGCGGACGAATGCCGTCGCGCTGTACCATCTCCGCCGCCTCGCCCACGGTCGTGACGTAGGTCTCCTGATTGGCACGCGTCCCCCAGCGGATGATTGCCGCAGGAGTATCGGCAGGGCGGCCGTTTTCGATCAAATTCTTTGTTATGACAGGGAGATTTGCGACCCCCATCAAGAATACCAGCGTATCGACACCCGTCGCGAGATGCTTCCATTGTATATGGGATTCTGCTTTTGTCGGATCTTCGTGTCCCGTGATAACGGCAAAGGAGACTGCGACACCGCGATGTGTCACGGGGATGCCCGCATAGGCGGGAACACTGATCGCCGAGGTCACGCCCGGCAATACCTCAAATGGAATATTGCGTTCGAGAAGCACAAGTGCTTCCTCTCCACCACGTCCGAAAACGAATGGGTCACCGCCCTTGAGCCGAACGACAATCTTGCCCTCGTCCGCCTTGTCCGCCAACAGGACGTTGATATCCTCCTGCCGCATCGTATGCTTGCAGGACTGCTTTCCGACATAGATGCACTCTGCGTTGGAGGGTACATAGGAGAGAATACTCTCGTCCGCGAGGTGGTCATAGACGACGACATCCGCCTGCTTCAGGCAGTTCATTGCGCCAACCGTCAAAAGGCGCGGATCGCCCGGACCCGCGCCGACAAGAAATACTTTTCCGCTCATACTGCAATTCCTATCTCTTTCAAAATATCCCGACCGCCTGCATCCAGCAGCTCCTCTGCCAGAGCAATTCCGATCTTCTCCGCCGCATCCACAGCCCCCATGGAACGCGACCGACAGACACGCATCCCGTCGACGGAGGCGATCATCGCCTCGACATGGAGCACATTCCCCTCGCCGACCTCAGCATAGACACCGACGGGGATCTGACAGCCCCCCTCGACGCGCCGCAGAAATGCACGCTCCGCCGCTGCTGCTGCCGTCATCTGCGGATCACGCAGGAAGTCGATCAACTCCAGAATCCGCATATCGTCCGCACGACACTCAATCGCGAGTGCCCCCTGTCCGACGGCGGGAAGAATCATGGCTCGCGGGAGAATCGTACGAATACGATTACCAAGCCCAAGGCGTTTCAGCCCGGCTGCCGCAAGGACGATTGCATCGAACTCCCCTGCATCGAGCTTCGCAAGGCGTGTATTGACATTGCCGCGCAGGTCAAGGATCGTAAGATCGGGGCGCACGGCAAGCAGCTGGGCGCGCCGCCGAAGACTCGATGTGCCGACCCTCGCGCCTTGTGGGAGCTCCTCCATCGACCGATAGCGAGCGCTGACAAATGCATCGCCTGCATCCAAGCGCTCTGTAATTGCCCCAATGACGAGCCCTGCAGGGACTTCCGTCGGCATATCCTTCAGGCTGTGTACGGCAAGATCGATCTCCCCCCCCAGCATCGCCTGCTCAAGCTCCTTTGTAAAGAGCCCCTTGCCCCCGATCTTTGCGAGCGGGGCATCGAGGATGCGGTCGCCCTTTGTCGTCATTTTCCTGAGCTCCACACGCACAGCGGGATGATGTTTTTCAATCTCTGCAGCAACGTATTCCGCCTGCCACAGAGCCAGCTTACTTGCCCGCGTACCGATAGTGATTGTGTCGCTGTTCACTTGTCCCTGTCTCTCCTATCGCATCCAACTTAAAGAGGGCACGCATCGCCTCAATGTAGAATGCCTCGTCCTTTGTACCCGCCGAGGCGCGGATCTTCATCATGGGCGTTCGCAAAATCTTTCGTACGATCATGCGGCTCATATGCTCCACCTGCCGCCGTTCCTCCTCCGAGAGATCCGGAAGCTTTGCGCTCACGCGCTTGAGCTCACGCTCGCGGATCCGCTCACAGCGTCCCGAGAGAAGAGCCATGAGCGGCTGAAAGGACAGATATTTGAAACGTTCGAGAAGGGATGCCACCTCCTCGTTCACGATCTTCTCCGCCTTGACCGCCTCTGCCTGACGCTCACTGAGATGCTCGTCCACAACAGCCTCGAGGGCATCGATGTTATAGAGTTCAATCCCCTTGATGGCCGCGACATCGGGATCGACATCACGCGGAACAGCAATGTCGATGAGGAAGAGCTTGCGCCCCTGCCGCCGCGCCATGACACGGCGCGCCTCCCATGCCTTGATGACATAGTGCGGTGCTCCTGTCGAGGTAACGACCACATCGACACAGGTCATATAGTCCAGTGCGCGGTCAAAGGGAATTGCCTCGCCTCCGATGCGTTCGGCAAGACGTTCAGCACGCTCAATATGGCGATTGGCGACAAAGATTGTTTCAATCCCATGGGAACGCAGGTGCTCTGCCGTCAGCTCCGCCATCTTGCCCGCGCCAAAGATCAGACCGCTGCATCCGCCCAGTCCGCCGAGCGAGGCTGCCGCAAGCTCCACCGCAGCGTAGCTCACAGATACCGAGCGATACGCGATGCGCGTCTCCGTCCGTACACGCTTGCCCGTCGCAATCGCACGGTGAAAGAGCAAGTTGAGCACTGTACTCGTCGCTCCTGCCTCGCGTGCAATCGCATAGGCTTCCTTCACCTGCGAGAGTATCTGCCCCTCACCGAGCACCAGGGAATCAAGACTGGAGGCAACGCGGAAGAGGTGACGAATCGCCTCATCATCGACGTAGGTATAAAGATATTCGTCAAGGTCGTCTCCGCCCTGCGCAAGATCGTTCAAAAACTGCCGCAGTGCCTGTGCGCCGCATTCGTGATCATCCACGGATGCATAGAGCTCTGTGCGGTTGCAGGTGGACAGAACCACCAGACCGCTCAGACCATCATATTCTCCAAGACTCATCAGTCCTGAACGCAGTTCCTCGCGGGAAAATGATACCCGCTCACGCACATCAATCGGAGCCGTCCGATGATTTAGCCCCAATGTCAAGAGCTGCATTGCGTAACTCAACCTCCGCTTTCTCTAACTCTCCATCGTGAACCATGTTCAAAATATAAGGGCGCAGTGCCATGCGCCAAAACGCCGTTCGCTCTCTGCTCGTTGACAGCATCGCCCGCATCTCGCGGCGCAGATGTGCAACGCGTTCGAGCCATTGACCAAAAGCCTCCGGATAGAGTTGCTCAAGCTCCATCCGTATCGCGCGCGAAAGCGCGGGGCTTTCCCCACCCGTTGAGACAGTCAGCAGGAAATCACCGCGCCGAACGCTCGATGGAATCTGAAAGGAGGACGCAGACGGATCGTCGATGACGTTGACAAGAATGTCACGCTCCTCTGCTTCCGCTGCAACCTCGGCATTGACCGCAGGGCAGTCCGTCGCAGCATAGACCAAAAACGCTCCTGCGAGCATACCGTGTGCATAGCGCACCGAATGCCAATCAATACGACCACTGTCCGCAAGCGCGCGAAGCTGCGTCGTCACCGCAGGCGCAATCACTCGCACCAGTGACCTTTCCCCCGCTGCAAGAATCCCGACAACCTTGCGCTCTGCCACAATGCCGCCGCCGACGACAACGATCAGACGTCCCGTGAGATCAACATTGAGCGGATACAGCACGCAGATCCCCCTAACCAAAAACATGAATCCTATTCACGTTCGTATTATACCGCAAATAGGCAGAAAATAAAAGAGGAGAAGCAGCAATCCCCTCTCTTTATAGTGATTATCAATGAGTATATTAGTCAGGTACAACTAGGCAGCCGCTGATAAAATAGCCCCTCAGATTGGCCCAGATTTTTCGTCCGAACGAGGAAGAAAACCGGGCGCATAGCCAACGCTGTGTAGAGGATTTTTCGTCGAAGTGCGGACAAAAAGATGCGTCAAGATGGCGGTACTGAATTTATCAGTGCTTCCCTAGTCTGCCGAATTCCTCCAGCAGTGGATAATCCGTCATATCTACGCCGACCGGCGTCACAGAGATCAGACCGTGCTCTACGGCATAGATATCCGTGCCTGCGCCCTTGTCCGTATCGGACACCTCGCCCGCGACCTTGTAGTGCACGCGCCCGTTCTCCTCGATGCGCTCGAACGCATTGATGTAGTCGCGCCCGCCCTGTCGGCAGAAGACAAACTGCGGGGCATCTCCTGCAAGAGCTTTTGGAAAGTTAATGTTGAGCAGAAACGGCTGAGCCATTGTCGCCAATACATTATCCATAAATGGCTCGAAATACGCCGCTGCCGCTGCGTACGAGATTTCACTGCCTTCGATCAGAGAGAGCGCAAACGACGGAATCCCGTGAAAGAACCCCTCAAAAGCTGCACCGACCGTCCCCGAGTAAATCACATCCGTCCCGAGATTCGAGCCGTGATTGATCCCTGAAAGAACAACATCCGGCCGCTCCTCGGCGATCGCATCGAGGTAAAGCTTGCCGCAGTCCGTCGGTGTCCCATCAATTGCCCATGCCCGAATCTCATATTCTGCATCAAAATTTTCATCGGCACGCACCTCAATCGCGCGACCAATCGTCAGCGCGTGCGATGTACCGCTCTGCTGGTGCATGGGAGCTGCGACAGTGACGGCATGACGCTGTGCCAGATGACGTGCGAGCGTTCGGATTCCCTCTGCCGCAATGCCGTCATCATTCAGAATCAGGATATTCAAAATGCGCCCTCCTATTCTCATATACAAAAAACAGGTTGGGCATACCAACCTGCTTTCCAGAACCGTCATGCGGATAAAATGCACATGGTGACCCACCACGGAATCGAACCGTGAACCTACTGATTAAGAGTCAGTTGCTCTGCCAGTTGAGCTAGTGAGTCATATACGCTCCCCGAGCGCATAGCTATTATAGTGGAAATACAGAGGGAATGTCAAGGGGCAATGTTCCTTCGCACAGAAAAAGCCCCCCCATATCATAGAAAAAGGCCTTTACAGACCTGCTGCAAAGACCTTTTGAGTTTTGCTAAGGAAATAGATTACTTCAGCGCATCGCCAAGCTGTGCGTTGACTTCACGAGCTGCCTGAACGCTCTCATCAAACTTTGCCTTCTCCTCGCCCTCGAGCTTCACATCGACAACCTTCTCAAAGCCGCCCTTGCCGAGCACGATAGGAACACCGACGCAGAGTTCCTTCTCGCCGTACTCGCCCTCAAGATAGACGCAGCACGGAATAACCTTCTTTGCATCGAGGGCAATCGCCTCAACGAGCGTTGCCGCGGATGCGCCTGGTGCATACCATGCGGACGTGCCAAGCAGACCCGTCAGCGTCGCGCCGCCGACCTTCGTCTTCTGAACGACATCTGCGAGCACTTCCTTCGAGAGGAGCTGCGTGACAGGAATACCGCGAAGCGTTGCAATGCTGACGAGAGGAACCATCGTCTTGTCATTGTGTCCGCCGATAACCATTCCATCCACATCAGACGGCGTTGCAGGATGTCCTGCTGCATTGAGTGCCTCGGAGAGATAATAACGGAAACGGCTGCTGTCGAGCATGCCGCCCATGCCGATGACGCGATTGCGCGGCAGTCCTGTGGACTTCAGTGCCAGATAGGTCATTGCATCCATCGGATTGGAGATAATGATGAAGATTGCGTTCGGGGAGTGCTTGAGCGCCTGCTCCACCACGCTCTTGACAATCTTAGCGTTGACGCCGACGAGCTCCTCGCGCGTCATGCCCGGCTTGCGCGGCAGACCGGAGGTAACGACCACGACATCGGAGTTTGCCGTAGCAGCATAGTCGTTCGTAACCCCCTTGACCGTCGTGTCAAAGTTGAGCGCGTGCGAACACTGCATCATGTCCATCGCCTTACCCTCGGAGACACCCTCTTTGATGTCAATGAGGACAACTTCCTGCGCGAACTTCTTGAGCGCGACGACATTTGCTACGGTTGCGCCTACGTTACCTGCACCAACAACAGTTACCTTCATAAGTACTTCCTCCTTAAAAACTCTCCTGTCACCCATCCCTAGCAATAAGTGACATCATTTGGAACAGGGTATACCAATAGTTCTTAACTATGGAATCATTATAGCATTCTCATTCAGAAAAATCAATTAGATTTTGGAGAATTGTTCAAACCTTCGTGGAAAAATATATTCTTTTTATCTGATAAAGATTTTGTACAGAATTTTTCCTAGACACGAAAAAACTCAGCCGATTTCTTTTATCGACTGAGTTCGATTATCATATGGTGGCGGCACAGAGATTTGAACTCCGGACACTGCGGGTATGAACCGCATGCTCTAGCCAACTGAGCTATGCCGCCGGTGGTGGGCAGGGATGGATTCGAACCATCGTAATCCGAAGATGACAGATTTACAGTCTGTTGCCTTTAACCACTCGGCCACCTACCCATGGACCGTGACAAGTATATGCGATAACGCGCGCTCTTGTCAAGGCGTTTCTCAAATTCTTTGTCCCCTTACTCTGCTAAGGGCTTCATTGTCGGGAACAAAAGTACATCACGGATGGAGGCACTGTCGGTCAGCAGCATGACGAGCCGATCCACACCAATGCCAAGACCGCCTGTCGGCGGAAGCCCGTACTCGAGTGCCGTAATGAAGTCATGATCCATGACATGCGCCTCTGCATCCCCCGCCTCTCTCTGCGCGAGCTGCTCCAAGAATCGCTGCTCCTGATCGATTGGGTCGTTCAACTCCGTAAAGCCGTTCGCGAGCTCGCGTCCATAGATGAAGAACTCGAAGCGATCCGTGATGCGCGGATCGTCCGCATTACGCTTGGCGAGGGGGGAAATCTCCGTCGGATGTCCCGTGATAAAGGTCGGCTGAAGTAAGGATTCCTCGACCTTCTCCTCGAATGCTGCATTCAGAATGCCGCCGATGCCATGACGCGCCTCAAAGGGAACACTGATCTCACGTGCCATCGTACGCGCCTCATCAACGGTCTGACAGGAGAGGAAGTCCTTCCCTGTTTCTTCACGCACAGCGTCATTCATGCTGATCGTACGAACATTGTTCAAGTCGATCTCGATGCCCTGATACGTAATCTTCGTCGTGCCGAGGACGTCCTCTGCCGCCTGACGGACAATCCCCTCCGTGATTTCCATAAGATCACGATGGTCAGCAAATGCCTGATAGATTTCGATAGAGGTAAACTCAGGATTGTGCCGTACATCCATGCCCTCATTACGGAAGATACGTCCCATCTCATAGACGCGATCCAGTCCCCCGACGATGAGACGCTTGAGGCTGAGCTCCGTCGCAATACGGAGATAGAGATCGATGTCGAGTGCGTTGTGATGTGTGATAAAGGGGCGTGCGGCAGCGCCGCCCGCAAGCGTCGAGAGTACAGGTGTCTCGACTTCGAGGAAGTCACGCTCGTCCAGATAGCGGCGGATGGACTGAATAATCTTTGTCCGCTTGCGGAAGGTCTCGCGCACCTCATGGTTGACCATGAGATCAAGATAACGCTGACGATAGCGCGTGTCCACATCCTTCAGACCATGGAACTTCTCGGGCAGCGGACGCAGCGACTTCGAAAGCAGGTCGAAATCCTCCACGCGCACAGTAATCTCTCCGCGCCGCGTCTTGAATACAACGCCGCGAATCCCAATGATATCGCCGATGTCGAGCCGCTTGAATTCTTCCCTATATTTTTGCTCGCCGAGAACATCCATCTTGAAATAGATCTGTATATTTCCTGTGCGATCGTTCAGCGTAGAAAAGGATGCCTTGCCGTGTCCACGTATTGCCATCAAACGACCTGCGATACGCACCTCTGTTCCTTCTTGATCTTCGGCAAGATAGTCATATTTTTCCTTGAGATCCGCCGCATAATCCGTGACTTCAAAGCGATGTCCAAACGGAGCAACGCCCATCGCACGAAATGCGTCCATCTTTTCGCGGCGGACACGCATCATCTCATTTATATCCTGCTCCGGCGCATTCGCCGTATTTTCTCTTTCGTCAGCCATCCTTGCCCCTCTTACTTCTTAATATCCATAATCTTGTACTGTATTACACCTGCTGGCGCATTGACATTGACCGTATGATTAATTTTCTGTCCGAGCAGTGCCATGCCAAGCGGAGACTCATTTGAGATCTTTCCCTCATCAGGGTCCGCCTCTGTAGAACCGACAATGAGGAAGGTTTCCTCCTCGTCGAACTCCAGATCCTTTACCGTCACACGGCTGCCCATGGTGACGGTCTTGCCGTCGCCTGCCTTGATGATGTCGGAATTTCGGATCTTCGTTTCGAGCTCCTGAATCTCGCCCTCGAGGAATGCCTGCTCATTCTTTGCATCGTCGTATTCGGAGTTCTCAGAGAGATCACCGAGCGCAATCGCGGCTTTCAGCCGTTCGGCAACCTCGATGCGGCGGACACTCTTGAGATAGTTGAGTTTTTCGACGAGCTTGTTGTAGCCGTCCTCGGTCAGCATGACCTTCTTCTCTGTCATGAAATAATCCCCTTTATTGTATTTTCACTGTATTGATGCTTTCTACCAATGCAGTAATCTCTGCATCTTCCTGGCCTGCATGAATGAGCGAAAGCCGCTGTGGGCGGCGCAGCTTCTTGAATTGATATTCTCGTTTCTGCGCTTCTTCTTTCGTTTCAAATGCCTCTGCATATACGAGGCGAACAGGCCTGCGGCTGCGCGTATATTTTGCCCCGCGTCCTTCATTATGTGCATGGAGCCGGCGCTGCAGGTCATTTGTCCAGCCGGCATAAAGGCTCCCATCCGCACACAATAAAAGATATGCATAGTTCATTTTTCTGCATCTTTGATGGTGATTCTCTCGATCACAACATCATGTACGGGGCGATCACCATAACCCGTTTGTGTATGACCAATGTCGCGGACAACATCCATCCCCTCGACAACCTTGCCAAAGACCGCATGATGGTTATCGAGCCACGGTGTCGCAGCGAGTGTAATGAAGAACTGGCTGCCGCCCGTATTGGGACCCGCATTTGCCATCGAAAGAATGCCCTCATCATCATGTCTCAGCGATGGATCGAACTCATCCGGAATAGTATAACCTGGACCGCCCGTTCCGTTTCCGTTCGGATCACCGCCCTGAATCATAAAACCATCGATGACGCGGTGAAAGATCAGTCCGTCATAGAAGCCCTTTTCAATGAGATCAATAAAATTCTTCGTCGTAACGGGTGCTTTGTCTTCAAAGAGTTCCACCTCAAACGTACCCTTCTTGGTCGTAAATACTGCAATGCGATTTGTCACAGTGCTGTTCTCTCCTTTGTTGTGATCCAAAAGCATGTTGAATGACATCCCTGCACTCCCGCTGTGTGCCGCGAATAATACGGCGGCAGCAGCAACAGCGATTCCGAGCGCTAGGAGATAAAATTTCTTCCCCATTCTACCGAAAGCCTTCCTATATTTCAACCTATATTTCAAAAACTATGCCGCTCGCCCGCCTTTGTTGGTGCCCATACGGGAATCTCATGTCCTGCAGCAAAGAATCCCGCAGATGGCTGCCATGCGGGATATCCGACCGAGTGCATCGCTACAAATGCCTTCGGATGGGTCTCGGCACAGAACACCTTTGCGCCTCGCTCCATCGAGGGGCCGAGACGTCCATCCACCGGGAAAAATACGAGATCAAAACTGCGTCCTGCAAGGTGCTTCATCTGCTTGCGAAAGGCATTCTCTGCGAGTTTTCGATTCTCTGCCGTATCTCCCGTCCAATCCCACCAGTTGAAATCTCCGGCATGGAAAATCTGCTTTCCGTTTACCTCGACCAGGAACGATGTCCCCTCATCGGTCGAGGAAAATGATGTGACGGAAACTACGTCGTCCTGCCAGCTGTCATATGTCCCAATCCAGCTTGTCTGTTCCTTTGGCATGCGGTTGGCACCCCCGTTGGAACGAATATCCTCGCTCAGCAAATAGCGCCTAGTCTTTGTGGAAAATTTGGCAATCTCCGGATTAAAGTGATCAAAATGTGCATGAGAAGCAAAGAAATACAACCACTCATAACGCCCCTTCTCCAACTCCTGCGGAATTACCCCCGCAGGATCGTCAAATGCATCGAATACGAGCAATACATCATCCACGTGAACCAAAAAACCGCTGTTTAGCAGATAGATTACTTCCATTATAGGAACTCATCTCCTTTCTCTCTCCTCCTCAAAACTTTCATCCGATGCCGAGGCATCATTTTGATTGATGCGGCCAAATCCACGCCCCATGACCTCGTTTGCCGACATAATGATCACAAACGCATGGGGGTCGACATTGTGAACAATGAATTTCAGCTTCCCTACCTGCGTTGTACCGACGGCAACAAAGACAACATTGCGTTCACGGCGTGTGTATGCCCCTTGCCCATGCAGGAAAGTGACTCCTCTGTGCATTTCATCAATAATGCTCGCGGCAATCTCCTTGTGCCTATCCGAGATGATAAGAACCGCCTTGCGATGATTAAATCCTGCAACAATTTTATCCATCACCGTTGCATTGATGAACATATAGATGAGAGTGAACATCGCAGGGGCCATACCGAACAAGAATGCCGCAATGAGCATGATCAGGCAGTTCATCGAAAAGAGAACACCGCCCATATGCAGATCGTAATATTTCCGAACAATCGCGGCGAGAATGTCAAACCCGCCTGTACTGCCGTTCATACGAAAGACAAGTCCATAGCCGAGTCCCGCAAATACACCGCCGTATACAGTAGTCAGCATCATGTCACTCACAGGCGCATAGGCATTGAGTGGGCGTGTCAGATCAAGGAGGAATGAGAAAATCGTCGTACCGATGATGATATCGACGGTGTAGGTCTTCCCCATCAATTTCCACGCCATAAAGAGCAGCGGAATATTATAGACGAAGGTCTGGAGACCGATCGGCAGCCCGAAGAGATAGTACACAATCATTGCAATGCCGGTTGCACCTCCTGTAAGGAGATGCGCCGGAATCAAGAAGAGATTGATCGCAGAGCTGGCAATTAGGCAACCGAGGGTGATTCCGGCATAGCGCATGACTTGATGTCCCAGTACGCGCATATGCAGATCGTGCGTCATGGAACATATCCTCCCAACTGCACGTGCTCATTTTTCGGAAGGTCAGACACATCGATTTCCTTGGATGCAATAAAGCCGCTCTTTAGATCGAGCTCGACAAAGGTCTCATCATCGGACAGCGCCATCTCATCAGCCTCCTCGTCGCTGAGCGGGAGCATGGTAATGCGCGCCGACTGCAATGCCCCGTTCTCTGCATCCAGGTTCAGGATAAGGCGTTCACGCGGATGTTCCGGATGCGAGAACACATAACATGCATTTCCGTCTAGAAATTGACGCTGTGCCTTGCCGTATACCTTTAGGAGATAGCTGCTCGTCGATCCGTAGTGAACATCCTTACGCAAGCGATATTTCTCACCGATGAGGTTAATGTCTACAATTTTTCCACTTGCAACAGAAGATGATACGACAATATCCCCATAGGTAAACGTCTTAAGATGGATCCCCCAGATGACCTGCTCATTCTGAACATCGGGCTCACCCCATTTCGCGCGAAGTGTCTCCTCAGAGTCTCCTAAAGAAATGTTTTGATAGGAAAAATCCTCGGCCTTGATCTTGCCTGCCGCCTCTCCATTTCCAGCGAACAGCAAGAAAATAAAGCATAGGATCATCAGCGTACTGTAACGAAAATATCTCTGCATATTCTCCACCCCATTTCATTAAAAGGTAAAGTTTCCGTTCTCCATAATGACAACCAACTCACCAGACGGCTTTTGCCCGATAACCCTAAGGTCTGCTGTACCAATCATAAAATCCTCATGAACGAGCGAATGATTGACGCCGTGCTGACGCAGTTCATCCTCTGTCATGTTTTCGCCATTCTCTATGCAGGTTGGATACGCCTTTCCAAAGGCAAGATGACAAGAGGCATTCTCATCGAAGAGCGTGTTGTAAAAGAGGATACCGCTGCGTGAGATCGGCGAGTCGTATGGTACGAGTGCCGCCTCGCCGAGAAAGGAGGCGCCCTCATCCATATGGAGCAGTTCCCTCAAATGCTCCTCCCCCTGCTTTGCCTTGTACTCCACAACCTTTCCCGCATCAAAGCGAAGTGTGAATCCGCTGATCAGATTGCCGTTGTAATGGAGAGGCTTCGAGGCGACAACCGTACCGTTCACGCCGTCTCGCTTCGGCAGGGTATATACCTCCTCCGTCGGGAGATTTGCAGCAAATACCGTTCCCGCCGCCGATATCTCCGCACCGCCCATCCAGATATGTCCCTTTGGCAGTTCGATGCGAAGATCCGTGCCCAATCCATTTTGATAGTGCAGTTCCGAAAACGCGTGCACATTGAGAACTTCCGTAATCTTCTGCAGGCGTGCAATATGCCTCTGCCATGCTGCGATCGGGTCCCCCTCGGCGGTAACGCGAACCGCGCTCAGAATCTGCGCCCAGAGGTGCTCCACGGCCTCCCTTTCCGTATAATCCGGAAACACTTTGCGAGCCCATGCATTTGTAGGTACGGAAACAACACACCATGTATTCTTGTTGCTCATCAAGCGTGCACGATAGTCCATGAGGGCTTTTCCAGCTGTCTGGCTTGCCTCCGTGAGACGCTTCAGATCGATGTCCGAATAGAGATCGGGATCCGAGGCTGCAATCGAGATAAATGCGGCCCCCTGTTCCGCGTGATCGTCATAGAAGAGCTTACGCCATGCAGGGAACTCGCGAAATCGTTCCGCATGGGCCTTTTGAAAGCGAATGTGTGCAAACTCCTCGTCATTCCAATTGACAGCAACGTCATAGGCGCCGGCATCATATGCCTCCGATGCAAGCGCATGCACAAAGTCTGCGCAGGTGATTGGCGCATGGATAACGAGCGGCTGATTCTTCTGCAGGTTGACGCCCACACGAATCACGAGAGCGGCATATTTTCTGAGTAAATCCATATTCATCCTATACCTCGGTCGTATCAAAGATCAGAGTCACGGGGCCGTCATTGACGGAAAAGACCTGCATATCTGCCCCAAATTCCCCTCGCTCAACGTGTACATGACGCATTTCGAGCTGTGCCATAAATTCCTCATACAGAGGAATGGCGTGCTCCGGCTTAGCGGCTTTCGAAACCCCCGGTCTCCTCTTTTTGAGGTCGGCAAAGAGCGTAAACTGTGAGATCACAAGGACTTCGCCCCCCACCTCGGCAAGCGCACGGTTCATCTTGCCGGCATCATCCGAGAAGACGCGCAGATGGATAATTTTCTCTGCCATATGTACAGCATCTTCTGTCGTGTCCGCGGGAGCAATCCCAAGCAATATAAGATAGCCTGTCTGTATTTGACCGTGTAGTCGTCCTTCGATCTGAACGGATGCTTCTCTGACTCGTGTGACAACAGCGCGCAAGAAATCCCCTCTTTCTGTCCAATTGCATTATTATAGCATGCTTCTGCGTGAATGTCTCTCAGACGGAGAAAAAAGACGTAAGCAGCTGCGTCAGTGAAAACTGGTCACATGTTCCCATTGTCTCACGCGCAGAGTGCATTCCCAAAAGAGGCACACCAATATCCATTGTACGCATGGGAATCTGTGTGGAGAGGATGGATCCGAGCGTTGCCCCACCCGCAGCATCCGAATGATTTGTAAAGACCTGATAGGGAATGCCCTTCTCCTCACAAAGCCCTGCAATGACGGCAAAGGATTCCGGATCACCGGCGTAGGATTGATTCGCGGCAACCTTCAGGACAGTACCGCCGCCGAGGACGGGCTGATTTGTCGGGTCTGCCTTTTCTGGCGAATTCGGATGCAGGGCATGAGCGACATCCACCGAAAGACAGAAACCATCAAGAACCTTCGCAAGGTATTCCTCTCGATCAAAGCCGAGCGCAGAATAAACGCGCTCAAGTATCAGGGAGAGCGCCGTCGAACCCGCTCCCTGCTTTGTACGGCTTCCAACCTCCTCATTGTCAAAGAGCGCGACCACGCGGATGCCGTCGTCACCATCCCAGTTATGAATTGCGTCAAGGCATGCCTTTACCGACGAGAGATTATCGAGGCGCGGCGCTGAGAGGAAAACATCACCGCAGCCCAGCAGGCATCCACGCTCACATGGATAGGCGTTCAAATCGTAAGAGAGGATGTCCTCCGCCCGAACATTCAGTTCCTCAGAGAGCAGCATGAGCAATTTCTTCGTATCATCAGTATCACCGCCATCGCTTTGGAAAAAGAGCGGCAAGAGATCCTTCTGCGGTTTCAGTTCGACTCCTTCATTCACCTTGCGGTTCATGTGAATGGCGAGATTTGGGACAATCATGAGCGGACGTTGAAAATCCACGAGACAGAGCTTTGGGGCAAGCACATCATCACTGCGCAGAGCAACTGCTCCCGCAAGCGACAGCGGGCGATCCATCCACGTGTTCCGGATCATCCCGCCATAGACCTCGGCGTTCAGCTTCCCGTACCCATGTTCTGTGAGCACAGGATTGGGCTTCACGCGCAAACAAGGAAAGTCTGTATGAGCACACGCCATACGAAGTGCGCCACGCGGATTTTTTCCAATCGAAACGATAACAGCTCCCGTGTTGAAGAGAGATACATAGTAATCCTGACCCGCTCGGATTCCATCCTCGAACGTACGATAGCCGCACAGTATGTCATGCTCCCGCCCAGCCGCATGATAAGGTGATGTCGTTCGTTCTATGAATGCAATCAAATCCTCTGCACAGCGCTTTTCTTCAGATATCATAGAATTCCTCACAATCGTTCAAAAACAGAAAAAGACCCGCCCATCGGCTGGTCTTTATGCGTCGAATAAATGGTCGGGATGACAGGATTCGAACCTGCGGCCTCATCGTCCCGAACGATGCGCGCTACCAAACTGTGCCACATCCCGACAACGATATGTATTCTATCAATTTTTTTTGCAAAAAGCAAGTATTTATTTTTTCGTATATATCGTGGTTCGGCACGAAGTTCTTCTTTGGAATATACTTCGGCGCTGGGACGACACACAGCGCCCTCAGCCACTTGGCGCTGACGATGATTGAACCAGATGGAACAGGCCTGCTGCCGATGCTCCATCGATATCCAGACCAAAGGCATCCCCGACATAGATCAGCTGCTCCGACACAAGTTCTAGACGGCGCTCCATCTCACGAAATATCCGCACATCCAGCTTGCGGAGTACAATCAGTTCCATAAAAATTTCCCCTCGGCAAAGGTGCTGACCGACAGGTGTTCCCCGTCCGTACGAAATACAATGGCACCATCTATATCCGTTCGCAGAGTTTTTGCGCCGATCCGCTCGTATCGTTCGACAACGGCGGGGCGCGGATGCCCAAAGGTGTTATCCGCGCCCACACAGTAAACGGCGTAGAGCGGTCTTATTTCTCGCGCGAAGGCCTCACAGCTGGATGTATCCGAACCGTGATGCGGAACCTTGAGCACAGTCGTATGGAGCTCCGTTTTTTGGGAAAGTATTTTTTCCTCGTGTTCCTTCACAAGATCTCCCGTAAAGAGAAAGCTGGCATTTCCATAACGTACGCGATAGACGTTTGAGACCTCATTTCCCGTTGTATGATCCACGCTGTCATAGGAGGGCGCATAGAGAATATCCACTGTCACCCCGTCCAGTATAATGGACTGTCCTGCCTCCGCTCTGCTCATTTTCCTCAGTAGAGGGCTGCCGTCACCGAGCCGCATGCTTCTCGCGTAGGCGGCAGTTCCCTCATCGGCGGTATAGACATGCTTGACAGGCATATGTGAGAGGATCGCACCCGCACCCGCCGCGTGATCCTCGTGAGCATGTGAGAGAAAGATATAGTCCACTTCGTGAATTCCATAGTGGCGCAGATACGGCAAATCGACGCGTGCCCCAACATCGAAGTCTCCGTCCCGCGTTCCCCCCGTATCAAAGAGCATGGCATGGCCGTGCGGCGTTACAACGAGGGCTGCATCCCCCTGCCCGACATCAATAAAATGCACCTCCATTTCATCTGTGCGCAGCACCTGCCAAGAAAATAGAGCAATAAATAAAAAAGAAGAAATAATTATGATATTAAAGCGAAAACGATAAATAAATATTCCTACTTTTTTGCGATATACTTTCGGCAAAAACAGAATAGAAAGAACAATATAGTAGAAAAGTCCTGATAAAATTCCAAGGGAGGGCAGCCAGATCTGAGAGAGCGGGAGCGCTGCCATCGCACGTGTCATCTCAAATGTGACTCCAAGCAGGAGACTGTCAACGGAAAAGATAATGTTCCCGAACACGGGAACAAGAAACGCCGCAATGCCGCCTGCAAGACCTAGGATGATAATGAGATCGACGAGAGGTACAACAAGGAGATTGGAGAGCAGGGACGAGAGTGAAATCTGATTGAAATGCCATGCAAGAACCGGCAATGTTGCCAGCTGTGCCCCCATGGTAATAGAGAAACTCGCTGCAATGACACGCGGCAGGCGCTCCATCCATTCACGCAGAATGGGGGCCAGAAAGAGAAGCCCCGCCGTTGCAAGAAAGGAGAGCTGAAAACTGATATGGAAGAGGAGGAGCGGCGAGACGAGCAGCATCAGAAGCCCTGTCAGTACGAGCAAATATTGGGCATCTCGCTCTCGCCCAAGAATCAGCCCCAGAAAGGCAACGCCCCCCATGATGCCTGAGCGTATAGCAGGGGCTACGAGCCCCGCGAGGATGACATAGACAACAATCGCAAAAATGACCGCCGTGGCCGACAGCCAACGCGGCAAGTGCAGAAAGAGGGCAACCCATGCAATGACCGCTGCCAGGAGACTGATGTGAGAGCCGGAAACCGAGAGAATATGTACAATTCCTGTAATCGTAAACGCCTCAAGAAGCTCTGGGCGTATCCCCTCGTAGCCGCCGAAGAGCATGGCAAAGATAGCTGCAGCATCACTGCGCGGCATGACTTCTGCCATCCCCTCAAAATAATGTGCGCGCACATTTGCAGCCCAATCCATAAATGCTTGTACAAGAGATATCTCTGTATTTTTTTCGATGTGGATGTCATCTTTTTTTGCAAAGAGTGCTGCCGTAATCCCATCTGCACGCAGCAGAAATCGCGTATCCAGCTGTCCCGGGTTTTGATAGCTCTGCGGGCGGCGTATTTTCCCCTCTGCCGTAAGCATATCGCCGATCTTTCCGACAGAATTCTCCTCCATGTCTTTATACTTCGTATAGACATAGAATTTCCCACGCGCCGTGCGTTCCTCATGCCCCTGTATTAATTCACGCGCATGCACTGTATAACGGATATGCCGTGTGCCATCTACATCCGTTCGGATTCTCGGTGCATCTGCAATCGTTCCCACAACACGAACGTGCTCTCCCACCGAACGTGAAATATCCTGCACGGGAATTTCATATGCTGCGGCAAAACGAAGCATTCCCAACATGAAAAAAAGCCCTACAAAAGGAATCCATGTTCTCTCATTGTGTTTCAGAAGCAGAATGCCGGAGGCAAGGAGAAATAGAAGCAGGAATAAAATCAAATATGGGAGAGACTCCGTAAACGAGATGTGCATCCACACACTGCATGTACAACCTAGCGCAAACGAAAAAAGGAGACCGCTGAGAAATGAGAGCTGATACTGCCCCGTTTTCATATGGTCACCTTATCTTTCAGTTTTTCAAATTTGGCATTGCCAATGCCGCGCACCTTTTTGATGTCCTCAATATTTTGGAAATCGCCATTTGCCTCACGATATTCGATGATGCGGGCGGACATGGCAGGCCCGATACCTGGCAGTTCCTGAAGTTCCTTTTCACTCGCTGTATTGAGATTGATCAGCCCCTCTGCATTTTTCCCGGATACCGCTGGTTTTGAGCCTTCGGAAAATCCTCCCACGCGCTCCGGTACACGAACCTGCATCCCATCCTCTAGGAATGCTGCCATATTGATGCGGTCAACGTCTGCTGTTTCGATCACACCGCCTACGGCATTCACAGCATCGGCAACGCGCTGCCCCTCCGTCAGAGTGACGAGCCCTGGCTTCTTTACCTCCCCCGTCACATATACGGTAATGACGCGCTTCGTTTCGGCAAGGTCGTTTGTTCCAGCGTCGAGAGAGATTGTGCTCTGCTCCGTGTAGTAACCGTACATTGTGCCGCCGAGGGCAGAAAGGGCAAGAACAAGCAGAATGAGGAGGGATTTTTTGAACATGGGCATAGAACCACTCCCTCAAAATACTGTCGTGATTAGCAGATACGCTAATACACATTCCTTCCGCTGAAGATCTCGATCATCTCACGGCGCAGACTCGTGCTGATGAGAAGCCGTGTCTTTGGCGGAATCTCATCGACATCCGTGTTGAAGAGATAATTTTGCAGCTGCGGTTCCTTGATCAGCATACGCGTATGGAAGAGACTTGCCTGATAGAGGTTGATGTCTACAGCATCGTACTCGTCAAGCGTTTCCTGTTTGATAAACTCCTGAATGGATGTCATCTTGCTGTCTACAAAGAGCTTGCGCCCCTGTAAATCGCGCGTAAACCCTCGTACGCGGTAATCCATCGTGATAATATCCGAGTCAAACTGACTGATGAGGTAGTCAAGGGTCTGCAGCGGCGTGATCTCACCACAGGTCGCCACGTCAATATCTACGCGGAAGGTTGCAATGCTTGTATCAGGATGGTACTCCGGATAGGTGTGCACAGTCACATGACTCTTGTCAAGATGTGCGAGGATGGTCTCCGGCATCGGCTCTTTTGCATATACGGGGGTCTTGCTGCCGGATACAACCGCCGCCTCCTCCGCGATCAGCATGGTAACGCTTGCTCCCTGCGGATCGTAGTCCTGCTTGGCAATGTTGAGAATCCGTGCGCCAATCATATCCGTCACCTGCGAGAGAATCTTCGTGAGTCGATCGGAATTGTATTGTTCATCAATGTACTTAATATAATCCCTCTGTTCACGTGCCGATTTCGCATAGCAAATATCATAGATATTGAAGCTCAACGCCTTAGTGAGGTTATTAAACCCGTATAATTTCAGCTTCCCATCCAATGCCGGAGTTCCTTCCTTTCTCTTTGTGACGAAAAATATTCGTCAGATGTACTATTCTTTATTATTTATCTGATATTTTTAGTTATTTTTATTTATTTATCTAAATTGTTTCCGAGGGATGGTTTTTCTTCCATTCCTTAATCCAGTCCAGTCGTTCCCGAAAGCGTCCTTCCATCCCCTGTTCGGTCGGATGATAATATGTTTTACCGACGAGATTGTCCGGCATGCACTGCATATTCGTAATATGATCCTCCGCGTCATGTGCGTATTGGTAGCCCTTCCCGTAGTCGAGATCCTTCATGAGTTTCGTCGGGGCATTCCGAATGACGAGCGGCACCGGTTCTGCGAGCATCATGCGGGCGTCTGCTGCTGCGGCGAGGTATGCAGTTTCCATCGCATTCGATTTAGGCGCAAGAGATAGGTAGACTACAGCCTCAGTCAGATGGACGTTGCACTCCGGAAAGCCAATGTAGTGGCATGCTTGATAGGCCGCAACTGCGAGTTCGAGTGCCCGCGGGTCGGCAAGCCCCACATCTTCCGCCGCAAAGCGTGTCACGCGCCGCGCAACGTAGAGGGGATCCTCGCCCGCCTCGAGCATGCGGGCAAGCCAGTAGACCGCCGCATCGGGATCAGAATTGCGCATGGACTTATGGAGAGCGGAGATGAGATTGAAGTGCTCCTCCCCGCTCTTATCGTAGAGCAGCGATTTGCGTGAGATGCACTGCGCCAGATCTTCCTCCGTCACATAGATCTCACCTGCGCGTTCCTCCGCATTCAGAACGAGCATTTCGAGCGTGGAGAGTGCACTCCGTGCATCCCCGTTTGCAAAGGCGGCAAGAGCCGTCAGCGCCTCGTCGGAGATGTGGACGTGCATATCGCGGAGCCCTCGTTCCGAAGCAAGAGCATGCTGAAGCAGACATTTAATGTCCTCCGCGTTCAATCCCTGAAGCACAAAGACACGGCATCGTGACAGAAGAGCACTGTTGATCTCAAAGGACGGATTCTCCGTCGTTGCCCCAATCAACACAATACTCCCCTTTTCGACAAACGGCAGAAAGGCATCCTGCTGTGCCTTGTTGAATCGGTGAATTTCATCGACAAAGACAATGATCCGCTCGCCGTATATGCGGCGGCATTCCGCCTCGTGCATGACCGTTCGGATGTCCTTGATCCCGCTCGTCACCGCAGAGAAATTGATAAATCTCGCCTGTGTCCGTGCGGCGATGATCTGTGCAAGCGTTGTCTTGCCGACTCCAGGCGGTCCCCAGAAAATCATCGAGGTGATATGGTCACTCTCGATCAAGCGGCGCAGCACCTTGCCCTTACCGAGGAGATGCTCCTGCCCGACAAAGTCTTCGAGTGAATGCGGGCGAACACGCTCTGCGAGCGGCTGATATGCAGTACGTTCAAAGAGACCGCCCTGTTCATCCATTGTACCGCTCACCTCCGCAAATTCTCTCACAATGAATTATCGCATAAAAGTGAAACTTAGGCAATAGAAAAACATCGAGGAATCTATTCAAAGGGATTCTATTGCAATACCAAAATTTTCGCGCGTAGCAATTCACTCGATTTCTCTATCACGTCAATCTTTATATTTTATTGCTTTTCGATTTACACAAGAAAAATGGGGCTAGACAAATGTGCGTGCAAAAGAATAGGTATGTAAATACGACAGGGCTGTTGCATGAAGCTAGAAATGACCTGACCCCCAAAAGTTAGACTTAGGAAAACTAACTTTTGGGGGTCACTACACTTCGTACAACAGCCTTTTTTATGCTTTTTACAGAATAAAGCGCGAGACATCGTGGTCTCCCGCAATATCCGCGAGACAGCGATCCACATAAGTACGATCAATGACGATATCCTTTTCCTCGAGATCCGGCGCATCAAAAGAGAGCTCTTCGAGAAGTTTTTCAAGAAGTGTGTAGAGACGACGCGCCCCGATGTCCTCCGTCTGCTCGTTGACGGTCTCTGCAAGTTCAGCGAGACGCCCAATGGAATCGTCCGCAAAGCGGAGGGTGATTCCCTCCACGCCGAGGAGTGCGCTGTACTGCTTGATAAGTGCATTCTTTGGCTCTGTAAGGATACGCTCAAAGTCTTCCTTGACGAGCGATTTGAGTTCAACACGGATTGGGAAACGGCCCTGCAGCTCGGGAATAAGATCGGAGGGCTTCGCTGTATGGAATGCACCTGCTGCAATGAAGAGGATGTGATCTGTCTTGACCGGCCCGTATTTCGTCATAACAGTAGAGCCCTCGACAATCGGCAGGATGTCGCGCTGAACGCCCTCACGCGATATGTCTGCGCCTGCACTGCGCCCATTGCTGACCGCTACCTTGTCAATCTCATCGAGGAATACAATGCCGCTGTACTCGGCAGTATACACTGCCTCCTCTGCAACCACATCCATATCGACGAGCTTGTCCGCCTCCTCTGCCGTAAAGATCTTGCGTGCCTGATCGACCGTAACTTTACGCTTCTTATGATGCTTCGGTACAAGTTTTCCGATCATGGATTGGAGATTGTCGCTCATTCCCTCGAGAGACGATCCCGCAAACATATTGCCCGCAGGGCGCGCAGACTCCTCGACTTCGATCTCGATCACATCGTTTTCGAGCTCCCCCTTGTGCAGGCGTTTTCGTACCCACTCGCGCCCCGCCTGATACTTCGGTGGGTCTTCAGTCTCCTGCTTTTCCTCTGTATTCGAGGAGAAAATACTGCTGAGGGGATTGGATGTTTTCTTTGCAGGAGGGACAAACACATCAATCAGACGTTCCTCTGCATTCTCCTTCGCCTTTTCCTGTACCTCATCGATCTTCTGCTGACGCACCATGCGCACGGAGGTCTCGACAAGATCACGTACGATGGACTCCACGTCTCGTCCGACATAACCGACCTCCGTGAACTTTGTCGCCTCGACTTTGAGGAACGGGGCACGGACAAGACGCGCAAGACGGCGTGCAATCTCAGTCTTGCCGACACCAGTTGAACCGATCATCAAGATATTCTTTGGTACGACATCCTCGCGCATCTCGTCATCCAACTGACGGCTGCGCCAACGGTTGCGGAGTGCGATTGCGACGGAACGCTTTGCCTCGCGCTGACCTACAATGTATTTGTCGAGCTCGGCAACGATCTCACGAGGCGTCTGTTCGTTGACTCCGATCTGACTCATGATTCCAGTACCTCCACCGTAATATTATGATTCGTATAGACGCAGATGTCCGCCGCAATCGACAGCGACTCCCTTGCGATTTCCGGCGCATCCATCGTGCTGTGTGCAGTGAGGGCACGCGCTGCGGCGAGTGCAAAGAAACCGCCCGAGCCGATGGCGGTGCAGTCTCCGTCCGGCTCAATGACCTCGCCGTTGCCTGAGATCATGAGAATGCCGTCCTTATCTGCGACGAGCAGGAGCGCCTCAAGCTTACGGAGCACCTTGTCCGTGCGCCAATCCTTCGCAAGTTCGACAGCTGCACGCTGGAGGTTTCCGCTGTAGGATTCGAGCTTGACCTCGAATTTCTCAAACAAGGTAAATGCATCTGCAACCGATCCCGCAAATCCCGCGAGAATTTTTCCGTGATAGAGGCGCCTGACCTTGCGTGCATTCGCTTTCATAATGGCACGCTCGCCAAAGGTTACCTGCCCGTCTCCCGCAATTGCAACCTTATTTCCTTTTTTGACAGCGACAATGGTAGTTGCATGAAATGTCATACGTTGTATTGTCCTTTCATATGCTTCGACCAAAACAATCCAACTCTTCTAAGGCCCGTTGTGCGAGTAAGCGCTTCTTCTCCGGCTTTCGCGTACGACGAGGCAAATGCGCAAGCGGCGGAAGCAGTCCGAAGTTGATATTCATCGGCTGAAAATGCATCGGATCGCAGGAGGTGATGTAGTGCGCGAGTGCCCCATGACAGGTCTTGGATGGAAAGACAAGCGGTTCTCCATTGCCCGCAAGGCGTGCCGCATTCACGCCTGCCATCAGGCCGGATGCGGCAGACTCAACATAGCCCTCCACCCCCGTCATCTGCCCTGCAAAGAAGAGGCGTTCATTGATGCGCAGCTGAAAGGTCGAGCGCAGATGACGCGGTGCATTGATGAAGCTGTTGCGGTGCATTACGCCATAGCGGAGGAACTCTGCATTCGTTAGCCCCGGAATCATCCGAAACACGCGCTGCTGCTCCGGCCATTTGAGCCGCGTCTGGAAACCGACCATATTATAGATTGTTCCCTCCGCATTGTCTTGCCGCAGCTGAACGACGGCATAAGGGCGCACGCCCGTCTCCGGATGTTCGAGTCCGACAGGTTTGAGCGGACCGTAGAGAAGGGTATCCTTGCCGCGTGCCGCCATGACCTCGACGGGCATACAGCCTTCGAAGAATATCTCCTTTTCAAAATCATGTGCCTGTGCCGTCTCTGCCGTGGTGAGTGCCGCATAAAACGCCTCATACTGTTCCTCGTTCATTGGACAGTTGATGTATGCCGCATCCCCCTTCCCATAACGAGAGGCACGATATGCGTGCATCATGTCAATGCTTGAAGCAGTTACAAGAGGAGCGGCGGCATCGTAGAAATAGAAGGAGTCATTGCCAAGCAATGCGGCAATCTCAGCAGAGAGCGCTCCATCCGTCAGCGGGCCCGAGGCGATGATGACGATCGCCTCATCCGTGGAGGGAATCTGTGTAATTTCTTCATGCTGTACCGTGATATTCGAATGCTGCTTGATACGCGCCGTAACATAGTCGCTGAATTTGGTACGGTCAACAGCGAGAGCACCGCCCGCAGGAACAGCAGTTGCGTCGGCTGCCTGCATGATGAGTGAGCGCATGCGGCGCATCTCCTCTTTGAGTACGCCTACAGCATTTTCAAGGCCTGCACCGCGCAGGGAATTGCTGCACACAAGTTCGGCGAAGCCGTCTGTCTTATGTGCGGGAGTGCTGCGCAGGGGGCGCATTTCAAAAAGCGTCACCTGCGCGCCGTGTTCCGCCGCCTGCCATGCCGCTTCACTTCCGGCAAGACCCGCACCAATAACGATGACCTTCTTCATGCACGCGTTCCCTTGCGGCGCGTTGTTTTCTTCACCGATCTCCCCTTCTCCACTGTATTTTCCGCGCCGGACTCTTTCGCCTGAGCACGCTCCTTCTGCCGTGCAAGCTCCTTTTCAATGGGACTGCCAATACGCGAACTGCAGGCCTCGTTGCTGCAGTAGAGGATGCTGCGCCCCGTGCGGTAGCGATGTTTCTGCATGAAGGAGCCGCATACCTTGCAGTTTTCCTTCTGCGGCTCATCCCATGTTGTATAGTCACAGTCCGGATAGCGATCGCAGCCAAAGAATGCACGCCCGCGCCGACTCTTGCGTTCGACGATCTTGCCGCCGCATTTCGGACAGGCAACCCCCGTGTCACGCAGAAGAGGCTTTGCGTTTCGGCAGTCCGGAAAACCGGGGCACGCGAGGAATTTTCCGAAACGCCCCTGCTTGACGACCATCATGCGTCCACATTTATCGCATGGGATGTCTGTGACCTCGTCGGGCACCTCCACTTCACCGATCACATCCTCTGCCTTTTTCAGTGTCTCCTCGAACGGATCATAGAATTTTCGGAGCAGATCGTTCTTATCGAGCGTGCCGTCTGCGACCTCGTCAAGTTCCCCTTCCAGATTTGCCGTAAATTTTACATCCACAATGTCCTTGAAGTATTCCTCCAGAAGATCCGTGACGATGAAGCCGAGTTCAGTCGGACGAAACTGCTTTTCTCGGCGCTCGACATAGCCACGCTTCTGTATCGTCTCGATGATGGGCGCATAGGTGCTCGGACGGCCAATTCCCATCTCCTCCAGTGTCTTTACAATCGACGCGTCGTTGTAGCGCGGCGGCGGCTCCGTAAAATGCTGCTCCGGCTTCAGCTCAGCGAGTGCAAGTGTGTCACCCGTCTCGAGTTCCGGCAGAAGTGTGTCCTTCTCCTTCTTCGAAATCTCTGCGCCGACATAGACGGCGGTATAGCCCTTGAACCTCAGCTTTGACCCGTGTGCGCGCAGCTGATAGTCTCCCGCTGCAATCTGTGCAGCAATCGTGTCATAGACAGCGGCCGCCATCTGACTCGCCGCAAAGCGCTGCCAGATGAGCGTATAAAGGCGCAGCTGATCGCGGTTCAGATAGGATTCCAACTCCGCAGGTATCCGCAGAATGCTCGTCGGTCGAATTGCCTCGTGTGCGTCCTGTGCTTTCTTTCCCATTGCATAGATATTCGGACGCGGCGGGATATATTCTTTGCCGTACTCCTCACTAAGATAGCTTCTCGCCTCATCGACGGCAAGATTCGAAATGCGCGTAGAGTCCGTTCTCATGTAGGTGATGAGACCGGTTGCACCGTGCCGTCCCAGTACAACCCCCTCGTAGAGCTGCTGGGCAATCATCATTGTGCGGCCGGAGGTAAAGCCAAGCTTGCGGGCGGCATCCTGCTGAAGCGAGCTGGTCGTAAAAGGCGGCGCTGCCTTCTTGCGTCGTTCGCTGCGCCTTACCTCCTTGACCGTAAAGTTTTGCCGTACGAGATCATCGGTCAGTATCTTTGTCTGTGCCTCACTGTGCAGTGCAATTTTCTTTCCGTGGGCATGTGTGACATCCGCCGTAAAGGTGTTCTTTCCCTTTTTCAGCTTTGCCTCAACTGTCCAGTACTCCTCGGACTGGAATGCGTCGATCTCACGCTCTCGATCGCAGATGAGGCGCACCGTCACCGACTGTACACGTCCAGCAGACAGCCCCTTGCGCACCTTTCGCCAGAGCAGCGGCGACAACTTGTACCCCACAATGCGATCCAGCATACGACGCGCCTGCTGTGCGTCGACCTGCTCCATATAAATGGGACGCGGATGCTGTACCGCCTCCTCAATTGCGGGCTTCGTGATCTCATGAAAGACGATCCGGCAATCCTTTTCCGGATCAATGCCTAGGATGAACGCGAGATGCCATGCAATCGCCTCTCCCTCACGATCTGGATCGCTTGCGAGATAGATCTTATCCACGTTCTTGGCATCCTTTTTGAGTGCACGGATCAGATCGCCCTTGCCGCGTACATTGATGTATTTTGGAGAAAATTCATTTTCGACATCAATGCCGAACTGACTCTTCGGCAAGTCGCGCAGATGCCCCATCGAAGCTCTTACAATGTAGTTATTCCCAAGATGGCGCTCAATAGTCTTTGCCTTTGCAGGAGACTCAACGATGACAAGAATTTTAGGTGATGATTTCTTTTCCGAGGTTTTGGCATTTTTGGAGCTCTTCGCTTTAGAGGTTTTCGTTTTCGGTGCAGATGTCAGCGTAGCCAATCCATCAGTTCCTTTCAGCACGGCGATAGGCGTGCATTTCATTTTCTGTAATAATTCCCTTGAGCTGCATTTGAAGCAGGAGCAGCGGGATATTTGCCGTAATATGCTCCGGCACACTGTCCACGATCTCATCCATGCTGAGCGCATGGTCAAAGGACAATACCTGATAAATACGAGTTTCTTCCGGTGTCAGCTGTTCGTGTACAGGACGGCGTGGAGGCTCGGCGAGACGCATTTCCTCCAAGATTTCCTGCGGGGACTCCACCAAGCGCGCTCCCATGCGAATCAAATTATGGCAGCCGCTGCTCTGCGGTGAGTATATGCTGCCGGGAATCGCATAGACATCCCGTCCCTCACTCAGCGACATCTCTGCCGTAATCAGTGAACCGCTGCGCCGTGCCGCCTCAACGACCAACGTCCCCTCAGAGAGTCCGCTGATGATGCGGTTGCGTGCAGGGAAAAATGCGGGCAGCGGCTGTGTTCCCGGGGCATACTCCGAAATGACGGCACCGCCGGTCTCGATGATCTGCACGAGCAATCGGCGGTTCTCGGGCGGGTAGGCAATGTCCACACCGCAGCCGAGTACCGCGACCGTCCTGCCGCTGCGCAGCGCTCCGCGGTGTGCACGTGTATCAATACCACGCGCCGCTCCACTGACGACGGTGACACCTGTCGCCGCCAGCCGTTCGGCAAACTCCATCGCTGCGGCTTCTCCATAGGCGGTAAATTTACGTGCACCGACGATCCCGATCCGGCGTGCATCCGAAACGAGCATGCCACGGTAATAGAGAACGAGCGGTGGGTCAAAGATTTCACGCAGCACAATCGGGTAAAGTGCTTCATCGATCGTGACAACGGCGACATCCTGCCGCGCGCAGTCCGCCTCAATTCGTTCGGGCAAATCGGGATGTGCAGCAATATGCCGTACAAGCTCCTCTACAAGCGCATCAGAAAGAATCCCCGTGGCTCGAAGCGCTCCTGCAGACATCGACCAGATCTCCTGTGCCCGTGGAACGGCAGCACAAAGACGGCGCATACGAACACTGCCGATATGGCGACACTGCAAGAGCGCCGCTAAATACCATTGATCATCCATGGCGATACGCTCCCCATATTACATAAATTCATATAAGATTGCAACCCGAAGCAATCATTTGCTTCTTAATTATATAGATCGTTATCGCGGAAACAATTTATCACCGAATACATAGTATAGCATGAGAAAAATGAGAAGGCAAAGGAACAGATCGGACATGACACACTCCTATAAAAAAAGAGGGGCTATGCCCCTCCCAGATTTTGCATATCACATAATGCGACGCGCTCCAATATAGCACGCACCCCAGTAGCCGCCGTACAGGTTGTCAATTGCGACGCCACGACTGGACGAGGCATTGATAAAATTGCCGTCGCCGAGATAGATGCCCACATGCGACGGTCCGTATTCATACGTAGAGAAGAACACAAGATCGCCCGGTACCATCTCCGAGGAGGAGACTGGATAGCCGACATCGTACTGTGCATCAGCCGTACGCGGGAGATAGATGCCCGCATTGGCAAAGACATAGCGCACAAATCCCGAGCAGTCAAAGCCAGACGGTGTCGTACCGCCGAAGGAGTACGGAACCCCGATGTACTGCATCGAGTCAGAGATGACGCGGCGTACAATGTAGTTGGAACCGCGGCTGACCTGCGGCATCGATTTTCCAAGAAGTGCCTGATACGTCGATGGACCTACCATCCCATCGACTGCGAGCCCCTGCGCCGCCTGGAATTCCTTCACTGCCTCCGCCGTCGCAGGGCCAAAATCGCCGTCTGCAACAACGTCATAACCAAAGCTGGAGAGCTGTCCTTGGATCTCAGCCACATCCGTTCCCTGGTCACCTAGCTGGAACGACTCTGCACTCGCAACAGCTGCGGAGCAGAGAAGCATTGCGGATAATGCAAGAATCTTGATTTTCTTTCGCAAGCAAACACTTCCTTCCAACGATACCGGAGGATTCCGCCGGTATATCAAAATGCTTCGAAAACATTGGCTGTGAGAAACCAATAAGCCGAGTTCTGTTCCGTCATTGTGACGGCGACAATCATTTATCTGGGACGCCTGTTGCCAGACGCCTCGAGCGACACTACCCGGAAGGTCGACGGGCCGCCTTAGCCCTTCCCTATTTGGTCTTGCTCCATGTGGGGTTTACCCAAGCCGACCGGTCACCCGGCCGCTGGTGCGCTCTTACCGCACCTTTCCACCCTTACCGATCAGATCGGCGGTTTAAATTTCTATGGCACTGTCCCTGAGGTCACCCTCGCTGGACGTTATCCAGCACACTGCCCTGTGGAGCTCGGACTTTCCTCGCCCAGTCAAAATAGAATGGACGCGATTGTCTCGGTTTCTCATACCAACGCGAAGATTATACCACATATGGGGCACAGGTGTCAAAATCCACCCAAGGCCTTGTGCCACATGGGGTGAACGGAATACCTACGAACAGGAAATCCCTTTTATGAGAAATTCTTTTATAAATTTTAATTGTTTTCCCACGCCTTCGCAATAATCTCCTCGATGCTGCAAAGCTTATTCTCATGCAAATAGCGTCCCAATCCGTCACAGATCTTCATGGTAACGGAGGGATCGACGAAGTTCGCCGTGCCGACCGCAATCGCAGATGCACCCGCAAGGAAGAATTCAACCGCATCCTCCCACGAGGAAATCCCGCCCATCCCGATGACGGGAACGTGAACAACGTGTGCCACGTCCCAAACCATGCGCACGGCAACCGGCTTCACAGCAGGACCCGAGAGCCCTCCCGTGCGGTTGCCAAGGACGGGACGGCGGCAATGGATGTCGATCTGCATTCCGATGAGCGTGTTGATGAGCGAGATTGCATCTGCCCCCGCCTCCTCGACGGCAAGTGCCATCTCCGTAATGCTCGTGACATTAGGCGAGAGCTTTGCAATGACGGGCTTTTCGGACGCCGACACCACCGCACGTACGACGTCTGCCGCCGCACGCGGGTCTGTGCCAAAGACGATGCCGCCCTCCCTGACGTTCGGGCAGGAGATGTTAATCTCGAGCGCGGCAACGCCGTCGACATTGAGCCGTCGTGCAATTTCCGCATAGTCCTCGACGGAGCTTCCCGATATGTTGACGATGACATTCATGCCGTACGGTCGGATGCGCGGCAGGATTTCCGTCAGGAAGTGCTCCACGCCGGGATTTTCGAGCCCGATGCAGTTGAGCATCCCCTGTGGTGTCTCTGCGATGCGTACGCCCTCGTTCCCACGCCGTGGAGTGAGTGTCGTTCCCTTCACCATGACGCCGCCGAGACGCGCGAGGTCGACAAAATCCGCAAACTCCTCGCCGAAGCCGAACGTCCCCGATGCCGTTAGGACTGGGGTTCTCATCTCAATGCCGGCGATATTCGTGCGCAGGAGATCATCATACGGATAGTTTACTGTACTAGGAGGCATAGTACACCTCCCCCGCCGGGAAAACAGGGCCGTCCTTGCAGACCTTACGTCGGCCGCTTTTCGTGTCCACAGCGCATGACAGGCACGCGCCAAGTCCGCATGCCATGCGCTTTTCAAGCGAAACCTCGCAGGGAATCCCGTATTCGCTCGCAATCCCGGCGACGCGCTCCATCATAACGGGAGGTCCGCAGACCGCAACGCCGTCATACGTTCCGCCTTTCAATAATTCCGGCAGGAGCGTTGTCACAAAGCCCTGCGTGCCATATGAACCATCGTCCGTCGTGATGAAGCATTCACGCACATGGGGGCGATAAATGTCCGCCCAGAAAACTTCTTCCTTTGTGCGCCCCCCCATCAGAACGGAGACATTTGGATGCTCTGCCGCAAAAAATAGGAGTGGGGTGAGTCCCATGCCTCCGCCGACGAGGAGCGGGTGGTCCAGCGCGGTATCGAAGCCGCGTCCCAGAGGCCCGAGGACGGAGACATCTGACCCCGCCGCCGCTCCTGCAAGAGTCTCCGTACCACGCCCCACCTGACGGTAGATGAGGCGAATCCACTCATCCGTGCGCGAAACCTCCGCAATGCCGAGCGGACGGCGCAGAAATCCGCCGTCCGCCGGTACGGAGATCTGCACGAACTGCCCCGGCAGGGCCGTTTGTGCAATTTGCGGAGCGGCGAGCGTCAGTATATCGACACCCGCAATCGGTGCTTCGTGGGAAAGAATCCGTGCCTCCTCGATTACCTTAGGCAAGATCATCCCCTCCGCCGACATAATCCTGAATCGCGAGTGTATAGACCAGACGGCGATTGCGCATAAACTCAAGCACGCGCAGCACCTCCCATGCCGTATCAAGTGAGGTGAGACAGGCAATGCCGTGCTCCACCGTGGCGCGGCGGATCTTGAAGCCGTCACGGGCGGAGTGCTTGCCCTGTGTCAGTGTATTGATGACCATGTTGATCCTGCCGCTCTTAATCATCTCAATGATGTCCGAGCTGCGCTCATGCACCTTGCCGACCACCTCCACATCAATTCCGAGCGAGGCAATCGCCTTTGCCGTTCCCTCCGTCGCCACAATATCGAAGTTGAATTCGGAGAATGCCTTGGCGAGCTGTTTAAGCTCCTCCTTGTCCTTGTTCGCTACTGTAAAGAGGAGGCAGCCCCTCGTTGGGATGTTGAGACCAGAGCCGACAATTGCCTTGTAAAGTGCCCGTGCATAGTGGTAGTCCACGCCCATGACCTCGCCCGTTGACTTCATCTCAGGTCCAAGAGAAATGTCGACATCCGTCATCTTTGCGAACGAGAAAACGGGAGCCTTGACCGCAACATAGGGACGCGGCGGAATCAGCCCCGAATGGAAGCCGAGTTCCTTTAGGGTCGCCCCCATTGCGACCTGTGTCGCGAGACCGACCATGTTGACGTTCGTGATCTTGGACAGGAACGGCACGGTACGGCTCGAGCGCGGGTTGACCTCGATGATAAAGACCTCATCGCGTGCGACAACAAACTGGATGTTGAGCAGCCCCTTGACATGGAGCGCGACGGCAAGCCGTTTTGTATAGTCGATAATGGTGTAGATCACGCGTGCGGGCAGCGTCTGCGGCGGATAGACTGCGATGCTGTCGCCCGAGTGGACGCCGGCACGCTCGATGTGCTCCATAATTCCGGGGATGACGACATCCACACCATCGGAAATGGCATCGACCTCGACCTCGGTTCCCTGCATATAGCGGTCGACAAGGACGGGATGATCGGGCGTGACCTTGACCGCACGGCTCATATAGTCGCGCAGTTCTTCCTCGTTATAGACAATCTCCATCGCGCGCCCGCCAAGGACGTAAGAGGGACGCACCATGACAGGGTAGCCGATGCGCGTCGCACCTGCGACAGCATCCTCGAGATTTGTCACGCTGATCCCCTCGGGGCGCGAAATCCCCGTCTGCGTCAGCACCTCGTCGAATCGCTCACGATCCTCGGAGCGGTCAATGTCATTGACGGACGTGCCGTAGACACGAAGTCCTGCACGTTCAAGTTCCGCCGCGAGATTGATTGCGGTCTGTCCGCCGAACTGGACAATGACACCGTCCGGCTTCTCCTTGTCGACGATGTTGAGCACATCCTCCACCGTCAGCGGCTCGAAATAAAGACGGTCGGAGATGTCAAAGTCCGTGCTGACCGTCTCGGGGTTGTTGTTGATGATAATCGCCTCAATGCCCATCTCGCGCAGGGCCCAGACGGAGTGCACCGAGCAGTAGTCGAACTCGACCCCCTGCCCGATGCGGATGGGGCCGGAGCCGAGCACGATCACCTTTTTCCGATGAGAGACCGTGACCTCGTCCTCCGTTCCACGAAACGTGGAATAATAGTACGGCGTCATCGCCTCGAACTCGGCGGCACAGGTGTCCACCATCTTGTAGCACGGAAGAATGTTGTGCGTACGGCGCATCGTACGGATCTCATCGCGTGTCTTCTTCGTCAGCTCGGCAATGGAGACATCGGCAAGCCCGACCCATTTTGCCGCTGCGAGCAGCTTCGGTGTGAGCGGAGCAGAGGCAAGCTGATTCTCCACATCCGTGATATGCTTGAGCTTGTGGATAAACCATTTGTCCACCTTCGTGATGTCCGAGATGGCATCGACCGTCAGCTTCCCGCGCCGCAGGGCTTCGGCAATGACAAAGATGCGCTCGTCATTGACGAGGGCAAGCTGCTTTTCCACACGCTCATCGTCCCACTCGACAAAGCGGTCGATGTGAAGACGGTTGACCCCAATCTCAAGTGAGCGCACCGCTTTGAGAATTGCTCCTTCAAAGCTGCGGTCAATCGACATAACCTCGCCTGTTGCCTTCATCTGTGTGCCGAGTGTATGGTCAGCGTAGATGAATTTATCGAATGGCCAGCGTGGGAACTTCACAACGCAGTAGTCAATCGTCGGCTCGAAGCACGCCTTTGTCTTCTTTGTAACCGAGTTGACAATCTCATCCAGCGTGTAGCCAATCGCAATTTTCGAGGATACCTTTGCAATCGGATAGCCCGTCGCCTTGGACGCGAGTGCCGAGGAGCGGCTGACACGGGGATTGACCTCAATGACATAGTATTTATTGCTCTTCGTATCGAGCGCATACTGGGCGTTGCAGCCCCCTTCAATGCCGAGCTCACGAATGATGCGAAGGCTCGCGCTGCGGAGCATTTGATACTCGTGATCCGTCAGTGTTTGTGCAGGAGCAACAACAATACTGTCACCTGTATGAACACCGACGGGATCAAAATTCTCCATGCTGCAAACGGTGATGCAGTTGTCATTGCCGTCACGGATGACCTCAAACTCGATTTCCTTCCATCCGGCAACGCTGCGCTCGATGAGTACCTGCCCAATCATCGAGTAGTTAAGCCCCTTGATAACGGTTGCAATGAGCTCTTCCTCATTCTCGGCAATACCACCGCCTGTACCGCCCATTGTATACGCAGGACGTACGATGACAGGATATCCGATGGTATTTGCAAATTCGACAGCTGAATGAACATCTTCGACAATCGTGCTCTCTGGAATTGGTTCGCCGAGTTTCTCCATCGTCTCTTTGAATCGCTCACGATCCTCCGCCTTCTCGATTGCTTCCAGCGAAGTTCCGAGCAGTTCCACGCCGTGCTGTGCGAGAACTCCCTTCTCGGCAAGCTGCACGGCGAGGTTTAGTCCTGCCTGCCCGCCAAGCGTTGCCAAGAGACCATCGGGCTTCTCCTTGGCGATAATCTCCTCAAGAAATTCCGGCGTCAGCGGCTCGATGTAGACACGGTCGGCGATGTGTGTATCCGTCATAATGGTTGCGGGGTTGCTGTTGACGAGCACAACCTCGAGACCATCTTCTCGCAGTGCGCGGCACGCCTGCGAGCCCGCATAGTCAAACTCCGCAGCCTGTCCGATGATGATAGGGCCGGAGCCGATGACCATGACCTTCTTCAAATTTTCCTTGCGCGGCATACGTCACTCTCCCTTCATCAAATTCCAGAACTCATCAAAGAGATACATATTGTCGTCCGGTCCCGGCGCAGCTTCCGGATGATACTGCACGGAGAAGATCGGCAGCGACGTATGACGCAGTCCCTCAATCGTATCGTCATTGACATTTGTATGTGTAACAACAAGTGGTGTGCCCGAAAGCGAGGCAGGGTCGACGGCATAGCCGTGGTTCTGTGCAGAGATGTGCACCTTGCCCATCTTGAGATTCTTAACGGGCTGATTGCCGCCGCGATGTCCGAACTTCATCTTGTACGTCTTCGCACCAAACGCAAGCGCGAGCAGCTGATGTCCGAGGCAGATGCCGAAGATCGGCTTCTTTCCCGCGAGCTTACGGACTTCCTCGACAATCTCCGGCACATCCGTCGGGTCGCCGGGACCGTTCGAGAGGAACACTCCGTCAGGGTTCAGTGCAAGCACCTCTTCTGCACTGGTCTGCGCAGGCACGACTGTGACTTTTGCCCCGATCCGATTGATGTTGTGCAGAATACTGCGCTTCACACCAAAATCCATTGCCACGATATGCGGTGCATCAGGCGTTTCCGTCTCAAGGGTGTAGATCTCGGGGGTCGTAACGATCTCCACGACGTTGCGCGGAAGTTCCTCCGTCTGCAATGCTGCGATCTCGCGCTCCGCTAGATCTGCGGGAACGATTACGCCCTTCATCGCACCCGCAGAGCGGATGTGACGCGTGATTGCGCGTGTGTCCACATTGTAAAGGCACGGAATCTCGTGCTCGGTCAGAAAGTCCGTCAAGCTCTCCTCAGATTGCCAGTTGTTCGGTGCGTCACAGAGTTCACCGATGACAAAGCCGTGCACAAAGGACTTGCGTGACTGCATGAACTTCGCCGCCGCACCGTAGTTCCCGATCAGCGGATACGTCATCGTGAGAATCTGCCCGCAGAAGGACGGATCGGTCAGGCTCTCCTGATATCCCGTCATCGTCGTGGTAAATACGACCTCACCCACAGCTTTTGTATCACTGTGAAGCAATTCGCCCGTGTAGACCGAACCGTCCTCCAGTATCAGTTTCCCTTTCATACTACTATGACCCCATCCTTCATAACAATTTTGCCATCGACCACGGTAAGCACCGCTTTCCCCTTGAGCTGCCGTCCGTTGAACGGGGAATGTCTGCCCCGCGTATAGAACTTGTTCACATCAACCGTCCATTGCAGTTCGGGGTCGATCACCGTGATATCGGCGGGTGCACCCTCACCGAGTGTGCCCGCATTCAGCTTGAACACGCGCGCAGGACCGTAGGACATTCGCTCGATCAGAGTCGCGAGCGGGACTTTGCCCGTGTGAACGAGGTCAGTCATCAGCACGCCGAGTGCCGTCTCAAGTCCCGGGAAGCCACTCGGGGCGTAGATATACTCACGATCCTTCTCCTCGGGTGCGTGCGGCGAGTGGTCGGTGACGATCATCTCGATTGTTCCGTCGAGCAGCCCTGCAACCATCGCCTCGACATCCCTTGCCGTGCGCAGCGGCGGATTTACCTTTGTCGAGCTGTCGCGTGGGTCGACACATTCGTCCGTCAGTGTCAGATGATGCGGTGTGACCTCCGTTGTCGCACGCACACCGCGCACCTTTGCCTCACGGACAAGCTGCACGGCACGCCCAGAGCTGATGTGCGCGACGTGCACATGTGCGCCCGCGTACTCCGCGAGCATAATGTCGCGTGCAACCGCAATGTCCTCCGCCACGATCGGACGCCCCTTGATACCGAGCATCGCACTGCGATGTCCCTCGTTCATCGCACCGTCCTCAACGAGGGAGGTGTCTTCCTCGTGATTGATGATCGCCTTGTCGAACGGAATGAGGTAGTCGTAGGCACTGAGCAGTACCTTTGCCGACGGATCATAATGACCGTCGTCCGAGAACGCAACCGCACCTGCTTCGACCATGTCACCGAGCTCGGCGAGCTCCTTGCCCTCCTGATTCTTCGTCACCGCGCCGATGATGCGGATGTGAATGACGGCAACGTCCTCCGCGCGTTTGATGAGGCTCGTGACAAGCGCCGCATCATCCACCACGGGACGCGTGTTCGGCATCGTTGCAATCGTCGTATAGCCACCCGCTGCACCTGCGCGCGAACCGGAGGCAAAGTCCTCCTTCGCCTCCTGCCCCGGCTCACGGAGATGCGTATGCATATCGATGAACCCCGGAGTGACAATTTTTCCGGAGGCATCATAGATCTCGGCACCGTCTGCATTCAGATCTTTTCCTACCTGACGGATGACACCGTTCTCAATGAGGACATCACAGATTTCATCTCGCTGTGCGGCGGGGTCAATCACCCGACCGCCCTTCAAAATCAATGCGCTCATCAGGCTTTCCCTCCCATCAGCACCAATGTGAAGAGTGCCATGCGGATGGCAACCCCGTTTTTCACTTCCTCCTGAATCCGTGACTGTACGCCGTATGCGACGGATTCCGAGATTTCCCAGCCCTTGTTCATGGGACCCGGATGAAGCACGAGTGCGTTGTTCGCAAGTGCCAGACGCTCCTCGTTCAGCCCGTAGATGCGCGCATACTCGCGCGTCGACGGAAACAGCCCGCCCTTCATACGTTCGAGCTGAATGCGCAGCACCTCGATCACATCTGCCCCCTCCACCGCATCCTCGATGCGGTCGTGGATGGTGATGCCTTCCTCCTCATGGAGAAAACGAGGCAGGAGAGGACGCGGCCCCGCGATATGCACGTCCATGCCCATCTTGCGCATGCCCTGTATATCCGAGCGAGCGACGCGGCTGTGCAGCACGTCTCCGAGAATGGCGACCTTCAGTCCCGCAAGCTTCCCCTTGTTCTCCTCGATGGTATAGAGATTGAGAAGCCCCTGCGAGGGATGTGCATGTGCGCCGTCGCCCGCATTGATAATCACGGGAGAAACAGCGTCAGCAGCGTATGCGGCAGCTCCCTCCGCCTTGTGGCGCATGACGATCGCGTCCGTACCCATCGCCTCAATCGTATAGAGCGTGTCGCGCAGGCTCTCCCCCTTCACGACACTGGACGCACTTGCCGTGATGTTCACGACATCTGCGCCGAGGTACTTTCCTGCGAGCTCAAATGACGTACGAGTGCGCGTGCTCGGCTCGTAGAACAGCGTGACGATCGCCTTTCCCCTGAGTGCCGGCACCTTCTTGATGTCGCGGCCGACAATGTTCTTCATCTCGCGTGCCGTGTTCAGAACGAGACGAATCTCCTCCGCCGAAAAATCTTCGAGCGCAAGAACATCCCGTCCCTTGAGTGATAACTCCTGACTCATGTGCATCCCCTTTCACGCACTAAAAAAGCTTTCCAATGCCAAAAGAAAGGCATAAGAAAGCTTTGCATTCTAAAATTGGATAGACGGATGGTGTCGTGTGTTTCATTGAAAACTCCCTTAAGGCCTCACAGGACCTCTTAAAAGGTGATATGTAGGAAGCATAGATACCATGCTTCCTTTATTTCTCCTCATTATACTGTTTTCAGCCGCAAAAATCAACCGCTTGCACAGCAACGCAAGATTAGATTTTCTCCGCCAGCCGCTCTGCGAGCAGTGTATAGCGGCGGCGCGTGCGATCGTTGCTCACGGCGGAAAAGAGTGCCGTGCGGTCGCCGATGAGGATGACTCCCTTCTTCGCACGCGTAACGGCAGTGTAGAGGAGATTGCGCTGCAGCATAATGTGATGGGCACGCACGAGCGGTAGGATGATGATGTCGTACTCACTGCCTTGACTTTTATGCACACTCATCGCATAGGCAAGGGTGAGTGCACCGAACTCGTCCCGCGTATAGGGAATCTCCACATCCTCTGCAAATGCGACAACGAGGTGCTCCGAATCGATTTGGACAATGTGTCCGATGTCGCCGTTGAACACATTCTTCATATAGTCGTTGCGTGTCTGCATGACTTTGTCGCCGAGGCGAAATCCGACTGCCTCCGCCTTGTCTGCCGCAGGCGGATTCAGTGCCGCCTGCAAGCTGCGGTTGAGCAGATCCACACCGCATGCCTCGCGCCGCATGGGCGAGAGCACCTGCAGATCCATGAGATCAGTGCCTGTGCGAATGAGCTGTGTGGAAATGGAAACAATCTGCGCGGCAGCATCCTCGCTCGATACTGCTGTAACGAATGAAAAATCCGCCTCCGTGAAGGAGGGCACACGACCGGAGTTGATGGCGTGTGCATTGAGGACGATCGTGCCCGTATTGTTCTGACGGAAGATCTCGGTCAGACGGACGCTCGGAATGACGCCCGAGCGCAGGATGTCCTTGAGCACAGATCCCGGACCGACGGCAGGGAGCTGATCCACATCGCCGACGAGGATGAGATGAGCCCCCGGGAGGACGGCGGTGAGGAGATGCTGCATGAGCACGATGTCCATCATGGAAACCTCGTCCACAATGATGACATCCGCCTCGAGCTGCGTCTCTGCGTCGCGTGCAAAGCGCATCTCACCGTCCTCCCTGCCCTGTGCTTCGAGCATACGGTGCACAGTCGCAGCGGGATAGCCTGTCGCCTCCGCGAGACGCTTTGCCGCGCGTCCCGTCGGGGCGGCAAGCAGGATCTCAAGCCCCTGTGCCCCGAGGATGTCGATCATGCTGCGCACGACAGTCGTCTTGCCCGTACCCGGGCCTCCCGTCAGAACGAGAACGCCGTGTTCGAGCGCGGCAATGACCGCCTCACGCTGCGTTGCAGCGAGACTGACACGATGCTCCGCCTCCCACGCCGTAACGAGGGCAGTGGTATCGTGAATGTGAATGTGATCCGCCTTTCTCTGCAGCATCCGCAGCAACCGCGCCGTCTCCGCCTCCGCCTTGTAGAGCTGCGGTGCGTAGATGAGACGCTCCCCCATCTCGTCCACTGCATAGAGACGGCTCATCTTCACCTCACGACTGAGCACCTCCATGACCTCACTGCGCGTGACGCCAAGACGCTTTGCTGCCTGCTCCGCAAGCATGGATTCGGGAATGCAGCAGTGTCCGCCCGAGGAGATTTGTGTGAGCTCATAGGAAAGTCCTGCGGCAATGCGCGGAAAGGAGTTTTTTTCCCATCCTGCGGCAATGGCGATGGTATCCGCTGTGATGAAGCCGATCCCGTCAATCTCCTGCGCGAGACGATAGGGAGCTTTCTCCATCACCTCGACCGCAAGCGATCCGTATGCCTTGAAAATACGCGCCGCGTAGGTGCCGCTCACACCGTGCTCCTCAAGCCAGAGCATGATGTCGCGCAGCTCGGACTGGCGCATATAGGAGGCGGTTATCTTCTCCACAGTCTTCGGGCCGATGCCCGAAATTTCTTTGAGGCGGCTCGGCGCACGCTCGATGATGAGAAGTGCCTCCGCGCCGAACTTCTCGACGATGCGCCGCGCCATCGCGGGACCAATCCCGTCAATGGTGCCCGATGCGAGAAAACGCTCAATGCCGCCCGCACTCGTGGGAGCACTGACGCGCATACGCGCCGCCTGAAACTGCCGCCCAAAACGCGGATGCGTGACCCAGCTCCCAGTCAAACGAACCTCCTGCCCGACCAATGGAGCGACCCCCTTCGTTGTCGCCGTGCATTTTCCCGCGTGCTCCATACGCAGGCGAAAGACAGCGAATGCACCGTCGCCCGCAGAGAAGATGACATGATCGACAACGCCTGTCAGCTCTTCTTCCTCGGTGTGAAACCCAAGGTTTTGTTGGAGTTCCATCTCACGCCTCCGTCAGCTGCTGCCACTTCTCATAACGCTGCATGATCTCGATTTCCTTCGCTGCATACGCCTCTGCAATCGCATGACTACGCTCCGGATCCGCCTGTGTCTCTGGGCGGTTCATCTCGTACTCAAGCCCCTTCAGCTCCGCCTCTGCCATTGCGATTTCCGCCTCTGTGCGCTCGATCATCTCCTGCCGGCGGGCGGCAGGGATGGCACTGTGTACGGTAGACTTCGGCGCAGCAGGTACTTCCACGCGGTCTTTTTTCTCCTGTGCGGGAGGCGCATTCTGCGCCTTCTTTTCCGCGCACGGCACGTCCGCTGCCGCCGCCTCTCCCTCGGCTTCCTTCTTCATCAGATAGTAGCTGTAGTTACCGAGGTACTCCGTGATCCTGCCATCCTTTAGCTCAAGAGTGCAGTTTGCCGTCTTGTCGAGAAAATAGCGGTCATGCGACACGGCGATAAACGTGCCGGGGAATGCCATCAACGCCTCTTCCACCGCCTCGCGTGCAGGGATGTCAAGATGGTTCGTCGGCTCGTCCAGTACGAGAAAGTTCGCATCCGTCAGCATGAGTTTGAGGAATGCCACACGCGCCTGCTCACCGCCCGAGAGTGCACCGATGAGCCGCAGAACATCGTCACCGTGGAAGAGGAACGCGCCAAGATACCCGCGTGCCGTCTCCTCATCCAAACCGAACGTATAGCAGATCTCATCCAGTATCGTCTTGTTCGGATCCAGGCCCTCATGCTGTTGGGAGAAATAGCCGATCTTGACACGGCTGCCGATTTTCAGACGCCCCGTCGCTTCGAGCTCCCCAACGAGAATTTGCAGCAGGGTCGTCTTGCCGACACCGTTCTCCCCGATCAGTGCCACGCCGTCCCCCTTGCGGATAAGGAGGGAGATGCGGTCAAGCACACGCTGACCACCCGGATAGGCGAACGCAATATCCTCGAGTTCCGCCACGCGCTGTGCACACTCCATCGGCTTGGTAAACGCGAAGTATTTGAAGCGCGCCGCCTCCGGCGGCAGCACAATTCGTTCGAGCCGATTCAGCTGACTCTGCCGTCCGCGTGCCTGCTTTGCCTTGATACCCGCCTTGTATCGGCTGATATACTCCTCGGTTTTCTTAATCTGTGCCTGCTGCTTTTCATATGCACTCTGCAGTGCCGCACGCCGATCATTCTTCACCCGCATATAGTGCGTGTAGTTTCCCGTGTATGCCGTAATCTCTGCGTGATCGAGCTCCAAAATGCGCGTCGCAACGCGGTCGAGGAAATAGCGGTCGTGCGATATCAGGAGTACGCCGCCGCGATAGGACTGCAGAAATCTTTCGAGCCACTCAATCATGCCGATATCGAGATGATTTGTCGGCTCATCCAAAAAGAGGAAGTCCGGCTCACGCAGCAGTGCCTTTGCGAGACATATGCGCGTGGTCTGTCCGCCCGAAAAATGCCGGACATCCTTTTGGAGCTCTGCCTCGGAGAAGCCAAGTCCGAACGCAACGCGGCGAATACGGCTCTCGAAATCGTATCCGTCCATCGCTTCGAATCGCGTCACGAGATTTCCGTATGCGGCGAGTTCCTCCACACCGGCAGCCCCTGCTGCAATATCACGCTCCATCCGCTCCTTCTCTGCGCGGAGCGCAATGAGATCTGAAAATGCACTGCGCAGTTCCTCGTACAATGTATCGTTGGAAAAATCTGCCTGCTGCTCAACATAACCGATCGTATCGGCACGATCCATCACAATCTGACCGCCGTCATTCTCCTCATGTCCGAGAAGAATCCGCATGAGTGTCGTCTTGCCTGCGCCGTTTGCACCGACGAGCCCTACCTTGTCCCCGCGCTGCACTTCAAAGTTTACATTGGAAAACAGCGTACGTATGCCGTACGCCTTCTCTAATCCAATTACTTTCAGACTCCCCATGTCACTCTTCTCCATCCTCGTGCACGGCATGCGCACGGTAGTCACGCCCAATGATCACAATCGCCTGCCGCTCTCCTGTCCCCTCAACAGGCATGATGACACAGGGAAAGGGCATCCCATAGAACAGCTTGACATGGGAATCTGCCGTCATGACGGCAGTCTTTGGTCGATCCGAGGCATTGCCCGTCTCCACACTGGATATATGGAACCCCTTTGCCCGCAGCGTATCAGCGATCTCAGCACCTGCACCGTCGATTCCACTGGCGTTGATAATCATGACAGAGATGTCCTCCGCCCTGTCCGCACGGCTGCCTTTAATTTCTTCCGTTTTCTTCTCTCCCGTCTTTTTTTCGGGATTCTTCTCCGCAATGCCACGCTCCGCGCGTTGCACTTCGATGGCAGATTCCCCTTCAGCGAGGAGTTTCTCGGCGGAGGGAAGCAGTTCGCGCTCATCCGTCTCCGTCATCACGCGCAGACGCTCCGGTGTATCTGCTCGATAGACGGCAGCATCCTGCTCTGCCGCCTCCTGCATCGGCGCAGGAAGATCCCTTCCCACACCTGCAAACAGTTCCTTGCGTGTCTCCACGATATCTGGAATCCAATAGCTCACGTCCCCGAGATATGCCGGAGCTCCCGCAACCATCTGCATATCCATGCCGGCTGCTTCGATATCCTTCAGCCGTTTTGCGAGTGTCAGCAGTTGCCGCGTCGTCAGATCTGTCTCAACGGCAGCCTGCACCTCATCCACCACGGCGGCAAGACGCGGAAGCACCTGCGGAGACAGGAACTGCGCGAGAAGAGCACGCATAAAGCGTTGCTGGCGTCCAATGCGGCCGATATCCCCCTCTCCGTCGCGATAACGCACATATTGGATTGCATGTGCACCGTCCATATGCTGCTCTCCGGGGGCGAGATCAATCACGAGGCCGCCGTTATCGTCCCACGGATCCTCATAGTGCATCCGTTTCTCCACGTCGATGTCCACGCCGCCGACTGCATCTACGATTCGCTCGAATGCCGACGTATCGATCATGATGTAATGCGTCACAGGAACACCAACGAGTTGGCTGACCGAGGCGAGCGTCATCTCGTGCCCGCCGAATGCATAGGCGTGATTGATCTTGTCATAGCCGTAGCTGCCGACCTTGACACGCGTATCCCGCGGTATCGAGAGCAGCGCAGCACGCCCGTGCTCCTCATCGACGGCAGCCAGCATCAGTGTATCACTGCGTCCGACATCCCCCTCCCTCCGATCCACTCCCATAATGAGCACATAACCCAGATCGTTCTCCGGCAAATTGGCAAATGTATTCCCTGTCCGCAGCGATCCGGACATAAAATAGCTGCCCGCATAGTAAATGGCACAGACAAGCAGAAAGGAAAAGGCAAATACAGCCCCTGCATATTTGATAAATGTACGATCCTGCTTCGCCTGTGATGCTTGTTCCCGTATCAATCCGTATATCGTCCTCTCCCGATAAATTGTACCCAGTATAACAAAAACAAAAGTTCCATGCAAATACAAAGCCCGTTGGAACGGCACATATCTCTATAACTCTTTACAAAACACGGTATTTCATGTAAACTAAAAACACTTATATACGTAGGTAGATTCTGTATCCAACCGCACTTAGGGAACTGCTCTCACGGGCAGAATACGGCGATACACACCGAACGGATAAGGGGGAAAAAATGCTACGACTTCCTGTCTCGAAACTAAAAGATGGCATGGTACTTGGGCAAAGTCTGTTCAATACCGCGGGGGGAAGCTATCTCGTCAAGGGGCAGCCGGTTACGATTGACTATATTCGACGCATGCAGCAGCTCGGCATCCAGTCAGTTACAGTAACCTCCATGGATCCGCGCCACAAGCTCCCACCACCACCGGACGTGATTGAGGAGAAGACGCGCGTCAATGCAATCAATGCCGTCTACAATACATTTCAGTCCATTGAGGAAAACGGAACTCTCGATATACCAGCGCTGCAAAAGGTGACCGATTCGATCGTTTTCAATCTCTTTGAAAATCATGAAAACCTTGTTCAGCTCACGGACATTCGTACGCACGATGCATATACCTTTGCACACAGCGTGAACGTCGCCGTCCTCTCAGCAATGATGGGAATGCTCTGTCACCTGCCAAAGGAGGATCTGTCCCTCATCACGCTCGGCGGACTCCTGCACGACCTCGGTAAGATCGACGTGCACACGGACATCCTCACGAAAAACCGAAGTCTGAGCAACAGCGAGTTCGACATCATGAAGAAGCACCCTGCCGATGGTGCGCGGCGCATCCTAAAGATGCACGGTCTCCCGAAATCGAGCATATTGGCGGCGATCGCGGGACAACATCACGAGCACATCGATGGCACGGGCTATCCCCGCGGCCTTAAGGGCGAGGAGATGCACCGCTTTGCGAAGATCGCGGCGATTGCCGATGTCTACGATGCATTGACGAGTGAGCGGCCCTACAAGAAGGCGTATATGCCGAACATTGCCTACAACATCATGCATAATATCAACAAGGGACAGTTCGACCCGAAGCTGCTCGACCTCTTCTTCAACAACGTTGCCATCTATCCGGAGGGGGCTGTGCTCAAGACTACGTTTGGCTTCGCTGTTGTAAAGGAAAGCAAGTTTGGCCGCACAACGACGCCAATCATCATTCTCTTTGCTGATGTCAACGGCAAACTGCTGAGTGAACGGAGTCTGATCGACCTCTCCGAGGAGAAGGACGGCGCTTCCTCCATACAGGTCGTTCCAACGGGCAACGATCTCTACCACTTCATCCATGAACTCGGTGTCGATCCGACTTACTACCTCGAGGAAGAGCGTGAGAAGGATCGGGCGGCAGGGATTGTCCCCTCGGGTGTATCTGCACCGCCGCGTATGCGCACAAGATAACGTCACAAAAAAACCGGACGATCCTGTCCGGTTTTTTTGTGACGTTATCTTGCCTCTAAAATCTTTGCTGCCATATCCTCCACCGTTGTGCAGTTTCCTACAAGGTAGCCCGCCGCGGTAAGCTTCTGTCCAAGGCGCAGAAGATGCGGTGCGGCAAGAGAAGCACGCACAAGAAGATCGTCACGCTGAAACAGCACGTGCGGCGCGCCCTCTCCAATGACCTGTCCGCCCGCGAGGATCACCATATGATCTGCGACGCGCAGAATGTCCTCCATACTGTGCGATACGAGGACAATACTGACGCCGCGCTCGCGGTGAAGCATTGTAAGCATGGATAGGAGCGTCTCGCGTCCGCGCGGGTCGAGCCCCGCTGCCGGCTCATCGAGAACGAGGTAACGCGGTGCCAGCGCAAGCACGCCTGCAATCGCCGCACGTCTGCGCTCTCCGCCCGAGAGTGCAAATGGCGAACGATCACGGTAGCTCTCAGGCAGGCGGACGAGCTCCATCGCCTCGCGCACACGCGCCTCGACTTCCGCATCCGTCAATCCTTGATTGCGCGGACCGAAGGCAATGTCTTCATACACCGACTCCTCGAAGAGCTGATGTTCTGGATATTGAAAGACCATGCCGATGCGGAAGCGTGCCGTCCGCGCCGCCTCCTTTTCCTTTTTCGTTTTGCCGTGGAGGCTGACACCGTCCACGAGAATCTGCCCTGCCGTCGGTATCAGGAGTCCACCGATCAGCTGCATGAGCGTTGACTTTCCGGCGCCCGTTTCCCCCGCGATCGCCGTAAACGAGCCCGATGCAATCGTCAGCGTGACACCGTGCAGAGCCGTGTGGGAGAGCGGCGTTTTTTCCATGTAGGTGTAGGACAGTGATTCTATCTCGATAGACAATGCAGCAGCTCCTCATCCGTTACAATATCCTGCGGGAGATCCCACCCACCGTTCCGCAGACGCTCTGCAAGATCGGCTGCAAGAGGAAGATCCAACCCTAGTGCGCGTACCTGCTCCGGCTGCGCAAAGATCTCGCGCGGTGTTCCGTCCATGACGATCTGCCCCGCATCCATAAGTACAATGCGATCTGCCGCAATTGCCTCTTCCATAAAATGCGTGATGTAGACGATGGTCATCCCCTGCTCATCATGAAGTTTCTCGACAGCACTCAGCACCTCTGCTCTCCCGCGCGGATCGAGCATTGCCGTCGGTTCATCGAGGACGAGACAATGTGTCTGCATTGCAATCGCCCCTGCAATGGCAATGCGCTGCTTCTGTCCGCCTGAGAGGAGATGTGGGGCTGCCTGTGCATATGCCTCCATGCCGACAAGGGCGAGTGCATTCTGCACGCGCGCACGGATCTCTGCGGGCGGCACGCCGAGATTCTCAGGGCCGAATGCCACATCATCTGCCACAACCGCCGCGATGAGCTGATTGTCCGGATTCTGGAATACCATGCTGACCTCCTGTCGGATGTCCCAGCGGTGCATCTCATCCTTCGTATCGAATCCACGTACGAGGCAATGCCCCTCAGTCGGGAGGAGGAGTCCGTTCAGATGACGTGCAAGGGTCGACTTCCCCGAGCCGTTCGCCCCGAGCACCGCCACAAACTCCCCGGCTGCAATCGAGAGGGTGACACCGCGCAGTGCCTCATGTCCCTCTCCCTCGCTGCTTTGGTAGACATGCGTGACATGATCAAGCTCAAAAAAAATCTCTGTCATTTCCGTCCTCTCACGAATGCTTTATTCTCGCCTTCAGCTGCACATAGAAGGTCGTTCCTTTATCAATCTCGCTCTCCACCGCGATTGTTCCCCCGTGTGCCTCGACAATCTCCCGTGCAATAGCGAGCCCCAGCCCATTGCCGCCCATGCGGCGCGAGCGCACCTTGTCCACACGGTAGAAGCGATCAAAGATGCGATCGCGATGTTCCGGTGCAATGCCGATTCCCGTGTCTGCAACGGAGAGCTGGATGCTCCCCTTTTCCTTCTGTTCCACACAGATCGTAATACGCCCGCGCTCAGGCGTATACTTGACCGCGTTGTCGACGAGGATCAGAATCAACTGACGGATTTTCTGTTCATCGGCGTAGATCTCCGCACGCTTCGGCAGCACTTCATCAATCACGATGTCCTTCTTCTCAGCAAAGGGGCGCATGATACGAACCGTCTGTTGGACGGCAGAGACGAAATCCATACGCACGGGTTTGAGTTGGTTTGCTCGCCCGTCAGTGCGTGCCACAGTGAGGAGGTCGCTGACAAGCTTCGTCATCTTCTTCACCTCATCGCGCACGTCTTCAATGACCTGCTTCAAGAACGGCGAGGTAATGGAAGGATCGCTGCGCAGGAGATCGGCCGAGGCGAGCACGACAGCAAGCGGAGTACGCAGCTCATGCGAGGCGTCCGCAGCAAACTGCCGCTGCTTTTCATATGCCTCACGTACAGGCTTCATCGCACCACCCGAGAGGACGTAGCCGACACCGGCAGCACAGATGAGCGCGAGTACGCCGAGTGCTGCAAGCGCCGAGGTCGCCTTCTCCATACCGTTATACATGGCGGTAACGTCCTTGCCGACATAGACGGTCTGCAGCGGCAGAGGTGGACTGAACACCGTCTGTGCCGTCATCATCACTTTCGTCTGTGCGCCGTATGCATTTGTCTGCGTAAAAACGCGCACCTCCCTCTCAGGCGCATCCCATACACCGACAATGTCCAAAATAAAGGACTCGATGCGGAACGAGGCACGTGAAAAGCTGACGAGACGCCCGCGATCGTCAAAGACGTAGTAGAAAAGGCGATCGTTTGTGCTGCGATAGAGTTGGTTCTCATCCATATCCATGCCCGCATGCAGTACAGCATATGCCTGCGACGCTGCGACACTGTCCGCCGTATCCAAGAGCTCACGCGCCTGTTCGGATGTGATCGCCCACTCCATCGTCTTGTGCATGGCAAAGAGGAGGACAATGACCAGTCCTCCCATAACGAGAGCATAGCGCAGCATCAGCCGCAGACGGCTGCGCCCAAAGACGTTCTGCTCGTTCAATGCGGTGTCTCCAGCTTGTAGCCGACCCCGCGAATGGTCTTGATCGCAGCCCCCGCTCCTGCAGCATCCAGCTTCTTGCGCAGCATTTTCATATAGGAGTCAATGTTGTTGGAGCTGACATCCGCCTCGAGCCCCCAGATGCGATCGAGGATGATGTCACGCGGCACAACAATGCCAATGTTCTGCGCAAGGAGGTCAAAAAGCTGGAACTCGCGCGGCGAAAGCTGAATCACCTTGCCGTTCTTCTCAAGGATATTCGCCGTGCGGTTCAGCTTAAATCCACCGATCTCATCCACCTCATGCTGAATGCGCTGCGTCGCGCGCCGCCCGAGGGCGCGCAGACGTGCAAGGAGCTCCGAGAACTCGAACGGCTTTACCAGATAGTCGTCCGCCCCCGCATCCAGCCCCGTCACGCGATCCTCCACCGAGTCCCGTGCGGTCAGCATGAGGATGGCGCGGTCATAACCATTGCGGCGCAGCCGCGCACAAGCATCCACGCCTGTTTCTCCCGGCATCATCCAGTCCAGAATCAGGATGTCATACTCCGTATAGGTCGCATACTCATAGATATCGCTGCCGTCCGTCACCCACTCAACACTGATATCATTCTGTTCGAGCATATATTGGATGAGCTTGCCGAGGCGCAGATCATCTTCTGCCAGAAGTACGCGCATCATATCATCTCCCCGCTGTGTACTAAGGAAATTATAGGAAAATGGGGTGAAAGATAGCTGAAAGTCAGTGCATCATTGGATGCTCCGCCGCAATCATCGTATAAAAGACCAGTGTCCCAAGGCCGTACCCCGTCAGCATAATAATCCCCATTGGAATCGCTGTATGATCACCCGCGATCCCAACCACGGGCATCATGCACGCGCCGAGCAGCATGGAAAAGCAGCCAATGAGTGCCGATGCACTGCCGGCGTTCTTTCCCTGCCGCGAAAGCGCAAGCGAAAAGCTCGCTGCCCCCATCACAGAGAACGGAACAACCGTAAGAAAGAGCAGGAGGACGATGACGGCGAGCGGTGCAGAGAAATAAAATCCTGCGAGCAGCAGCGTACTCCCAATCAGCGGTACGAACACCGCATATTTCAACATGATGATATCCGGTACACGCCCCGCAAGACGTGCGGGGAGAACCCCGGCGAGCAGCAGTCCCGTGCCAATCACGGCAAAGATCATGCTGTAGCCCTGCGGCGAGACGGCATAGATATTTTGAAAAACGAATGAGGAACCCGAGAGATAGGAGAAGAATGCCCCGAACACGAAGCATTGGAGGAGACAGTGCCCGAGAAAATAACGATCGCGCAGAAGCGTCGGGAAGTTTTTCAATGAATCCGTCACGTTCGCACTGCGCTGCTCACGCGGCAGTGTCTCCTGATAGATGAGTGTCGCACCTGCAAGAAATACGCCGATGACCGTGAGGAGCACAAAGGTCGTGCGCCAATCGGCAAAGAGCAGGATCTGCCCGCCGATGACAGGTGCGATGATCGGCGCAAAGCCGTTCACCATCATGAGAATCGCGAAAAATCGTGTCAGCTCCGCCCCCTCGCAGACATCGCGCGCAATCGCACGCGCAATGACAATGCCGCTCGCCCCCGCAAAGCCCGCGCAGAAGCGGAAGAAAAGGAAGAGATAAATATCCTCGGCAAGTACACAGCCGAGTGTCGCACCAATGAACACGAGCATCCCGATGAAGAGCGGAATCCGCCGCCCGTGGAGATCGCTCAGAGGCCCTGCGAGAATCTGACCGAGTGCCATGCCGAGCGTCGTCATCGTCAGTGTCAGCTGGACGAGCGATGTCGAGACACCAAAATCCGTCTGCACCTCGGGCAATGCCGGCAGATACATATCCGTCGAGAGCGGCGCAATTGCCGTCATCACGCCGAGAAAGATCGTCAGCCAGAGCCGCGTGCGCCGTGTCATTGCCATAAAATCCCCCTGTTTACGATTTTCCTTCGCAGCATTCCTCCGTGCAGGATATACCATCTTTCTTCTTGCGGTTCATCAGCCATGCCTTGACCGTCTCCCAGATCGCCGTTGCGATGACGATCCCCGCTGCAATCGAAACGGCATAGAGGAACGTCTTGATCCCCTGCGTTCCAAATTTCTCCCAGTCGGCAGCGACGGCGTAGAACATCGTGCGGTAGAGCGAGCCGCCCGGCACCATCGCAATCACACCGATGATGAGAAAGATCGTCGCGGGCGATTTGTAGATGCGCGCCAAAATTTCCGCAGCAATCGTTGCAAAGACCGCCCCCGCAAAGTAGCCTGCAAACTCGTTCCATCCCATTGCCACAAAGAGCATCGTGAATCCCCACGCGCCCATGCAGACCACCGCCCCCATGACAGCGTCCTTGAAGTGGCCGTGCCAGAGCAGATGAAAGCAAAAGCCGCCGACAAACGAGGTCAGGAGATAGACCCATCCCGTCGTCTCAAAGGCGATGAGTGTCCCCGTCGCGCTGAATGCAAACCCCGTTGCAATGAGGAGGCTAAGGATGAATGCCTCTGCACTCTTGATGAGCCCTGATATTGTCTCCTGATTGAACATATCACGGATCGAGTTCATGAGGGCAAGCCCCGGGATGACAGGCATGATATTGCCCATGTTGATTGCGGCGGGATGAATGTCCAGACCAAAATACATGAACGAGTTCGCGAGCATTCCCCCGACAAAGCTGAGCAGAACGAGACCAAAATATGGATTCAGCTTCGTCTGCGCAAGCAGATGCTGCAGAAGACGCAGGAGCACGCCCACGATGCCCGCACAGACGGCATCATCGAAACGCCCGCCAAAGAACGCAGAGAAACTCGCAGCAATCAGTGCCCAGTAGAACAGGGATGCCTTGAGTGAGATCACCTCCATCGTGTCGATCTCCCGAATGCGTTTTTTGATTTCATCCGAGGTCATGGGATGGGCGCAGATCTCGCGTGAAAGCTGATTCAGAGCCTTGAGCCGCTGAAAGTCGAAATTTTGCCCGGGCACACGGCGCATCTGCGTAAGCACGCCGATGTCCTCCCCACGCAGCGTCACAACAATGCTGGTCGTAATGACCATCACGTCCACATGGCGCACGCCGTAGGCACGGCAGATGAAGTTGATCGTGCGCTCCACGCGGCTGACCTCCGCCCCCGTCACAAGCATACGCTGCCCGATGTCAATTGCGCGTTCAAGGATATTGTTGATATTAATTCTTGCAGTTTCATTGATCATAATGAACATAGTTATAGCAGACTGTGCGGTCTTTGTCACGTCTTTTCATAGAAAAAGAGCAAAGCCCCATGTGGAAGCCCTGCTCTCGATATGATTTGATTTATTCGACCGTAACAGATTTTGCGAGATTACGCGGCTTGTCCACATCGCAGCCGCGCGTGATCGCGGCATAGTAGGCGAGCAGCTGCAGCGGAATGACGGATAGAATCGGCATGATGAACTCATCTGCCACCGGGACGTGCATGACATGATCGACGTATTTCTCGAGTTCCGTATCGCCCTGCGCCGCGATGCCGATGACGACCGCATCGCGCGCCTTGACCTCCTTGATGTTGGAAAGCGTCTTTTCGTATACACTGCGTTGCGTTGCAAGCGCGATGACGGGAACCCCCTCAACAATCAGTGCGAGTGTACCGTGCTTCAGCTCACCTGCGGCATACGCTTCCGCATGGATATAGGAAATCTCTTTGAGTTTCAGTGCCCCCTCAAGCGAGACGGCGTAGTCCAGACCGCGCCCAATGTAGAAGACATCTTCGTTAAAGCCGTACTGCTTTGCAAAGGTCTTGATCGGGTCGACATCGGACAGAATCTCCGAGATCTGCGCCGGAATCTCATGCAGCTGCGCGACGAGTTTCGCCGTGCGCTCCGCAGGAATCGTTCCCTTGATCTCCGCCATATAGAGCGCGAGCATAAAGAAAAGGACAAGCTGCGTTGTATACGCCTTCGTCGATGCGACGGCGATCTCGGGGCCAGCCCACGTATAGGCGACCTGATCTGCCTCACGTGCGACGGAGGAACCAACCACATTTGTAATCGCAAGGGTCTTTGCCCCGCGCCGTTTTGACTCCTTGAGCGCAGCGAGCGTATCGCTCGTCTCACCCGACTGCGACACCACGATCAGAAGTGTGTGCTCATCGACGATCGGATCACGATAGCGGAACTCGGAGGCGACATCCACCTCAACGAGAACGCGTGCCAGCTTCTCGATGTAGTACTTGCCCACAAGTCCCGCGTGGTATGCCGTGCCGCAGGCAACGATATATATCTTGTTGAACGAGTTCAGATAGTCTGCATCCCATGCAAGCTCCTCAAAAGAGACGGCCTTTCTGTCGCCCGCAATGCGCTGACTCATTGTGTCGCGCACCGCCTTTGGCTGCTCGTTGATCTCCTTCAGCATGAAGTGCTCATAGCCGCCCTTCTCCGCTGCCTCGGCATTCCATGTGACCTCAAATACCTTCTTCGGCACGGGCGCACCGAGATGGTTTGTTACCTCGACTGTATCCTTGCGCACGATGGCAAGCTCTCCATCACCCAAAATATAGGTGCGCCGCGTCTTGGAGATGATCGCAGGAATATCCGATGCAATGAAGTTTTCACCCTCTCCAAGTCCGATGATGAGTGGGTTGTCCTGCTTTGTGCACAGCAGCAGATCGGGATGGCGGCGACTCATAAAGGTGAGCGCATACGAGCCCTCAATCCGCTCCAGAACCGCACGTACAGCGGCGACGAAATCCCCGCTGTAGACCTCTTCCAAGAGGTGAACAACAACCTCTGTATCCGTCTCGGATTTGAATACATGCCCCTTTGCGATCAGCTCTTCCTTCAGCGAGAGATAGTTCTCGATGATGCCGTTGTGCACGACGGCAAAGTCACCGTGACAGTCCGTATGCGGATGCGAGTTGACATCCGACGGACGCCCGTGCGTCGCCCAACGTGTATGACCGATGCCGAGGCTGCCGACTGGCACATTCCCCTTGATCTTGTCACGCAGCGCAGCAAGACGTCCCACGCTCTTCTCCACACGAATCACACCGTCGTTGTAGACAGCGATCCCCGCTGAGTCATAGCCGCGGTACTCCAGCTTCGAGAGACCGTCGAGCAGGAACTCCGCTGCTTGACGATCTCCGACATAACCAACAATTCCACACATAAAAATACCTCCTGACCGATAATAAATAAATCGCTCAGGGATTTCGCTCCATCTGCAGCTTTGTCCACGAGGTCACCCCCATGATTTGACCACAGACTCTCGACAGAGCGTGCCGGAAGGCATCCGCTGACGGCTCGACAACCTTCTCCTCGTCCTCTGAAATACAATTCTATTCCAGAGCCAGCGCTAAGAAAAATTCTTTTTCATAATATGAAATCCCTGTGTATCAACGATACACAGGGACATTCTATCCGATCTTACACGAGAAGTCAATTATTTACATAGTGGCTGAAACTGCCGATCACAAGCTGCGTGAACTCTCTGTGCAGCTGATCCATAAACACCTTTGTTCCAACGGGTTCGCCTGCCATCTCCGGCATTGTCCGCAGAAAGAGCGTCGGATCGATGTTCAAATTCCGCATCTGAATCATCTGGACGGGCAGTGCACGAAAGAACTCCTGCCACGCGGCCAGTTCCTCCGCGCGGTCTGTAAAGCCCGGGAAGTGGAGCAAGTTCAGCGACACATAGACACCGTGATCGAGCGCATAGCGCAGCGACTCCTTTACATTGTCCAGCGGATAGCTTGCACGGTAATACGCGTTATAACTTTCATCGCGTGCACTGATGATGGAGACACGCAGCGAATCCAGCCCTGCGTCCACGATTTTCTTTATCCCCTCGGGAAAACCCGCGTTCGAATTCATATTGATCTGTCCGCGCGCGGTGACGTCACGAATCTTTCGGATCCCCTCGGCGATACGGTCGGCGGCAAGCGACGGCTCGCCCTCACATCCCTGCCCGAAGCTGATAATGCCGTCGGGAGCAAGCGAGAGATGATAGATGCCGACCTCGGCAATCTCCTCCGCCGTTGGAGAAAATGTAATGCGCTCCTGCGGTGAGGGACAGCACTCCGAACTCTGGAGCGAGATGCAGCCAAGACAGTTCGCATTGCACACGGGCGACGTCGGCACACCGCATTCCCAACGTCTATAAAACAGATTCTGTGCCGTCAGGCAGTGATAGTTCAGCGAGCATCTGCCCACCTGTTCCACAATACGGTTGTTCGGGAGATCCTTCATCGTACGCCGCACAAGCTTTTTCAATTCCTTGCCGTTGTAGTTGGCAGGATCCCACTTTTCATTCTCATCCGTGTAGACGGCGGCAACGCATAGTTCCCCACGATGCGAAACAACGGCAGTATAGCCATAGAGCGGCAGCGGTGCGGCACCATCGGCACGAACAAAGGCGGGCAGATGCGTGCGCGTATAGCCTTGCGGCAGGATCGCAGCGATCGCCGTCCCCGCAATGCGCTTCTCCACTCCGTCTGCCGTCTGTCCCACAGCAGTGTGTTCGGGCATAAACATGAGATCGGCACTCTCGGGCAGTGGAATGAGATCGTCGGGACGAAGCGGAACATTCTCCGCACCGATGCGGCCGAGCGCACACATCCCCTCCGCCGTACGGATATTTCCGTTCTTGTCGGCGTAGACCGCCGTGATCTCGTCGCTGTGTCTATGCGGACGTGCCGCCTTCTGATTGGGTTTCATGACTCCCCTTTTGTTTCTCTTTCTTCTTGTGCGGATTGTACTTGTTCATTGCAAGGTCCACACCATCCGTCACGATACACTCCACCGCAGGGAGGAGGTAGTCGATTGCCTCTCGAATTTTCGGCGCATCCTCCGACGAAAACGGCGCAAGTACATGGTTGATAACTGTCCATCCTGCGGGCGGACGGCCAATCCCAATGCGCACGCGCGGAAAATCCTCACTGCCCGCATGGGCAAGAATGGACTTGATGCCGTTGTGTCCTCCCGAGCCGCCCTTCTTACGAATCCGCACCGTCCCCGACGGGATGTCCATATCGTCATGCACGACGATCAGATCTTCTGTATCGAGTTTATAGTAGGAAAGCATGGGGCCGAGTGCCTCACCGCTGTTGTTCATATAGGTAAGCGGCTTTACGAGGAATACTTTTTCTCCGCCAATCCGCACCTCCGTCACGGAGGAGAAAAAATCTTCCTTCCATACGGGTGCATTCAGTCGCACTGCAAGTGCATCCACGAGCATAAAGCCGACATTGTGCTTCGTTGCGGCATACTCTGCTCCTGGATTACCGAGTCCTGCAATGATTTTCATATCTTACTCCTTCGTCGGATCGCCGACCGCGAAGAGATAGGCGAGCACGACGATGCCAAGCGCAATGCGATACCAGCCGAACGCCGTAAAATCGTTGCGCTTGATGTAGCGCAGAAGGAATTGGATCGAGAGAATCGACACAACGAACGCCGTCACCATGCCGATGCCGAGGATCATGAGCTCCGTCCCCGTGTAGTTCCATCCGAATTTCACGAGTTTCAAAAAGGATGCGCCGAACATAACGGGAATCGCAAGGAAAAATGTAAATTCCGTTGCCACATAACGGCTCGCGCCAAAAATGATGCCGCCGAGAATCGTTGCACCTGAGCGGCTTGTACCCGGAACAAGCGAGAGTACCTGAAACATGCCGATGATGAACGCTGTGCGGTAGTCGAGCTTTATCAGGTTTTCCACGCGCGGCGTACGCCGCTTATTCCAGCGCTCGACCACAATGAAGAGCACGCCGTAGAGAATCAACATTGCAGCGACCACAGGTGCGTTCATAAAATGCTCTTCCATATATTTATTGAATGCAAGCCCGATCACGGCAGCGGGCAGGCAGGCAACAATGACCTTGCCCCAAAGGTCAAAGGTCTCACGCCGCTCCGCCTCCGACTTGCTCTTTAGAAACGGGTTGAGCTTTTCAAGGTTCAGCACCACAACAGCGAGAATCGCACCGAGCTGGATCACCACGAGGAACATATCCATAAATGCTGTCGAGACATCGAGACGAATGAACTCATCGACGAGAATCATATGCCCCGTACTCGATACGGGCAGCCACTCCGTCAGCCCCTCCACAATGCCCAGAATGACGACCTTCAATAGCTCCATCAATGAAATATCCACAGTTAATATGCTCCTCCTCTGTAAAATCCCGCCTATTATAGCACAGTTCCCGCGTTTCTGCACGGATGTTCAAAGAAAAAAGGCTGCCGAAGCAGCCCATGTTCAAACGATATTCGATTACACCAGACCGTGTGCGAGCATCACATCCGCAACCTTTACAAACGCCGTGATGTTCGCGCCCGCGACGAGATCGTCAGGATCTGCATAGAGCTCCGCATTCTTCTTCGCATCGCGGTAGATATGTGACATGATCTTGCGAAGACGCTTGTCCACCTTCTCAAAGGTCCACTGACGACGTTCGGAGTTCTGCGACATCTCAAGTGCGGAGGTTGCAACACCGCCCGCATTTGCTGCCTTTGCCGGTGCAAAGAGCACCTTGTGGCTCTGGAAGTATGCAATCGCATCGAGCGTCGACGGCATATTTGCACCCTCACCGACCGCCTGCACGCCATTCGCAACGAGCAGCTTTGCAGACTCCAGATCAATCTCCCCCTGCGTCGCGCACGGGAGTGCGATATCACACTTCACCGACCAGACCCCAGTGCAGCCTTCATGATACTCGGCATGCGGGTGCGTCGCCGCATACTCCTTGATGCGCGCACGCCGAATCTCCTTGATATCCTTGACCGCCGCGAGATCGATTCCGTCGGGATCGTAGATGTAACCGTTCGAGTCGGAGCAGGTCACGACCTTTGCCCCGAACTCCTGCGCCTTTTCGATCGCATAGATCGCGACGTTGCCTGCGCCCGAGACGACGATCGTCTTACCCGCGAGGTCGATGCCCTTCGCCGCAAGCATATCCTGCACGAAGTAGAGAAGCCCGTAGCCCGTCGCCTCCGTACGCGCAAGACTGCCCCAGTAATCCGTGCGCTTGCCCGTCAGGACGCCTGCATCATACGAGTCACGGATGCGCTTGTATTGCCCGAAGAGATAACCGATCTCGCGTCCGCCGACACCGATATCGCCCGCCGGAACATCCACGTTCGGCCCGATATGGCGATAGAGTTCCGTCATAAAGCTTTGGCAGAACTTCATGACTTCGTTGTCGCTGCGTCCGTGCGGGTCGAAGTCCGAGCCGCCCTTTCCGCCGCCGATCGGCAGACCCGTCAGTGCGTTCTTGAACACCTGCTCGAACGCGAGGAACTTCAGAATGTCGAGTGTCACGCTCGGATGGAAGCGCAGGCCCCCCTTATAGGGACCGAGTGTGCTCGACATCTGCACACGAAATCCACGGTTGATCTGGATCTCGCCCTTATCGTCCACCCACGGCACACGGAATGTGATGATGCGGTCAGGCTCGATCATAGACTCCAGAATCTTGTGTGCCTTGTACTCGGGATGCTTCTCCAATAGCGGAACAACGGAGGTCAGAACCTCGGAGACCGTATTCTTGAAATGTGTTTGATCCGGATCACGCTTTGCTACCAGATCGAGAATATCATCAACATACTGTTTCATTTCAGACATTATAATTCCTCCCTCTGTTTGCCCGATGACTGTTCAACGGAACGTGACTGAGTATAGCATATAGCACAGAGTTTTGTATAGGGATTATGGGCATGAATACAATATGCACTGCAAATACAAAAAAGAGGTTCCTGCAAAAACCTAGGAACCTCCTAATTTACAAATGATATGGTTCTCCCTTGCTGATTTTGAATGCACGATAGATTTGCTCCATCAGAAAGAGACGGATCAGTTGATGTGGGAACGTAAAGTGTGAGAAGGAAAGGCGAAGATCGGCACACCGACGCACCTCATCTGACAGCCCGAAGGGACCGCCGATGAGAAAGGTGATATGACTCTTGCCCTCAACAGCAAGGCGGTCAATCTTTGCTGCAAGTTCCTCTGAGGACAGCTCCGCACCGCCCACATCGAGGACGATGAGATATGCATCCTGGGGCACCTGCATCAAAAGGCGCTCCCCCTCGCGGCGGATGGTCTCTGCCTTTTCCGCTGCCGAAGGTTTGTCCTTCATGCGTTCCTCACCAATCTCAATCGTACGCAAATCGGCATAGGGACGCAGACGCTTTTCATACTCCGCAATCCCCTCACGCAGGTACTTTTCCTTTATCTTTCCTGCGCAGACGATTGTGATCTTCACCGATCCTCCTGCGGCATTTCTTCGAGCATGACCTCCGTCTTACGCTTCGTATCGTTGCGGTCATAGGTGACCGTCACCTTGTCGCCGACCTTGTACGAGGCAATCTTCGCGCGCAGATCCGCGACGCTGTTGACCTCCTCACCATCGATCTCGAGGATGATATCGCCGCGCTGGAAGCCTGCCTTTCCGCATGGACCATCGAGCGAGAGGCGGAAGATGTAGACGCCCTTATCGATGTTCAGCTGATAGCCATAGCGTGCCGCCGTTGTCGGGTCAAAGACGGAGACACCGAGGTACGGACGCGCTACATAGCCCTTTTCGATCAGCTCATTTACGATGGTCTGTACCGTATTGATCGGAATGGAAAAGCCCATGCCCTCGACGGCAGCCGCCGACACCTTCGCACTGTTGATGCCGATGACCTCGCCGTCGGCGTTCACAAGCGCACCGCCTGAATTTCCCGGGCTGATCGCTGCATCGGTCTGCAGCAGCTTCACGCGCTTGTCGCTGACATCGAGCGTGCGGTTCAGCGCACTGATGACCCCCACTGTGACGCTTCCCTGAAACTCGAGCCCAAGCGGATTGCCGATCGCAATTGCCGGCTCACCGACCACGACCGTATCTGAGTTGCCAAAGGCTGCCGTCGGCAGATTGCGTTCATCTATCTTCACAACGGCAAGGTCTGTGAACTCATCCTTTCCGATGAGCTGCCCCTTGAGGCTGCGCCCGTCGGAGAGGGAGACAATGATCTCCTTCGCCCCGTCAATCACGTGATTGTTTGTCACGATGTAGCCGTCGCTGCGAAAGATCACGCCGGAGCCGACCCCCTCCGTCTCGACAGGATTGTTGAACCAGTCACGTGCAACCGCCTTGTTCGTAATGCCGACAACAGCAGGCCCTACCGCCTTTGCCGCGCGGACAACGGGCGTGTTGCGCGCCTCCGAGAGCCCTGATACGTCAACCGTCTGCGCAGGCTTCATAGCGCTGACTGAGTTATCGGCGGCCGTTCCCATCGAGCAGCCACCAAAGATGACAAAGGAAGCCAAAACTGCCCCTGCAGCGAGGGCAATCCCCTTCCGTTTTTTGCTTCGGATATTCATAAAGACATCTCCTTTATATGATAATTTCTGCACCGCCCTCCGGCAGACAGCTCTCAATATCGAGCGTCACACCGCGCGATGCAAGGATGTCATGCACCGTATCGCATGCAAGTGCGGGCCTGTTGTTCTCCTCCGAGAGATGTGCCAGATAGACCTTGCACGGACGTTTCTTCATACGCGTGAGAGCCCATGCCGCATCCCTGTTTGCAAGGTGTCCGCGATTCGAGAGAATGCGCCGCTTCAGCGGCCACGGGTAGCTCCCCCGGCGCAGGAGATCCGCATCATGATTCGCCTCAAGAACGAGAACATCCGCCCCCTCCATCGCCTCCTGCACTGCATCGGTCACAACGCCAAGATCGGTCGCGATCGTGCAGCAGTGTGACCCCTCAATGCGAAAGCCGCATGGCTCTGCCGCATCGTGCGAAATCTCAAAAGGCTGTACTGTCACATCACCGATCGTGAATACGTCTGAAATACTCTGCATGTCCTCTTCAAACGCCGCACCGCCGTCAATGCCGGCGAGTGTCCCCCGTGTTGCAAGAATCGGCAGATGATACTGCTTCGCGAGCATCTTCAGACCACGCACATGGTCGATGTGCTCATGTGTGACGAGTACTGCGTCGAGGCTCTGCGGCTCTATGCCGCGCGCACGCAGCCCCTTCGTAATCCGCGCTGCACTGATACCGGCGTCGATCAAGAGACGCGTGTTGTCCAATTCTACGTAAACCGAATTCCCCTTGCTTCCGCTCGCCAATATCGATACCTGCAACGAACATCCCCCTCTCTATGATTGATAATATTCCTTTTTTCTGTAAATATCCTGCATACGCCTGCCCGCGATAAAATAAGCCGTCCATCCTGCACTCTGCCAGCAGTTCTAATGCTGCAAAGAACGAGATTTGGACGGCTGTATGCTACATCTTGCTGAGTTCATCCTTCATCTGTGCGATGTGGGACATGATTTCGGCGGAAAATATGTCGAGTGCCTCCTTGCTCTTGCGGTCACCCTGAAAGGACATCGGCGCGCCGTACATAATGCGCAGCTGCGGGAGCAGTCCGCCGTTTGCGAAGATACGGTGTGTGTTCAGGATGGCAACGGGTACAATCGGAGCGCCCGTCATAGCGGCGATCAGGGCGACGCCTGCCTCCGCCTTTTGCAGCTGTCCTGTCTTGCTGCGCGTGCCCTCAGGGAACAGCCCCAGAACACGACCCTCCTTCAGTACCGTGACCGCCGCCTTGATCGCCCCACGATCGGACTCGCCGCGCTTCACGGGGAATGCATGGCAGCGGCGGATTGCCGCGCCGAAGATCGGGTTCTCGAACAGCTCGATCTTCGCCATATAGCTGACAGGACGCTCAATGAGGCTCGCCATGAGCGGCGGGTCGATGTTGCTCGCATGATTCGCAGCGAGAATTACCGCGCCTTCTGCGGGGATGTTCTCGCGCCCATAGACGCGCGTGCGAAAGACGATGTAGAAAAAGATCCGAAAGACGATTTGCAGAAATCCGTACAACATAGTAACCGCCTATTCCGAGAGTTTCATGATGCGTGCAGCAACTTCATCAATGGTGAGCGAGGTCGAGTCGAGCAGAACGGCATCCTCTGCCTGACGCAGTGGGGAGATCGCACGCTCGCTGTCCTGTTTGTCACGTGCGGCAATCTCCTGTTTCAGCTCATCGAAGTCCACCGCATACCCCTTTTCCTTCATCTCGTCATAGCGACGGCGCGCACGTTCCTCGACGGATGCCGTAAGGAAGATCTTCACGTCGGCGTTCGGAAGCACGTTCGTACCTATGTCGCGTCCATCCATGACGACTGCGCCGTCCGCTGCCATCGCGCGCTGCAGCTCCACCATCTTCTCGCGGACAGGGCCAAGCGCAGCGACACGAGAGACGATATGCGTGACCTCTGGCGTGCGGATCTCACGCGTCACATCCGTATTGTCAACCGTGACGCGCGTACCGCTCTCCGTACAGGTAAGTTGTACATCAATATCCTGCACAGCACGAAGGATATCTTCGTCCGTCGCTTCCTTGGAATGTTGCAGTGTTTTCCACGCGACAGCACGATACATCGCCCCCGTGTCGATATAGGTATAGCCGAGTTTTTCCGCCACAAGCTTTGCAACAGTGCTCTTGCCCGCGCCGGCGGGCCCATCAATTGCAATCACACACTTCATATCAAATCCTCCTAGCTCAGCCGCTCGATTTCAGAAAAGAATGTTGGGTAGGAAATATTCACGCTGTCCGGCTCCTCGATGAGAACTCCATTTGCCGACGCACCAAGCACAGCGAGCGACATTGCCATGCGATGATCGCCGCAGCTGCTCACCTGCGCCCTTTGCATCTCTGGTTTCCCATGAATGATAAGCCCATCCTCGCGCTCCTCGATGCTGCCGGGGGCAAGTTTTTGGAACTCCGTTGCAATCGCATGGAGACGATCCGTCTCCTTCACGCGCAGTTCGCCTGCGCCCGTGATGACGGTATCGCCCTCGGCAAAGAGCGCGGCGACGGCGATAATCGGAATCTCGTCGATGAGGCGCGGCATAATCTCTGCGCCAAAAGATACACCATGCAGAGATGCAGCCTCAACGGCAAGGTCGGCAACACGCTCACCGCCGCTCATGTGCTCATTCTGCACAGAGATCTGTGCTCCCATCTCTGTAAGCACATCCAGAATGCCGGTGCGCGTCGGATTGACGCCAATATTTCTGAGCAGCAGGCGACTTCCCTCAATGATACTGCCTGCAACAAGGAAATACGCTGCCGAACTGATATCCCCCGGCACTGTGATCATATCGGGGGCACAGTAGCCGCCATCCTCCACGGGGAAGACAGTAACGCTCGTTCCCGTGCGCTCGATATGTACGCCGAAGCCCGTAAGCATCTGCTCTGTATGGTCGCGCGACACGTACGGTTCCGTGACGGTGGTTGGTGCATCCGCATATAGTCCCGCAAGAAGAATTGCCGACTTAACCTGCGCACTCGCGACAGGGCTTTCGTAGTGAATGCCGTGGAGCTTCTCCTCCGTCGGTACAATTGTAAGCGGAAGGTTGTTGTTCCCGCTGCGCCCGAAGATCCGTGCCCCCATCTGAGAGAGCGGCTGACGCACGCGTCCCATCGGGCGGCGTGTCAGCGAGGAATCTCCCGCAAACACCGAGAGAAACGGCTGCGGCGCGAGCAGCCCCATCATCAGGCGCAGCGTCGTCCCCGAATTTCCCGCGTCCAGTACGGTCAGCGGTTCTGTCAGTCCATGAAATCCTCTCCCTGTAACAATCAGTTCGTTTTCGTTCCGAAATTCAATATTTACACCGAGCGCACGCATCACACCGACTGTTGAGAGACAGTCCGCCGCGTGGAGAAAGTTTCGAATATGCACGGGCGTATTGGCTACCCCCGCAAACATGACGCTGCGGTGTGAGATAGACTTGTCCCCCGGAATCTCAACCGCTCCCCTCCATCCGTTCCGCGTAGGTTCGACTGTCTGTATTTCTGGCATTCACTACCCCTCCATATTCCATACGCTGTAACACCCCGCCGCGTGCCCCATCGAAAATGCCGCCTGCAGATTATATCCGCCCGTATATGCGTCCACATCAACCAGTTCGCCGACGAAATAGAGATTCTTTACAAGTTTTGATTCCATCGTACGCGGGTCGATCTCACGCGTCGCGACACCGCCCGCCGTCACAATCGCTTCGGCGATGGGACGTGTCCCTATGATCGTGAGCGGGAGTGCCTGTAATGTACGCACGAGTCGCTCCCGCTCCTTTGACGAAATCTGTCCGACGACGCGCTCGGGTGAAAGCTCTGCTGCACGAAGAACGGGTTCAATCAGCCGCTTGGGCAGAAGATCAATCATACCGTTATGAAGCTGCTTCTGTTCGTATGCCGTAAAGTCCCGATCCACACGCTCCCGCAATTTCTCATGCATCAGCGCAGGCTTCAAATTCAGACGAAGCGAAAGCTCCTTCACTCCTGACATAAGCAGCTCGGAAGCACGCCGGCTCAGTTGAAGGATGATCGGTCCCGTTACGCCAAAATGTGTAAAGAGCATCTCTCCAAAGAACTCCTGCTCTTTCTTCCCCGCATAATAGAGACTTGCACACACGTTCCGCAGCGACAGTCCCTGCACATCCTTGACCCACGCTTCCTGTGTCACGAGCGGAACAAGCGCAGGAAAGATTGGGGTAATCGTATGCCCCGCCGCACGCGCAAGTGCGTAGCCGTCTCCTGTCGATCCCGTCGCAGGATAGGAGGCTCCGCCCGTCGCGAGAATCACAGCAGATGCAGCAATCTTTGTATTGTCCACAAGGCGAACGCCGTCCACTTTGTTGTCCTCGATGAGAAGTTCGCTCACAGATGTATTCGTACGAATCTCTACCTTTTGGTCGCGTAGGTAGCGCACGATGGCATCCACCACATGGGCGGCACGGTCACTCCGAGGAAAGACACGGTTGCCGCGCTCGGTCTTCAGAGGAACCCCAAGCCGCTCAAAGAACGCCATCACATCTGCATTGTCAAAGGCACGCAGGCTGCTGTTGAGGAATTTTCCGTTTCCTACAACATTCTTGATGATGTCAGGAATCTCGTCGGCGCTTGTGACGTTGCAGCGCCCCTTTCCCGTAATCATCATCTTGCAGCCGACACGCGGCATCTTTTCGAGGAGCAGAACGCCTCCGCCGCACTCTGCCGCAGCTGCTGCCGCCATCATCCCCGCAGGTCCCGCGCCCACAATTACGATTTGATTCACCATCCATCACCCCTGCACATCTTCGCAGTTCATCAATCTCCTCCGCAGTCAAATGGCGAAATGCGCCTGAGGCAAGCCCCCGCAGTGTCAACCCCGCGAAACGGACACGCCGCAGTATGCAGACATGACAGCCGATCGCGGCAAACATACGCCGCACCTGACGATTGCGTCCCTCATGGATGATGGTCTCAACTACGGTACGCCCCTCTTCGCACCGCAAGACACGAACTCTCGCCGGCGCTGTCATCCCGTCCTCAAGGAGGATCCCGGAGCGCAGCTGAGCCAGCCCCGCTGCATCGACTGTTCCGATGACCTCTGCGTGATAGACCTTGTCGATCTCGTAGCGCGGATGGAGCAGCTCCTGCGTCAGAGCCCCATCGTTTGTAATGAGCAGAAGCCCCTCCGTATCGACATCGAGCCGCCCCACAGGGTAGAGCCGCGCAGGAAAATCGGGCAGGAGATCGAGTACCGTTTCACGCCCTCGATCATCGCGTGCCGTCGAGAGATATCCGCGCGGCTTGTTGATCAGGATGTAGAATTTCTGCTCATTAGGCTCTATACGGACACCATCGACAGCAATCACATGACACGCCGCGTCAAATTTACATCCCAATTCCGTAATGACAGAACCGTCCACCGTAACCCGTCCCGTGCGAATCATTTCTTCTGCCGCACGACGCGACGCTACACCTGCATGGCTGAGAATCTTCTGCAATCGTTCTTCCATTTCGCCCCCTATCGTACCTTGACGGCACTTTCCCCCATGAGCGCCCTGAGTTCCTGCCGTACCGCAGCTGATCCGTCAATCCAGTAGTGTTGCTCGAGCTTTCGCCAGCGACCCTCACTCTGAACGAAAACAGGGTGCTCTCCCCTGTGCGCGGCAAAGAGTTCCTGCATCGCCGTCCACAATGTGCGCCGATCGGCATCTGCAGGGGGAATCAGATAGAAGGATGCACGATATTCACTCATCCGCCAGATCTCATCCGCAAGCAGCTTCGGCTCCTCGCCCGTCATATCAACGCGGCCCTGCACGACAATAATACTGTCCGGCTCCAGATCAGACACATGCGCATAGAACACACGCGGAAATAACGTCACCTCGATCTTACCGCTGAAATCTTCAAGTTCCGCGAAGAGCATGGTGTCGCCCTTCTTCGTTGTAAAACGCTTCGTGCTCGTCAGAATTCCGCCGATACGGACAAGCTGCCGCTCCTTACGTACAATATGCGTAATCTCACCGATGGAGAGCAGGGAAGAGAGTGTTTCGCTGAAGTCATCCAGCGGGTGCCCCGTGATGTAGAACCCCGTTGCCTCCTTCTCCCACGACAGTCGCTCACGCACTGTGCTCGGTGGAATGTCCTCCGAAACGCGTATCTGCTGAACCTCTTCCATCGTTTCTTCGCCAAAAAGACCTCCCTGTCCACTCAGGATGTCCCGCTGCCGCCGTGCCGCGTCCTGTATCGCCGCATCGAGCGCGGCAAGCAGTTGATTGCGCTCCGTACCGATGCTGTCAAATGCACCGCATTTGATGAGGCTCTCAATCGCCCGCTTGTTGACCGTCCGCAGGTCGACACGCGCACAGAAGTCCACAAGCGAGCGGAACTTTCCGCCCTCTGATCGTACGCGCTCCATGCTCACGATCGCATTCTCGCCGACGTTGCGGACCGCAGCAAGACCGAAGCGGATTGCACCGCTTTCGATGCCGAACGTCGCCGCACTCGAATTGATGTCCGGCGGCAGAATCTTGATCCCCATTCGGCGGCAGAGCTGAATATAGACGGGAATCTTGTCCGTCTTGTCCATGATGCTCGTCAATACGCCCGCCATAAACTCCACAGGATAGTGGGCTTTAAGATATGCGGTCTGCCATGCGAGCAGCCCATAGGCAGCACTGTGGGACTTGTTGAATCCATAGTCCGCAAAATGCGTCAGAAGATCGAAGATATGATTTGCAAGTGATGCTTCGAGCCCGTTTTTTGCACACCCCTGCAGAAAAATTTCCTTCTGCGCCATCAGAAGATCGTGCTTCTTCTTCCCCATCGCACGGCGCAGGAGATCCGCCTGACCGAGGCTGAACCCCGCAAGCACCTGCACAATCTGCATGACCTGCTCCTGATAGAGCACGACGCCGAACGTCTCCTTCAGAATCGGCTCCAGCAATGGATGCATATAGACAACATCTTTCTTGCCATGCAGTCCGTCGATGAAGTCCGTCACCATGCCGCTGCCCAAGGGACCCGGCCGATAGAGTGCCACTGTCGGAATCAGATCGACAAACCCCTTCGGCTGAAGCTCCTTGACGAGGTTTGTCATGCCCGCTGATTCCATCTGAAATACTGCTCCTGTATCTCCGTCACACAGCATTTGTGATGTTTTTCCATCCACAAGAGGAATGCTGTCAACATCCACTGCAATGCCATGTACCTCACGTACATGATTGACCGTATCCGCAATAATGGTCAGCGTGCGCAGTCCCAAAAAGTCCATTTTGAGAAGCCCCAACGCCTCCACATCGTCCTTGTCGAACTCCGTGACAAGCGTGCCCTCTGAGACCCATACGGGTACTTGACTCGTCAGCGGCATTTTTGCAATCACGACACCCGCCGCATGGATTGATGTGTTGCGCGGCAGCCCTTCAATCTTTCGTGCGAGGTCGATCACTCTGCGGACATTCTCGTCCTCATCATAGACACGCCGCAAATCCGCCGACTCTTTGAGCGCACGCTCCAATGTGATGTTCAGTTCGGTCGGAACAAGCTTTGTGATAGCTGATACTTCGCTGAATGGCATTTCCAGTACGCGTCCGACATCACGGATTGCGCCCTTTGCTCCCATCGTACCGAACGTGGCAATCTGTGCGACATGATCTTCGCCGTAACGTTCCTTGACATACGAAATAACCCGCCCGCGATTGATATCGTCAAAGTCGATATCAATATCCGGCATGGATACGCGCTCGGGGTTGAGAAAACGCTCAAAGAGAAGTGCATATTGAAGGGGGTCGATGTTTGTGATCCCAAGGAGATAAGCAACAATACTGCCCGCCGCCGAACCGCGCCCGGGACCGACTTCAACACCGTGCCCGCGCGCATAGTTGATAAAGTCCCACACGATGAGAAAGTAACTGGCATATCCCATGTTGTGAATGACGCCAAGCTCATAGGAAAGGCGCTCTCGAATTTCATTTGCTGCATTCGGATAGCGCATAGGGATACGCTCCTCACAGAGGGCGCGCAGATAGGCATCATCACTCTCAAAGCTCGCAGGGATGGGATAGAACGGCAGCTGCAGTTCACCAAAGGTAAAGTCCACCTGACAGCGTGCAGCGATCTTCGCCGTATTCTCGATGGCCCCCGGATAGTCTGCAAAAAGTGCCGCCATCTCCTGCTCTGATTTCAGATAGTAGTCGGAACCGGAGAAACGCATTCGGTCAGGATCATTGATTGTTCTGCCCGTCTGCACACAGAGCAGAATGTCATGAAACTCACTGTCGTCCGCATAGACATAGTGTACATCATTCGTTGCAGCCAGCCCTATGCCATGTTTTTCGGCAAGATCGCGCAGCGCACGGTTGACTGTCTTTTCCTCGGGCAATCCATGATCCTGTATTTCGAGAAAAAAATGTTCCCGTCCGAATATCTCCACATATTCGCGAACGAGTTCATCAGCGCACTGCACATTCCCCCGTAGAATTGACTGCGGTATCTCCCCTGCCACACAGGCAGAGAGCGCAATAATACCCTCATGATATTGACGCAGCAATTCCTTGTCAATACGCGGCTTATAATAATATCCCTCGATATTGGCGAGGGATATTAGTTGAACCAGATTGCGGTAGCCGTGATCGTTCTCGGCGAGAAGGATCAGATGATAATAGCGTGTTCCGTCCACCTCGGCACGTTCCTGCCGCATCCCCGGCGCAAGATAGACCTCACAGCCGATGATGGGGTGAATACCCTGGGCCTTTGCCTCCTTATAAAATCGTACGGCACCGTACATAACGCCGTGGTCGGTAATGGCGACCGAATCCATCCCAAGTTCCTTCGTGCGCCGGACGAGTTCCTTGATCCGACTCGCGCCATCCAGCAGACTATACTCCGTATGCACGTGGAGATGGGCAAAGGCCATTCTCTTCCCCCCCTTCCTTCTTTCTTCATCCCTCGTCACACAAAGGATTTTGATGCACAAAACTTTTCCCAGATCTCCTGGTATCCAGACTCCAATTCCTCCATATACCCCTGTACATCCATCAAATGTGAACGTTTCATATTCGCACGCAGCCCCATATGATATGCCTCAAGCAGCTTCGGTGCCTCTGCCAGCTGAACGGCACGACGTACGTAGTTAATGTCGTTTTCCGCAATGAGTTCACGCACCCCCGCATTTGTCAGGATGGACGCACCAAAGCGAGAACCATGTGCCCGCCCGCGCAAAGAGATGACAGGAACCCCCATATAAAGAGCCTCGCAGGTTGTCAGCCCGCCATTGTAGGGCGCGGAATCCAACACAATATCAATATCCCGATATTGCTCCAGATAGTCCGGACTGTACGGACGGAACTCCACACGCGCAAGATCATAGCTGAGCATGGAGAGCCGTTTCTTGACGAAATGAATACCTGAGTCAATGCTGGCTATCTTCCCCTTGATGATGAGTTTTGAGTCTCTGACAGACTCCAGAATCCCACGCCAGAGCAGCAGCATCTCGTCTGTGACCTTCGCAAAGTTATTGAAGCTGCCAAACGTCACATAGCCGTTCTTCCGCATCGGGGGCTCATAGCCCGCCTCTGGCATAGTTCGAATTGTTTCCGGTGCATAGCATAGGTGGGAATGCGGCAGACGCAGAATCTGTTCCGTAAACCCTGCCTCTGCTGCTGTATCTCCCTTGGGAATACAGACTTCATCGGAGAGAAAGTAGTCGATGGTGCGCAGACCTGTCGTATTCGTATATCCAATGCCGGAAACTTGAACAGGAGCAGGACGATATGCCATGATCGGCAATGCATTGTCCTGTGAATGCCCAGACAAGTCAACTAAAATATCAATTTTATCTTCTACAATAAGGCGCGCTGCCGTCCGCGGAGGACGCCCGCGCAGATCGCGCCATGTCACACGACGCGTGCGAAATCGTTCTGTTACAGCATCGCTTCTGCCCATTGCATAGCAGAACACCATGAACCGTTCCCCATTAAAATGACGAAGCAGAGGTGTTAGAAAGTATGCGACCGAATGCTCTCGAAAATCCGGCGATATATAGCCAATGCGAAGCTTCTTTTGGGGCGAACGCTGAACGTGTTCATGCGCATAAGGACGCACATCCATCAGTGCATCATAGTGCTCCGCCTTGATCCGTCCGTCTCTTGCCCCGAGATAGCGATAGTTCCGCATAAAGAGGTACTTGCTGTAGAGCTCCGCCGCCTCATCCGCCTCATCCGCAAGACGGCTGGACATCAGGAGTTCATGGGCAGCCCCCTTTGCCTCGCCCGCAAGGTACAGTGCATCGGCAAGCCATCCGCGTGCGCGCTTCATCATCTGATGGTAGATGGAATAAGAAGGATCCTCTTCTCCGAGGATTTTCGCCTTGTAGCTCAGCTCCTCAATCAGATCAGCGAGCAATGGTATCTCATCATCCAGGCGAAACTCCAGCGCCGCAAGCCCGGCTAAAACCATGCGTGCACGGGGATGGCGCGGCTGAACACGCAGTACCTTCTCTGCGAGTTCCTCTGCTTCGTCGATACGCCCGCTGTAGAGTGCCACCTCGGCATTGACCGCTGTCGCATCGATATCTCCCGCCATGAGGCGATCAACCTCTTGGGCACAGGCACGCATCCCCTTCAAATCACCATCGGCAGAAAATTTCGTTGCGAGCTTCAACCAGTTGATCTTTTCCTCTGCCGCATGTTCAGCCTTCGGCGGCTGCTCCTGCATAGACGAAAACCTCCTTTCCACCTGTTTTGCTCAAACCTCTGGATGCAGTTCTGCACCATATTCATGCAGAAATATTTTCTGATATCGTTTGTATTCCGGTGCAAGAGGCTTCTCTCGCGGACAGTGGATACACCAAAAGTCCTCCTCCTGGTTGGGAACAACGACACGAAAGTCATTCCGCTGCATCTCCATACACATCGAGGTGTCGTAAAGGTGCCAGCCCGTGAACAGATCTTCACGCCACGAAATATCATGCTGCGTTGCGAGCAGAAGGCCATCCACCGCCTCCACATCAATATATGCTTCATCCGGTTCCATGCAGTGGGAGTCCACCACGCTCTCCGGCTCACAGTGATGCAGAACGCGCCCATAGGTGCGCAATCCATCCCACCAGACACCGGAACGCGGCAGACTGCGGCATCCAATCATGCCGACAAGTCCGACCGTCCTGTCCTCAAAGATCGCAAGCAGATCAGCAATGATATTCTTGTTGACGATCAGCACATCCTGATGCAGATAAATTTTGTAACGTGCCTTTGTCTTGCGTGCGCCCTCGTTATACCCCGCACACATGGAACAAGCATTGCGTATGGGAATATATTCCACCGTAATTCCATCGGGAATGTGCAGTGATTTTAGATACAGCAAACACTCACTATACATATCTTCATCATTGACACAGGAGATAAAGGCAACTTTATTTCGATCCAGCTCCATCATCCTTCGATCTCTTTTCCTTGCATATATCTTTGTAACCCGCGATAGCACTCTTGCTCCAATGGGTCAACGCTCTCCACCGCACTCACGCTCAGTACCGCCTGAATGAAATCATTCCGGGCATCCGAATACATTGATAAGCGCTGATAGAAGGATTCCGTATGAACAACCGTCTCACGAACCAATGACGCCAGATAGTCAGGAAATACCGCAAGTCGATCCAATATCTCCCACAATTCACGGACGGCTGTCAAAGCTTCCACATTGTACTCAATCCGATGAATCAACCGCACCATCTGCTCACGCTCCGCTGCCGTATACATGGATTTGAGAAGCGCCAACTCCGGCATGGAGCGATCTGCACGAACAAGGTAGAACTCCGTCTCAAGATCGTCACACTCGTTTTCAAAACCAGCAGTGACGAGGTGCGCAATGAGTCCCTCTGGAGCCTCACGCTTTTGTTGATGCACACGTACACTCTTATAAAACGAGGCATAGAGCAGATTTTCAAACTCAGCTCTCGCATAGAGGCGTGAAACAATATTATAATAATGCCCTTCCATTAGATTTTGCAGTACAGACCAATGTCTAATGTTGCGAAAACTGGTAAGGAATGCCCCTGTTTCTTTCAGAAACAGGGAAAAACCCGCAGCAATATCCTGCGGATTATCTGCCTGCTCCAAGGCAAGATCTGAAATAATATAGTCAAAAAATCCACGCGTGTACGGAAGCGGAACCGAAAGATAGTCGAGAATCTGCCAGCGAATCCCAACAGGAGCATCCCGCTCCATCTCATCCGGCTCAGCTGTAACGGCATAGAGTTCTGCCTGCGGAAACATTCTGCGCAGTTCATGCAGATATGTTAAGCTCTCGACAACTAGGATGCGCAGCGGCGCAGCATTTGGCTTTAGAAACGAGAGCAGTTTGGGACGAATTTTTTCAGCCAAGTGTGCTCCTCCATTTGATGACAGGTGATCCCACAGAGGGACACAGATATCTTCTATTATATCACAGAATGTAAAGAGCTCGTATCTCCCTTTTTCAGCTCAAAAGTGGAATAACGAAGATCTCAGGCATCTCATAGGGATGAACTGCACGGATCGCGGAAAGAGTCTCCTCCACACGAGCCGCTTTCACACGCAGTTCGACTTTGAGTTCCGGCGCCTCGGACAGCTCCCCGATGGTTCCCTCGTATGGTGAAGCTCCCGCAAGCGGACGCCATGATCCTGTTACGTGAGAGTACGCAAGACAGCCGTCATAGTTCCCAAGACGTCCCGCGTCCACAGACTGCAGCGCCTGCCGCAGCTGTGTGAGATGTGTCTCTGGAATAAAAATTTCGAGTTTTACATCCTCTATATGGTCAGTCATATATACGCTCCCTATTTATTATGTCATTCAATGTTCAGTCCGACATCAGAACGCAGCTGTATCGCCTCCGCGATATGAGTCGCCGTAATGGTCGGATATTGTGCAAGATCGGCAATCGTCCGTGCTACTTTGATGATACGGTCATGCGAACGTGCCGAGAGGTTGATGCGGTGAAATGCTGCCTCGAGCAGGTTTTCTGCATCCTTTTCGAGACGACAATATTTTTTTATCATACTGTGGTTCATCTGGGCATTGCAAAACAGCCCGTGTCTCTGCAATCGCTCGCGTTGAATGATGCGAGCCGCTACAACACGTTGACGAATCGCTTCGGAGGACTCCGCCCGGCGCGTAGTATGAAGATCCGCATAGTCCACGCGTGCGACACGAAGATGAAGGTCAATGCGATCCAGCAGAGGGCCCGACAGCTTACGCGTATAACGCTTGATCTCCCCAACAGAGCATTCGCATCCGTGATTCTTGTCACCGTAATAGCCGCAGGGACACGGATTCATTGCGGCTACCAAAATGATACTAGAGGGAAACGTCAGTGTTGCGTTGGCACGTGACACCGTAATCTGGCGATCTTCAATCGGCTCACGCAGTACCTCAAGCGTCTTCTTGCTGAACTCCGGCAGCTCGTCGAGAAAGAGTACGCCGTGATGGGCGAGTGTCACCTCGCCCGGACGCGGAATGCTGCCGCCGCCGATCATCGCCACCGTCGAGGACGTATGATGTGGACTGCGGAAGGGGCGCGTCGTCACAAGCCCCGTATCCTTGCCGAGCAAGCCCGAGATACTGTAAATCTTCGTAATCTCGATGGCTTCTTCCTTTGTCAGCTCGGGCAGAATCGACGGCATCCGACGTGCCAGCATCGTCTTGCCCGAGCCGGGTACACCGACCATCAGGACATTATGCCCTCCCGCTGCTGCAATCTCAAGTGCACGCTTCGCCTGATACTGCCCCTGTACGTCCGCAAAGTCATCCGTAAAAGTAGCGTCCTTTTTCTGCTCTGTTGGGTGTGGTACAGCAGGAGTCAGCGTCTCCGTGCCCGTCAGATGACGCACAAGCTGCGCCAAATTCTCAACCGCATAGACCTTTAGCCCGTCAATCAGGAGTGCCTCGTCTGCATTGGACGGTGCAACGTAAAACTCCGTTAATCCGTTTTCCCGCGCCGTAATCGCCATCGGTAGAATGCCGCTGATCGGACGGCAGTTCCCGTCAAGAGAAAGTTCCGCAGAGAAGAGTGCATTCTGCACCGCTGCCTCTGGAACCATGCCATAGGATGCAAGGAGGCCAACGGCTATCGGCAGATCAAGCCCCGAACTGTCCTTTCGCACATCGGCGGGCGCAAGATTCACCGTCACACGCTCCTGCCGCAGCTGAATGCCGGAGTTCCGAATCGCCGTCCGCACACGTTCCTTCGACTCCTTCACCGACGTATCGGGAAGCCCGACCAGCTCAAAGCCCGGCAGCCCCGGCGATACATCCACCTCAACGTCGATAATCCGTCCGTCAATCCCGAGGGTCGTCGCACCATAGGTCTTTGCAAACAACGGCCTTCCCTCCCACGTTTCAAATATAAGAAAATTATAACACAAGAGAGGGCTTGTTGCCTAATGATTCTTTGCAAAAGAAAAGAGATTCCAAACACCGATTTCCTACGTCCTTGAAAATACACAATCCTACAAATTCAGTGAGAATTACTTCTTTCACCTCATTGAAATAATCTCCTTGTAAGAATTCATAGATTCGTGTTATCATTGCTTCGTTATACTGTGTAGGGACATAGTTTCAAGGAGGATACCGAAGATGAGGAAGAAAGATCTCGTGCGAAAGATTACCTGCTGGATGACGCTTGGCATTTTTTCACTGCAGCCGGCTCTTACTTTTGCCGCCGACATCGTCGCCGACGCCTCCGCTCCCGAGGCGCAGCGTCCCTATGTGACGGAGACGGCAAACGGGATTCCTCTCGTGCAGATCGCGCGTCCAGACGGCAGTGATGTCTCTGTAAACCGTTACGACGCATTCAGTGTCCCCGAACGTGGTGCGATCCTCAACAATGCCTTTCTCTTTTCGAATACACAGCTTGCCGGATACATCGAGGGCAATCCGAACCTCAGTGGAGGCCCCGCACGCATCATCGTGAACGAGGTCATGAGCGACCGCCCCTCGGAGCTGCGCGGCTTCCTCGAAGTGGCGGGCACAAAAGCCGACGTCGTCATTGCAAATCCAAATGGGATTTACGCCGATGGTGCCGGCTTTTTGAATACCTCCCGTGCCATTCTTGCCTCAGGCCGCACGGAACGCGATGCCGCAGGTGGCTATGCGGGGCTTCGCATCGAGGACGGCAGGGCATACATCACGGGCAAGGGGCTCGATGCTCGCGGCGCGGACAGTGCCGAGATCTATGCCCGTGCCGTCGAAGTGAACGCAGGACTCTGGGCGAATCATGCAAAGATCGTCACAGGACAAAACAGCATCGCCAAGGACGGAAGCATCTCCCCCATCCCCTCTGAAACAACATCCACTGCCCCGCAGTACGCCATTGATCTTGCAGAGATTGGCGGTATGTATGCAAACCGCATCACGATGATCGGTACGGAAAAAGGTCTCGGTGTCAATCTCACGGGACAGCTTTCCGCCACACATGCCGTCTCCCTTGATGTAAGCGGCAACCTCAAAACCACAGGCTCACTCTACAGTGACGGAGATGTTGCCGTACGCGCCGATGAGATCGTAAACACAAATCTCATCTACGGAGGAAAGAATACCTCCATCCGTGCAAAAGAACTGACCAACAAAAGCGGCGGCAGAATTTATGGCGATACCGTTACCATCAACGCAGAGCGCGTCACGAACGAGACCGATGCGGCTCTGGAAGCACGTCTTGCACGCGAGGCACAGATCCTTTCACAGTACGCTCCCCGGATCGAAGCCGCACATCGAAATCTCACACCACCCTCCTCAGGAGGGATCTTCGGCAGACGTGCAGACCTGTCCAAGCAGCTTAATTCTTATCAGGAGAGGATTAGGGAGGCGGAAGCAGCCTACGATGCACAGCAGCATGTAGTGGATGCCCTCCGCGCTGAACTCGATGCAAAGCCTTCGGGCGTCATTGCCGCACACCGTCAACTCGATGTCAGTGCCAACACGATTCAAAATACCGGAAACGCCCTGCTCTACTCCGGTGGGGACATCGCTCTTACCGCAGGAGAGACTCTCAAAAACAGCGGCGCACGCATCGAGGCACAAGGCAGCATCGTCATTACCGCACCTCATATAGAGAATGAGAACGTCGCCTTTGCCGCAAAACGCAGCATCACGAATGTGACCATGAATCCCACCAAGATCCGCATCGACGAGCCGGGACATATGGAGCGGGGCAAGGCATTCCCGGAATGGGAGTTTCGGGACATCGACAGCGGCTATGGGGCATACCACAGTCACATCGCCCAAAAGCCCATCTATGAGCATGCCGCCTATGAGGAGATCAAACCGCTCTCCCCTGCCGAAATTGCCGCAGGAGAAGAACAGATTCCCGCAGAACTCATCGGCACATATGCCCCGAACTATGACTATGACGATCCCATCTTCAAAGAACTCGGTGTTGCGTCCATGAGTACACCGCGCCCTCCTCATGGAGATCCCGCGCGCGCTGCATGGGATGCACAGTATCGCATCGTCCTTGATACACTGAACACAAAGATCGACGCATATAACCGCGAGGCAGAGGAATACAACCGCACGACCGCACAGGCGGCAGGACAGAAGATCAACCTGCTGACCTTCATTGAGAGTGCACATATCCATTCGACAGAAAACGTCACTTCCTCCCTGCCCGCCGCAATTCGTGCCGGAAACAGCATCACGCTGCACGGCGACACAGAGAACACGGACAGCACCATCAGTGCCGGGGAGACACTTCACATCGACGGTGCGCTCACCGAAAATGCACATCAGCAGCAGGAACAGACCGTCACCCTCGGAACGACGCAGGGAAGCTATACGGAAAGAAGAAGCTGGATTCATAAGGGAAAAGTACGGAAGTTCCACAGCAAAGTCTACATGACCCCCGAAGTCGTACGTACGAATCCCACGCCAATCGGTGTCCATGTGATCGAAGAAAATGCCGCTGCAGAATCCATATCAGAGAAGCAGCGACAGCGCATCGCAGAGACACTCTCCCCCTTTGGACTTGTTTCCGTTCCGCAAACGGCAGGAACAGGCACGGGCGGCACGGAGCATCTCTCCCTCAGTGCACTCTACCGCGTCCATCCCGAAAGCACGGCAACGTATCTCGTCGAGACCGATCCCGCCTTTACCAACCGCAAGAAATTTCTCTCCTCCGACTATATGTATCGGCTGCTCAAATGGGATCCCGACAAAATCCCCAAACGCATCGGCGACGGATTCTATGAACAGCAGCTTCTCGCAGACCAAATCCTAAGACAAACAGGCAAACGCCATCTCGAAGGATATACCGACGATGAAACCGCATTCCGCGCACTTATGGATGCGGGTATTACGTATGCAAAGGAGATGAATCTCTCTCCCGGCATTGCCCTCTCCAAAGAACAGGTCGCCGCCCTCACCTCGGATATGATCTGGCTCGAAGAGCGCGAAGTCTATGTAAACGGTAAAAAGGAACGTGCCGTCTATCCTGTTCTCTACACCAAGAATACGAACGGTCTGAGGCTCACGGCGGGCGGCAGTCTCATCTCGGCAAAGAATATCGCCATCGAGACCAAGGACGCACTCAAGAATGCGGGGACTCTCTATGGTGAGAATATCCTTGCCCATGCGGGAGACATCGAAAACACAGGACTGATTCGCGGACTGAAGATCGGACTGAAGTCTGAGCGGGATATCCGTGTGCAGGGTTCTGTCATCGGCGATAAAGCCGTTGTCCTTGAAGCAAAAAACAATATTGATGTAAGCAGCACAACTGAGCGTCTTGCCCATCAGGATGTCCTGAATACGACCGCCGGGATCGCCGTCAAGGGCGATGAGGGCGTTCTTGTTGTGAGCGCAGGAAAGAATGCAGCACTTGCAGGAGCGACACTTGCGGCACTCGGCAAAAACGGAAGTGTCCTTCTCTCTGCGGGTGAAAACATCTCGCTTGATACCAAGAAACTCCAGAGCGAGAAGGATATGACGGCAGATGCCGCAAACTATCTTCGTACAAAGCGCGGTACGGAACTTGGCACAGAGATTCGCGCGGACGGGAACATCTCAATTGCCGCAGGAAACGACCTCACGGCACGCGCGGCAGATATTGCGAGTAAAAATGGCACAACATCGCTCTCCGCCGGAAACGATATATCCCTCACGGCAGGACGAGAGATATCCGAGGATCACTACGGCATTCGGTACAAAGAAAGCGGACTGCTCTCAACCAAGACCACAACCATCCGCATTGACACAGAGTCAGATATTGCGCGTACAACGAATATCACGGGGCAGAATGTCAACATTGCGGCAAAACGTGACGCAACCTTTACGGCAGCGAATATTGCTTCGGACAGCGATGTAAACATCGCCGCCGGACGAAATTTCTCTGCGGTCTCGGCAGAGAACTATTCGCATACGGAAAACTACAAAGAGGTCAAGAAGTCCGGCATCTTCGGTTCTGGCGGTGGACTCGGCTTCACCATCGGCACGCAGCAGACAAAGACCACGCGTGACAGCGATGCCATTACCCAGCAGGGAACGAATATCGCCGCACTCGGTGGAAACGTCTCCATCTCTGCCGGAGAGAAGGCACATATCTCATCGAGCAATATCCTCGCGGACAAAGATGCAACCATCACAGCGAAGGAAACGAGCATCGATGGCAAGTATAACATCTACCGCGAGAGCATCACACAGGAAAGCAAGACGACAGGGCTTACCGTCAGCTTCAGTCACGGTCTCCTTGATCTTGGTCAATCGCTCTATGCACCGATCAGCCGCATCGGCGAGGTGCAGGACGACCGACTCAAAGCTGCTTACGCCTACCAAACGGGGCGGATGATTCACGATGCGTTCAAGAAAAATCCGCTGACCAATGCAACATTCTCCCTGAATGTCAGCTTTGGTACGAGTAAATCCTACAGCCGTATGGAGAATACGACCCACGAATACGCAGGAAGCCGGATCGCGTCGGGTGGAAATACAAACGTCACTGCGGGTGAGCGTGACCTGACCGTCACGGGCAGTGCCATCACAGGACGTGATGTATCTCTTACGGCAAAGGGGAACGTGCGCCTTGAAGCGGGTGAGAATACAAATATCACCTCGACCGAGAACAAGTTCAGCTCTGCAAGCGTCGGTGCATCCTTTACCCCGCAGGGGCTGTCGAATATCAGCGTCAATGCAAGCAAAGGAAACGGCAACAGCAAAGAGACTCTTACCGCCTACTCCCCTACCCTCGTTGTTGCAGAGAACAATCTCAGCCTCACCTCGGGCAAGGATATGGACATCCTCGGGAGCAGGGCACAGGGCGATAAGATCACCGCAAAGGTCGGCGGGAACCTGAACATCGAAACCTTGCAGGAGAAAGAGACCTACGAGGAACAAAACTCTTCTATGGGCTTCGGCATCTCGTGGGGCGTAAAGAAAAAGGACAAAGCAACTTCAACCAAATCCACGGGTCAGACACAAAATCCTCCACCCACAAACGCAACGAAGAGTACGCCAAAGCCCAACGGCACGCAAGTCACCTCTCCCACCGGGAGAAAATTCTTCGCACCCACCATTGGCGCATCTTGGAACAAAGGCAATATCGACTCCCACTACCGCAGTGCACGCGAGCAGGCAGGATTCTATGCGGGCAGCGGCGGTTTTGACATTTACGTCGAGAAGAATACGGATCTCAAGGGCGGCGTTATCGCGAGCAACGCAACTCCCGACAAGAACCATCTTTCCACGGGCACACTCTCCTTTAGCGATCTCAAAAACGAAGCCGATTACAGTGCAAAGAGTATCGGTGCCTCCTACCACAAATATGGCAATTATGACGACATGACCAAGGACGAGCAAGACAAGGTTTACAACACCAAAGGACTTGCGCCGGTTCTCCCCATGCCCGTTGTCGGAAGTGCCGACAGCACCACAAAATCTGCCGTTGCACCAGCGACCATCGACATCCGTGAGAATCCGACACAGGACATATCTGCCCTCAGCCGTGACACTGCAAACTCGCTCAACAAACTCGGACGTATCTTCGACAAGGCAAAAATCGAAGAACAACAGGAGCTTGCCGCAGTCTTCGGTGAGGAGGCATTCCGTCTCGCCCATAACTTGAAGGACGATGGCAGCGGACGCAAGATCGCCATTCATTTCGCTATTGGCGGCATCATGAGTGCGATCACAGGTGCCGGCTTTGCTTCAGGTGCCATCGGTGCAGGACTCAACGAGGCACTCATTAAGAACCTAAAGGGTCTAGATCCCGGCACAGCACAAATCGTCAGCGCTATCGTCGGTGCGGCGGCAGCAAAAGCAGTTGGAGGAACGGCAGGAGCTGGTGCATCTGCGGCGGCAAGCGGGACGAAGTGGAACTACTTTCTCATAGAGCACCCGGAGTCATTTGCCTTTGATAAATTGGCGCAAAAAACGTTAAAAAGAAAAGATGGCAAAGAGCTTTCTGAAGATGAAGTCTTGAAGCTGCTCCAAGGCGTATCTGATATCTTTGCGGAACATGAACCGGTGCTTTCAGACGCCTGGAATGGCCAATCAGAAAACATAAAAAATTATAAGTATGTAGTTCAGTATCTAATGAACCAAGGTATAACTGGGGAAAGTGCAAATGATTTCTTAATGAGCTATAATACATATCTTCGTGAGCAAATTGATTGGAATGTAACTCAGGATGCAATTGGATATTTTGATGCTAGCGGTAATTATGTATTTAAACGATCCTACAACCAATGGATTCAAGCATATCGTCCACAGAAGTTTTGGGGCATTGACCTCAAAACAGAGGATGGGTTTACTAGAACCAAAATTATTGATGATAAAAATCCTAATCACACGGAAGAGCGAATACACTGGGGAGGGTGGCAACATAATCCACGGATCGCAGAGAACCCAAAGGAAGAGAGAGAAGGAGAGCGCGCAGATGAAGGTAATACAGCGGCGACAATTCGAAAGAGTGATGTAAATAAAAAAGATAGTAAGGGAAGTGTTCTACAAGATGGGCAACCGTCTGATAAGCTAGAAAGTCACAGTCACACATCTCCGCTTGAAGAGCAGAAAGGGACAAATGAAAACCACGAGTTTAAGGGAAATTTTGATCCAGTAAAAGAAACAGTGCAAAATGCACTGACGAATAAAGAAGGAATCCTTTATGGTGGGATTGTAGATTCTGATAAAACAGGGATGCTTTCGAAGAATGCACGAATAGGCCTTAAGATATTTGGCAGTGCTGGTGGCATTTCAGGTACAATATTATCTGGGATGGACTTCGTTAAGGACTATCATGAGTATAGTGGGAGAGATTTGGTAAAAGTATGGGGGACTGATGCTTTTGCTCTTGCTATTGGATTTGGCGGAAGTGCTATTGGTGGCACCTTATTAGGACTGCCCGGAGCCTATGTAGGAGGGGTTTTAGGTGGTGTCGGCGGAGCATATGTTAAGAGTTGGCTACGAGAAGGTATAAAAAAGGATAAAGAAAAGGCGGCAGCAGCATATAAGGATAGTGAAAGGAGGTAACGGTGAGTGTGGAGCCTTATCTTATTAGTTATATTAGGTGTTGCAGTAATCTTTAGAACAATGTACTATTATAAAAGGAAGGAAATAAGTCTACAAGGCTTGCAATCTATAGTTGGGATCTTTTGTTTAATAGTATTAGGAACTGGACCCTGCGTTGTAGATCATTTTTTCTTAAAGACAAGGATATTTTTGGAAACAGATGTGGGATTTGGTGTTCAGATTTTCTATATAGGAGCAACTTTGTTCATTGGCTCATATTTTACTTATAGATATACTCAATATTTGAACAAAACAGATCCCGAAGTTTTGCTAAAAGCGGATAAAAAGAATCTCCGAGTTAAGTTTGCATTTGAACGTGTTGCTTGGTTGTGGGTAGTGGGAGCTTTATTCATGATTGGTGGAATAACTATAATTTTATATTATTTGTAAATCCTTGTCCACGCGGCTATCGGCGGCATCATGAGCAGCATCACGGGGGCGGGCTTCACATCGGGCGCCGCGGGTGCGGGACTCAACGAAGCCGTGATTAAAGAAATTGACAAGATTGCCAAGCATGATCCCGGCATGGCACAAATCGTGAGTGCTATCGTCGGTGCGGCCGCGGCAAAGGCCGTTGGTGGAAATGCCGGTGCAGGTGCCGCAGCAGCCGCAAGCGGGACGAAGTGGAACTTCTTTTTTATGGAGTATCCAAATTTTCATGGAGTTGGAGCACTCGCCCAGCATATACTCATAAGGGAGGATGGAAAAGAATTTTCCCCTGAAGAAGTATTGTCACTTGTCCAAGGAATGAATAACGTCTTTTCTGAAGCAGAGCCTGAACGCGCAAATGCTCAGAATATGCAATCTGAAAATATCAATAACTATCCAAAAGCAATAAGCTACCTCATGAGTTCGGGGGTTACAAAAGAGAGTGCAATCCATTTTTTCAAAGAGTATAACACCCTGCTACGCAAACAAAACTGGAATGTATATTCAATCATTACAGATGATGTTCATGTCAGCGTGGATGAACGCACAAAAAAACCAATAGAAGATATACAAATCCCAAGACCAAAACTTAGCAAGGAAACGCTAATAGAGCCCTATCCTCCTGATGTATTTAATGGAGAAAATCTTGTTTTACCAAATACACCTTTAACGACACATGAGAAAAAAACCTCTCCAGGTGCTATCACCACCCCGAGGCAAGAGAACCATGGAGGTGAAGCTAACGACCAGAGCAAAGTAGCTTTAGGGAAAACTGTTGCAATTGAGACATTCAAGGCAGATGCAGATATTCCTGTAACTTTATACAATAAATACCATGACAATCCGGTCAAAGCGTTAAAGATAGGGATTTTTGCTCCTTTGGGATTTGGCTACGATATGTACCAAGATTACGGTAAATATAGTGGCACTGACCTTGCGAAGGTAACATTAATCAATAGTGGAGCATTTGCCTTTAGTAGCGTTGCAGATGCCTGGTTGATAGGATCAGCAGGAATGTCCGTTGAAGCAACAATTGTGACTAACACCATTATTGTTGAAACAGCAGATAAATTGAAAAAGATTTGGGCAAGAAGTGATGAAGAAAAAAGGCGAGAACTCCCATGAAATATGCTATTTATCTTTATTTTCTTTGGGCAGCTGGGAAAATGGCATATTTCTATTACTATAAGAAATTTGAAAGAAAATACAGCTATCGGAAATGGTATGTATTCAGCCATGGGGGTTCCTGCCTCATGCTTGCTGTTGCATGCTTCTGTGCAGCACTGTCCTTCGATGCTTGGACCGAAGGGATAGAGCGTACGAAATACTTTTGGATGGGACCCAGTCTATTTACCTTTGCATTGGGAGCATTTTTCTTCTTTGAATCAAAAATTGCTTTAGAAGAAGAAAAGCTTCGTCGTGGAGAACAACCCTTGGAAGCGCTGCATTATTATCGAGATAGATACTGGATACGGTTTAGGACTATATTGGCTTTGTTGAGTGCTATTTTGATGGGTGGAGGTGTGTTCTTTACGTTAGGTATCTCATAATCAATCAATAACAGTGACTCCGCCAGATCATGAGCACTTCCCCTTTGATCTCTCTCCCAATATTCTGGATCTTAAATACAAGCCCTATACCAATCCCTTGTTCGACTTTAAGGAGCAATGGAGTAGCCAAGATTTCTCTGATGGTAACAGGTTCTTTTCGAAAGGAGTTGAAAAAGAGAAAGCAGATAAAGCCTATCCTCCTGCCAATGAGCATTCATCTACCAACAATCCTAAAGATTTCGAGAGAACCGGCAAGCCAAATTCATCTATAGACCGTGTAGATGAAAAAGGCCGAATCATCACAAGGCATTGGTATGATGGAAATGGTCGTGCAAAAAAAGATGTAGATTTTACAGATCATGGAAATCCTAAAACACATCCCGAAGCTCCTCATGAACACACATGGGAATGGGATAAAAATGGTAATGCGAGCAGAAAATAGGTGAGAACTTTGAATCATATAAAAAAATAAGTTTCATCATTCCAAATGAATGGGGACAATATTTATATCGTATACTTTCCCCCATAAAGGATATCGTCGATGGTACATGGGAGGTTTATGGTACATGGGAAGTTGTTGATCTTCAGGCATGGAAAAATATAAACGGTGAAATGGTTGATTTATTTGATTCCGATTATTTTTCAAACCAAGATTTTTTCTCATTGCTCGAGTCATGTATGTATTATATAGTATCAGGTATATTCAGCTTAAAATCTTCCATCGAAAACAAAAAGGATAATCTGAATACACCTTATTTAGAAGTCATTGTAACAGATAGTGTATATGTAGATATTTCTTCTGTTGATGACAAGATAATATCTGCCTTGTATACGAATGCAGTAAACCAAGGATTTGAAAATATTGAAATGGATGGATAATTCCATCATCCTTGAAGATTAATTTTTACCGTCCCTTACTCTGTTATTCCCTATCAAAATATAGCAAAGGGAAATCTTAAGGCGGTTTCTCCCTGTTCCACATGAGGTGACTCCACTTGAAAACACTCAAACGCCCCTCTTTACTACTCCTCATCCCCCTCCTCTCCTTCTCTGCTCCTCCTGCTATCGCTGCCCCTGCACAGCAGGAACAGCTCGATCAGTCGCGAGCGCAGGAGGCGGAGCGGCAGGAGCGACTCGGTGAGGAGCGCGTGGAGACGATTGTCGCCCCTCCCTCGTCTGCTGATCTTCCCGCAGATGAGAGCGTTCGATTCCACATCTCTCATATCAGGATTGAGAACCAAGTGGAGCGATTCCGCTTCCTCGAACGCATCGCTCGCCCTTACAAGAATAAGAAGCTGTCTCTCAGCGACATCAACAAGCTCATCAATGCGATGAATCAATCCCTCATGGCTCGTGGGTTCTCCACGAGCCGTATTGTCGTGCCGGAACAGAATCTCTCATCTGGAGAACTTCGTCTCGTTCTGCAGATCGGCTATATTGGCACTGTTCGTTTCGCAGAGGGAAGTGATAATCTCTACTGGAAGAATCTCTTTCCCTTCCACGAGGGAGATATCCTCAACGTACGTGACATCGAGCAGGGTATCGAACAGGCAAAGCGCCTTCCCTCTCAGGATATCTCTGTTCAGCTCCTCCCCTCGGAGCAGCCACAACGGACGGATGTGGTGCTCACGGTAAAACGTGGGAAGAATTTCTACGGTACAATCTCGGTGGATGATTCAGGTCTTGAAGATACGGGAAAGCTCCAATGGTATACCTCCATTGGTATCGATCAGCCCTTTCACAAGAACGATATGCTCCGCATCGGTATGAATCTCGACGGCGCACAGGATGGATACGAAAAAGGAACGCGCGGATACAATATCAGCTACACCTATCCCTATGGACGGCATACATTTTCGTTTTCCTATCAGCGTTCAAAATATCATCAGACGGTAGAGAGTATTCCCTATAATTTCATCAGTGCAGGAGATTCCAATATTTCTACACTGTCATGGGACTATGTACTTCATCGCTCGGCTGCGATGAAGACAAGCATGGACATTCGTCTGCGGAAACGGAACTCACACAGCTTCCTCAACGATGTCGAGCTTCCCATTCAAGCAATGCATCAGACTTCGATGGAGGTCGGCTTTGCCGAGCGGCTTTATCTGCAGCACAATACGCTTTATTTCCGCCTGGCACACCGTTTTGGTCTCGGATGGTTGGAGGCACAGAAAGAGAAGCCCTATGATGACGCGCCTAAGACGCTCTATCGGATGTGGCTGCTCGATGTGGACTTCGTGCATCCGTTTGAGCTTGGTCATCATCCCGCAACATTTACGACATCCTTTCACGGACAATGGACGATGGATGATATGCGGCTCTACGGTGTGGATATGATCAGCATGGGCAATCGCTATACGGTGCGCGGCTTCGACGGCGAAGTGACATTGATGGGAACAAACGGCTGGTATCTCCGAAATGAGCTTTCGACACGGTTCCCGAAACAAAAGGCAGAACTCTACCTCGGGCTTGATGTCGGTGCGGTCTATGGGTACGGCACGGAGGTCTACAACGGACACGTGATTGCGGGCACAGTGCTCGGGCTGCGCGGCGCAATGGATACGCTCTCCTATGACGTATTCGCCGCCGCGCCCATACAAAAACCCGAGGGATTCCGTACACCGGATGTGACGTATGGATTCTCCCTCGGGATGAAGTTCTAGCGTTTCATCCATCAACACCAATCTCAATCCCACCCTTGAAAACAACAACCACCTGCCCGTCCTCCTTGACCACGATGTAATTGAGCAGTCCGCCCCATAACGCCTCATCGAACTCAACCTGATCTCCGTTGATACCATATACCACTTGAATCATGGTCTCCAAGATATTTCTCTTGCTCTCCCTCTCGGCAAGTTGCTCGTCCAACTTCTCCAAAGCCCCCTGCTTGTCCAGATAGCGTGCGCGAATCTCATTTTCCTGTTTCAGATACACCGTCTGATCCTGTGCTACCCGTGCATTCTCTCGAATCAGCGTTTCAAGGCGTTCTGCCAAAACAACAATCTCCTGCTCTACGCTATCGCGTTCCTCCATCAGCTCCTCTGTCTGGCAAACGTCGTCAATCAGAGATCGCAGTTCTGCAATCACGTTCTCTTTGACCTCCACCAAAGAGTTCAGAGCCTTGACGAAAATTCGTTTGATCTCCTCCTCCGTCAGATGCCTTGTGCTGCAGGGCTTTCCCTTCTGGGCATATTTCTTGTTGCAGCGATAGATCACCCTGCGGTACTTGTCCGTCGAGTGCCACACCTTCGCCCCGTACCAACCGCCGCAGCATCCGCATTTGATTTTGTTCGCGAAGATGCTCACGCCGCTGTGCTTGCCGTTCTGTTCTCTACGCTTTATCTCGGATTGCACAAAGTCGAACAAGTCCGGCGGGATAATCGCCTCGTGGTGCTCCTCCACATAATACTGCGGAATCTCGCCCGTGTTCTTCCGTCGCGTCTTATCGAGGAAGTCTGCCGTATACTCTTTCTGGATCAGCGCATCCCCACGATACTTCTCGTTGGTAAGGATGGAGCGCACCGTGGAAATGTACCATCTATCTTTTCCAGACGGAGATTTGATGCCGCGCTTCTCCAGTTCCTTCGTAATGGCATAAAAGGATCGCCCGCCAAGGAAGAGTTTGTAGATGAGCCTTACGATTTTCGCCTGTTCCTCGTTGATTTTGAAGTCCTTGTCATAGCCGAGGAATGCGCTGTATCCCACACTGGTTTTTCCCTCGGCGAACTGCTTCCGCTTGCCCCATGTGGTGTTCTCCGAGATACTGCGGCTCTCCTCCTGAGCCAGCGAGCTCATAATCGTGATGAGGAGTTCTCCGCGTGTGTCGAACGTCCAGATGTTCTCTTTTTCAAAGTAAATCTCTACACCATGTTCCTTGAGTTTTCGGACGTTTTGAAGAGAATCCACCGTGTTTCTCGCGAAGCGGCTGACGGACTTTGTGATGATAAGGTCAATCTTACCCGCAAGGGCATCCTCGATCATCTGGTTGAATCCATCGCGTTTTTTGGTGTTCGTTCCGCTTATCCCCTCGTCCGAATACATGCCGACGAAATCCCAGTCTGCACGGCTCTCGATGTAGTTCTTGTAATGCGCCATCTGCATTTCATAACTGGAAGCCTGTTCTTCATGATCGGTCGAAACTCTGGCATATCCTGCCGTCCTGCGCCGTCTTGGTTCTGCCGTAACCTCAGAACGAAAGATTTTAGGGCTTGCAGGGATTACCCGCACTGTCTTTGCCATCGGTATGCGCCTCCTTCTTTGAGTTGAAATATGACCTCATCATCGGATATGGTGATCCGCTCGACATTCTGTACGATCTTGCCCTCGTAGCCATCGCCGAAGAAGGATTCTGCCGCTTCCTTGAGTTCGGATTCGGGCAGCTGTTTCAGTCGGCACTTTGTGCGCGGCTGACTGCAAGACCACACCTTAGTCCCCTTCGTCCATGTATCCCGCTCACACTTGCTGCCGCAGGAAGCGCAGTACACTTTGTTCGTGAAGGGATTGCTGCCGCGCTGCCCGCTGTAGGTTCGAGCAATCTTTTTTATGCGACCGTTCGTAAGATGAAATTCCACACAGTCATTGTGAATGACGATCTTTGACACCTTATGCCTAAGTTCTGTGGCATCGAAATCATCCTTCTCCATGACGGTTCTGACCGCAGCCACAAGCTCCTCCTCTTTGATCGGACGGCTGTCACAGGATTCCCTACCTTTCCGCTCTCTTGTGTTGCAGCCCCACCGTCTGTACTTCCCGGCGGTTCTTCTGCTGAAGCCGCCTCCGCAACATCCGCACTTCACCATCCCGGAAAACGGCATTAGCACAGGATTCCGATTCGCAGACCGTTCGGCTCTCATTTTCCGTATCTCTTGTGCCTCATCGAAGTCATCCTTGCTCACGAGCGGCTCAAACACTCCATCCACGAGATAAAGAGGCAATTCTCCTTTATTCCGTTTGCGGATATGTCCCTCGCTGATGTAGTTTTTTTGGAGGGCCATCGTCCCCGTGTAGGAGATGTTGGAGAGGATGTCTTTGACCGTGGTCTGCTCGATTGGTCTCCCCTGCCGTCCCGTGACTCCGCGCCATGCGAGACTCTTTGCGATGGCGTAGGCAGATTCCCCGGCAAGGTATCTACGGAATATCTCCTTGACGATCTTGCCCTCTACTTCAACAATACAGAACATCTCACCGTCCCATCGGTAGCCGTAAGGCGGTTTATGCCCGTTCGGAATCCCCTCGGCAAAGCGTCTCCGCACGCCCCATCGGATGTTGTCGCCGATGCTTCTGCTCTCCTCTTGGGCAAAGGATGCAAGCAGCGTCAAGAGAAGTTCCCCGTCTTCGGACATGGAATCAATGTTCTCGCGCTCAAAGCGGACGGCAATCCCCTTTTCCTTCAGTTTTCGTACTGTGTGCAAACAATCCACGGTGTCACGGGCAAAGCGACTAATGCTTTTGACGAGTACCAAATCAATCTTCCCGGCGTTGCAGTCCGCGATCAGCCGCTTGAACTCCGTTCGATGAGTAGTACTTGTGCCTGTGATACCTTCATCTGCGTACACGCCGGCGTATTCCCATGCGGGGTTCTTCTGGATGAGACTACTGTAGTAACTGACCTGCGCCGCAAGAGAGTGGTGAAGCGTGTCCACAGAGACACGGGCGTAGGCAGCCACACGCAGCTTTTTCTGCAATGTCTGGGTTGGTTGGACTCTTCGTATTTTCATGGTGCTCCCTCCTTTCCACCCCCATATTCCCGTACTATCCGCACGATAGCAAGTCAATATCCGAAAATAGAAGCCCGATGACGGGGCGGTATTTCTCACGCATTTTCGCTTCAAACGCAAGATACTCGTCTTCTGAGAAAAGCCCGCTCTGCAGCATTTTCCATGAAGCACGCATCACCATTTCTTTTCATCATGCATCATCTCCACTATTTTATTTTCAATCTTGTATCATACACATCAATCCATCCATTCAAAAGCCATGAATTTACATATAAATTTTATCTGTTCTTAAGTAGTTTTATGCTATACTAAGAGAACAAATCATTGACATCTAGGAGGATTATCCATGAATTGGTCAAAAATCATTACTCGTTCCTTAATAATGAATATACAGAGTGAAAATTTCTTTAAGCCTTTCAACGACAAGTTCGACTATGAACGGATTCAGAGCTATGCTAGAGAAACAAGTATTCCTCTCTCGACGACGGATAATCAATTGCTTACCCTTCTTCCTCATTTTCATCAGTGCTATAAGGCTTACTATGCCTACTTGAAGAAATTGCAAGAAAAATACAAATTTACTCCATCCACTTTAAATCAATATTTATTGGCCTTGGCTAATCGTGAATTCATAACCTTCTTTCAAGTCCTGCCACACTATTTGGAGAAGAAAAAGAATGTACATTTGCAGGATCTCAGAAATATCTCTATAGACTCAGTATTTGGCAATAGTCTCCTTGGCATAGAGGCTTTAGAAACCTCTATTGATGACATCGATTGCATTATGAGCTTTTACAGATACTTTTCTCATGGAGAAGTATCTAGTCTAGAATTTGATCTTGCCCAAATTAAGGAAGTATATGCTCTGACTAGCCATTACATAGTCATTAAAAATATTTTTGATAGCATAATTTGGGAAAATGCCTATCTGAAACCTTCCGACAAAGTTAAAGGTCAGTATCACATCCTTTATCAGGAAGATTATCCCATCAAAAAATGTATAGGCTTACTACGAACTAGACGCTTTATGGAGGAAGAACCTATAGGTGATCCAGAGATAATGAAAATGGCACGATTTGTGTATCAAAAAAAAAGCAGAAGTATGGAAAAACGAGATAAGACATATCGCATTGTTGATGTACAGAATGGAGAAATTATTCTTAAGAGAGGCTCATTTCCCCACCCAATTAGTCAGGAAATGATTGATGAAATGGGCGGACGATTCTATGCCATGCAGGCAAACCTGTTTTTTGCTCATTATGATAAGCCCATAGATTTCTTATATAGAATGAACATCTTTGAGACTGCTATGTTGTTTGCTAGGTTGCAAGCGCTGTCCAAAAGCGTACTAAAATATTATCCTCAGAATGGAGCGATCCCGAATGATGAACTCATCCACCTAGCAAAATATAGCTATAGGATAAAGGAAAGTTCGTTGATAGATTACCTAAAAGGAACAACTCGTTTTCAAGAACGTCAAATTAAGCGTTTTCTGGATTTGATAGTCAATCAGAAAACTGAAAAAAAAGTCTATGGACGTTTTAACTCTTGGCGAAAAATGTTCATTTTTCTTGACGGATATTATTATTTTGCGGTATTTCCCCTCCAGTGCTGCAATATATGCCAATTGATAGAAGGTTGGCTAGAAGATTGCGGCCTCCCACTATCTGATCGCGGCCATGAGTTTGAGCGGTATTGCAAAGGACGACTGAGGAGTGGTAGTGGCTTTGTGCTGAAAGATGCGCTTATTGATGAAAGAACGAAATATGAAGTCGAAGGAGAAGCACAGGAAATAGATTTAGTGTTGGTACTGAAAAATTACATTGTGGTGGGAGAACTGAAGGCACTGTCCTATCCTATCAGCAGTACTGGCTGGCACAATGCGTTCAAGGAATTGCATAAAGGCATAGAACAGGCTGAGATAAAAAGCCAATTCATTGCTGAGTACCGGCACGAATTGCTGACAGCATATCCTATGGCTGATCAGAAGGAGATAATTCCCGTTGTCATAACCAACTATCCACTATATACGGGTTTCAACACTAAGAAAATTCCTGTAGTAGATATAAATCTGTTTTATAATATCCTTACCAATTCTCCCATGCGTCTGAAGGCTGTCGAAGGAGATCATGTGAAAACGGTAAAGGAAACAAGGTTTTATGAGAATGAAAACGACTTTATTGCACAGTTTAAGCCCCTCCTCTTTTCCCCCTCCCCCATTGAGGATCTGCGCAGAAAAATAAGGTATAAAGAAGAACCCATTTCACTGCTCATGGGTCACGAAATTTCCTTCATTGAGCGCCATTACTATATAGAGCAGGATATCGATGAGCAAGCTAATACTTAAAGGTTGCTCTCATGGCAAAGTATAGTATAATGTCTCTTCGATAAAAAACAAAAATGATTAATTTTCACCCCCATATTCCCGTACTATCCGCACGATAGCAAGTCAATATCTGAAAATAGGAGCCCGATGACGGGGCGATATTTCTCGCGCATTTTCGCTTCAAACGCAAGATACTCGTCCTCTGACAAAAGTCCGCTCTGCAGCATTTTCCATGAAGCACGCATCACCATCTGATACGTCATTTCCCGAAGTCCTTCTTCCTTGCTCATCTCAACATCTCCCTTCATGAAGCAGCAGACAAAAACGGCTCTTGTGGTCACCTTTTCGGGCAAAAAAATACCCCGACGATCATTCGCCGGGCGTTGAAGTTGTTATGTATCCTACTGATTTTTAAGGCTGTGCATCATGTCCTGCAGTTTCTGCGGAACGGGAAGCCCCATCCGTGCTGCGTTCTCTATGATCGATATTCCCTCATTCGAGATGTAGAAGAAGATCACGGCGGAACGCAAAACACAGCCGCTGCCGATAATGTGAACATCGAGGACATTCGCCACGCCCACAAGAGTGAAGATGCAGACCTTCTTGCAGATTCCCTTGAAGCCAATGGCACTCGACAGTTTCTTTTCTACAATCGCACGCAGAACTCCCGTAACATAATCCGTCGCGACGAATGCGACGAGCGCGTAGAGCAGATCGTCGAAGCTGCCGAGGAACTCACCGACTACGATGCCAATGCCCGCCGCATACAGACGTATGGTAAGAATATGATCCATCATCAAAAACCTCCTGCTTTTTTCCATTTCCCCAGATGATTCATCCTGCGCAGACGGTAGTTATAGCATCCACGCAGCAGCTGCGTAAGCTGACCGTCTTTCCATAAATATAAGGGCGATCCCGTGCTGACCAGATATTTCCCCTGTCCCAGAGGGCAGAGACTTGTACGGGCAGTCGGATTCGTTTCCAGTTCCATAAGCAGCTCATCCTTTGCGCTGTAAATCTTTGAAATGTACTTTTTCCCAAGGGTAAGATAGTCAAGATTTGCAGGAAAGCGCATATACATGCCGTCATGGAGCGGATAGCGGATGCTGTAATCCGGTGCACTCCATCTGCTTTCCGAAGTATGGGATTCCCCTGTAACAGAGTCTCTTGACGTTGTTTTAGTTTTCTCCATCCAAGGCTCAAGATTGCTGCCGTCGAAGAACACATATCGGTCTGTGCTGACATGGCTTCCGTCTCCCCCATGCTCTGATACAGAGTGCCATATCATCACTTTGAATTTTCCCGTTTTATCCACCCGTCCACCTACTGTTTGGCAGCTATAGAGGTCAGTAGGACCGGATACAGCGGGAGGACCAAACATCGGCACAAGATCGTAGGCGGCGATGACCTCTCCGTTGCATTTGACAGAGAGAATACTGTCACGCTGATCTGCCCCGATGAGCGGGAACACGAGGACATTCACTGCTTCGAGGGTATAGAGATTTCCCCGCTCATCCATTTCGGCATCGAGCATTCCATAGCCCGAGACATACGCGAAGTAGCGACTGCTGTTGACCATCCATATGTCCTCTTTGGAAAAGCCCAGCGGATGAATCTTTCCTTTTGCATAGTACGAATGGAGCATCTGGTTTTTTTGATCCTTCCACTTTATTTGGAGGAGAGGTATGCCGGAGAGGACATTCGTCGGAACATAGCTGCTGTCTCCTTCGGATTCATGCCCATAGACGCAGCGACCGTCCGTCCAGATCCACTCTCCTTCTCGAACGGATCGGTTTCCAATGCAGGTAAGCCATGCGCCATTCGCAAGCACCCGATTCCCACTCACAGCTTTCACTCTCGCCCTGTGCATAAGCTCACGCTCCCACGATAACGGCAGTGCCGCCCTTTGAAATCTGTACCCACACCAAACTGCCGTCTGACGTATTGCAGTCCACTGCCGCACGAAATGGATAGGATCGCTCGCCGATATGAACACGCCCATTCTGAATCCTTCCGCGCTGTGCCTTGAACTCATCCATCTGCGCGTGCTTTATTCCCGCTCGAATGGCCGCCGCAAGCCCCATAACGCCGTGTATCAAAACCACCTCACCATCTTGATTGTCTGCCGCAAAAGACGCGGCGTGAGTTCCACCGTATTGGACTGAAGGAAATACTCGTACCCCTCGAAGCGGATGCGCTCGGTGAAATCAACGATGTGGTCAATGTCGGGAACGCCGTTTTGAATCCGTGCGCGAATTTCCACCGTAACTGTTTCCTGCGTTTTGCGGTTGAGCCACTCTATTTCTCGTGTCAAGGCACGCAGATAGTCCGTACCCACAACGGGAAACTCGGTGTCGATGAGGGAAGAATACGGAAGCGCATCGTCACTCGCGTAACTTGCACCAAGGCTGAGATTCGACTGCTCGACGGTGAACTGGCTTGCCTTGCCGCCGGGCTTTCCCTGCGACAAACTGCTCCCCTCCAATACGCCATCGACGTAAACCGTGGTTGCATACCAGCCATAGCCGAGCGGCGCGTGGTAGGTGATGCGCTCCGTTCCCTTCTCGTTGCTCCAATCCTCCCAGTCATATTCCGTATGCTTTTTCCCGTCATTGACCGCCTCTGTGGTACGCTCCCATTCCTTGAAGAGATACACGTCACGCCCCGTAGTGGCGTATGCGTAATCCGTGCGGCTTGTGGATCCGTCCACATTATGCGTGCGCTTCTCCGCGAGATACTCCCCATCGTAGGTATAGGTGCTGTAGCCGTTCTCATTCGTCTCACGGACGAGAAAGCCGTTGGAGTAAGTGCGGCTGATCTCTTTGAAGGAAATCGTGCCGGTGAAGGGAACGGGTACAGTGTCCTCCTCGTTGTGCGCCCCGGTGGAATCGTTGTGTGAGCTGTGCCAGACAGAACGCAGAAGTTTCCGCTCGATGGTCGGCTGTGCGTGCGGCCAGTTCGTAATGTCAATGACGGATTCCTCCATGCCGCGCTGAATGATATGGAGCGTATCTCCTCGAATAAAGACGTTGATCTGCCGCTGCGGCAGTTTCGCTGTCCAGCCGAAGATCGCGGAGATGAAGTCATGGTAGGTCATTCCGCTGCCCTCAAAGTTCTGGGATGGTGTGAAATCATCGGTCAGATGATGAAGCCGAAGCCCGAGTGCCGATGCAATTTCTGCCGTATAGCGCGACACCTTTGCCCGTTCGACGTAGATATGGATGGGTGTGTAGAGCAACACATCCCTGCTATACGTTCCCTTGACAGACTGCACAATGCCGCGCTGACTGGTTTCCTCCACGAGAAAGCGAAAGGCATAGTCCATCACCCTCCCTTCTACACACGCGCCGACAGACAGCGGTTGAACGGTTTCAAGTTGGATGTTGTCGGAAAGAGAGAGTTCCCCAAGCGTCACAGAGAACGAGCGAATGCCACGGTTTTTGAAGTCTGCGTAGGTAAGCGTGTGGGGAATCTCAATCCTAGTATCTGCAAGAATCCGCGACTGCCTAATGAGTCTGCGCTTCGTATCTCCAAGAGCCATATCGCAGCGACCGATGCGTCGCTGTGTGTCGCTCGTTACCGTAATTTTCTTGACGATCCGAATATCGCGCAGGGTATCTGTACGCATGGCGATGGATGTGTTGAGACTGCGCGACGTATCTCCGCGCACCTTCACAGATTGTCGAAAAACGGGAATCACCGTGGCGTATATGAGCGATTTTAGATGAATGCGCCCGAACGGCAGCCACGCAATGCAGACATGGGGTTTCAGCTTGATGCTCATGTCCCCGCTCTCCATCCGAACTGCTGTCCCGTGAGTTCTGCAATCGTCATAGAGGCGGATCGTGCGTCCATGACAACGGAAGTCGGATTCTGCTCTACAATGTGCCTTCCGTATTCCGTGATATTCCCGCCGCTCTTTTCAATCGCCGTCAAAGCACACAGCCCTTCTGCCGTGCGATAGGCAGGATTCCCGATGAGGGAAATCCCCGTCACACGCGAGTCTGTGCCATACTTCGCGGACAGGGCGGCAACATCGACAGATTGCAGAATCTCCTGATTCGCAGCCGTCGCCTCATAACTCCCGTCCCCACAGTCGGTCATATTTGTTTGCGTTTCCTTGACAGGAAGCGTAATGACCTGTTCCCTCGGGCTGATTTCCTCATCTGAGAGGATGAGATTTGAGATAAGAATATCGTCATTATTCGTGAGAATGGCGATAGTTTTTGCATCCGAGTTCGTGAGATAGCCAACATACGCATTCGACATATTGCAAACCTCACGTTCGTCTATCAAGGCATGAAAAACACCGTTACCGTTCTCTCCCGGCTTGATGTGAAACCACACACTACAGATTTCTTTGACACGAACAGCATCGCCTACGGCAAGCATCTCGTTGTTGTTGCTCCCACGAATCTTCCATGTGCTCCAGAATTTCTCTGCTTCAATAATTTTGTAGCCGCCGATTGCAAATGAAAGTTTAGCATTGCCCCCTTGTTCTGTGTCCTTGATGTACATATCAAATCTGCCGTAAAGCTCCGGCGGCACTTCGGAAAGGTTGAGTCCCTTGTAATAGGTCGGCTGCCAGAAGGATACGCCTGTTTTACTGTACTGCTCCCCGATGACCGTTGCACCGTCTTTGACCGAAAGCAGCTCCGCATAGCCCGGATTGATATATTTGAACGCCATACGAACCTCCTCAATTCGACACAAGTAGCCCCTCTGCCTGAATGTCCACGCTCGTATCCTGTTGCGGTTTTTCGTCTGCTGTGCTGACTGCCTTGACCCAGAATACGGTATTCGTGTCGCGGACGTTCTGCAGCGAAATAACATCCTTCCATTCGGCAGAATCCAACACCGTTTCAGCAGTGTATTTGTTATCTAGTGCCACTTTCCACTTGTCCGCATGCTCGCCAATGAACTTGACCGTAAGTGTTCCGTCAATATGGAAGCCGTTCTCGCAGCGCACAGCGCACTTGACGGCTTTCTGCTCGCCCTTGCCCGCATCGAGCAGGATGGAGATAGGCGCGAGTTCCGTCCCTGAGCTGACCTCCGTTCCGTCCTTACCGCCCTCGGTCGGATTGTTCATATAGATATGCAGCAGTTCTGCCATTTTCACACCCTCCAAAATTCCAGTGAAACCTTATAGACCTTCGGGAAATGCGCCATATACTCGTAGGACTTCACCACAACACGCATCGAGGGCAGGACGCTCCCGCTCTCGTCCGTTACGGACACCCTTGCCCGGCTATCCCAATATGCCTTGATTTTCTCCCAGTCAGCGGCAGTTACAACAACGGTGCAAGAGATACGGTCTCCCTCTGCAATATGCCCGAAATCCTGCACGACCACACCGCCGACGATCTCCAAGAGCTGCTGACGGTCATCAGGAACGATCTGCCAGTTCTCGACACTCAGTGTTTTAACCTCACCAATGTGAATATGAATTGGAATCACCTCCAAGGGCATTTTCAACGGCAGGACGGATGCGGTCGGCGACATGATCGGCAAGCATACGCATTCCCTCGTTGTCCTCCGTGACGGCGTTCTCGATTTGCACCTGTATGTGAATCTGCCGATTGTCCGTCATGGATGGCGCGGACTGCGCAGTATTTGGGGAGGACGGGATATTTTGTCTCCCTCCCTGCACAATTTGTGCCTGTTGTCCAAGCCCTGCCATCATCTGTGCATACGAGAACTCCTGCCCATTGACACGGATGCGGGAACTGTCTTCACGCTTCTCGGGAGCAAAATTCGGCAGGAGGTTTTCCATCGCCCATTTCCGTCCCGATTGGAACTGCTGCAAGAGTTCCGGTGTCAGCCCCAAGTCCTCCGCTGTGAACTTATTCTTCTTGCGAAGGTACTCCATCAACCCAACTTGCCCGGATTTCTTGAACACCTGCAGTTCCTCTTTCTGGGAGCGGAGGACTTCCAGAGCGGCGTTGCGTTTGGCATCTAGCTTCTGCTTCTCCGCCCAGCGCGTCGCTTCGACCTCGTCCAGTCCCTTCTGTACCCACGCTTCTTTCTCACGCTCAATCTCCGCAAGGCGATTCTCAAGTTCGGTCTTCCAGATGGAGTCAATGTTTGACGCGACATCCCGCTCCCACTGCTCCATCACACGCGCCTTGCTCTCACTGAGCCACGCCTGTGTCTGCACCTCATCCAAGCCCTTCTGCCGAAAGGCATCGGCTTCACGGGCGATGGAATCCAGTTTGTTTTGGAGGTCAGTCTTGTAAAGCGCGTTCGCCTTATCCACAACGTCGCGCTGAAAGTCGGCGTAGATTTTCGCTTCCTTTGCCAGACGATATTCGTCGATGAGGTGCGGATCGGCACCCTTCTGGAAAAACTGGAAGGATTCACGATTCAATGCATGAAGGCTGTTCTGGATGTCCGTATGTGTCAGTGTATATAGGCTGTCCGTCAGTTGTTCGGTCGCCTTTGCGGATTCACTGACGGTTTTTGCGGCATCCTTCTCAGCCGCTGCACGGATTTGTGCCGCTTTGGCATTCTGCTCCTGTGCCTTGGCATTCTTTTCTGCCTCTGCACGCGCCTGCTCCTCTGCCGCAGCCTTCTCTTTGGCAATCTTCTGCTGTTCCAGATATTGTTTGTACTCATCGCCGTAAATAGCGTCAAGAACCGTACCGCCAAGAAAGGGGATCGCAATCAGCGGAGATGCCACGGGGTGATTCTTTACGAGCCACGAATTTGCCTCGGCGTGTTCATTGACCTTATGAATCTGTTCGCCCACAAAGCCCGCAAGCTCTGCAACGGTCTTGAGTGCTTCACCCCAACCAAGGACGGCATCCTTGATCTCGTCCTTGTTGTCGCTAATTGTCTCGATGAACGTCTGGAAACCATCGTTGATCTCAGGCATCAGCTCTTCGGCGGCAGGAAGGAGAGCCGCGCCGAGGGCAAGTTTCAGCTGTCCCGCTTCCATCTCCATTTCGCGCCATTTGAGATACGTCTCGTGCGCCTGTTCTGGGTCGAGCAGTCCCGTAGTCTTTACACGTGAGGAAATGGTCATCAGATCGTCATACTGTTCAAGAATCGGAATGAGTGCCGCGCCACGCGCACCGAGGACTTCGGCGGTATACGCTTCCTCCATTCCTGCTTCGCTTGCTGTCTTGTAGCCCTTGGCAAGCTGCGCCAGCTGCTCATTGAGCGGCAGGAGATTGCCCTGCTGATCTTTGAGCGCAATACCAAAACGCGAGAGTGCGCGTGTGGTATCGTTACCCGAATTTCCCGCAGCGGATACCTGTTTGTCAAGACGAGCGATCAGAGGTATGACGCTCTTGATGTCCGTATCCGCAAGCTGAAACACTCGATTGAGTGTCGCCGCCTCACCTGCCGAGACGTGAAGCCGCTGTGTGAGTTTGTAGACGTTCTCGCCCGCAAGCATTGCGTCCTTGGTAATGTTGAACAGTCCTGCGCCGGTTGCTGCAACAGCCATAACGGCAGCCATCTTTGTCGAGAGAACATTGAATCCACTCGTTAGGTTTTTGACACCCGCCTGTGCCGCCGTCATTCCCGAGGCGATGCGCCCGCCGAGCGTGCCGGAAAGCACTGCGCTCTCCTTGAGGCGGTTATTCAGTTTTCGCACCTCTGCTTCGGTCTGCGCGACGGTTCGTTGCTGACGCAGAAGATTGCTCTCGGCACGCCGATAGGACGCACTATCCGCGCCGTCATTCTTCTTTGCGGATTGGAGGACAGCGGCAAGAATCTGTTCCTTCTGCCGCTGAATATCCAGTTCGCGATTGATTGCCTGATGGCGTACCTTGATCTTGTCTAGCTCCGTACCCACGCCGTCAAGTTTGGCGAGGTCGGCATCGAGTTTCAGGTGAATGTTGTTTGCCTTGCTGTTCAGCCGCGCGATGGAATCCGAGACAGTCTTGCCCGCCGTATCGAAATCCAGCTGCAGCTGTGCGATGTTGAGACCGATGTCGAGATAGAGTTCGTCGATCTTCTGTCCCCGTTTTGCCACCCTATCCCCTCCCTACATCACGTCATCAATAAATCGCTCGGACAATCTTTCTTCGCAGATCGCCGTTACAACAAGCTGATTGAGCAAAAACGTAATCTCATGTGAATCAATCTCGTACATCGTCCACCCATATGCGGACTGCAGCCGCTCGTAGTAACGCAGTAGATTCTGGTACGGAGAAAGAACTACGCCTCTTTCCCCATCTCCTCGTTTGGGAGGTTCACCAGTTTGGAAAACGTCAGTGACTGAATCCATCGAAAGAGTGCACGAGTGAGCGGCACAATGTCCGCAACGTCTACATTCTCCTCCACGGATTCCCTTGTCACTTCCTCCCGTCCGAATCCAAGGACGATCAGACGAACGTGCGCGTCCAGAAAATCTTCAAGGCTCAATCCTTCCTTGTCGGCATCAAAAAAGGCAAGGAACTCGCGCCACACCTTCATCTTCGGAGGATGCGGCGTAATCTCCCTGCCCGCAATATGCAGCATCGGTGTTTCCATCGTGACCTCCCTCAGACCTGCTCGTACCACTTCGATCCTGTCTCTGCGGCAAATCCCGCCGCCTCTTCGTCCGCCTTGGCATAGGACAACCCGTCCGAGAGACGGTAAATTGCCTTTGCCGTCAGTGTCGGCGTGTCGAACTGGATGCTCTCCTGCTTCGAGTTGCCGGACTCCGAGGGTTCCGTGAATTGGACTTTGTAAAACTTGGTGAACCTCTTCTTCCCATTGCGCTTGTCCGACTGGAAGAGCACAGCGAAGTACGATGCAACATCGTCCTTGCTTGCTTTCATCACGCCGTTCTCGATACTGTGCCCCAAAAGATAGGCTGTGTATTCCAAAGGAAGTGCGGCGGTATCGAAGGTCAGATCGTAGGATGCGGTATTGGATGCCGTATCCACGGGCTGCCCGTCGGCAAAAAGCTCCGCCTGATTCGTCTGCGGCTTGATGTCCACCTTGCGCAGAAGTTTCCCAAGGGGAATCGGCTTCTCGTAGGTCGCCGTACCGCCCGCCTCATCGGTGAGCATCTTGGCGATATGAAGTTTCTGGATGTTGATGAACTGCCCGCTTGTAAGATTCCCTGCGGGCTTTCCTGTTGGTGTTGGACTTGGCATTTTATTCTCCCTCCATTGCTGTTCTGTAATCTGTAATTTCCACAAAAATATCTTTCTCGACAAGTTCCTGCGTCTGCGCCCGCACAAATCCGAGCGGCAAAAGCGTGTTCTGCACGGCTTTATGAATCTCCCGAAACCGTCCGTCCTTCGTCAGAATGTGGATACGCACTGTCACACGCCGTTCCAGTTCCGTGCCGTCTGCCGATAGTGCGGGAACATCCGAGATCACCGAATAGACGATTATCGGATACGTCCCCGCATCAGGACTGCGCCCATGGTAGATGCTCTTCTTCCCATGTGCAAGAAGCTGAGACAGTGTTTTGGAGCGCACAAGTGCCTGATACACCATCCGCGCCGTGCTCATTTCCCTCGCCTCCGTATCGCCGCTCGGACAGCATCAACGATGGCAGAACGGATACCGTCCTTCTTGGCATCGAGTGCAGGGTAGAGAAACGGTCGGTTGATCCTTGGGCTGAACTCAACGAGCACGCCGTAAAACACACCGTCACTGGATTCTGCATCCGCCGCAATCCTCCAAACAGAGCCGTCCTTCCTGCGCAGCCGCTTGTGGATGGAATCCCGCAGTGCGCCTTTCACCACGCGCTTATCTGTTCCCGTATAGACGGGACAGCGGTTCTTTGCCTCTGCGACCACATCGTCCGCGCCATGCGCGAGGGCTTCCTTTGCCGCAGCCGTCGCCTCCGCGCCAAGCTCTGACAATATTTTCTCAGCAGAAACGAAACCTCGGTATCTAGCCATCTTCCACCAACTCCCTGCATTCTATGACAAGCCACCGTTTCTTCCCGCCGAGCGGATACGGCGGCGCAATCGGCGTGAGTATTTTGTCGCCCCAACGGATACGATCCGTCACTCGCACATCCATGCGGTAACGGATCACAATGCGGTAATCCACCTCCTGCACCTTCTCCGCATAACCGTCGGAGATTTTCGCCGCAAAGGGCAGAACGAGTGCCCACGCTTTACCGACTTCCTGTGTTGTTTGCGCGAGAATATTTCCCTCATCGTCCGTATCCGTCACAGGGCGTAGGATGGAAATTCGATGGCGTAGTTCACTCATGGACACTCTCACCTAAAAGACCTCCTTCCTCACACCAAAGAGCAGCGACCGCAATGTCAGCGCAAGACCTCGATGGTCGGCTTCCTCTCTGTGTTCATAGAGATAGGACACAGCGTAAAGCACCGCAACGCGCACAATCGCCTGATCTTCAACCTTGGACAGCTTCTTCACGCGCAGTAATGCAGTACAAATCTGTTCTGCCGTTTCCGTAAAGTGCGTGAGGAGATCGTCCTCCTCATCTCCATCAATCCTAAGATACTGCTTGACTGCTGCAAGCGGCACAAGCATAGAACCACCTCCCTTTCTATTCTCATAGTGTTTGCAGGATATTTTCTAATGTTATAGAAATATTTTACATAAGCACATAGGGATTTTTTTACATGAAAGGAGTACTCTCATGCGAAAAACACTGCAAACCTTGTCGCTAACCATGCTTATCATACTTCCATGCATGATTGCCAATGCCGAAGATATCTATCCAGAAACAATGGACACTGGCAATTATGTTCTTGTGGATGGTGGTATGGGGGAAGGCATTTATGCAGATAAATCGTCTGTATCGGTCCAAACCTACGATCCTCCCAACTATCAAATTGCCATAAATGTTGTCTTTGTCGACTTTTCTGATGATTTCTGGCGACAACATCAAACATATATAGGTGGCCCCTATAAAATAAAAGGACCATCCACACTGTATTTCCGCTACAACTGGGATAGGAAGTCTGTATCTTATCTTACGAGAAACGGTTGGATGGACTGGAATATAAATCGTGATTATTGTCACGCAGACGGAAATCCATTAATCCCCCTATGTGCAGAAGTCGCTTTTGTGTCTGCCTACAATATGCGCTTTTATAACGATAAAATGGGCTACAGCCCCTTACTCAAACGACAACGCCGTGTCATCGAAGAAAGTTTCTATCGAACATTGGGGATCTAGTCCGACAAATTTTTTTCACGTCAAATAGCAGACAGATACTTTAGAGGAGCAACGCTATGTATTGCCCCTCTTTTCATTGTATATCAGCCCTTCATCTTGAGTGTCTGTACAGCTTCCTCGAGGACAAGCTTGCCGTCCACACGCTCCTTCATGACGTAGCCGACCATGCCGTTGCCCGCAAACAGCTCCTTGAGTTCCTGTAGGGCGCGGGTGCCGCGATCTCCGATGTTGTAGTAGGAGTAATCGCCGAACGCGATAACGGTCTTACCCGCCGCAATAGCGGGCATATATGCAGAAGAGTAGACGGGGTAGCCGAGCAGACGGTCGGGTTCACCCATCTGGTACGACGGCTGCCAGAAGTACGCTCCGTTGGCATCCTTGAGTTTGCGGATGCTTGCAAGCGTCTGGTCGTTGACGATGAACGCCGCATTCTTGCGGTAGGGACGCTTGAGACTGTAGACGAGTGTCACGAGTTCGTCTGCCTTGAGGTCGGCTGCCGCCGTAGTGACGGATGTCTTTGCCGAGGTGAGAAGCCCCTTCGGCTTGTGCGTCCCGTCGCCGTTCAGGAACGCATCCTCCTCAGCATTGCCGAGTGCCTTGCCGAACTGCTCGATGAGATAGTTCTCAAGGTTGAAGGCATTGTCGTAGAGCAGTTCCTCCGTCACCTTGACCGCAACGTGGAGTTTGTGTGCGTCGAGGACAACCTGGTCAAAGGTCGCCTCACCAAAGGTAAGAGGTGCGCCCTCCTCAATCCACGATGCTGCGGGCTTCGTAGCAGCGATGTTGATCTTGTGCTCCCCGCTCGTGGTAATCACCGTCGCAAGCGGACGCAGGACGTTCTCTTCGCTGAGTACGTCAATGAGACGCTGATCGTATTCCTCGGGAACGAGATAGCCGCCGTTTGCATCCACGCCCTCCTGCAGGACGTTCTCCACCTGACGGAAGTTCGTACGGAGTGCCCTCAGCATTGCCGCACGGTATGCCTCGCTTGCACGTCCCGTCTTTTCAGCGTTGAGCGCAGCCCCCGGAATGTTGGTGATTGCTGCCGTCACGGGCTTTGCAAGCTGCGCGTCGAGAATCGCCTGACGCTCCATGCGCTCGATGTCCTTGCCGAGCGCAAGCACCTCGCTTTCCATCTGCTCGTATGCTTTGGCATCTTCGGCTGTAAGACGACCGTCCTTTTCGTGAGAATCCAGAAACTGCTTTGCCTGTTCCCACATTTCTGCACGCTTCTCGCGCATTGCCATGATCTTATCCATGATCTTTTTCCCTCCGTTAGTGTGAAATAGAAAAGAGCCGTCTTTTGAGTGGCTCTGCATCGACATTGTGTGTTCCCTGCCCGAATTTTGAGAGCAGAGAGTTGGTGACGGCGGCACGGGAGAAGATCAGCCCATCTGCCGCCTCGCCTGTGAGATGTTCCCTATTTTCATAGAGAACGGAATCCGCGAAGCCGAGTTCCACGGCTTTCTTTGCATTCATCCATGTCTCGGCATCCATCAGCCGTGAAATCTTCGCACGGGACAGCCCCGTCTTGATCTCATAAGCGTTGATTATGCTCTCCTTGATTTCGGCAAGGAACGTAATCGTCCGCTCCATCTCATGCGTGTCTCCGATAGAGACGGTCATCGGGTTGTGGATCATCAACATCCCCAAGGGAGAAATCTCAACGGTCGTTCCTGCCATCGCAACAACGGATGCAGCAGAAGCGGCAATCCCGTCAATCTTGACCGTGACCTCGCCGGGATATTCCATGAGCATATTGTAGATCTGTGCCGCTGCATAGCAGTCACCGCCCGGCGAGTTGATCCAGAGGTCAATATCTCCCTCTGCGGCGTTCAGCTCAGAGCGAAAAATCGCAGGCGTGACCTCATCTCCCCACCACGTTTCATCTGAGATTTCACCGTCCAGAAGCAAAACACGCTTCTCTCCCTCATTCCGTACCCAGTTCCAAAATTTACGTTTCATCGCCGTCTCCTTTCTTGTTGGCGAATAATCCTGCATCCCTCAGTTTTGTCATATTCCCGTTGATGAGATAAAGATTGCCGCCCTCCTCCGCTGCGATTGGGTTCATGTCCTCAAGACTTCGGATGTCGTTCGCGGAGAGCCATCCGTTCTGCCGACCAATGGCATATCCCTCCATACGGCTCTTGTAATCCCCGCGCAGCAGCCCGTCCACGTTGAAGCGGATGAAATAAGCCTTCCGCTCCTTCTCTGTCAGAAGTGCTTTCTGCAGCGACTGCTCCCATCGCATTACCCATGGATTCAAAGTGTATTTGACGAACTCCAAGGACTGTTGCTCGATGTTCGAAAACGAGGATTTCTCCAAATCTCCGACCATATGCGGCGGCACACGGTAGAGCCGTGCAATCTCGTCGATCTGAAACTTCCTCGTTTCAAGGAACTGTGCCTCCTCGGGCGGTATGGCAATCTGCTGATACTTCACACCTTCCTCGAGGACGGCAATCCTGCCCGTGTTCATCGTACCACCGTAGACGGCGTGCCAGCTCTCACGGAGCTTCGACGGGTCTTTGAGGACACCGGGATGCTCCAAGACACCACCCGGACGTGCACCGTTTTTGAAGAACGCCGCGCCATATTCTTCCGTCGCAAGAGCAATGCCGATGGCGTTCTTTGCCATAGCGATGGGAGAATAGCCGACCAAGCCGTCGAAGCCAAGTCCCGGAATATGCAGCACATCCTCACGCCGCAGCCGAATCTGTCCCTTGTCCGCAAAATTTGGATTCTCCTCCGTAGTTCTCGCGTAGGTGTAGTAAAGCTCACCCGTGCGGCTGTCACGGCTGACTTCCATCTTGTCCGGGAGAAGCGGATAGAGTCCGATGACCGAACCTCTGCCATCCCGCAAAATTTGTGCGTAGGCATTCCCCCACAGGAGGAGATGACTCATCATGGTTTCGCGAAATATAAAGGAGGTCATCTCGGGATTCGGTGCATCGTGGAGCAGAAAGTATAGCGGGTGCTCCGACACACGCTCCTTGCCCTGTCCTTTGTATGCGTAAACGTGAAGCGGCAATCCTGCGATGGATTCGGCGAGGATGCGCACACAAGCATAGACTGCCGTTGTCTGCATTGCCGTTCGCTCGTTGACCGCCTTGCCCGCCGCAGTCTGCCCAAACAAAAAGGACAAGCCGCCAAGATGATTTCTGGGCTTGTCCCGCGAACGGAAGAGTTTGCTGAATAGATTCATATACACCATCCATTCTTTATAAAAAGGATTTTTTTCCTGTTTAACGAAATCTCTCCATAAAGGAGATGATCTTATGAACAAATTACTCCGATACCCATTCTTGCTCGTTATCTTTTCGCTTATTTCTGTGTCCGCTCATGTCGAGGCTATCCCCCAATATCTGGATAACAATCCAAACTATCGGCTCTCTTATGCCCATGCCAACTATTGCGAATACGTAGATTTAATTTCCTGTACCTACAACGATGAGGATGAAACATACGAGACCTGCTCATCTGGATATATTGCGTATACGATGGATATAACCGGTGATACCAGCACATATCAAACACGAACATTTCGCTTTAGGAAAAATCGAACGCAACCTCCACAAGTTTATGAAAATGGAGAATGGATCACACTCCAATCCTATAGTGAGTCCGAAGGTCAGAGATATATTGAGCAATATGGCTATACAGAATATATAGAGCACTACCATCTTTACGCGCGAAGTATGTTCAACATTGTTTATGAGCAAATATCCGGAATGCCATATCCTAGCGATCAAAAAGAAACGATACAATAGCTATTTTCAGGAGGGTAATCATGGCTGTCTTTTATGTGTTTCAAGGGGAAACGTATAATGAAGAATGTTCTGGAGGATATGTATGGTCCCCGCAAAGAAATAAATCCGGTAAAAATAATGCTGGCTATACAACGATGACGCATGTAAAAAAAGGAGATTTTATTCTACATAACTCAAACACAAAGATTATGGCAATCAGTATTGCTCAGGTCGATTGTTATGAAGCGATGCAACCAGCGGCACTAAAAGCAGCAAATACATCTGTAGATTGGGATAACGAAGGGTATCGGATCGATACAAGTTACTTCACTTTTGATACACCTCTAAAAATTACCAACTATAAAGAATGGTTCAGCCAGCATTACCAAAAAGACAGTGCGTTCATGGTCAGTGGAAGAGGCAAGCAACAGTACATGTGTCACCTTGCACCTGAACATGCAGTATTTATTCTTGAGAAAGCTGCTGCAATTCAAAAGGAGACGGGCCTACTTAAAACGATTCAAGCCGCATTAACAGAAATTCTAGGCGATAAAGATCCTGAATATAATGTCATAGAGCAAGAAGAGATCAACAGCTTACTTGACGATGAAACAGAGCCCCCTGAATGGTCCGGTGAAATGGCCCCACAGGAAACTACAACATCATCCACGACAGGAAGGGAGCTGCCAAAAAGAGATCCAAAACGAGCAGCCGATGCATTAAAGCGTGCTGGCTATATTTGTGAAGTAAATGCTGAGGATAGAATCTTCCTAAGAAAAAATGGCAAGGGTTATACTGAGCCACATCATCTCATCCCTATTAGCAGATACAAAGATTTTAACTATAGTCTGGATGTAATGGAAAACATTGTATCTCTTTGTAGCCATTGTCATAATTTGCTTCATTATGGTAGATTCGAGGATAAAGAACCTATTTTGGAGAAGCTATATTATGAGCGCATTGAAGCCCTTAGAAAATGTGGCCTTGACTTAAGTTTGGATCAGCTAAAGGAGTATTATCGATAAGCATAGAACGTGCTCAAAGCCCTCGCTCCTGCACATAAAAACAACGTCTACCAAGATCGGTAGACGTCAAAGTGCGATTTTGTGATGGGTCGCTCGGTCCCCTTATTTCAGGGCGGAGACAAGAGCACGCATACGCAGACATGCAAGGCTTCCACAATGAACGCCTCCCATCACGCGCAAGTGCGCATCAAAGAAAATGATCCGCCCGGTCAACTCAACAGAGGCTCTATTGTGGCGGTCGCGGTCATTATGCATTACTGCAAAAACAGGAGGGAAAGTGGAGCTGCCCCTTGCCCATCTATTCTTTGACATTCTCAGAATAACACGATTCAGACATCAGAGCAACAAAATTCCTCGCTCATCATAAACAGACGCGGAGGTATCATTCCCACAGCGAATCGCACGATCCAGAGCCATGATGAGGGCAATTACGCCGTCGATCTTCTCGGTGGACTTCTCCTTGTCCGCCTTGATGTTCCCCGCAGGGTCAGTGCGAATGAAGATGTTGTCTGCCATCCAGCGCATGACGGGATTCCCGCCGTGCGCTATTTTCTTTTCCAAGGTCAGCTTCATCAGCTCCTTGGTCGGCGGACTCATATCCTTGAAGCCCTGCCCGAATGGAACAACGGTGAAGCCCATCCCTTCGAGATTCTGTACCATCTGCACTGCGCCCCAGCGGTCGAAGGCAATCTCGCGAATGTTGTACTTCTCACCAAGTCGCTCAATGAACGCCTCGATAAATCCGTAGTGAACTACATTTCCCTCTGTCGTTTGCAGGTAGCCCTGCCTCTCCCACACGTCATAGGGAACATGGTCGCGCTGTACACGCAGGTCGATATTCTCCTCGGGAATCCAGAAGTACGGAAGCACGGCAAACGGATCATCCTCCTCCGTCGGAGGGAACACGAGTACAAACGCCGTAATGTCCATCGTAGAGGAAAGGTCAAGACCGCCGTAGCAGACACGGCCCTCTAAGGACTCAGCGTCAACAGGGGCGGAACACGCATCCCACTTATCCATCGGCATCCACCGAACGGACTGCTTCACCCACTGATTCAGGCGCAGCTGACGGAAGCTGTTCTCCTCGGCAGGATTCTGCCGTGCAGAGTCACAAGCCGCCTGTACCTTGTCGATACCGACCGTGATGCCGAGCGACGGATTCGAGCGCTTCCAGACCTCCGGGTCTGTCCAGTCCTCATCCTCCTTCGCTCCGTAAATTACAGGATAGAAGGTCGGATCAATCTTTCTCCCTTCCAGAATGTCTTTTGCTTTCTGGTGCGTCTCGTAGCAGATGGACTGCGTATCCGTCCCTGCTGTGGTGATGAGAAAGTAGAGCGGCTGCATACGCGCATCGCCGGATCCTTTTGTCATGACATCAAAGAGCTTGCGGTTCGGCTGCGTGTGCAGCTCATCAAACACAACGCCGTGAATATTGAAGCCGTGCTTCGAGTATGCCTCTGCCGAAAGTACCTGATAGAAACTGTTCGTCGGCAGATACACCATCCGCTTCTGGGAGGCAAGGATCTTCACCCGCTTGCTGAGTGCGGGACACATACGCACCATATCTGCTGCGACCTCGAATACGATACTCGCCTGCTGACGATCAGCGGCACAGCCGTACACCTCGGCACGCTCCTCGCCATCGCCACAACAGAGAAGCAGTGCAACGGCGGCGGCAAGCTCTGATTTTCCTTGCTTCTTGGGCAGCTCAACATACGCCGTGTTGAACTGACGATAGCCATTCGGCTTCAAAATTCCAAAGATGTCTCGGATAATGCGCTCCTGCCAGTCGATGAGTTCGAAGGGCTTTCCTGCCCACGTCCCCTTCGTATGGCGCAGACACTCGATAAAGCCTACGGCATAATCCGCAGCGGCTTTGTCATAGTGCGCGTCCTCTGCCATGAACTTCGTTGGTGTGTAGTCCGTCAGTTTTCGCAAGCAATCACCCCCATCAAAAAAGAGCCGCTGTCAGCGACTCAAAAACACAGAAACGAGAAGCAGCCCCGAAGGGCTGTTTTGTTGTTTGGTGCGGCTTAGATGCGCTTCATGCACCAAGCCATCGCGTGTCCGCCGTCCTCGAAAAGCTCCGTGGCGGCTTCGACGAGGTTCAGGCGGCATTCGATGTCCGCAAGTCCCGTCTCCTCCGGCGTTTCGACCATCTCGTAGATGGCTGCGTGGAAGCCCCAGCACTCCATCCCGACGACAAGGATCTGCTCGCCGTAGCAAAGGATCGCGCCGCTCGTTCCGAACCGCATCTCATCGAGGTGCTCCATCGTGGTGGTCTTCGGCCATCTTGCTTCTGCTTTTCTCATTTTGTGTTCCTCGCTTTCTGTGTGTAGGTTGTTCCCTTCGGTCATGTACATATATGTCTCTAAACGCAGGATATAGCAAGTCATATTTTGGATAAACTACACTTATTTTTCGAGAGAAACACAGCCCCGAAAGGCTGTGCTGAATCGCTAGAATCATCGGCTATTTTCCACCCATGAGGATAAATCGTACATACGCCGCACGGTCTTCCTCGATGAAGCAGACCAGTTCGTAGAAGCCCTTCTCAAATGCAATGCGCTGAACACCGGGAACGTCGAACATATTCACTCGCCCCGAATTGCAGATGTCTATGATCTGTGCGAAAACCTTCTCGTTCATGACTGACCGCCCTTCTGCATAATGCGGAATAAGTCCACGCCGGGGATCAAACTGAGCGAGGAGCCCGTCTCCCATCGGACAAGAAGCTGCCCCGCATCGTCAATGCCCATAATCTCGCCCATCGTTCTCATCGGTGGAGCTTGCGGATCGTCCATCGCAAGGAGTTCCACCTTCGTCCCGCGCGGATACCGCTCTCGAAGTGCGGCGATCTGCTCCCTACTCGGAAATCGCATGATCCACAACCTCCTTCCGATGTCCACTTTTGAATGCACTGCTGCCCGTAAGGTTCTGCAGGAGAATCTTACGCGACTGTTTGTAGGCGTTTCCGATCATACCAAGGCGCAGGAGAAAGCAGCGGAAAGCGTATTTCTCATTGTCCACAATCTTCTTCTTCGCCGTGACGCGCTTCTGCGTACGCGCCATCTGGCAGAACTTACTGATGAATTCAGCATAAGCCTTTGCCGTCTCGTCGGTGATTGTGCCGTGCAGCCACGCGAAGGTGATGCGGTCGTCGGTCAGCGTATAGGTTGCCTCTTTGATGTCGAAGGCGTGACGAATGAGCCGCCCCTTGCTCAGAAGGAGTGCGTCGAGATTCTGCAGTGCCGTTTCGGTGAAAAGGCTACGTGGAAGGCTGATGGAAAGGCTGTCCTCGCCGGATTCCGCGACGGCTTCCTCAGTCGGAGCAACTTCTGCTGCCGTTTCCGTCTGAATCTGCTTGTCTGCTTCCGTTTCTACTACGGTCGGCTCATCCGCAGCTGTTTTCGTCTGGCTCGGCTCGATCTCTGCCGTTTCTACTGCGGCGAGTTCATCCTCTGCCGCTTCCGTCTGGATCGGCTTGTCTTCCCCTGTGTCCGCGCAGGAAGCCTTGTTCTCGCCGTCCTCGGACATGAAGCCCGCCTCACGCAGTGCCGTGCGCACACGCGCAACAGTCGCTTCGTCGGTGGCATCGTCGAAGCAAAGGATGCCCGCCTTCGTGATCTCGAACGCGCCGACCTTGTAGGAAAAGCTCGGTGCGCCGCAGTAGGCGGGCTTTGTCTCGAGCACCTTTCCCACAATCCCGACCATCGCCTTGCGCTCTTCCTTCTGGATGTTGTAATTGACCTTCATTTTGAAAACCTCCTTTATGAACTTTGGTCATTACATTCATCACTCTAGCCGGGATAATTAGCAAGCAAATTGTGTTGTATACACCATAGCCTCAGTGAGATAAACCACAGCGTGTCATCATTTCACAGAATGAGGAGTGGTCATGCGCTCGAGCATCTTGCCCGTCATCCAGATCGCGCCGTCAATGACGAGCGGCAGGAAGATGCGGTCGCGGAATCTGCACCATCCCGTCTCCTTCTCCGCGCTCTCCTTCAGTGCTGCCGTGTATGCCGCCGACACCTCACGCGCTGCCGGGAGTCCTTTCTCATGCAGCCAGAGGACGGTCGCTTCCTTTGCCTCCGTCCGTACAAAATCCCCCACATGATTCTTCAGTTCGTTTTGAATGTGTTCCAGTTTCATCTTCAACACTCTCCTTCATAGTCCGTTATCCCACGCGCAATGGCACGGGCAAATTCATCCTGCCGGCTGCGAAGCAATCCTGCATCCCCTTCATGGTCAATAAACGCAAGCTCCACGAGCACAGCGACCGCATCCGTGTTGCTCAGAACGTACAAACCGTTGACACCGGGCTTCGCTCCCTTTGTACCTCGATCCACAGTTCCGAGCGCATCCACAATTTGGTTCTGGATGCACTGTGCCAGTTTCTCCCCCTCGCCGCTACCGTAGTGGTGCCAGACCTCCGTCCCCTGTGCCACACCGTTGCACGCATTGCAGTGGATGGAGATAAACACATCGGCTTCCGCACAGTTGGAAACCGAAACGACCTCATGCAGACTATCGGACTGCAAGTTGCTGACCACCTCAACACCTGCGGCACTCAAATAGTCCGCCGCAAGATCAGCGACATTCTTTGCCACATCACATTCCCGCAGCCCATACCCGCACGCACCGGGATCTGGATTCCCGTCCGGCGCATGACCCGGATTCAAAAACACACGCATTATGCTCCCTCCTTTGGCACATCCGCATACGGAATGCGCTCACCATCACGTTCCAAAAATACATCTTCTGCATTGCCGTCCTTGCTCTGGATGTACCGCTCAACAGCGACATCCACGAACTTCGGCTCAAGTTCCACACCATAGCAGATACGCCCCAACTGGTCACACGCAATCAGCGTTGAAGCAGAGCCAAGGAATCCGTCGAGAACGATACCGTTCGTCTGCGTACACTGTTTGACAAGGTAGGCGATGAGCGGCACGGGCTTCGAGGACGGATGTCCGCAGCCATCCTTCTTCGAGTCCTTAATGCGGTCGAATGCAAAAACGGTGGTCTGCTTCTGATCGCCATACCATCTGTGCCGACCGTCCTTCTTCCATCCCCAGATAATCGGCTCGTGAATGTACTTCCAGTCCGTCCGTGTAAGAACGAGACGATCTTTCTTCCACACCAGACCTGCGCCAACTTTAAAGCCCGCATCCTCATAAGCGTCATGAAAGATGCGGGCTTTTGCTGTTGCGTAGAAAACGTAGATGGAAGCATCGGTCGCCATCACCGAGTGGAAGGCAATAAAGGCAGATTTCAGGAACTCGTAGGCATCCTTGTCATTCAGATCATCGTTCTTGATTTTCCCGGAGGAACTTTCCAGAGCCACAAAATATGGCGGGTCCGTGCAGACGAGATTTACCTTTTCTCCGCCGAGCAGCCGCTCGTATGTCTCCGAAAGAGTGGAATCTCCGCAGATAATACGGTGCTTGCCGAGATGCCAGACATCGCCCGATCGAGCAACACAAGGCTTTTGCAGTTCTGCATCCACATCGAAGTCATCTTCCTGTGCTTCACCGTCATCCAGTGAGAGTAGGTCAGCGATTTCAGCTTCGTCGAAGCCTGTGAGCGAGAGGTCAAAGTCCATGCCTTGTAGGGCTTCCATCTCGATACGCAGCATATCTTCGTCCCACCCTGCGTCAAGTGCGAAACGGTTGTCCGCGAGGATGTATGCCTTCTTCTGTGCCTCCGTCAGATGATCCACAAAGACGCACGGTACGCTCTCCATCCCCTCCGCCCGTGCCGCCGCAACACGTCCGTGTCCTGCGAGAATGCCATACTTCTTGTCGATAATGACTGGACTGACGAACCCGAACTCGCGCAGACTTCCGCGCAGCTTATTAATCTGCTCGGGCGAATGCGTCCTCGCATTGTTGGCATACGGCACGAGTTTGGCAATCGGAACGAGCTTCATCTCTGATGTTGTTTTGTTCAATGTTTAACCTCCTCAACTAAGCAGGATTTTTTATATGTTTTACCGAATCAACTAAATAGAGTTGAGAGTTTGGAAAGAGAGGGATTATGTGATGAAAAAGATAGTACTTTCTTTGATTGCCGGTTGGATTCTTTTTATTGCAACAGCATATGCTAGTCCATATGACGGCTATGACATTACAAACAAAGTCGAACAATATGGTGATGACGTACGGACTGTTGCCGCATTGCCAAAGCCCAACAAACCTCCAAAGCAGAATTATATGTTTGGGGACACAAACTATCCTCTTGTTGGACTCACTACATATGGCGCTATCTTTCTTGATAAGACAAGTTGCAAGTACGAGATTGCAGATGGTGTAGCAATTATTTCTTGCCTTGTTTATTATGGCAGTGGAGGTGCTGACGGTAACGGAAATGCCGCGAAACATTCTCCGACGATCATTCGGTTCAGCACTTACAAGACAGATAAACGGGTCATAAAATTCTTGAGTTCTGTTTCTCCAAATACCGGAAAGAATGATACCGAAAGCACATACCGATCTGACAACGGCTTTTTGAATGGTCTGTTTTGGTATTGTGCCGGAGTCCTTGATCTGAGCCAGTATCTCGATTAACCTAAACTAAAAATACGGAGCATCTATCTATGGATGCTTCTTTTATTTTCTTGACCTCAGCAGCCGCTCCATACGATCTTCCTGCGGCGAGCCGCTGAATGTCGTGGTGCAGTTTTGCTTTACGATGTCGAAAATTTCATACCAAAGCAGATTGGACTGCTTCTGAAACGCCTGTCCCATTTGGACGAAGGGGCTTGCAATCGCCCCGCCTGTAGTCGGATGCTTGCCAATGAGCCCGTATTGACTCATTGCTTCCTCACATTGGATGAAACGGGCAAATGCCTGTGCGTAGCTTTCGATGAGACGAGGATTCACGAGACGCTCACAGCCGCGCTCCTTCAGCCACAACCATGTCTCGCGGAAAATCTCATCCGCACCGAGCGGCTTTCCGTTCCTCTGCCGTGCGGACAGGAATTCGCTCGGGGTTGGCATTTCCTCGCCGTAGAGGTCGGCGGCATCCACAAGGTTTGTGCCATCCAACTCCGTCGTTGGGAACTCCATGATGTGCGCCGTGCGCCCGCCCGCAATTTTATCTGTCAGTGGTTCAGGTTTATCTCCCGCCCGGATACGCCGCCCTCCGCGATTTGTTCCGTCACGCGCCATCTTCTCGCCCCCATTCCTTTAATACCCCGTTTGAACTGACGTTTTTGTGCGTGCGCCCCCTCCCCGGTCCAGTAACGGCGCGGTTTTAGAGATTTGACCTCCCCCTAGGGGTCTATCTGTCGCCACTGCCACGTTGGTGAATCCGCTCATGGCACGATACGCAGAGCGACATCAAATTGCTCTCATCATGTGTGCCTCCCTCAGAAATCGGTCGGATATGATGCACGAGTGTCGCAAGGACGTATCTCCCCCGTTCTTTGCATTGCTCGCAGAGCGGATGCCCTGCCAAATGACGATCACGAATCCTGCGCCATGCACTGCCGTATCTCTCGTGCTGATCGTAGCCGCGCGTGAAGTGGTCATAGTGCCGCTGCATCGTTTTCTCGTGCGTCTCGCAGTAGCAGCTCTTTCGATCCGTAAGGTTCGGACACCCCGTCATGCGGCAGGGTCGCTTCGGCTTTCTCGGCATCGCGCACCTCCTCGTGGCATCAAAAAAGCCCTCGCGGAGAATTTCTTCTCCGAGAAGGCTGATTCCATATCCTATTTTTGCTGAGTCTATCATATCACATTGGTCATACTGACATCAATCTGACATTCACTGACATTTTGTGACATTTTTCCGCTTTTTGACATTTCATGACATTCCCTGACATTTCATGACATTTCCTTCTCTTCACGAAGGAACGACCACACTTTGCAGACCGCGCTCATGGATACGGTATATCTGCCGTTCCCCGACTTCCATGCGCCTGGCAATCTCCGTGACCGTGTGATACCCCATGTAGCGCATCTCCAAGACCAACCGCTCATCCATATCCTCCACAGCCTGTATCACGCCATAGATTTCGGCGCGGAGGCTTACCAAGCGATCAATCTCACGATCAATCTCTTCCTCCTGCTCCACCAACTTCACCACCACATCGGAGAGCTTGTGCGGATTCTTTGTTGCACGCCCCGGCATATCGCTAAGAACGGTGGTGGTCTTGGTGGCCATGCTGCGCAGCCGCACGGACTGTTCCAGCATGCTGTCTATTTTTCTGTCAATCTTGAATGCCTGGCTCAGATATTCCTTAGCGGTCATCATGATCAGCCCTTCTTTTCGTAGCGGGAGCAGCCCGGCTGCCAAACGTCGCCACCTGTATATCCTATGGGAACAGTCTGCCCCGCCTCCTGCACACAGTCGTTGCAGTTCCAGCATGTAAGTCGATGGGCGCAGGATGTGCAGATACATTTTTTGCAAGACGCGTGCGTTCCGCAGCGGTCATGGGGCATGACTTCCTCGCTGTCAAATTCCTCTGTACCTTCCCAAATTGTCAGCCGATGATGAACGGCGTACAGATATTCCTCCATGCAGCCGTTGCTGTTCTTCCAGTTGCCTGCCATGATCACACCGTTGCATTTGCCGAGAAGCGTCTTGCACTGTTCCAAGACCGTATCGTAGGGAATCTTGGCGGCCTTCAAGTGCCGCATGCCATCGAGCGGATTAACGAACAAGATATGCGGATATTTCTTGGAAAACTCTGCTGCAATCGCCGCTGCTGCCTTGCGGTTCTCTTTTTCAGCCCCCGTGTAGGGATGGGAAATATAAATCATGTTCATAGCGATCTGCTCCTTTCTTACTTGCAGTGCCTCAGCGCGTCTCTTGCCGTAGGGTCGCTGTAGCCTTCTCCATTGCGGTTCGAGGTACGCTGCAAGCCCAGCTGCTTGATCTCAATGTGAATCCCCGGCTCTGCCGCCCACTGTTTTTCCACGATCTCCCGCACGACTTGGGCATCGTCCTTCCAGTAGCCGCACCTGGTCATGCAGTCCTTGAGCATTTTCTGCAGATTGTCGGTGTCCGGGCGGGTCGTGCGCCACTCGCCGCTTTTATGGGATTTGCCCACCGAGAAGAGCCATGTGGTGCGAAGCTCTAAGGCTCCGTCCAGAGGTGCGGTCGGACGATATTTCCCCAGATGTGCGGTCAGAAGCACCTTTGCCTTCTTTAGGGGAGTCGGGTCATAAAATATCGGTCTGCCGCCCACGATCCGCACGGATTTCTCCTGCGCGGTCACCGTAGGAGGATTGATGTCGAGGAAAAATATCATTTTCTAAACCTGCCTTTCTTTTGGTTCCTCTCGGCTGTTTTGTCACGTTACTCTCCTCAAAGGGGAAGGACAGGACGTAGTACGTCCTTCCCACTTTGGGAGGGTAACGACGTTTCTTCTGTTTATATGTATATATAAACAGCGTAGAAGAAGAATTTACTCAAAATCCTTGGAAGCCCCGTCATTCCTTAAAATACGACCTTTTTTGAGGATGAATTCGCCGTCCAATTTTTTGAGCCTTGCGTAGACGGTTTTGTCCGATACATTGAGATAACCCATCATGTCGGAAACCGTCACGTTTCCGTCCATATTGAGTGCCTGGTAGGCGTTTCGGAATTCCTCCGCACACGCCTCGGCAGTCTTTGAGTGACTGTTCTTCATGCGTCCCGCCTCCAGTGTTCCCTGCGCGGGCATCTCACCGAGATTTCCATTCGTGTCCAACCGATGAATGGGATACTCGAACCAGAAGTTCACCGACTCGATGTTCTCGAATTCGCGAAGGCTCGACTCCAATCGCCAAGCGGTAGCCTTGCCATCGCGCAGGTTGTTCTTGATGTCGTCATCAAGTTCCAACTGGATCATGTCGAGCTGGGCGTCGGGGTCGCGGGCAAATACGCCGGAGCCGGAAGCCCTGTCCATCGCTCGCTTGTTTCCCTGTGCGCCCTTGCTGTGATGATGACAGTAAATCGTGGAGCAGCCGGTTTCCGTGCAAATCTTGTCAAACTGGTTGCAGAACTGCCCCATCTCGGATGCCTTGTTCTCGTCCCCGGTGATGACCTTGTAGATGGGGTCGATGACGATCGCATCAAAGTGCAGGTCACGAACACGGCGGACGAGTTTTGGCACAAGCTGGTCGAGCGGAACGGCATGTCCGCGCAAATTCCAGATGACGATGTTTTCCGATTTGTTCATAGACAGATGAAGGGCATCGTAAATTTTGAGGAAGCGGGTGATGCAGCTTGCCGGATCAATTTCGAGATTGACATACAGTACCCGCCCTTGGCGGCAAGCGAACCCCAGCCACGGGATTCCCTCGGCGATGGAGACGCAAAGCTCCATGAGGAGAAACGACTTTCCTGCCTTGGACGATCCGGAAATGAGCATCTTATGCCCGCGCCGCAGGATTCCGTGGATCAACTCTTCGGGGAGCAAAGGTGGATTGTCCTTGTACGCCGAGAGTGGGGTCATCGGTGGAAGTTCATCCGTCACGCCCTCCACGAAATCCATCCAGTCCGTCCATGACTTCCTGCCGATGTTCGTTGCGGCGAGGTACTGGCGATTGCCGTTTCGAGTAAGCCCCGGCATCCGGGAAAGCCGTGAGGGATTGCGGTTCTGCTTGTCGATGGGTACGCCCTGCTTTTCCATGAAGTCATAGAGGAACTCCACCCGCTTTCGGTACTCCTCATAGTCAATGGCATCCACATGCACAATGGCGTGGAGGCTCTTGCCCCCGCTATGAACGAGCGCTGCAATCGGCAGTTCCAGCTTGCGGAAGAGGACATCCTGCTCGGCGATGGGAAGTGTGTCGGATTCCACCAAGGCATACTTGAACTTGGTGACGTTGTCGTTTTTCACGCCCTCACCATCCAGCGGATTGAACCGAATCCAACCGCCCACCTCGGGTTTCCAGTCACCCACGGTTGCTCCGATGTCATTGGCGTGCTTCTTGAGGGATGCGATCAGCTCCCCTGCCGTGCGGTCATACACGCCCTTACTGGGCAGCCACTTACCCTCGCCATCCTGCCATACGTCACCCGTGACATAGCCCACTCGGTCAGCAGGATCAAATAGCAGAGAAAGATAGTCGATCAAATCCTGCACGGGATTCCACGCATCAGGCGGAGAAAATCCATTGAAGCCGTCGTTGCCGTCATATTCGATGGTGTCGTCCCATGCCATTGCTCCCTCAGCGCAGGGCATCCAGCCGCGCTCTTTCGCCATCTGCACAATCGTGCCACCCTTGACGGGAGTGGCCGTGCCGCTAAAGCCCGCCCACTTCTTTTCGCATTCGCCGGGATGGTAACGAGGATCTCTCTGACTCCAATCATCCCAGATGGAGCATGGATAACCTTCCTCCTTGAGTGCCATGCCTACCTGAATCCAGTCGGCGCGGTCAACCTCCGCAACGTTGATGTACTTCAAAGCCGACAAGATATTCTTGTCCATGAAAAATCACGTCCTTTCACGGTGTATATACGGACGGCGTCATCCCCTGGGGGACGCGCCAATGATTCATCGCCAAGCGAGAGATCAGAGCACTGGCGGTGTCGAACTGCCATGTGCCTACGCGCCGAAAGCCGTAACGCTCCAAACAGCGGATCTGCTTGGGTGTGGCGAGTCCTTCCTCCTGTCGCCGTTTCAGACGGTCGATGAGGAGAGAGGCAAGACCGGCATTTTCCACGGTATCGGGCAGGATGCCGCGATTCTCGAGGAAAGCAAGCTGTTTTTCGGACGGCGGTCCCATTTCCCAAGGGAAGGTCGGTGCATAGCTGGTGAGATCCTCGGCGGCGATGGAGAGCGCATACTGGATGGGATCGACAAGTTTTTTCTTCTTGCTCCGCATCGCGGCAAGTTCCCGCGCCAGTGCCTCCTCCCGTTCACGCAGCACGTCCCGCTCCGCTTCCTCTTCAGCTTCGAGAATGTCCACTTCCTCGTCATTTCGGAGGTTTTCATCCATCATTGCGGCGATGTTCGCGTCCTTGGCAATGAGAGACGACGGTCTGCAGAGATCGTGACGCTCCGTCAGCCAGAGAAAGTCCAACAACAGCAAGTTCTCCTTGCCCGGAAAGAGCCGCATACCCCGTCCCACCATCTGCTGATAGAGGCTCCGCACTTTGGTGGGGCGCAAAATTACAATGCAGTCCACAGCGGGACAGTCCCAACCTTCTGTAAGGAGCATGGAGTTGCACAGCACGTCGTACATGCCATGCTCAAACTCTGCGAGGATTTTCGAACGGTCATCGCTCATGCCATTGACTTCCGCCGCCCTCATGCCGATGTCATTCAGCATCCGACAGAACTTCTGCGATGTGGCGATGAGCGGTAGGAAGACTACGGTCTTTCTGCCCCTGCAGTAACGCGCCATCTCGTCTGCAATCTGATGGAGATACGGCTCCAAGGCGCAGCCAATGTCCGCCGCGTTGTAATCCACACCGGAGATTCCGGCCTTGCTGATGTCCAGCTGCAAAGGAATCATCCGTGCCTTGACGGGAGAGAGATACCCCTCCCGAATGGCGCGGCTCATGGAATACTCATAAGCCTGTGAGTCAAAAAATGTGCCGAGCGTCTGCTTGTCTCCACGGTCGGGTGTTGCCGTTACGCCGAGGACATTGGCGTTTGGAAAATGCGAAAGCACACGCTGATAGCTCTCCGACAAACAATGATGGGCTTCGTCCACGATGATGTCCTGAAAGTAATCCCTGGGGAACATCGAGAGCCGTTTTTCTTGGCAAAGAGACTGCACCGATCCTACCGTCACGGGAAAGAAACTGCCGAGGCTGCGGTTTTCCCCCTGCTCAAAGGCAGCGTCAAGTCCTGTGAGCATCTTCAGCTTGTCGGCGGCTTGGGTGAGAAGCTCCCCACGATGCGCCATGATGAGGACTCTGTGTCCCAACTTCACTTGATGTTCTGTCACCGAGGAAAACACAATCGTCTTTCCAAGCCCTGTGGAGAGGACGAGGAGCGTCTTTCGATGCCCCTCGCTCCATGCGGAAAGGATTGCCTGCTTCGCCTCGACCTGGTACGGTCTAAGTTCCACTTGCTTCTCCTCCCATCAGAACGGAATGTCCGCCGCGCTGACGGGAATCCCGCCGAAGTCCGCAGAGTCCTCGACCGGAAAGAACTTCTCGTCATAATCGTAGAAGCGATCCACATCGTTAGTCTGTTTCTCGTTGCCGTCCCGGTCTGTATATTTGCGGGGCTTGAAGTGCGCCCGCCCCTTTGCGCCTTCGAGATTGTTCCAGTTCATCGCCAGCCGCTCGCCGTGCTTCTTCCAGCCGATGCACCGAAAGAACGCTGAAATGCGCCACTCCACGAGGCGGTTCAAAATGAGGTCGGTGCGGACACTGGCGACGCCCTGCTTCGTTTCCACCTGCAGGGTCAGCGTAGCCTTGTTGCAGGCCTGCATCTTGGCGCTCCCCGGAAAACGCCCCCGCTCAAAGGCGGACACCACGAAATTGTAATCCCCTTCGGGCAGGAGAATGAATTCCTGACCATCGCTCTCGATGGTGTCAGACCAATCCATACCCACGTTGTTGTTGACAAATTCTGCCATGATGTATTTCCTCCCTTAACCTTTCGCCTTACGGTTTTGCTGAATGATGTCAAAGATCTGATCCCAGTAACGGATGACGTAGCCGTACAAAAATTCGTCGGGGTAGTAGTCAATCGGGGTCTCCACTGTGTATTTCCCACGCGCGGCGACCACCTGCCGCACCTCCTCCTCGGTGACACCCTTCTCCTTCAAAATGCTGCGAAACACATCGACAGCGCTTTCTTCCTCCGGCAGGTTCTGCTGCTGCGGTGCCAGTGTCTCCTGCATTGCTGTCTGCCTGACGGTTGTGGCTGCCGGAGTCTGCCCCCGCGAGAAGATATGAGCGATGTGTTTGTAGTCCAGATCCAAGACCTCCGGCAGCGGCACACGGCTTTTTGCGTCCCATGCGGGATGATGGGATGTGTACATGACACGCTTGCCACCCTGTGCCTTCTGCGTGTTGTTCTCCGAGGTGACCACAAAGGTCTGGTAGTTGCAAAAGAGCAGAATGTCGCACCACTCCTTGAGAAGCGGCGCTACCTGCTTGCTGAGTTTCATTTCCCAGCGGTCGTATGCCCCCATCTCGTCCGGCTGTTCAAACTTCCGCATCTTGGCGTGTGCCGTGACCACCACATGAACTCCAGAAGTCAGAACCATATCCAATGCGCCGAGAAGCCGCGAAAACTCCTCGCCCAAATAGGTATAGCCCTTGCCGTAGCCGAAGGACTCGATGGAGTTCTGCTTGTACTTTGTGCAGAGGTAGCTAACGATCAACTGCTCTGCCCAATCGGCGGTATCCAGCACCAGCGTCCTGCACACATCCTTGGTCGCTGCCACTTCCTTGACCACGGAGAGCATTTCCTCCCACGACTGCGGTTTCTCGATGCGTCGCACATCCATGTGCGCCGTGCCGCCCTCGGTGTCGATGAAGAGCGGATCGGGGAATTTTGCGGCAAGACCGGACTTTCCAATCCCCTCAGCCCCGTAGATGACCACCTTTTGGGCGCGGTCAATTTTCCCTTTCGTAATGTTCAGCATGATCTATTTCCTCCCTACTTGATCCGAAGACTCCGTCCTCTCGGCTCCAAACGTGCGCCGGGGACTTCCTCGCCGCCGCTTAATGCCTCATAGAGAGCCTCGCGATTCACTTCCTTATGCGCCGGCACAGTGACGAGGTATGCCTCCGGGATAAGAGCGGCATCGTCAATCTTGAGGGGCTGTTTGCCGCCGTTCTTCTGAACGCTCATGACACCATACTTGGTGGGAACTTTGGTTTTCCCCATCGCATCGAGGTTCTGCCGGTACCACTCCTTGATTCGTTTGATGCGGTTCTCTAAAATCTGCCGCTGCGCTTCAAAGCGTTTCTCTTCCTTCCTGTATGCCTCCGCATACGCTTCCAGCGATTTGATGAGCGCGATGCCGCCCGCGCATTTCTCCTCAAGGGCGCACTCGATGGACTGCAGCCCCTCTTCCAAAAGTTCCAAGTCCATCGTTTCATCCAAGACGAGGTCAAAGAGCGCGTTGAAACCTGCAGCAAGCTCATAAAGCGGTCGTGCCGGCATATGCACCCTCCTTCCCCTTCTCGAAGATGGCTACCTCGTCCACGGAATCTCCCGGCACGATCACCGTGAGCTTCACGGGACAACCAAGGAAGAAGCGAAGCAGACGCTCCCGCACTGTGAGCCGGTGGCAGGCCATGATCCCACCGCTCTGGCGCTCCCTGGATACCTTGATGTTGAGTGTGTGATGCATCGTGATTCATCCTTTCCGAAGGGCGGTTTGATGTTGCCCTTCACCTAAGAGCCACGGAAAATGCAAAACTTCATGGTTTTTAGAGAAAATTTTTCTTGTCGGGCAAGAATTTCCTGAGCCGCTGATAGATGCGCCGCATCCGCTCCGATATGGTGCTTTCCAATACGCCCTCCTGACGCGCAATCTCCGACTGGCGCACGCCTTCCCAGAACACACGCCGCAGAAGCTCCCGTTGCTGCGGACGAAGCTGCGCAATGGCGTGATGAAGCTCCGAATAATCCGCGCCGAGCAAAGCCGTCGACACATCGGGCATGGCATCCGCCCTCCGGCGGTCAAGATCATCGGCAGACAAGTGGACATGACGGCGCGTCTCGGTGCGATTCCTTCGGAAGGTTGGAGCATTGACCTCGGCATCCAAAATCTCCTGTGCCGTGCGCCGCTGAACTGCGTTCTTGTCCTCGGCTTCATCCAGACGCTGCCGATAGTCCGTCTCCACCATGACGGTGCATTCCTCCTCGGGAACTTCCAAAACAGTCGGATGGAGCTTGTCTTCGTAATACAGAGTGATTTTCATGGTCGTGTCCTTTCCGCCTTGGATGCGGGCGGCAGGAACACAAAAGGCCGATGCACGCGATGTACACCGGCCTCTTTCGCCTGAAAATGGGCGCAAAAAGTCACGGTGGAAACACCGAAGTGCCAATACTGCTCGTGCAGTTCGTCTCTTCGTGCGTTCCCGCCGCCCCTAATGGCCATCTCAAGGCATTGAGAAATTTACAAGATTTACGATTACGGCTTGTGAATGTTCACATTCACATAAATTCCATTAACAAAAATGTAGATTTTTCCCCCTTACTGCTGATATAATAGAAACTGTGTTTTATGTGCGATGATGTTCTCTCACCATCCGGGTAAAGCATACCAAATCCGCTCCCTCAAAAATTGGACTCCGATGGACGGGAGCGGACAGACTCTGTCCACTTTTCGCGAAGGGGGAGTTTTGTGTTAACCATCAGTCTGTTTTTACAGATCATGAGAAAGTACGTTGGTGCGGAGAACAAATCGATACCGAGTTTCTGCGCCTACTTCTTTGCCCTCTTTATGAAGGAACCGATCTCTTCTCGCGAGGTTGGTCTGGACGATGATGACAAGTACTACCCTTTCGGCAAGGAATCTGAGAAAAGTGCCGCCTACAAAATGTACAAGGGAAAGAGAGACATCCCGGAATCTGTCCTGCGGGCGGTTCATGCCAATCTTGACAAGAGCCGCTTCTTGGAAGCAGCCGCAGATATCCCCTTCGATGCCCGCAAAAATCTGTGCACCGACCTCTCTCAATACAGGGTAGATTGCACCACAGACAATGTGGACGAGACGTGCGCCGAGATTTTCTGCAGCATCATCAAAGCGGAACTGCAAAAACTCCCCGGCGCCCAAATTGATCTCTTTGAGGGAAGGAACGAAGTCGGCGAAGCTGTTCCTCCTGTGCCGATTCAACCCGCCCGCTTTGTGGATGGAGCGGTCTATCTTCCCGACGGCGATGTCATTAAACTGTCTGTCGCCCTGAAACCCTACAAGAATATCAACGAAGCCACGCTCCCGTATATCCATGCGCTCTGCGAGGTATATACGGAGCGGCTCGCAAAGGAAGTCACGCCCAAGACCACAGGCGAATTGCCGGAAAAACTGCAACGGCATTTAGAGCTGCAGCGGCAGGCATATTTCGATGCAAAAAGCATCGAACGCAGCGTGCGGGATGCCTTTGTGGATGGAGAGCGGCAATTTGATGCACTGAAGGACGATGCCTATGACGGCATCGAAATGGTGTATTTCGACGAGAATCATGAGACAGGCTATGACCGACTGCAGGAAGTATTGAAGAAAATCACCAGTACGGAACTTGCCAAGTCGAACCTCGTCAATATCAAGGGTTTTATCACAAACAAAACCCGAAAGGGCATCTGTCATATCTTGGTGGACGATGCGCGAATCAAATCGTGGGTGAACACCGATGCCTAAACTGTTCAATACGTCCTTTGAGGTGTCACTTCGCATTTTGCTCATCCTCTCTGCCGTAAAGCCCCGTTCCATAACCATTGACCGCATCGCGGCGTATGACCTTATGACAGTCTATGGACGGGATTTCGGTATGGCAGAACAAAACCTGCATGGCGAAAACCAGTTCAGCTTCAGCGAATTCTCCGCCAAACGGGAGCAATTGAACGGCGCATTGAAATCCCTCCTGCTGGACGGCTTTGCTGCCGTAGAGCATTCCCCCAGAGGATTCTTGTTCGGACTGAATGAGCGCGGCCGTGAGTTCGTGAAATCCATGCAGTCCGAATACGCTGCAGCATATATGGAGACAGTAAAAAAGACACACCGGATGCTTGGAAAAACATCCGATGCGTCTTTGCTTTCAAAGATTACGCGACAGGCGATGGACGCGCTAAAGAGGAGATAAATGGATGGCCGGAATATATTTTAGCCGTGTCACGGCAAGAGGCATAGGCAAGTGCGACTCTTTCGTGGATTTCACCCCCGGTCTGAATATCATCTGCGGGCGATCAAATACTGGGAAGACCGCCATTGCTCGGTGCATTGATTTTGCGCTTGGCAAAATGGGCGAACCTCCCATAGACGAGCCCTTGGGTTACGACCAAGTGGAACTTCTGGTGCAGGCGGCCGCAGGAACGATCGGCATCACACGCAATTTTGGCAAAAATCAAGTGGACGTTAAGACCGACATCCCGGGTGTGTACAGTGGCAAATACAATCTGAACCACAGTCAGAGTAAAACCACCGCTTTACCGGTGCTGAGTGATCTGCTCCTGAACGTGATGGGGATTCCCACCCCCTGCATGGTGATCAAGAACATCGATTTCAAGCGGGCGCCGCTGACACTCCGAACCTTCCTCCATATGCTGATCTTCCTCAACAATGACATTGGCAATGTGAAATCCGTGTTGGAGCCGAAGGAAAGTATTCAAAAGACCGTCTTCTTTTCCTCCCTGCTGTTTCTGATGACCGGCTTCAATTTTCCCGAGCAGGATGAGCAGACCAAAAAGGAAATCCGCATTGCAGAGCAAAATGCCGTTACAAGATATGTGAACAGGCAAATCAGCAACGTCGCCGAGAAAAAGAAGGTACTGCAAAAACAGATGACGGCATTTCAGGGCATTGATGTGGAGCAGCAGATGACTTCCCTTATTGCAGGGATTGAGCAGACGGAATCTGCAATCTCTGCAGCACTCTCCCGCCGGCAGGATCTGGTGCAGGAAATGAGTGACCTGCAGGAGAAAGTTACCGAGGCGGAGCTGATGAAGTCTCGGTACGCCACCCTCAAAAGTCAGTACACAGCCGACATTAAACGGCTGACCTTCATTGCTGACGGCGAGATGAGCCGGAGTGTTCACGATAAGAACAACGTCTGCCCCTTTTGCGAGAGTCATTTCACGCCCAAGGATGATGAAACCTACATCGAGTCTGCCCGTGGAGAACTGTCCCGCATACTGGCTCAGATGAATGATTTGACGAAAGCAGAACAGTCGCTCGCCGAGGAAATGAACTGGATGTCGGTGGAAATGGCGAAACTTGATGCCGAGAAGGACAGCATCGAAAACCTCATTCAGCAGGAACTTCGCCCTAAGGCAGAGGAAATGCGTAAATCCCTCGCAGTCTACAAAAGTTTCCTGCAGTTAAAACGTGAGATGAGCGTGATCGATGATTTTGCAGCCGTCTGGGAGAAAGATTTACGGAATCCTCCGGTCGAAACAGAAAATGTGCGGCAATATCATCCCAGAGAGCATTTTGACGATGATTTCAAAAGGCTCATCAACCAATATTACATGGAAATCCTCCGTGAATGCAGCTATTCGCCAGAACCTACTTCTGCCAATTTCAACATCTCCGATTTTGACATAGAGATTGATGGGCATAAAAAATCTACCCATGAAGGGCAGGGATATACGTCCTTTGTCAACAGCGTAACTGCACTTACCTTCCGACACTATCTTGCTCACCATGGAAAATATTATCCGGGCTTCCTCATCATTGACACGCCCCTTCTTGGTCTTGACCAAGGCGTAGCGGATTCTGCGCCGGAAAGTATGTGTTCCGGACTCTTCCGCTATTTCATGAACCACCAAGAAGAGGGACAGCTGATTATCATTGAGAACTCCAAGAATCTGCCGGATTTGGACTACGAGGCAGCAGGTGCCAATGTCATCACCTTCACCAAGGGGCTGACGGAAGGCCGTCCCGGTTTTCTGCATGGCGTAGAGTAAGCGGAGACGGATATGCGAATAACTTATAACAGGCTGTGGAAGCTCCTGATCGACAAAGGCATGAATCGGCAGGATCTCAGGCGCATAACGGGCATCAGCCCCGCCTCCATCGCCAAGCTGGGCAAGGGCGAGAATATCACCACTGACATCCTGCTGAAGATATGCGTGGCTCTCGACTGCAATATTGAAGATATTATGGAGTCCGTGAAGGAGTAAGCTCATGCAGGATTCGATCCCCCCTCGATATGAACACGCCCTCCATCCAATATCTATGCCGTAAGGATAAGCAGCTGGCAAAGGTCACAGCAATAGTCGGTCGGTGCATGAGATGATTGAACAGATGCTTTCCATGAAGGTCAGTTAGAATATATACGCATGGAAAGCACATTTTTACTGACTGCGTCAAGTCTTGTCTCTCCCCCACCCCATTAGGTTTGCTCAGCTAACACATTAGTTTACCTGAAAGTAGGAGTTACGATGGCTGGTAATAACGGAGTAATATATACAAAAAAATGGGTAGTAAAACTTGTCTTGGATATTGCAGGCTACACGTCTGATCTTCCTCTTTGGAAAAACGTTGTGGTTGAGCCTTCTTGTGGTCATGGTTCTTTTGTTAGAGAGATTGTAGAGAGACTGATTGAATCTGCCAAAAGAGATGGTAAATTTAATGCTAATACACTGCAAAATTGCGTTGTCTGCTATGAGTTAGACGAAAACTCCGTCACCATTTCGCATTCGATTGCCAAAGAGATTCTTATTTTGAACGGGATGAACCATGAAGAAGCTGAAAAACTTTCAAGCATGTGGGTAATACATGGAGATTATCTTTTAGCAGATACAGTTCCTTGCGATTATGTGATAGGAAACCCGCCATATCTAAGAGCGACCGATATACCTGCAGAAGCAAGAGAAAAATACTGCTATCAGCTATCAACGATGACAAAAGGGTGCGATATATTCGTCGGCTTTATTGAAAAGGGAATAAAGTCACTTAAGGACAAAAATGGAGTCCTTGGCTTCATTTGTGCGGATAGATGGATGCAGAATCAGTATGGAAAAAAATTAAGAGGTTTGATTTCTAAGAAATATCATCTGGATACTATTGTCAGAATGCATGGGATAGATGCTTTTGAAACCGAGGTTTCGGCGTATCCTTCAATTATCCGCATTGATAAACTAGAGGGCAAAATCAAATATGCAGATTGTAAGCAAGCCTTCAGCAGTGATGATGCTCCGGAATTAAAGATGTGGCTTCAAAGCGGAGATAGTGATTATGTGGGTACAAATTTCTCCGCAATGAAACTTAACAGTCCAAAGGGAACTGCTATGATTCCGCTATCGGAGCCAAATAAGATTAAAAACATTCTCAACCTGATGAACCAGTTCCCATCTCTTGAGGATTCCGGGGTAAAACTTGGTATTGGTCTTGCCACCGGTAAAGACGATGTGTATATCGTAAAATCACCAAATCTTGTTGAAGAAGAGAGAATGCTGCCCATGTTCAATATGAGAGATTGGAGAAGGCGCGGCAACACAGATTCAAATTGGTTAGTTAATCCATGGAATCAGGATGGTTCATTAGTTGATTTGTCAGACTTCCCAAGATTAAAACTATATTTTGAAACCCATAAATCCGATATTACAAGAAGGCATGTAGCAAAGAAAAACCAGAAAGCATGGTACAGGACGATAGACAAAATAAACTGGCAGATCCTTGGAGCACCAATGCTGTTATTCCCTGATATGGCTATGAGTGCTGACCCTGTATATAGTGATGGAACAAGATATCCATGCCACAATTGCTACTGGCTGGTATCGGATCATTGGGATATAAAGGTACTCGGCGGTTTATTAATGAGTGACATAGCCGAATCCTTTATTGACGCATTGGGCGTAAAGATGAGAGGTGGTACAAAACGTTTCCAAGCGCAATATCTTCGTTTGATTCATGTTCCGAATCCAAAGGATATTCCTGATGAAACCGCCGAGGAGTTAAAACTTGCATTTGAAACGAATGATAGAGCTGCGGCAAGCCGTGCAGCCCTTGTTGCATATGGTTTGGAGGGTAAATAATGAATCAGAAAGTGAAAGATGCGCTTCTTCAAATGTACAGAAATCTGAATGAGGCTGAAACGAGACAAGCTGAACGCGGTGTCCATGATCAGGGCGAACGGAGCAAAGTAACAGGTGGAAAACATATGAATCCTATTGCAGAAGCAATTCGGCAGGATCTTATTTCATGTGGCTTTGTGGATAAAGATGTTTACTATAAAGGTGGATGCTTGCGGCTCCCAGGATGGTTCAGGCCATCGAAAGATTGGGATCTGTTGGCTTTTGGAGATGACGAGTTATTGGCAGCGGTTGAGCTGAAAAGCATTAATAGCTCATTCGGAAACAATGCTAATAACCGATCAGAAGAGTCACTTGGTAGTGCTATAGATTTGGATCATGCTGTAAAGAATTCACTCATTCCGTTCAATACACAGCCGCCTGTTATAGGTTATGTTCTTGTAGTCAAAATGTGTAATGAGAGTCTTAAGAAAAGCGGAGAGCCACATAAGAGTGTTTATCCAATAGACAAAGTGTTTTTGCATGCATCCTATTTCGAGAGATTGAGAATACTGTGTAAAAGACTGTTATCAGAAAGACTTTATCAGGCTGTTTGGATTGTCGGAGTAGATCCGAAAAGCGGTGAAATAGTTGAACCTGATAAGGATTTGACTTATGACAAATTCATCGCTGCCATCCAGTCTAGATTGACAGTTCATATGGCATAGCAAAATGGATTGCTTTATTCAAGAGAAGAGACATGTTTCTTCGAGTGTGAAGTTTTTACAGAGTGTCTTTCACACACTCACCCCCCCCGAGAGACGCTTCGATCAAACTCTTTATTTCACCATGAGAGGGAATCGTTAAATCCTTATTGTGGGACAGTATCTTCATTAAATTCTTCCATATGAAAAATCCTCCCAGTGTGGCTTTATACCACAACAGGAGGATTTTTTTATCTATCTGAGTATTCGTAGAAATCGATTGTAGCCCCTCTATATCGTCAATAGTAAATCTAAGTTTTCATTACCTCATCCCCTCTTTTTTGACATATTCGAGGTCTTTAGCAAAGCAGAGCCATTGTTTATTCCTTATCATTTATACTCGATGACTGTTTTTTGAATATTTTCTTTAAATCATTGTCATATTTTACTTTATTCATCACCTCTGAACTTAACTGAGAAAAAATATATGTTAATATTCTCTCTGTAAAATCAACTAGAATTTGTATGTGGAATGTTTTCAAATATGTCTTATCTTCTTCTATTTTATATCCAAAGTATTTACTGTCATTATGTGCATAAATGGTATCACGACGCTCTCTAAGAACATTTACCGTATGAGAAATAAATTCGTCCTTTTCAAGTTCATCTTGAAATTCATCAATCTTAGATAGAACATCCTTTTTATTTTTAAATAGAAAACTATTTTTCTTACATTTTTCAATTAACGAATATATGTTTTTGCTTTTCTTTGATTTATCGTACAGTCTCATCAACACCAACATATAGCTATCTGATAAAGCACATTCTGTAATTAAGGTGAAATTAGGTGCAGCAGCCATTTTATGCTCTAGGTCTCTAATATCCTTGAGCACAGAAATAAGATCCTGTGTGTATAATAATTGTAAAATATACCCTTCCACTTCTTTCAGGAAATCATTTTTCATCTTTTCTTGTTGACTCATTACGTCCACCTACATAACAGTTACTCGTATATCATGTTTTTATCATTGTATCGTTATTGACGTTACGTCGTTCATTGCCGCTACCAAAATGATACTAGAGGGAAAGGTCAGTGTTGCGTTCGCACGCGACACCGTAATCTGACGATCCTCGATTGGCTCACGCAGCACCTCAAGCGTCTTCTTGCTGAACTCCGGCAGCTCGTCGAGAAAGAGCACGCCGTGATGGGCAAGCGTCACCTCGCCCGGACGCGGAATGCTCCCGCCGCCGATCATCGCCACCGTCGAGGACGTATGATGCGGACTGCGGAAGGGGCGCGTGGTCACAAGCCCTGTATCCTTTCCGAGCAGCCCCGAGATGCTGTAAATCTTCGTGATCTCGATGGCTTCTTCCTTCGTCAGCTCCGGCAGAATCGAAGGCATCCGACGTGCCAGCATCGTCTTGCCCGAGCCGGGAACGCCAACCATGAGGACATTGTGCCCTCCTGCTGCCGCAATCTCAAGCGCACGTTTCGCCTGATACTGCCCCTGTACGTCCGCAAAGTCATCGGTAAACGCAGCGTCCTTTTTCTGTTCTGTTGCTTGTGGCTCAGCGGGAGTCAGTGTTTCTGCCCCTGTCAAATGACGCACAAGCTGCGCCAGATTCTCGACCGCATAGACCTTCAGTCCGTCAATCAGGAGTGCCTCATCTGCATTGGAGGGAGCAACGTAAAACTCTGTCAACCCATGTTCCCGCGCCGTGATTGCCATTGGGAGAATCCCGCTGATCGGTCGACAGTTTCCATCGAGGGAAAGCTCCGCAGAGAAGAGCGCATTCTGCACCGCCGCCTCTGGAACCATACCGTAGGATGCAAGGAGTCCGACGGCGATCGGCAGATCAAGCCCTGAACTGTCCTTTCGCACATCAGCAGGTGCAAGATTCACCGTCACCCGTTCCTGCCGCAGCTGGATGCCGGAGTTACGAATCGCCGTCCGTACCCGCTCCTTTGACTCCTTTACCGACGTATCGGGAAGACCGACCAGCTCAAAGCCCGGCAGCCCGGGCGACACATCCACCTCAACGTCGATAATCCGTCCATCTATCCCGAGGGTCGTCGCACCATAGGTCTTTGCAAACAACGGCCTTCCCTCCCACGTTTCAAATATAAGAAAATTATAACACAGGATAGGGGAAGATGGCTAATGATTCTTTGCAACAAAAAAGAGAGATTCCAGACGTCCAGGTAGAGCGAATGGAATCTCTGTGGTGAGAAATCTTAGTAAAATACTGATAATAAAGTTCAACCTTGCTATTTGAACGCTCTACTACTCCCACTGGAGAATTTTCCACAGAAAATTAAGCGATTAAAATAATAGCTATTTTTCGATAGGAAAGTAGTCTGCCGGAACGGGGGCAAGGATGCCAACGAAAATGAAGTCCTCTGTGCCCGTGTTCTTCATGCCGTGGCACATCCCCTTTGCAGAGACGATGACATCCCCCTTTTCGATAGGGCGTTCCTCGCCGATTGCTGGATAGAAAACGCCCTCACCTTGAATGCAGATCCAGATATCGTCCGCTTTGGCGTGTCCGTGCGGCTTGATTGTTTGCCCCGGCTTTAGCACCCAAACAACCCCGCTCGTCGACTCCGTCGCGTAGATCGGTGTGCGCGTCGCGACATCGCCCGATTTCGCCACTTCGGCGAGACGATAACGGCGTGTCTCGAAATCGTTTGTAATCGCCTTGCTCATCACGTTTTCTCCTCTCGTACAATCATTGGTTGAAATATTCCATGTTATTATAATTCGGTTCGTTGTAAAATGAAGTTGAACAGCTAAACAAAAACAAAATCCATAGTGACATCCCGTGCTATAATGGTTCTGCTACAAAACATCAGCAAAGGAGCACTATGGATTACCCCCATTCTACCACAACGGATGATATTGTCAAGAACAGTTGACAAATTTCTCACAAGGGAATGAACGCTTAAGTAGCTGCGGCAATAGAGTCATAGAACTGACGCCGCTTCACCATCGGAGGAAGCCCCCCGTTTGTTGAACAAATCCGACGGTTGTTCCAATAGCTCATGAAGTATCGCCAAACCAGTACCTTCAACTCTTCGATTGTCATCTTCTTTGTGTCATAGCGTCCATAGAGCAGCTCGGACTTCATGCGCGCCCACATACTCTCACAGCGCGCATTATCATGACAGCGTCCACCGGCACTGTTCATGCTTTGACGAATCCCATAGGTATGAATTGCCTCCCGATACAGCTGACTCGTATACTGGCTGCCGCGATCCGAGTGCAGGATTGCTCCCCTGAGCTTTGGGTAGGAGAGCATAGCGTTATCCAGCATCCTTACGCATAGAGAAGCCTTCATGTTCGTGTCCATAGACAGTCCGAGCACGCTGGCATCATAACAGTCAAAGAGTGCTGAAATGTAGAGTTTTCCGTCATACGCCGGAATCTTTGTCATGTCAGTGACACACTTGGAAAGAGGTGTGTCGGCAGTAAAATCGCGCCCCATGAGATCCTCTGACATCTGTGCCTTATGATCTGTTTTGGTGATACCGTTCGGTCTATGATTGGGGCGATGACTTAAGCCAATCTCTTCCATAACACGGTAAACAGTTCGTTCACTCGGAATACGGACGCCTTCCGGCTGTTTGATCTTGAGTGCCTGATACATGCGGATTCTTCCGTAGGTGTCGTTGCATTCGTCCTCTGCATGAATCTGCATCATGGCGTCGGCAAGTTCCTGATATTTCCATGGGCGGTCTTTGCTCGTCAAATACTGATAAAATCCCTGTCTCGTGACATGGAGCATCTTGCAGCAGAAGCTGATATTTCCTTTGAGGGCGCCATCTGAGGTCTTGAACGCAATCAACTTCATGCGTTCGTTTTTGTTGACTTCAGACGGCTCGCGGCGAAAAAAGCGCTTGCTTCCTCCAGAAAGTCATTCTCTTTCTTTAGCCGTCGAATTTCCTTCTCCTGTGCTTTGAGTTGTGCACGAAGCTGTACGAGTTCCTCGTGCAGACTTAGGGCACTCTGCGGTGTTTGCGTGCCACACCCAAGATCCAAATATCCAAGCCGATGAGCACGCATCCATGTATACATTGTGTTCTTGGAAATTCCCAGCTCTTTGGCGGCTTTCGCCTGACCGATTTCCTGCGCCAGCTTGATTGCCTGCACCTTAAATTCGTGATCGTATTGTCTGTTTGTTGCCATTTTGATCTCTCCTTCTCCTCTTTGACTTTATCTAAAATCCTTGCAGAGAAGTTGTCAACTTTATTTATACAACATCATCTTGCCCGAGCCGGGTACACCCACCATAAGGACGTTATGCCCTCCTGCCGCTGCAATCTCAAGCGCACGCTTCGCCTGATACTATCCCTGCACATCCGCAAAGTCATCGGTAAAGGCATTGTCTTTTGTGTCTTTGATTGGTTTTGGCGCAGAAGGAGTCAACTTCTCCGTACCCGTCAAATGACGCACAAGTTGTGCCAAATTCTCAACCGCATAGACCTTCAGTCCGTCAATCAGGAGTGCCTCGTCTGCATTGGACGGTGCAACGTAGAACTCCGTCAGACCGTTCTCCCGTGCCGTAATCGCCATCGGAAGGATGCCGCTGATCGGACGGCAGTTCCCATCGAGAGAGAGTTCTGCCGAGAACAGTGCGCTCTGCACTGCCGCCTCGGGAACCATACCGTAGGATGCAAGGAGTCCGACGGCAATCGGCAGATCAAGCCCGGAGCTGTCCTTTCGCACATCGGCGGGCGCAAGATTCACCGTCACCCTCTCCTGCCGCAGCTGAATGCCGGAGTTCCGAATCGCCGTGCGTACCCGCTCCTTCGACTCCTTCACCGACGTATCGGGAAGCCCCACCAGTTCAAAGCCCGGCAGCCCCGGCGACACATCCACCTCAACGTCGATAATCTGTCCATCTATCCCGAGGGTCGTCGCACCATAGGTCTTTGCAAACAAGGGCCTTCCCTCCTACGTTTCAAATATAAGAAAATTATAACACAGGATAGGGGAAGATGGCTAATGATTCTTTGTGAAAAAATCTGCCTGTAGCAGCCCCCATGCGGGAGGCTCTACACATAATGAAGAATTACGTTATCTCCTTATAATGCACCGTCAACGTATGCAGTCTTGTGCGGATCACATCTCTGAGTGCCAAAGGCTCGACTGTTTGCACTGCATCCCCATAGTGGATAAAGTAATCCGCGATGAACTCCTCCTCGCCCACATTGTAAAATCCATGGATATAGTACCGCCCATTCTCCTCCACAAGTCGCATGGATGGATAGTGTTCTTTATAAAAGAAATCCCGTCCCTGTGCCGTAATCTCGACGACAAAGGAGAGTGCATCGACACGGCAATAGAGATCCTCTGCGGGATGAGCAAAGGATAAAAGTGGCATCCCCGTCACATCCGTACACTCCTCCACCACAGTGATGCGGCCACACCGAAAGACACGCGCCTGCTCCATCTCGAAATCATGCGTTGTGTCATACCATAAATGTGATATAATGATAGACATCTATTCGTCTGACCTGCTATTTACGAGGAGATGTCATTATGACACAGCGTCCTGCATTTGATGAGATTCGCTCATATGAGGAGTTTATAAAATATTATTGGTATCGAACAGAACTCGTAGAGATTTGCAAAAAGCTTGGAATTGCACACAGGGGGGTAAAAAAAGATCTCAATCACAACATTGCAGAATACTTTAAAGGGAACATAGTCAAAGCCACTCCCCAAAAAGAGCAGATGATATCATCTGGAGCGATTTCCTTGGACACACCATTACTTGCTTGCAACTTTTCGTTCAACACAAAGTTTAGAACATATTTCTCAAATCTGACGAGGGTTTCTCCCTTTAAATTTACAGCAGATATGGCGACCGCATGGCGAAAGGTGAAAGCGGATCACGACACATCGTTTACTATACAGGACATGTTGAATGTATATAAGGGGATATCGACGTATGCAAAGTATGATTCTTCTGTATGCGAATGGAACCGCTTCTTAAAAGATTTCTGCGCTGATCCCATAAATGACAAGTTCAAATCAAAATTAAAGGCAGCTGCTATCCTATGGCGAATTGTTCGTGATTCCGATCAACCTAAAATGTATTCACGCACATTAGTGCAAGATCATTTAAAACAACTCGAAAAGCTTTAAGGATAACACTTCCTAATTAATTTGTTGACTGTATTGTAAGAAACGCTGATAACTGTAGTCCAACTTCTCTCAGCGCATCTTTTCCCTGCCAATGTCCCCCTTAGAGTACCAATCTTCATCCGCTTTGTTTCCTTAAATAGAACAAACCTCTACATCCATCAACGCCGCTCTCAATCCCGCCCTTGAAAACAACAACTACCGCGCCGTCCTCCTTAACTACAATGTGATCGAGCAGTCCACTCCATAGCTCCTCGTCAAACGCAAGCTGCTCCCCGTCGATACCACATACCACTTGAATCATGGTCTCCAAGGTCTTTCTCTTGCCCTCCCTCTCGGCAATTTGCTCGTCCAACCTCGCTAGATGCCCCTGCTTTTCCACATAGAGTGCGCGAATCTCATTTTCCTGTTTCAGATACGCATTCTGATCCTGTGCCACCCGTGCATTCTCACGAATCAGTGTTTCAAGCCGTTCTGCCAAAACACCGAGTTCCTGCTCTGCTCTGTTACGTTCCTCCGTCAGCTCTACCGTTTGGCAAACGTCGTCAATCAGGGATCGGAGTTCCGCAATTACGTTCTCTTTCACGTCCACCAAGGAGTTCAGTGCTTTGACGAAAATCTGTTTGATCTCATCCTCTGTCAGATGTCTTGTATTGCATGGCTTTCCCTTGTGGGTATATTTCTTGTTGCAGCGGTAGATGACTCTGCGGTACTTATCCGTCGAATGCCATACCTTCGCCCCGTACCAACCGCCACAGCAGCCGCATTTGATTTTGTTCGCAAAGATGCTCACACCGCTGTGCTTGCCGTTCTGCTCTCTACGCTTTATCTCCGCTTGCACAAAGTCGAACAAGTCCGGCGGGATAATCGCCTCATGATGCTCCTCCACATAATACTGCGGAATCTCGCCCGTATTCTTCCGTCGCGTCTTATCGAGGAAATCCGCCGTATACTCTTTCTGGATCAGTGCATCGCCACGATACTTCTCGTTGGTAAGAATGGAGCGCACTGTGGAGATGTACCACTTGTCCTTTCCCGACGGGGATTTGATTCCCCGCTTCTCCAACTCCTTGGTAATGGCATAAAAGGATCGCCCGCCAAGGAAGAGTTTGTAGATGAGCCTTACGATTTTCGCCTGCTCCTCGTTGATTTCGAAGTCCTTGTCATAGCCGAGGAACGCGCTGTAGCCCACACTGGTCTTGCCCTCGGCGAACTGCTTCCGCTTGCCCCATGTGGTGTTTTCCGAGATGCTGCGGCTCTCCTCCTGAGCCAGGCTGGACATAATCGTGATAAGGAGTTCTCCGCGCGAATCGAACGTCCATATGTTCTCCTTTTCGAAGTAAATTTCTACGCCATGTTCCTTGAGCTTTCGGACGTTCTGAAGTGAATCCACAGTGTTTCTTGCAAAGCGGCTGACAGACTTTGTGATGATGAGGTCAATCTCACCGGCAAGGGCATCCTCGATCATCTGGTTGAACCCATCCCGCTTCTTTGTGTTGGTTCCACTGATCCCTTCATCCGAATACATGCCGACGAAATCCCAGTCTGCACGGCTCTCGATGTAGTTCTTATAATGCGCCATCTGCATCTCATAACTGGAAGCCTGTTCTTCATGGTCAGTGGAAACTCTGGCATATCCTGCCGTTCTGCGCCGCCTTGGTTCTGCCGTAACCTCAGAACGAAAGATTTTAGGGCTTGCTGGGATGACCCTCACTGTCTTTGCCATCGGTATGCGCCTCCTTCTTTGAGGTGAAATATGACTTCATCATCGGATATGGCAATCCACTCGACGTTCTGCACAATCTTTCCCTCGTAGCCATCGCCGAACAAGGATTCTGCCGCTTCTTTGAGTTCGGATTCGGGCAGCCGCTTCAGTCGACACTTTGTTCGCGGCTGACTGCAAGACCACACCTTAGTTCTCTTTGTCCATGTATCGCGCTCACACTTGCTGTCGCAGGAAGCGCAATACACTTTGTTCGTGAAGGGATTGCTGCCGCGCTGCCCGTTGTAGATTCGGGCAGTCTTTTTTATGCGACCATTGGTTAGGTGAAATTCCACACAGTCATTGTGAATGACGATCTTAGAGACTTTGCGTCTGAGTTCTGCGGCATCAAACTCATCCTTCTGCATGACGGTTCTGACCGCAGCCACAAGTTCCTCTTCCTTGATTGGACGGCTACCACAGGATTCCCTACCCTTCCGCTCTCTCGTATTGCAGCCCCACCGTCTGTACTTCCCGGCGGTTCTTCTGCTGAAGCCGCCTCCGCAACATCCGCATTTCACCATTCCGGAGAACGGAAGAACAGGATTCCGATTCACAGCCCGTTCGGCTCTCCGTTTCCGTATCTCCTGCGCCTTATCGAAGTCTGTCTTTGACACCAGAGGCTCGAACGTCCCCTCCACCAGATACATGGGAAGTTCCCCTTTATTCCGCTTGCGGATATGACCTTCTGTGATGTAGTTCTTCTGCAACGCCATCGTGCCCGTGTAGGAGCAATTTGAGAGGATGTCCTTTACCGTGGTCTGCTCGATGGGTCTCCCCTGCCGTCCCATAATTCCATGCTCTGCGAGACTATTTGCGATGGCATAGGCAGATTCCCCGGCAAGGTATCTTCGGTAAATCTCCTTGACGACCTTGCCCTCGGCAGGAACAATGCGAAACATCTCTCCGTCCCATGTGTAGCCGTACGGTGCTTTATGTCCGTTCGGAATCCCCTCTGCGAACCGTCGCCGCACGCCCCACCGAATGTTGTCACCAATGCTTCTGCTCTCTTCCTGCGCAAAAGATGCGAGCAGCGTCAAGAGGAGTTCTCCGTCCTCGGATGTGGAATCAATGTTCTCGCGCTCAAAGCGGACGGCAATCCCCTTCTCTTTCAGTCGTCGAACGGTATGAAGGCAATCCACGGTATCTCTGGCAAAACGGCTGATGCTTTTGACGAGCACCAAATCAATCTTCCCGGCGTTGCAGTCGGCGATCAGTCGCTTGAACTCATCTCGGTGTGTAGTGCTTGTCCCTGTGATTCCTTCGTCTGCGTACACGCCGGCATATTCCCACGCAGGATTGTTTTGGATGAGAGCACTGTAGTAACTGACCTGCGCCGCAAGGGAGTGGTGAAGCGTATCCACAGAAACGCGCGCATAAGCAGCCACACGCAGCTTTTTCTGCAATACAGTGCTTGGTTGAACCCGTCGTATCTTCATGCTAGTCCCTCCTTTCCACTCCCATATTCCCGTACTATCCGCACGATAGCAAGTCAATATCTGAAAATAGAAGCCCGATGACGGGACGATATTTCTCGCGCATTTTCGCTTCAAACGCAAGATACTCGTCCTCTGACAAAAGCCCGCTCTGCAGCATTTTCCATGAAGCACGCATCACCATCTGATACGTCATTTCCCGAAGCCCTTCTTCCTTGCTCATCTCAACATCTCCCTTCATGAAGCAGCGGACAAAACCGGCTCTTGTGGTCACCCAAAAAGTAAAAAAATAACCCGACGATCATTCGCCGGGCGTTGAGGTTGTTATGTATCTTACTGATTTTTAAGACTATGCATCATGTCCTGCAATTTCTGTGGGACGGGAAGCCCCATCCGTGCTGCGTTCTCGATGATCGAGATTCCTTCGTTCGAGATGTAGAAGAAGATCACCGCAGAGCGCAGGACGCATCCGCTTCCAATGATGTGAACATCTAACACATTCGCCACACCCACAAGAGTAAAGATGCAGACCTTCTTGCAGATCCCCTTGAAGCCGATGGTACTGGACAGTTTCTTTTCCACAATCGCACGGAGAACTCCCGTGATGTAGTCCGTCGCAACAAATACGACGAGGGCATAGAGCAGATCGTCAAAGCTGCCGAGGAACTCCCCGACTACGATGCCGATGCCCGCCGCATAGAGACGTATTGTCAAAATCTGATCCATATCAGACACCTCCTGCTTTCTTCCATTTATTGAGATTGCTCATCCTGCGCAGACGGTAGTTATAGCATCCACGCATTAGTTCTGTAAACTGACCGTCTTTCCATAAATATAATGGCGATCCCGTGCTGACAAGATATTTCCCCTGTCCCAGAGGGCAGAGACTTGTACGGGCAGTCGGATTCGTTTCCAGTTCCATGAGCAGCTCGTCCTTTGCACTGTAAATCTTTGAAATGTACTTTTTCCCAGAGATAAGATAGTCAAGATTTGCAGGAAAGCGCATATACATGCCGTCATGGAGAGGATAGCGGATGCTGTAATCCGGTGCGCTCCATCTGCTTTCCGAAGTATGAGATTCCCCTGTAACAGAGTCTCTTGACGTTGTTTTGGTTTTCTCCATCCAAGGCTCAAGATTGCTGCCATCGAAGAACACATAACGGTCTGTGCTGACATGACTTCCGCCTCCCCCATGCTCTGATGTTGCGTGCCATATCATCACTTTGAAGTTCCCAGCTTTATCCACCCGCCCGCCTTCTGTTTGACAGCTATAGAGGTCAGTGGGACCGGATACGGCGGGAGCACCAAACATCTGCACAAGATCGTATGCGGCGATGATCTCTCCGTTGCGTTTGACAGAGAGAATACTGTCACGCTGATCTGCCCCGATGAGCGGGAACACGAGAGCATTGACAGCTTCAAGGGTATAGAGATTTCCCCGCTCATCCATTTCGGCATCAAGCATTCCATAGCCTGTAACATACGCGAAGTGGCGACTGCTGTTGACCATCCATATATCCTCTTGGGAAAAACCGAGCGGATGAATCTTTCCTTTTGCATAGTATGAATGGAGCATCTGGTTTTTTTGATCCTTCCACTTTATCTGGAGGAGCGGTATGCCGGAAAGGACATTCGTCGGAACATAACTGCCGCCGCCCTCGGCTTCATGCCCGTAGACGCAGCGACCATCCGTCCAGATCCATTCACCCGGATAAACAGAACGATTCCCTATGCAGGTAAGCCACGATCCGTCAGCAAGCACTTTATTTCCGCTCACAGCTTTCACTCTAGCCCTGTGCATCGTCTCACGCTCCCACGATAACGGCGGTACCGCCCCTAGAAATCTGTACCCACACAAGACATCCGTCACTGGTGTTGCAGTCTACTGCCGCACGGAAAGGATACGACCGCTCGCCGATATGAACACGTCCATTCTGAATCCTGCCGCGCCGCGCCTGTGATTCACCCACTTGTGCGTTCTTTATCCCCGTCCGTATTGCTGACGCAAGCCCCATAACGCCGTGCATCAAAACCACCTCACCATCTTGATGGTCTGCCGCAGAAGGCGCGGCGTAAGCTCCACCGTATTGGACTGCAAAAAATACTCGTGTCCTTCGAAGCGGATGCGCTCGGTGAAATCAACGATGTGGTCAATATCCGGAACGCCGCTACGAATCCGTGCGTGAATCTCCACCGTAACCGTCTCCTGTGTTTTGCGATTGAGCCATTCGATCTCGCTCGTCAGCATCCGTAAATATTCTGCGCCCACAACGGGAAACTCGGTGTCGATGAGCGAGGAATACGGCAGCGTATCATCACTGGCATAATGAGCACCAAGGCTGAGATTCGACTGTTCGACGGTGAACTGACTTGCCTTGCCGCCGGGCTTGCCCTGCGACAAGCTGCTGCCCTCCAATACGCCGTCCACATAGACGGTAGTCGCATACCATCCGTAGCCGAGCGGCGCGTGGTAGGTGATGCGTTCCGTTCCCTTTTCTCTGTTCCAGTCCTCCCAGTCATATTCATTGTGCTTCTTCCCATCATTGACCGCCTCGGTGGTACGTTCCCACTCCTTGAAGAGATAGACATCGCGCCCCGTAGTGGCGTAGGCGTAATCTGTGCGGCTTGTCGAGCCGTCCGTGTTGTGCGTGCGTTTCTCGGCAAGATATTCGCCATCATAGGAGTATGTGCTGTATCCGTTCTCATTCGTCTCGCGCACGAGGAAGCCGTTGGAATACGTTCTGCTGATTTCTTTGAATGAAATCGTACCTGTGAAGGGAACAGGCGTGGCATCCTCCTCATTGTGCGCTCCACTTTCATGATTGTTGTTCGCGCTGTGCCAGACGGAGCGCAGGAGTTTTCGCTCTACGGTCGGCTGTGCGTGCGGCCAGTTCGTAATATCGACCACGGATTCCTCCATACCGCGCTGAATGATATGGAGTGTGTCGCCCCGTATGAACACATTGATCTGACGCTGCGGCAGTTTTGCCGTCCATCCGAAGAGTGCGGAGATAAAGTCATGATACGTCATTCCACTCCCCTCGAAGTTCTGCGACGGTGTGAAATCATCGGTCAGACGATGAAGCCGAAGCCCGAGTGCCGATGCAATTTCCGCCGCATAGCGCGAGACCTTCGCCCGCTCGACGTAGATATGGATGGGCGTGTAGAGGAGTGTGTCTTTACTGTACGTTCCCTTGACAGACTGCACGATTCCGCGCTGACTCGTTTCCTCCACGAGAAAGCGAAAGGCATAGTCCATCACCCGCCCCTCTACAGTCGCGCCAATGGAGAGAGGATTCACCGTTTCGAGTTGAATGTTATCCGAGAGACTGAGTTCGCCGAGCGTCACGGAGAATGAGCGAATGCCGCGCTCTCTAAACTCTGCATAGGTCAGTGTATGAGGAATCTCTATCCTCGTATCTGCAACAATACGTGACTGCTTAATGAGCGCCCGCTTCGTATCTGCCAACGCTGCTTCGCAATGACCGATGCGCCGCTGTGTGTCACTCGTTACTGTGATTTTCTTGACAATCCGAATATCGCGCAGGGTATCTGCACGCATGGCGATGGATGTGTTGAGACGGCGCGACGTATCTCCGCTGACCTGCACGGGCTGACGGAATACGGGAATCACTGTGGCGTATATAATCGGTTTGAGGTGAATACGCCCCATCGGCAGCCACGAAATGCAGACGGCAGGTTTCAGCTTGATGCTCATGTTCCCGCTCTCCATCCAAACTGCCGCCCTGCGACTTCCGCAATCGTCATGGAGACAGTGCGCGTGTCCATAACGGTGGAATTCGGATTCTGTTCGACAACGTGTCTCCTGTATTCGGTGACAGTGCCCCCGCTCTTTTCAATCGCCGTCAGAGCGCACAACCCTTCTGCCGTGCGGTAGGCAGGATTCCCAATGAGTGAAATCCCCGTCACACGCGAATCTGCGCCATACTGCGTGGACAGGGCGGCAATATCGACCGTTTGCAAAAGCTCCTGATTCGCAGCCGTCGCCTCATAACTCCCGTCCCCGCAGTCGGTCATATTTGTCTGCGTCTCTTTGACTGGCAGCATAACGACCTGCTCTTTCGGATTGATTTCCTCATCTGAGAAGATGAGATTCGAGATAAGGATGTCATCATTCTTACTGAGAACTGTGATGGTATTCGCATATGTATCATTGGCATACCAAAAATTTCTGTCCCGTTTGTTGCAAATTTCTCGCTCATTGACGATCACATGAAAGATGCCGTCATTGTTTCTTCCCTGTTTAATGTGAAACCACAGCGTATTGACTGCATCTGAGCGCACAAAATCGGCTGTTTCGTAAATATCAAATACGGTACTGGCATCGTGTCCCTCAATGTCCCATTTCCCTCGGTGCGGGTACACTCTGACCCAGTTGCCGAATCCAATACCAATCTCAAGGCGAACATCCGATGCGTTCTGTGGATTCTTGAGGTACATATCTAGTTTTGCATAAAACTCGGTGGGTACTTCAGAAAATGTGAGGCCCTTATGATCCTCCGGCTGCCAGAAGGATACACCCGTCTTGCTGTACTGCTTACCCGTCACCGTTGTACCGCCACTGGTCGAGAGCAGCTCTGCATAGCCTGGATTAATGTATCTGAACGCCATACGAACCTCCTCAGTCCGACACCAAAAGGCCCTCTGCTTGAATGTCCACACTCACATCCTGCTGCGGTTTCTCGTCCGCTGTGCTGATTGCCTTTACCCAGAAAATCGTATTCCTGTCTGCAACATTGGATAATGAGATACTGTCTTTCCATTCGGCAGAATCCAACGCCGTCTGAGCAGTGTATTTGTTATCCATCGCGACCTTCCACTTATCCGCATGACCGCCGACGAATTTGATTGTAAGTGTTCCGTCAATATGGAATCCACTCTCGCAGCGTACGGCGCACTTGACGACTTTCTGCTCGCCCTTGCCCGCATCGAGCAGGACGAAGATGGGCGCAAGTTCCGTGCCGGAGCTGACCTCCGTCCCGTCCTTGCCGCCCTCGGTCGGATTGTTCATATAGATATGCAGCAGTTCTGCCATTGTCATACCCTCCAAAATTCAAGAGACAGTTTATATACCTTCGGGAAATGAGCCATATACTCGTAAGACTTCACCACCACACGCATGGACGGCAGGATGTTCCCGCCCTCATCCGTGACGCTCACCATTGCACGGCTGTCCCAGTAGCCCTTGATCTTTTCCCATGCGGCAGAAGTGACCGTGACCGAACAGGAAATACGATCGCCCTCTGCAATATGCCCGAAATCCTGCACGACCGCTCCGCCGACAATTTCCAAAAGCTGTTGACGGTCGTCGGGAATGGTCTGCCAGTTTTCAACGGATAATGTCCGTACCTCACCAATGTGAATATGAATTGGAATCACCCCCTAGGGCATTTTCAACGGCAGGACGGATGCGGTCGGCGACATGATCGGCGAGCATACGCATTCCCTCGTTATCCTCCGTGACGGCGTTCTCGATTTGCACCTGTATGTGAATCTGACGGTTGTCTGTCATGGATGGAGCAGTCTGACCGCTGTTCCGCGCGTCGGATGCGGAAGAAACGCCTTGCACCTGCCGCCCGAGTTCCGACATCATTCCCGCATAGGAGAACTCCTGTCCATTGACACGAATGCGTGAATTGTCCTCACGCTTCTCGGGGGCAAAATTCGGCAGGAGATTCTCCATCGCCCATTTACGCCCGGACTGAAACTGTTGGAGAAGCTCCGGTGTCAGCCCCAAGTCCTCTGCCGTAAACTTGTTCTTTTTGCGAAGGTACTGCATCAATCCGACCTGCCCGGACTTCTTGAACACCTGCAGTTCCTCTTTCTGGGAGCGGAGAACTTCCAAGGCGGCGTTACGTTTGGCATCGAGTTTTTCCTTCTCTGCCCACCGCGTCGCTTCGACCTCATCCAGCCCCTTCTGTACCCACGCATCCTTCTCACGCTCAATCTCGGCAAGACGGTTCTCGAGTTCTGTTTTCCAGATGGAGTCAATATTGGTGGCAACATCCCGCTCCCACTGCTCCATGACACGCGCCTTGCTCTCACTGAGCCACGTCTGCGTTTGGACTTCATCTAGTCCCTTCTGACGAAAGGCATCGGCTTCGCGGGCGATGGAATCCAGCTTGTTTTGGAGATCCGTCTTGTAGAGAGCATTCGCCTTGTCCACAACATCCCGCTGAAAGTCGGAATAAATCTTCGCTTCCTTTGCCAAGCGGTATTCGTCGATCAGATGCGGATCGGCGCCCTTCCGGAAGAACTCAAAGGATTCACGATCCAGAGCGTGTAGAGTGTTCTGGATGTCCGTGTGTGTCAGTGCATACAGGTTGTCCGTCAATTGTGCGGTCGCCTTTGCAGATTCACTGACCATCTTTGCGGCATCTTTCTCGGCTGCCGCACGGATTTTCGCCGCCTTTGCATTCTGCTCCTGCGCCTTGGCGTTCTTCTCCGCCTCGACACGGGCGCTCTCCTCTGCCACAGCTTTCTCTTTGGCAATCTTCTGCTGTTCCAGATATTGCTTGTACTCATCGCCGTAAATAGCGTCAAGAACCGTACCGCCGAGGAACGGAACAGCAATCAGCGGAGATGCCACGGGGTGATTTTTCACAAGCCAGCTGTTCGCCTCAGCGTGCTCATTGACCTTATGAATCTGCTCACCAACAAAGCCCGCAAGTTCTGCAACGGTCTTGAGTGCTTCACCCCAACCAAGGACGGCATCCTTGATCTCGTCCTTGTTGTCGCGAATTGTCTCGATGAACGTCTGGAAACCGTCATTGATCTCCGGCATGAGTTCTTCGGCGGCAGGAAGCAGTGCCGCGCCAAGGGCAAGTTTCAACTGCCCCGCTTCCATCTCCATCGCACGCCACTTGAGATAGGTCTCATGCGCCTGTTCCGGGTCAAGCAGTCCCGTGGTCTTGACGCGAGAAGATATGGTCATCAGATCGTCATACTGTTCGAGAATGGGGATGAGCGCAGCCCCGCGTGCTCCGAGGACTTCGGCGGTATATGCTTCCTCCATCCCCGCTTCGCTTGCTGTCTTGTACCCTTTGGCGAGCTGTGCCAGCTGCTCGTTGAGCGGCAGGAGATTTCCCTGCTGGTCTTTGAGGGCAATCCCGAAACGAGAGAGGGCGCGAGAGGTGTCATTCCCGCTCTCCCCCGCAGCAGATACCTGCTTGTCCAGACGTGCAATCAGAGGTATGACACTCTTAATGTCCGTATCCGCAAGCTGAAACACCCGATTGAGTGTCGCCGCCTCACCTGCCGAGACGTGAAGCCGCTGTGTGAGTTTGTAGACGTTCTCGCCCGCAAGCATCGCGTCTTTGGTGATATTGAACAATCCCGCACCTGTCGCAGCCACAACCATAACGGCAGCCATCTTTGCCGAGAGGACGTTGAATCCGCTCGTAAGGTTTTTAACACCCGCTTGCGCCGCCGTCATTCCCGCTGAGATACGCCCACCGAGCGTGCCGGAAAGCACTGCGCTCTCCTTGAGGCGGTTATTCAGTTTCCGCACCTCGGCTTCGGTCTGCGCGACGGTTCTCTGCTGACGCAGGAGATTGCTTTCGGCACGCCGATAGGATGCGCTGTCCACGCCGTCATTCTTCTTGACAGACTGCAAAACAGCGGCAAGAATCTGTTCCTTTTGCCGCTGAATGTCCAACTCACGGTTGATCGCCTGATGACGAACCTTGATCTTGTCGAGTTCCGTACCCACACCGTCGAGTTTGGCGAGGTCGGCATCGAGTTTCAGATGGATGTTGTTTGCCTTGCTGTTGAGCCGTGCGATGGAATCCGAGACGGTCTTGCCCGCCGTGTCAAAGTCCAGCTGCAGCTGTGCAATGTTGAGACCGATGTCGAGATAGAGTTCATCAATCTTCTGTCCGCGCTTTGCCACTCCATCTCCCTCCCTACATCACGTCGTCAATAAATCGCTCGGATTGCTGTTGCTCACAAAGAGCGGTCACAACAAGCTGATCGAGCAGGAAGCCAACCTCGTGTGCGTCAATTTCCTGCATCGTCCACCCATAGGCGGACTGCAGCCGCTCATAATAGCGCAGTAGATTCTGGTACGGAGAAAGAACTACGCCTCTTTCCCCGTCTCTCCGTTTGGGAGGTTCACCAGTTTGGAAAACGTCAACGACTGAATCCATCGAAAGAGTGCACGGGTAAGCGGTACAATGTCTGCGATATCCACATTTTCGTCGATGACCTCTTTTGTGACATCATCACGTCCGAATCCGAGAACGATCAGACGGACGTGCTCGTCCAGAAAATCTTCAAGGCTCAGACCTTCCTTGTCGGCATCAAAAAAGGCAAGGAACTCGCGCCACACCTTCATCTTCGGAGGTTTCGGCATGATCTCCCTGCCCGCAATATGCAGTATCGGTGTTTCCATCATGTCCTCCCTCAGACCTGCTCGTACCACTTCGTTCCTGTCTCTGCGGCAAATCCCGCCGCCTCCTCATCCGCCTTGGCGTAGGACAGCCCGTCCGAGAGACGATAGATTGCCTTTGCCGTCAGTGTCGGCGTGTCGAACTGGATGCTCTCCTGCTTCGAGTTGCCGGATTCCGAGGGTTCTGTGAATTGGACTTTGTAGAACTTGGTGAACCTCTTCTTGCCGTTGCGCTTGTCCGACTGGAATAGGACGGCGAAGTATGGCGCAACATCGTCCTTGCCCGCCTTCATCACACCGTTCTCGATACTGTGTCCCAAAAGATAAGCCGTGTATTCCAAAGGAAGCGCGGCAGTGTCAAAGGTCAGATCGTAGGATGCGGTATTGGATGCCGTATCCACGGACTGACCGTCGGCGAATAGTTCCGCCTGATTCGTCTGCGGCTTGATGTCTACCTTGCGCAGAAGTTTTCCGAGGGGAATCGGCTTCTCGTAGGTCGCTGTGCCGCCCGACTCGTCGGTGAGCATCTTGGCGATGTGAAGTTTCTGGATGTTGATGAACTGCCCGCTTGTCAGATTCCCTGCAGGCTTTGCTGTTGGTGTTGGACTTGGCATATTATTCTCCCTCCATTGCTGTTTTATAGTCTGTGATTTCCACGAATATATCTTTCTCTGTCAGTTCCTGCGTCTGCACACGGACAAACCCGAGAGGCAGAAGCGCGTTCTGCACGGCTCTGTGAATCTCCCGAAACCGTCCGTCCTTCGTCAGGATGTGGATACGCACCGTGATTCGTCGTTCCATCTCCGTGCCATCTACCGAAAGGGCGGGAACATCCGAGATCACCGAATAGACGAGAATCGGATACGTCCCTGCGTCGGGACTGCACCCGTGGTAGATGCTCTTCTTCCCGTGTGCGAGAAGCTGAGACAGTGCCTTGGAGCGCACAAGAGCCTGATACACCATCCTTGCGACACTCATTTCCCTCGCCTCCGAATGGCAGACTGCACGGCATCGACGATGGCAGAGCGGATACCGTCCTTCTTGGCATCGAGTGCCGGATAGAGGAACGGTTTGTTAATCCTCGGGCTGAACTCGACAAGCACGCCATAGAATACGCCGTCACTGGATTCTGCATCCGCTGCAATCCTCCAAACAGAGCCGTCTTTTCTGCGCAGTCGCTTGTGGATGGAATCTCGCAGTGCGCCTTTGACCACACGCTTATCTGTTCCCGTATAGACGGGACAGCGGTTCTTTGCCTCCGCGACCACATCATCCGCGCCATGTGCGAGTGCTGCCTTTGCTGCAGCCGTCGCCTCCGCGCCAAGCTCGGACAATATCTTCTCGGCAGAGACGAATCCTCTATATCTAGCCATCTTCCACCAACTCCCTGCATTCTATGACAAGCCACTGTTTCTTCCCGCCGAGCGGATACGGTGGCGCAATAGGTATGAGCCGCTTCCCACTCCACTCCACAATATCCGTCACACGTACATCCGCACGGTAACGAACAACGATGCGATAATCCACCTCCTGCACCTTCTCCGCATAACCGTCGGAGATTTTCGCGGCAAAGGGCAGAACGAGTGCCCAGGCTTTACCGACTTCCTGCACCGACGATGAAAGGATATTCCCCTCATCGTCCGTATCCATCACGGGGCGCAGGATGGAAATTCGGTGACGCAGTTCGCTCATAGACACCTGCATCTAAAAGACCTCCTTCCGCACACCAAAGAGGAGCGACCGCAGTGTCAAGGCAAGCCCTCTGTGATCCGCTTCCTCCCGATGTTCATAGAGATAGGACACGGCATAGAGCACCGCGACACGCACAATTGCCTGATCTTCAACCTTGGACAGCTTCTTCACGCGCAGTAATGCAGTACAAATCTGCTCTGCCGTTTCCGTAAAATGTGTGAGGAGATCGTCCTCCTCATCCCCGTCAATCCGCAGATACTGCTTGACTGCTGCAAGCGGCACAAGCATAGAACCACCTCCCTCTTTGCCGCAAAAACGAAAATCCATCAATTTGGTGCTGAATTTATCAGCGATTCCATACATCAGCCCTTCATCTTGAGCGTCTGCACAGCCTCTTCGAGCACGAGCTTCCCGTCCACGCGCTCCTTCATGACATATCCGACCATACCGTTGCCTGCAAACAGCTCCTTGAGTTCCTGCAGGGAGCGGGTGCCGCGATCCCCGATGTTGTAGTAGGAGTAGTCACCGAATGCGATGACGGTCTTGCCTGCTGCAATAGCCGGCATATATGCCGAGGAGTACACTGGGTAGCCGAGCAGACGGTCGGGTTCGCCCATCTGGTACGACGGCTGCCAGAAATACGCTCCGTTCGCATCCTTGAGTTTGCGGATGCTTGCAAGCGTCTGGTCATTGACGATGAATGCCGCATTCTTGCGGTAGGGACGCTTGAGGCTGTAGACGAGCGTCACAAGTTCATCCGCCTTGAGGTCTGCCGCCGTCGTAGTGACGGATGTCTTTGCCGAAATGAGAAGCCCCTTCGGCTTGTGCGTCCCATCGCCATTGAGAAACGCATCCTCCTCGGCGTTGCCCAGTGCCTTGCCGAACTGCTCGATGAGGTAGTTTTCGAGCTTGAAGGCATTGTCGTAGAGCAGTTCCTCCGTCACCTTGACTGCAACGTGGAGTTTGTGCGCATCGAGGACAATCTGGTCAAAGGTCGCCTCACCAAAGGTGAGCTGTGCCCCCTCCTCAATCCACGATGCCGCAGGCTTTGTAGCGGCAATGTTGATCTTGTGCTCCCCGCTCGTGGTAATCACCGTCGCAAGCGGACGCAGGACGTTCTCTTCGCTGAGTACGTCGATCAGACGCTGATCGTATTCCTCGGGAACGAGATAGCCGCCGTTTGCATCCACGCCTTCCTGCAGAACATTCTCCACCTGCCGGAAATTCGTGCGAAGTGCTTTGAGCATTGCCGAGCGATAGCCTTCACTTGCACGCCCTGTCTTTTCAGGAGGCAATCCTGCACCTGCCCCCGGCATGTTGGTAATTGCCGCTGTCACAGGCTTTGCAAGCTGCGCGTCGAGGATCGCCTGACGCTCCATGCGCTCGATGTCCTTGCCGAGTGCGAGCACCTCATTCTCCATCTGCTCATACGCCTTGGCATCCTCTGCCGTAAGACGACCGTCCTTTTCGTGAGAAGCCAGAAACTGCTTTGCCTGTTCCCACATTTCTGCACGCTTCTCGCGCATTGCCATGATCTTATCCATGATCTTTTTCCCTCCGTTAATGTGAAATAGAAAAGAGCCGCTTCTTAAACGGCTCTGCATCGACATTAGTATTTTGCGTTCCCTGCCCGAATTTCGAGAGCAGGGAGTTTGTGACGGCGGCGCGGGAGAAGATCAGCCCGTCTGCCGTATCCGTCATAGGACGCTGAACGTCCGCATAGAGAACGGAATCCGCGAAGCCGAGTTCCACGGCTTTCTTTGCGTTCATCCACGTCTCGGCATCCATCAGCCGTGAAATCTTCGCACGGGAAAGTCCTGTCTTGATCTCGTAGGCGTTGATGATGCTCTCCTTGATCTCGGCAAGGAATGTGATTGTCCGCTCCATCTCGTGCGTGTCTCCGATGGAAACAGTCATCGGGTTGTGGATCATCAACATCCCCAAGGGTGAAATCTCAACGGTTGATCCTGCCATCGCCACAACGGATGCGGCAGAAGCGGCAATCCCGTCAATCTTGACCGTGACCTCGCCGGGATACTCCATGAGCATATTGTAGATTTGCGCCGCCGCATAACAGTCTCCGCCGGGTGAGTTGATCCAGAGGTCAATATCTCCCTCGGCGGCGTTCAGTTCAGCGCGAAACATCTGAGGTGTGACCTCATCTCCCCACCACGTTTCGTCCGAAATCTCACCGTCCAGGAGCAAGACACGCTTCTCTCCCTCGTTCCGTACCCAGTTCCAAAATTTACGTTTCATCACTTACTCCCTTCTGCCTAGCGGCAAACAGCCCTGCGTCCCTCAGTTTTGTCATATTTCCGTTGATAAGGTACAGATCGCCGCCCTCCTCCGCTTCGATGGGATTCATGTCCTCAAGACTGCGGATGTCGTTCGCGGAGAGCCATCCGTTCTGCCGCCCGATGGCGTATCCCTCCATACGGCTCTTGTAGTCCCCGCGCAGTAATCCATCGACGTTGAAGCGGATGAAGTAATCCTTCCGCTCCTTGTCCGTCAGCAGTGCTTTCTGCAGCGACTGCTCCCATCGAACCACCCACGGATTCAAGGTGTACTTTACGAACTCCAAAGACTGCTGCTCGATGTTGGAAAACGAAGATTTCTCCAAATCTCCGACCATATGCGGCGGCACACGGTAGAGCCGAGCAATCTCGTCGATCTGAAACTTTCTCGTCTCAAGGAACTGCGCCTCCTCGGGCGGAATGGCAATCTGCTGATACTTCACGCCCTCCTCGAGGACAGCGATCTTTCCCGTGTTCATCGTACCGCCGTAGACGGCGTGCCAGCTCTCACGGAGCTTCGACGGGTCTTTGAGGACACCGGGATGCTCCAAAACACCGCCCGGACGCGCACCGTTTTTGAAGAACGCCGCACCATATTCCTCCGTCGCAAGAGCAATGCCGATGGCATTCTTTGCCATAGCGATGGGTGAATAACCCACAAGTCCGTCAAAGCCGAGTCCCGGAATATGCAGCACATCCTCACGCCGCAGCCGAATCTGCCCCTTATCCGCAAAGTTTGGATTCTCCTCCGTACTTCTCGTGTAGGTGTAGTAGAGTTCGCACGTGCGGCTGTCGCGGCTGACCTCCATCTTGTCCGGAAGGAGCGGATAGAGTCCAAGGACACGTCCTCTGCCATCCCGCAAAATTTGTGCGTAAGCATTCCCCCACAGGAGGAGATGCGACATAAGCGTCTCACGAAAGACGAAACTCGTCATTTCGGGATTCGGCGCATCGTGAAGCAGGAAGTACAGCGGATGCTCCGGCACACGCTCCTTGCCCTGCCCTTGGTAGGCATAAACATGGAGCGGCAACCCTGCGATGGATTCGGCGAGGATGCGCACACAAGCATAAACTGCCGTTGTCTGCATTGCCGTTCGCTCGTTGACCGCCTTGCCCGCCGCAGTCTGCCCAAACAAAAAGGACAAGCCGCCAAGATGATTTCTGGGCTTGTCCCGCGAACGGAAGAGTTTGCTGAATAGATTCATATACACCATCCATTCTTTATAAAAAGGATTTTTTTTCTGTTTAACGAAATCTCTCCATAAAGGAGATGATCTTATGAATAAATTACTCCGATACCCATTCTTGCTCGTTATCTTGTCGCTTATTTCTATGTCCGTTCATGTCGAGGCTACCCCCCAATATCTGGATAACAATCCAAACTACCGGCTCTCTTATGCCCATGCCAACTATTGCGAATACGTAGATTTAATTTCCTGTACCTACAACGATGAGGATGAAACATACGAGACCTGCTCATCTGGATATATTGCGTATACGATGGATATAACCGGTGATACCAGCACATATCAAACACGAACATTTCGCTTTAGGAAAAATCGAACGCAACCTCCACAAGTTTATGAAAATGGAGAATGGATCACACTCCAATCCTATAGTGAGTCCGAAGGTCAGAGATATATTGAGCAATATGGCTATACAGAATATATAGAGCACTACCATCTTTACGCGCGAAGTATGTTCAACATTGTTTATGAGCAAATATCCGGAATGCCATATCCTAGCGATCAAAAAGAAACGATACAATAGCTATTTTCAGGAGGGTAATCATGGCTGTCTTTTATGTGTTTCAAGGGGAAACGTATAATGAAGAATGTTCTGGAGGATATGTATGGTCCCCGCAAAGAAATAAATCCGGTAAAAATAATGCTGGCTATACAACGATGACGCATGTAAAAAAAGGAGATTTTATTCTACATAACTCAAACACAAAGATTATGGCAATCAGTATTGCTCAGGTCGATTGTTATGAAGCGATGCAACCAGCGGCACTAAAAGCAGCAAATACATCTGTAGATTGGGATAACGAAGGGTATCGGATCGATACAAGTTACTTCACTTTTGATACACCTCTAAAAATTACCAACTATAAAGAATGGTTCAGCCAGCATTACCAAAAAGACAGTGCGTTCATGGTCAGTGGAAGAGGCAAGCAACAGTACATGTGTCACCTTGCACCTGAACATGCAGTATTTATTCTTGAGAAAGCTGCTGCAATTCAAAAGGAGACGGGCCTACTTAAAACGATTCAAGCCGCATTAACAGAAATTCTAGGCGATAAAGATCCTGAATATAATGTCATAGAGCAAGAAGAGATCAACAGCTTACTTGACGATGAAACAGAGCCCCCTGAATGGTCCGGTGAAATGGCCCCACAGGAAACTACAACATCATCCACGACAGGAAGGGAGCTGCCAAAAAGAGATCCAAAACGAGCAGCCGATGCATTAAAGCGTGCTGGCTATATTTGTGAAGTAAATGCTGAGGATAGAATCTTCCTAAGAAAAAATGGCAAGGGTTATACTGAGCCACATCATCTCATCCCTATTAGCAGATACAAAGATTTTAACTATAGTCTGGATGTAATGGAAAACATTGTATCTCTTTGTAGCCATTGTCATAATTTGCTTCATTATGGTAGATTCGAGGATAAAGAACCTATTTTGGAGAAGCTATATTATGAGCGCATTGAAGCCCTTAGAAAATGTGGCCTTGACTTAAGTTTGGATCAGCTAAAGGAGTATTATCGATAAGCATAGAACGTGCTCAAAGCCCTCGCTCCTGCACATAAAAACAACGTCTACCAAGATCGGTAGACGTCAAAGTGCGATTTTGTGATGGGTCGCTCGGTCCCCTTATTTCAGGGCGGAGACAAGAGCACGCATACGCAGACATGCAAGGCTTCCACAATGAACGCCTCCCATCACGCGCAAGTGCGCATCAAAGAAAATGATCCGCCCGGTCAACTCAACAGAGGCTCTATTGTGGCGGTCGCGGTCATTATGCATTACTGCAAAAACAGGAGGGAAAGTGGAGCTGCCCCTTGCCCATCTATTCTTTGACATTCTCAGAATAACACGATTCAGACATCAGAGCAACAAAATTCCTCGCTCATCATAAACAGACGCGGAGGTATCATTCCCACAGCGAATCGCACGATCCAGAGCCATGATGAGGGCAATTACGCCGTCGATCTTCTCGGTGGACTTCTCCTTGTCCGCCTTGATGTTCCCCGCAGGGTCAGTGCGAATGAAGATGTTGTCTGCCATCCAGCGCATGACGGGATTCCCGCCGTGCGCTATTTTCTTTTCCAAGGTCAGCTTCATCAGCTCCTTGGTCGGCGGACTCATATCCTTGAAGCCCTGCCCGAATGGAACAACGGTGAAGCCCATCCCTTCGAGATTCTGTACCATCTGCACTGCGCCCCAGCGGTCGAAGGCAATCTCGCGAATGTTGTACTTCTCACCAAGTCGCTCAATGAACGCCTCGATAAATCCGTAGTGAACTACATTTCCCTCTGTCGTTTGCAGGTAGCCCTGCCTCTCCCACACGTCATAGGGAACATGGTCGCGCTGTACACGCAGGTCGATATTCTCCTCGGGAATCCAGAAGTACGGAAGCACGGCAAACGGATCATCCTCCTCCGTCGGAGGGAACACGAGTACAAACGCCGTAATGTCCATCGTAGAGGAAAGGTCAAGACCGCCGTAGCAGACACGGCCCTCTAAGGACTCAGCGTCAACAGGGGCGGAACACGCATCCCACTTATCCATCGGCATCCACCGAACGGACTGCTTCACCCACTGATTCAGGCGCAGCTGACGGAAGCTGTTCTCCTCGGCAGGATTCTGCCGTGCAGAGTCACAAGCCGCCTGTACCTTGTCGATACCGACCGTGATGCCGAGCGACGGATTCGAGCGCTTCCAGACCTCCGGGTCTGTCCAGTCCTCATCCTCCTTCGCTCCGTAAATTACAGGATAGAAGGTCGGATCAATCTTTCTCCCTTCCAGAATGTCTTTTGCTTTCTGGTGCGTCTCGTAGCAGATGGACTGCGTATCCGTCCCTGCTGTGGTGATGAGAAAGTAGAGCGGCTGCATACGCGCATCGCCGGATCCTTTTGTCATGACATCAAAGAGCTTGCGGTTCGGCTGCGTGTGCAGCTCATCAAACACAACGCCGTGAATATTGAAGCCGTGCTTCGAGTATGCCTCTGCCGAAAGTACCTGATAGAAACTGTTCGTCGGCAGATACACCATCCGCTTCTGGGAGGCAAGGATCTTCACCCGCTTGCTGAGTGCGGGACACATACGCACCATATCTGCTGCGACCTCGAATACGATACTCGCCTGCTGACGATCAGCGGCACAGCCGTACACCTCGGCACGCTCCTCGCCATCGCCACAACAGAGAAGCAGTGCAACGGCGGCGGCAAGCTCTGATTTTCCTTGCTTCTTGGGCAGCTCAACATACGCCGTGTTGAACTGACGATAGCCATTCGGCTTCAAAATTCCAAAGATGTCTCGGATAATGCGCTCCTGCCAGTCGATGAGTTCGAAGGGCTTTCCTGCCCACGTCCCCTTCGTATGGCGCAGACACTCGATAAAGCCTACGGCATAATCCGCAGCGGCTTTGTCATAGTGCGCGTCCTCTGCCATGAACTTCGTTGGTGTGTAGTCCGTCAGTTTTCGCAAGCAATCACCCCCATCAAAAAAGAGCCGCTGTCAGCGACTCAAAAACACAGAAACGAGAAGCAGCCCCGAAGGGCTGTTTTGTTGTTTGGTGCGGCTTAGATGCGCTTCATGCACCAAGCCATCGCGTGTCCGCCGTCCTCGAAAAGCTCCGTGGCGGCTTCGACGAGGTTCAGGCGGCATTCGATGTCCGCAAGTCCCGTCTCCTCCGGCGTTTCGACCATCTCGTAGATGGCTGCGTGGAAGCCCCAGCACTCCATCCCGACGACAAGGATCTGCTCGCCGTAGCAAAGGATCGCGCCGCTCGTTCCGAACCGCATCTCATCGAGGTGCTCCATCGTGGTGGTCTTCGGCCATCTTGCTTCTGCTTTTCTCATTTTGTGTTCCTCGCTTTCTGTGTGTAGGTTGTTCCCTTCGGTCATGTACATATATGTCTCTAAACGCAGGATATAGCAAGTCATATTTTGGATAAACTACACTTATTTTTCGAGAGAAACACAGCCCCGAAAGGCTGTGCTGAATCGCTAGAATCGTCGGCTATTTTTCACCCGTGAGGATAAACCGTACATACGCCGCACGGTCTTCCTCGATGAAGCAGACCAGTTCGTAGAATCCCATCTCAAACGCCATCCGCTGAACAACGGGGACGTCGAACATATTCACCCGTCCGCTCTCGCGGATGTCCATGATCTGTGCGAAAACTTTCTCATTCATGACCTGCCGCCTTTCTGTACGATGCGGAAGGAGTCTATGCCGGGGATCAGGCTGAGTGACGATCCTGTCTCCCACCGAACAAGAAGCTGTCCCGCATCATCAACGCCCAGAATCTCGCCCATCGTTCCTGTCGGAGGGGCTTGCGGATCGTCCATTCCGAGGAGTTCCACCTTTGTCCCGCGTGGATATCTCTGCCGCAGTGCGGTGATCTGCTCTCTACTCGGAAATCGCATGATGCTCAGCCTCCTTCCGATGTCCGCTCTTGAACGCGCTGCTGCCCGTGAGGTTCTGCAGGAGAATCTTACGCGACTGTTTGTAGGCGTTTCCGATCATGCCAAGACGCAGGAGGAAGCAGCGGAATGCGTATTTCTCGTTGTCCACAATCTTCTCCTTTGCCGTGACGCGCTTCTGCGTCCGCGCCATCAGGCAGAGCTTGCTGATGAACTCGGCGTATGCCTTTGCCGTCTCGTCGGTAATCGTGCCATGCAGCCATGCGAAAGTGATGCGGTCGCCCTCCAGCGTGTAGGTCGCTTCCTGAATGTCAAAGGCGTGACGGATAAGTCTCCCCTTGCTCAGGAGGAGTGCATCGAGATTCTGCAGTGCCGTCTCAGTGAAAAAGCTGCGCGGAAGACTGATGGAAAGGCTGTCCTCATCGGTTGCTGCGACGACTTCCTCCATCGCAGTAACTTCTGCCGGCGTTTCTGTTGGTGCCAGCTTATCCTCTGCCGGATCAACTTCGCTAGGATCTTCCACTGACGCCCCCGTCTGGATCGGATCATCTGCTCCTGTGTCCGCGTAGGAAGCCTCGTTCTCCCAATCCTCGGACATGAAGCCCGCCTCGCGCAGTGTCGTGCGCACACGCGCAACGGTTGCTTCGTCAAGGGAATCGTCGAAGCAAAGGCTGCCCTCCTTCGTGATCTCGAATGCGCCGACCTTGTAGGAAAAGCTCGGTGCACCGCAATAAGCGGACTTGATGCCCAGTGCCTTGCTGACGATCCCGACCATCGCCTTGCGCTCTTCCTTCTGGATGTTGTAATTGACCTTCATTTTGAAAACCTCCTTTATGAACTTTGGTCATTACATTCATCACTCGTATGGGAAGAATTAGCAAGCGGATTGTGTTGTATACACCCATAGCTTCAGTGAGATAAACCACAGCGTGTCATCATTTCACAGAACGTGGTGCGGTCATGCGCTCAAGCATCTTGCCCGTCATCCAGATTGCCCCGTCGATGACGAGCGGCAGGAATATGCGGTCGCGGAATCTGCACCATCCCGTCTCCTTCTCGGCGCTCTCACGAAGTGCTGCCGTATATGCCGCCGATACTTCACGCGCTGCCGGGAGTCCTTTCTCATGCAGCCAGAGGACGGTCGCTTCCTTTGCCTCCGTCCGCACGAAATCTCCCACATGATTCTTCAGTTCGTTTTGAATGTGTTCCAGTTTCATCTTCAACACGCTCCTTCATAGTCCGTTACCCCACGCGCAATGGCGCGGGCAAATTCATCCTGCCGGCTGCGGAGCAATTCTGCGTCACTCGCATGGTCAATAAACGCAAGCTCCACAAGCACAGCGACCGCATCTGTGTTGCTCAAAACATACAAGCCGTTGACACCGGGCTTTGCGGCTTTGATTCCACGATCCAAAGTTCCGAGCGCATCCACAATCTGGTTCTGGATGCACTGTGCCAGCTTCTCCCCCTCGCCGCTTCCGTAGTAGTGCCAAACCTCTGTCCCCTGTGCCATGCCGTTATAGGCATTACAGTGGATGGAGATAAACACATCGGCATCCGCACAGTTGGAAGCCGATACGACTTCATGGAGGCTGTCGGATTGGAGACAGCCAACCACCTCAACGCCTGCGGCACTCAAATAGTCCGCCGCAAGATCGGCGACACTCTTTGCCACATCGCACTCACGCAGTCCATAGCCGTACGCGCCGGGGTCGGGATTTCCGTCTGGTGCATGACCCGGATTCAAAAACACACGCATTATGCTTCCTCCTTTGGTTTCGGCACATCCACATACGGAATGCGCTCACCATCACGTTCCAAAAACACATCTTCTGCATTGCCGTCCTTGCTCTGGATGTACCGCTCGACGGCGACATCCACAAACTTCGGCTCAAGCTCCACACCGTAGCAGATACGCCCCAACTGGTCGCAAGCAATCAGCGTTGAGGCAGAACCGAGGAAGCCGTCGAGAACGATGCCATTCGTCTGCGTACACTGCTTAATGAGATACGCAATAAGCGGCACAGGCTTCGAGGACGGATGACCGCAGCCGTCCTTCTTCGAGTCCTTAATGCGGTCGAATGCAAAGACGGTGGTCTGCTTCTGATCGCCATACCATCTGTGCCGCCCGTCCTTCCTCCATCCCCAGATGATCGGCTCGTGAATGTACTTCCAATCCGTGCGCGTAAGGACAAGACGATCTTTCTTCCACACCAGACCTGCGCCAACTTTAAAGCCCGCATCCTCATAAGCGTCATGAAAGATGCGGGCTTTTGCTGTTGCGTAGAAAACGTAGATGGAAGCGTCCGTTGCCATCGCCGAGTGGAAGGCGGTAAAGGCGGATTTCAGGAACTCGTAGGCATCCTTGTCATTTAGATCGTCATTCTTGATTTTCCCGGAGGAACTTTCCAGAGCCACAAAATAAGGCGGGTCCGTGCAGACAAGGTTGACCTTCTCACTGCCGAGCAGACGCTCGTACGTCTCCGGCAGTGTGGAATCTCCGCAGATGACACGGTGCTTTCCGAGATGCCAGACATCACCCGACCGAGCAACACAAGGCTTCTGCAGTTCTGCCTCCACGTCGAAGTCATCTTCCTGCGCCTCGCCATCATCCAGAGAGAGCAGATCGGCAATCTCGGCTTCGTCGAAGCCCGTGAGTGCGATGTCGAAGTCCATGCCTTGCAGGGCTTCCATCTCGACGCGCAGCATATCTTCGTCCCACCCTGCGTCGAGTGCGAAGCGGTTGTCTGCGAGGATGTACGCCTTCTTCTGTGCTTCCGTCAGATGATCGACGAAAACGCATGGCACATTTTCCATGCCCTCTGCCCGCGCCGCCGCGACACGACCGTGTCCTGCGAGAATGCCGTAGTCCTTGTCGATGATGACGGGACTCACGAATCCGAACTCCCGCAAACTTCCGCGCAGCTTGTTGATCTGCTCAGGCGAGTGCGTCCGTGCATTGTTTGCATACGGTACGAGTTTGCCAATCGGAACGAGCTTCATCTCCGATGTTGTTTTGTTCAAATCACTTCCCCCTTACTTCCTCGAGCGCAGCAACCGCTCCATTCGATCCTCCTGCGGCGAGCCGACGAATGTAGTCGTGCAGTTCTGCTTTACAATGTCGAACATCTCATACCAGAGCAGATTGGACTGCTTCTGAAACGCCTGTCCCATTTGAACAAAAGGGCTTGCAATCGCCCCGCCTGTGGTTGGATGCTTGCCAATAAGCCCGTATTGACTCATTGCCTCCTCACACTGAATGAAGCGGGCGAATGCCTGCGCATAGCTTTCAATGAGGCGAGGATTCACAAGCCGCTCACAGCCACGCTCCTTTAGCCACAACCACGTTTCGCGGAAAATCTCATCCGCACCGAGCGGTTTGCCGTTGCGTTGCCGTGCAGACAGGAACTCGCTCGGCGTTGGCATCTCCTCGCCGTAGAGATCGGCGGCATCCACAAGGTCTGTGCCGTCCAGTTCTGTCATGGGGAACTCCATGATGTGCGCCATGCGCCCGCCTGCGATTTTGTCTGCGAGTGCTTCAGGTTTGTCTCCCGCCCGGATGCGTCGTCCTCCGCGATTTGTTCCGTCACGCGCCATCTTCTCGCCCCCTTCCTTTAATACCCCGTTTGAACTGACGTTTTTGTGCGTGCGCCCCCTCCCCGGTCCAGTAACGGCGCGGTTTTAGAGATTTGACCGCCCCCTAGGGGTCTAGCGGTCGCCACTGCCACGTTGGTGAATCCGCTCATGACACGATACGCAGAGCGACATCAAGTTGCCTTCGTCATGTGTGCCACCCTCAGAAAGCGGCTTGATATGATGGACGAGCGTCGCAAGGACATATCTGCCCTGCTCTTTGCACATCTCACAGAGCGGATGCCCCGACAAGTGTCTGTCACGAATCCTGCGCCATGCGCTGCCATATCTGGCGTGCTGATCATACCCGCGCGTGAAGTGGTCATAGTGCCGCTGCATCATTTTCTCGTGCTCCTCACAGTAGCAGCTTTTTCGGTCTGTAAGGTTCGGACATCCCATCATGCGACAGGGACGCTTCGGCTTTCTCGGCATCGCGTTTCTCCATCAAAAAAGCCCTCGCGGAGAATTGCTTCCCCGAGAAGGCTGATTCCATATCCTATTTTTGCTGAGTCTATCATATCACTGTCAACCCTATGAACGCAACGTGAACCTTTGTGAACTTATGTGAACTCGGATGAACTCTGCTGTCTTTTTTCTAAAATTTTTTCAACTTCATCCAGTGCCTTCGCATGAATCTTGTGTACCCACCGAATGCTGACGCTCATATCCGCTGCAATATCTTCCCACGATTTGAAGCTGTGGTAGCGACGCTCTAGTACCATCTGAGCGTTTTCGTCCTCAATCTGCCAGATCGTATTCATGATCTCGAGTTTCAGATTGATCAGACGGTCGATGTCTGCATTGATCTCATCTTCCGTGTCAGTCAGCCGCGCAATGATGGTCTCCATCCGCTGATTATTCGGACTTGGACTCTTTGGCATGTCGCTGATGACGGTGCTCACATTTGTTGCCATGTCACGCAACCGCGACACATGGGCGACCTTATCATTGATGCGTCGGTCAATGTTCCATGCCTGACTCAGATACTCTTTTGCCGTCATGCAAATTCCCCCTCCAACTTTTCAAGCAGCCATTCTCCATCTATGCGCGTCAACTGTCCGAACCATGCGGAACGAAAGAACCGCTCTGTCTCAGAGCGCATCGCTGTCGCTGCAACATTCTCTGCGTCTTTGGCAAGAGCCGCCCGCGCCCACCGATAATCCTTTGCCGCCTGTTCGACGATGGCGTTTGCCAGAATCTCATAGTTCATGATGTTACCTCCGCTTTGACGGCTTCAATCAGTGCCGTCTGTGTCTTGTCCTTCCGTTTCAAGGCACGGAGGATTCTCTCGTCAATCGTGCCCTCGACAATGATGTGCCGCACCACCACAGTGTTTGCACTCTGTCCCTGCCGATAGAGCCGTGCCACGGTCTGCTGATAGAGTTCCAGACTCCATGTGATGCCGAACCAGACAAGGGTCGATCCACCGCTCTGAAGATTGAGACCGTGACCTGCGCTCGCTGGATGGATGAGGGCAACGTGGATTTCTCCGCGATTCCATCGGGCGATTGCGTCATCTGTATCCAGTCGGACACACGGTACGCGCTTTTCGATTCGTTCTGCGTCATGCCGAAACCAGTACGCAACGAGGAGCGGCTTGCCGTTCATACTCTCGATGATGTCTTCCAAGGCATCGAGTTTGCGGTCATGTATATGCAGCGTAGCTCCATCGTCGGTGTAGACTGCGCCGTTTGCCATCTGCGCGAGTTTCCCGGACAGGACACCTGCGTTTGCCGCCGTCACCTCGTCGCCCTTCATCTGCAAAACCAACTGCTCACACATCGAGTCGTACATCTTTTTCTCAGCCTCATCCATGCGGACGCTGTATTCGCTCTCGATCAGCTTCGGCATATTGAGGTGATCCGACGCTTTCATGGAGATGGTGATGTCAGCGATCTTCTCATAAATCCGCTCCTCGGCTCCGGGCAAGGGAACGTAGGAGAAGACCACCTGTCCGTTTCGTTTGTCCGGCACAAAGTAATCTTGCCGATATTTCGTAATGAACCGCCCCAAACGCTGTCCCATGTCCAGAACCTTGAACTCCGCAAAGAGATCCATCAGACCGTTGCCGGATGGCGTTCCCGTAAGGCCTATGACTCTCTTTGCCAAGGGACGAACCTTCATGAGTGCCTTGAATCGCTTGCTGCTCCAATTCTTGAAGGACGAGAGTTCGTCAATCACGATGGCATCGTAGGCGAAGTCTGTTTTCTCGATGAGCCACGACACGTTCTCACGATTGATGATGTAGAGGGAGGCTTGCTGCCGAAGTGCCTGAATCCGCTCTTTCTCCGCTCCGACTGCAACGGAATAGCGGAGGTGTTTCAAATGTTCCCACTTTTCGATCTCCTGCGGCCATGTGTTCCGTGCCACACGAAGCGGCGCGATAACGAGAACGCGAGAAATCTCAAAATGGTCAAAGAGCAAGTCATTGAGGGCTGTGAGAGTAATCACCGTTTTTCCAAGTCCCATATCGAGGAGTACGGCAGCAGTTTTATGGCTCTCGATAAAGTCGATGGCGTACTGCTGGTAATCATGCGGTATGAACTTCATAGGGAATCACCTCCAATCTCAGCTATATTCATGACGTGTTTTCGGGGAAATTTGCAGTTCGATATTTTCGACCTGCAAGCGGAAGGCCTGTAAATCCTGCCCTTCCAGAACAAAGAAATGCTTTCCCGCAATAAACCGCGCACGGTTGTTGCTGAAGTTCTGCTGAATCTGCTTCGAAGCGCATCCATACGCCTCGGCAAGCTGCTCCGTGGTCATGACACGGATGCTGTTATGTTCCAATACCGTAAGTTCATTCATGGTCGATTTCCTCCAATACGCTGTCAATCTGCTCGATGCCGTCAATCACAAACACCTTGAATCCAAGCCGTCGAAGCAGTCTGTGCCGTGCCATCTGAAGTGGTCTCGGCTTCCTGCCCGGTGCTTTTAGTTCCACAAAGCCGATTCTCCCACTGGGCAGGAGAATCAAACGGTCAGGCATCCCATCGAATCCCGGCGAGGTAAACTTTGGTGCGATGCCGCCCATCACTTTGACTCGTGCTGCAAGTTCCTGCTCAATCGTCCGTTCGTACAACTTTTCCTCCTGTAACATGAGGTTGTATCACCTCTAAATCCAGTCATATCAAAGGATTCGCGTTGTTTCTTGTTACAAGGCTACAGAAAATCCCTATATACGCATATATGCGCGTATTCGCGTTTTTCATGTACGGAATTATTATGTTTCTATTTACATATATAAATCTTGTAACTTGTAACAAAGCCTTACCGTACGGGCTTTGCTGCAAGTTACAACTTCCGTACAAGTTACAAGCGGCGATAGATCCTCTGCAGTCCGTAAATTGCGATGCGCTGGGGTGTTGGCTGCTTTTCCCATTCAGGAAGTCTGGACATGATGGCTGCTATCGCATAGCTGTCCATGGAACGCAAATCCTCTTTTTTCCTGCTGAAGCACTCGCACCAAATCTCCATGTTGCTGACAATCACGCGCACGTCTGTCCCCACGGGAGTCGTATCATCGCCCCGCAGAAACTCCCGCCGCTGATAGAGATCCATCTCGTCCCAGTTGGCGGGAAGCAGCGTATCGAGATAGAGACGCACCAAACCTTCACGCTCATCGTGCTCCATCGCTTCCCGCTGCTCCTCTTTGGCGTATTCCTCCAATTCCGGGGGCAGATACAGCTTTTCTCCGGCATCGGCGAGAATCATCACTTCTGCCCAGATTTGCTGCACAAGCTCCGAGGTCATCTGCCACGGCCTATATTTGCTGCTGCCGCTCAGTTTGATGTTCCAATAACGGCGATTTCCTGTGATGTCCCGCAGATACCCGTTCTCGCTGTTGGTCGTGCCGAAGAACACACACTGACGCGGATGGGATGTCACACGTCTGCCGAAACTAGCACGATACTTGTCATCTACCCGCGACACAAAGGCTTTCACCTTATCAAGGTCGGCTTTCTTCATTCCGGCAAGCTCGCCGATTTCAAGAATCCAGTACCCCTGCAACTTTTCGGCGGCGGTCTTGTCGTTCATATCCGATAAGGTCAGACTGTCGGAGAACCAATCCATGCCAAGGTTGGCAATGAAGGTGGATTTTCCGATGCCCTGTGCGCCGTTCAGAACGGGCATATAGTCAAACTTGATGCCCGGCTCTTTGATCCGCCGATAGGCGGCGCACAGCACTTTCCGACTGACGGCACGGGTATATGCGTTGTCGGTTGCGCCTAAGTAGTCGATAAGAAGCGTGTCCACGCGCGCCACACCGTCCCAAGGAGGCAGCGCGGCAAAATACTCCCGTATCGGATGGTAGGAGCGGTCGTCCACGGCTTTCGCTACGGCGATGTCATAGTTCCGTGCCGAAAACGTACCGTAGTGATCGTCCACATAACAGATGAGCTGGGCATCATCCGCATCGCGCCAGAACTTACCGGGATGTGACCACGGCACTTCGCCCTTGATCTCCATGCCGTCTGCCAGCTGATTAAAGACAATATTTTTCATATAGGGATCATTCTGCATGATGAGCTTGATGTTGTAGAGGGAGTTCTCAAGCTGTGTGGACTTTTTCTGCCGCACCAGTTTTGCCTTCCAATCTTCCTCCTCGGCAAAGTCCTCGACAGCCCGTTCCTGCCGCTCCTTGAGTGCAAGGGTACGCACATCTTCATCCTTGGCGGCAAATTCAGCCATCCGGGTAAAATCACCGTCAAAGATATGTGTCCCAACCAAATCAAAGGCATTGAGGAGTTTTCCGTAGGCAGGATCGGAGGCATGGTGACTGTAGGCGAATTTGCCGTCATAGATCATCACGCCGGGGATGCTCGCCGACTTCGTATAGCCCCACCGATTCTCGTCGGCAGTCGGCTCATACACATCGGAGAGGAACGTCTGTATTGCTTCCTGGACGGAGTACGCTCGGCAGAACGCTCCTACAATTCCTTCCTTGGTCAGAGGGTCGGCTTGCCTTTTGCGCTCCCGTTCCACCGCTTCTTTTTCGCCCTGCGCAGTCGGCAGGGAGCTGCAGTCCTGCCAGTTCGGATGCGCTGCCAAAAACACATCGGGATCGAGCCAGTTGCCCTCATATTTGCGGCAGATGTACTCCCCATCAGAAGAACAGGTCGGCCAGTACATCAGCTGATTGATCTTAAAGGAACAGAGATCAACCGTATCCATGCCAATCTCATCTGCAAGATAGCGGGCGATGGCATTGTATTCGTCCGGGGTGACATCCCGCGTCAAAGGCACAAGGATTCTCGCCCGTGGAGCTTCTGGGATATGGCTGTGGGTTGTGTAGACAATGGCACAATGCTGAAAGGCGAAGGAATCGAAACAGCCCGGCTTCAGCCGGTCATGATCCAAAGTAATCATGGAACGGCTGATGACCTCGTCTGCTTTCCGACGGGTCCCTTTCAGCGTTCCCGCAAAGAATCCGCCCTTATCCTTCACGGCATCCCTTTCGCTTTTCTTCATGGCGCGGTATTCCGCAGCGGTTTCGGCGGTTCGGATGGGATTCTGCAGTTTTTCCCAAAGAGCCTCCATCGTCATTTTTCCAGGATGCCAAACGAGTGCCGCACGGCTGTTGCCAAGGCAAAATGCTAATTCCCTCATACACGCACCTTCCTCACCCTCGGTGTCTGTCCATATTCAAATCTTGCCTGCCTTGCCAGCTTGAACGCTTGTACGGTAGCAGCGTCATCTCTGTCCATCGTATAGTTGCTGTCATCGCCAAAAAGCTCAAATTTGCCCTGTTTGTTGATGCCGGGGTGAGCAACGAAGTAATCTCCGTCGATGGTCTGAAAGTTGAAGGGATAGGGCCCGCCGCCAAAGCTGGGGAAGCCGTAATAGCCCCACTCTTGGCAGTAACATTCAATATCTCCGATATCGTCTCCGTCGGGGATTCCGGGAACAACGAGGAGCGGGTGCTTTCCTTCGCTGAACTGGTTGATTTTGGCGGCATCGGCTCTGCTCATCTTCCCCTTGACCTCCACATGGAGATCGCCGCCTACTCTTCCGTCTACATCATGGAGCAGGAAGTCAGGCAAATAGTGCTGCCCGTTATTGAGCACATACCCCTCCGGCTCATACTCCCATCGAACACCGCAGGCATCGAAGAACACTGCCCATCGCGCCTCCAGTCGTGAACGGAAAAGATAGCCCTTGTATTCTGTCTCAATCACCTTCATGGCGAAACCTCCTCACACTTCGTTGTGAAATAACGGATATTCTTCTGTAGCCGCTCGGCATGAGCGATCTCCGCTTCCATCCCCTCGGTGACTCGCTCGCCGAACACCCAGACCTCGCCGCACAGCCGCAAAAGCTCAAAGTTCATGGACATTGCCGTCCCGCGCTCGTTCGTTTCGGACAGGAACTGCGGAAAGTACAGATGCGGTGCAATCGGAATGCGCCCCCTGCTGACAGCAAACTTACAGTACTGCCGCGCCCGCATGACGTTGACCCGCGGGCTGTCCCGATAGGGTGAGCAGATGTAGACGAATCTGCCCTCCCTGCTTACCTTAGTCAGAGCGGCGTATGCCGTAGGGTCGGCATAGCCCTCGTGGTTTCTGCGCTCGATCATTTCTCACACCGCACCTTTCGGCTGCATTCCGTGCAGCAGATCGCGGTGCCGAACAGGTCGAACTCCGCATCGCCGAAAAACTCGTTGAGGTCGACAGGCACTTCTGCTCCGCAGCGCGGACAATGGCAAAAGACATTCTCATCGTTGATTTCCACCGTGACCTCCAGAGCGTCATTGATGTTTTCCTTGACATAGAACATAAAGGCTTTCCTCCTTCAAACTACCGGGCAGCATCGCCCTTCACTATTGAAAGGACAGAAGATCGGATTCTTAGCGGATACAACCGCAAAATTTTTTCTTTCCTTATAATCTCCAGAGCCAAAAACGGCTCTATTTTTTTCGCTAAAAACAGCCGTTTCTGTCCTTTCAATAGCGAGAGGCAGAAACGGCAAAAATATTTAAATTTTATCCGCTGAAAACTCAGGTTTCTGTCCTTTCAATAGTGAAGGGGCGGGAAAGCCCCTCGGAAAGAGAGGTACATCAACATGGAAACTCAAAGCGACAAGGAACTGGCAGAGGTGCTGATCGCCATCAGCGTCATTGCTAGGCGACTCGCGAACAAAGTGTCGGAAGGAGGGAGCGAGGATGGAAAACCTTGCAGCAAAGATTGAAACCCTGCGGCTCTCGGCGAAATCCATCATGGACATCGCCGACGAACTGTCAAAAAGCCTGCAGGTGGAAGAGCCAAAGCCGCCGTCCCTTGAGGATGTTCGGCACAAACTTATTCTTGCAGCGCAGGCGGGATTCAGTGCAGAGGTCAAGGCACTCATCACCAAATACGGAGCCGACCGCCTGTCGGAAATCGACGCATCCCACTATGCAGCACTTCTCAAGGAGGCTGAGAGTATCAGGGAGGCGAAAGTCGATGGCTAAACATTCCCTGCTCTCGGCATCGGCGAGCCAACGCTGGATTGCCTGCCCGCCATCGGCAAGGCTCTGTGAGGAATATGCAGACAAGCCCAGTGAATACGCGCAAGCCGGAACCGACTGCCACGAACTTTGCGCCTACAAGGTAGAAAAAGCTCTGGGCTGGAAGGTAAGAAATCCCACCAAGCAACTCTCCTTCTACGACGAGGAGATGGATGAATGCTCCGATGGCTACCGAGATTTCGTCATGGAGTGTGTAGCTAAGGTCAAGGAATCCTGTGACGATCCGCTCGTTCTCGTGGAGCAACGACTGGACTACTCCCGCTATGTGGGCATCGAGGGAAGTTTCGGTACGGGAGACTGCGTGATTGTTGCCGACGGTATGCTGTATGTCATTGACTACAAGCACGGTCTCGGTGTACTTGTGTCAGCTGAGAAGAACAGCCAGCTTTGTTGCTACGCCCTCGGCGCAGTGGACTTGTTCGACGGAATCTACAACATCGAGCGCATCACCCTCGTCATCTACCAGCCTCGCCGGGCGAACATCAGCCTATACAAAATGGAAAAAAACGAATTGCTCACATGGGCAAATGACACCCTCGCTCCCGCTGCCAAACTGGCGCAGGAAGGCAAAGGTGAATTCAAGGCGGGAGACCATTGCCAGTTCTGCAAAGCCAAGACGAACTGCCGAAAACGTGCCGAATACAACTTGGAACTCGCCAAATACGACTTCGAGATGCCCGCCACCTTGGATGACAGCGAAATCGCCGCCATCCTGCCGAGGATCGACGATTTGGCATCTTGGGCGAGCGATGTCAAGGACTATGCCCTGCAAAAGGCTCTTTCCGGCACCAAGTTTGACGGCTTCAAGGTGGTGGAGGGACGCTCCAACAGGAAGTACACCGATGAGGATACCGTCGCAAAGACCGTGCAGAATGCAGGCTTTGATCCATACGAACAGAAGCTCCTCGGTATCACCGCCATGAGCCAAACTCTTGGCAAAAAGAAGTTTGAGGAGCTTTTAGGCGGGCTGATCTATAAGCCGGCCGGAAAGCCGGTGCTTGTCCCCGAAAGCGACAAGCGTCCGGCCATGAACACCGCCGCAGATGATTTCAAGGAAAATTGAGGAGGAAACCACCATGGCAAAATTTGCAACCCCCACAAAAGTTATCACGGGCGTTAAGACTCGTTGGAGCTACGCCAACGTCTGGGAGCCAAAGAGCATCAACGGCGGCGCACCCAAGTACAGCGTGTCACTCATCATCCCCAAGAGCGACACGGTAACGGTGGGAAAGATCAAGGATGCTATCAAGGCCGCCTACGAGGAAGGCCAGAGCAAGCTGAAAGGCAACAACAAGTCCGTCCCCGCCCTCTCGAGCATCAAGACGCCTCTGCGCGATGGCGACCTTGATCGTCCCGATGACGCAACGTACAAGGGCTGCTACTTTATCAATGCCAACAGTGCCACGGCTCCTGGCATCGTGGACGCAGCTCGCCAGCCGATTCTCGAACGCTCCGAGGTGTATTCCGGTGTTTACGGTCGCGCCAGCATCAACTTCTATGCCTTCAACAGCAATGGGAACAAGGGCATCGCTTGCGGACTCAACAACCTGCAGAAGATTTCCGATGGTGAGCCGCTGGGAGGCAAGACTCGCGCCGAGGACGATTTCGCCGACGAGGACGAGGAGTTCCTCAGCTGATTAGACTATGCTTCTGCCAAGGCAGCGGGGAGAAATCCTCGCTGCCTTTTGGCAAGAAAGGACGCGCAATGAATACACTCTCCATTGACGTAGAGACATTTTCCGATGTGGACATTTCCAAATGCGGCGCATACAAATATGCAGAATCATCCAGCTTCGAGATACTGCTCTTTGCCTATGCAGCAGACGGCGGCGAAGTGCAGGTCGTCGACCTTGCGGCTGGCGAGAAGATTCCGCAGGAGATTCTGGCGGCTCTGACCGATGATAATGTCATCAAATGGGCGTTTAACGCCAACTTCGAGCGCATCTGCCTGTCACGCTATCTTTCAGACATGGGATTACTCCGGGATGCCTTCCTCAGCCCCGAAAGCTGGCGCTGCACGATGGTTTGGGCGGCGTACATGGGTCTTCCCCTCTCCCTTGCCGCCGTAGGCCGCGTTCTCGGACTTGAAGAACAGAAAATGTCCGAAGGGAAATCTCTCATCCGTTATTTCTGCACGCCCTGCACAGCCACCAAAACGAACGGCGGCAGAGTCCGCAATCTCCCCAGCCATGCCCCGGACAAGTGGGCAATGTTCAAGGCGTACAACAAGCGCGATGTCAAGGTCGAGATGGCAATCCAGCATCGGCTCGCCAAGTTCCCCGTCCCGAACTTCCTTTGGAATGAATATCATCTCGACCAGGAAATCAACGATCGCGGCATCCGCATTGATATGGCGTTCGTGGATAACGCCATCGCTATCGATGCCCGATCTCGCGAGGAGCTGTCCGGGCGAATGAAACAACTCACAGGTCTGGACAATCCCAACTCTGTGCAGCAAATGAAAGGATGGCTATCTCAGCATGGAGCGGAGACGGATTCTCTCGACAAAAAGGCTGTGCTGGAACTTCTGAAGAATGCGCCACCGGAACTTGCCGAGGTTCTGTCCCTGCGGCAGCAGCTTGCCAAGTCCTCCGTGAAGAAATACATTGCCATGAAGAATGTATCCTGTGCGGATCATCACGCCAGAGGGACATTCAGATTTTACGGCGCGAACCGTACGGGGAGATTTTCCGGCAAGAACATCCAGCTCCAAAATCTTCCTCAAAATTACATGGAGCATTTGGAAGATGTCCGCACGCTTGTCCGACGAGGCGATTTCGAATCCCTCAACGTCCTCTACGACTCTGTTCCCAATGTTTTGTCGCAGCTTATCCGCACAGCCTTTATTCCGAAGGAGGGAAGAAAATTCATTGTCGCTGACTTCTCAGCCATCGAGGCGCGAGTGTTGTCATGGCTTGCCAAGGAGCGATGGCGCATGGATGTTTTCGAAAGCAACGGCGACATCTACTGCGCCACGGCAAGCAGAATGTTTCACTGCAATGTAGTCAAGCATGGCGAGAACGGGCATCTTCGGCAAAAAGGGAAACAGGCAGAACTGGCCTGTGGTTATGGCGGATCCGTCGGTGCGCTGAAAGCGTTCGGCGCATTGGAATCCGGGATGAAGGAAGATGAATTGAAACCGCTCGTGGATGCTTGGCGTGCGGCAAATCCGAACATTGTAGAGTTCTGGTGGGTAGTCGACCGAGCCGCAAAGGACTGCATCAAGGAACGCAGCACAAAGGTCACGCACGGCATCCGATTCATCTATCAGAGCGGTATGATGTTCATCGAATTACCGAGCGGCAGACGGCTCTCCTATGTGAAGCCGCGCATTGGAGAGAATCAGTTCGGCGGCGAATCCGTCACTTACATGGGACTCGATCTCTCGAAAAAGTGGGCACGGATTGAATCTTACGGACCGAAGCTCGTGGAGAATGTCACGCAGGCGATCAGTCGCGACATTCTCTGCTATGCCATGCAAACGCTGCGGACGATGGACATTGTTGCACACGTCCATGATGAACTCATCATCGAATGCGACGAGCAGGTCTCCCTTCCTCTCATTTGTGAGCAGATGGAAAGAACCCCACCTTGGGCGGAAGGGCTCCTGCTTCGCACCGAGGGTTTCGAGTGCCACTTCTATCAGAAAAATTGAAAAGGGGCATCCTGTCAAAGCGATAGGATGCCCCCTCTTTATTCTGTTTACCTCATATCCGGTGCAAGCAAGGCGCGGATCGCCTTGATTTTGTCCGATACCGTCCGCTGCTTCATACCCAACCTGTCGGCAATTGCCTGCTGGGTATTGTCGTCAAGGAGCAGCTTGAAAATCTCACCGTGCTTGGGACTGAGCGTAGCCGCCTTTTCAATCAATGCGTCCAACAAAATCCTGTCCAGCACTTCATCCTCCATCCCTGTTACCAAAGGGCTGTCAATCGACCTCTTTCCACAGGAATCACTGAACTCGCCACGATGGGCTTCAAGGTTTTTTTCCGCAATGTATTCCGTAGAAGCCGAGCGGTTTTTCTCCTTGATGATGTCGCCGTTCAAGAATCCCGGGCATTGGTCGCAGTCCTTTTCGCAACGGATGAGCCGCCCCGTTTTGGGGCTTCTGACCATGCAGCGGCTCTCACGCGCCTCCTGCTGCATTTCCCGACGCACTCCGTTCCAATACTCCCGATTGGAGCCGACAGGTCCCTGCGTTTTGTAGCACCTATACGCCTTTGCCCTTGTTCCCTTGGCATAGTACGGCTTGTACATTACAACATTGGCAGGGTCGAAGCCGCAAAGCGACTCGAAGCCCGGCTCCATAATAACAAAAAGGTTCTCGGTTTTACTCTGATTTTCCATTGGACTTGTACTCCTCTGAATGAGGACAAGTCCACCATATGTATTTTGTTGGCCATCATGAACGAATCCTCATTTCCTGATGACCAACCACCCCAGTAGGTTGGCGTTGACTAATATTTTGCCGCCTCTCCGCTCTGGGCACCCTCTCCGGAAAGGGTGAGCATTGAGGTGGCGAATCTCACAGAAATTTCACTCACTGTGTGGGCAAAATGTAAATCTGTGATATAATGATTAAGTACGGTTTGTTATGAAACAAAATGATTGCTTCTTAACCGTAGCTCTTGACTTCAGATTATTGTTAATTGGGTTAATTGCAATCCCCTACAAGTGTTAATCCAGTTAATTGAGTTAATTTCTGACACGCAGCGACAAGGCAGGAAAAACATGATTCCATATTTATGCGGCGGCACATTTCTCGCCCAGATTTTGCGGGCGATGGAGCGCACCACTACTTCTACCGACCATATGAATGGGCAAAAAGAAAGCCTCCCTGAACGTGAAGTGTTCAGGAGGCTGTTGTCAATATATAGGCTTGGTGAATTTCCTGCCGATGCCGGAGGCAGCATTAAAACATACGCCAGCCAGTTCAAGGTGTGTCAGAACTCCTTAGTTTCCTTTACGGGTTTCGCCGACAACGATTCCCGCATGAAATTTGACCGAGACGTACGGAGCGAGCGTTCCAAGGCTCTCTATATGATGTCCAATTTTGTTTCAGAATGCATCGATATTCCCAAAAACGGAGAGCAATTGGTGCGTTGTCTCCTCGGCATGATTAAGGATGACGGCACCATAAAATCAACAGATGAATTCTATATTTTGCCGGACGGAAGCCCGATCTCAAAGAAGGATATTGACAGCACGGACAAAATCTACATTGAGCCATTCCTCCTCGGCGTGTGGCACTACGTTATCATGAACCGCGCCGAGAAAAACGAGCTGGGAGCGGAAACATATCAATCGTGGTATCCTAAACGTAACGATTACAGAGGGACTGTTGGAAGTGACATAACGATGTCTATAAACGTAACATCGGCAAAAATCGAAGAGCCTACTGAGACCGAAACTGATGGGATATTTGACTCGCAGGAATTTACTGCTCATATTGAGCCACAAGAGCCAACAATCAACAACTACTACGACATTAAGATAAAAAACAACATCCACGGAAATACGATTCAAAATCTGACGCTATCATAGGAGGAACTTGAAATTGGCAAATGAACTGCAAACCGTTCTTCCTCCACTTCTGAATACGTATGTGCCGGATGTTCAAAGGAATGTTGCTGTAGGAATCAACAACCTTGTTGCCAATAATAAAATCGACCATCTACACCTTAATATTCCATTGTCTGATGTGCCACCACCCCTTCTTACACCCAATGCACAAGGAATAAATTTTAACCGCGATTATTACAACCTGTTCGTATGGGGCGCAGATTTAGAGATTGAACACCTCACCCCCTTCAAGGTGGCTTCTGACAGAGCCTTGACGGAGTTTATGGACAGCGATGTAAAAGAGATGTTTTCGACTTTGAAGGATGACTTGACGGTACAGAAGGTGCTTTCCTTTCCATGCCTGTTTGCCAATGAGAACAGACATGGCGGATGGGCAGATACGGATCAGGCTGTCGGCTTTGGCTATATTAAACAGATCAAGGTCCGAAGAAACGGCGTGATGATCTATCCTCACGTCATTTATCGCCTTCCGCAGCAGAGAATAAACGAAGCGATATTTGAGTTAGATTTATACGGAAGTCCATCTTATAACGAATTCAATCGTTCTCATTGGAGCATAAAGAAAATCGATTTAATCGCTGAACTTGTTGATATGGGATTCCCACTATTATGAGGCAACCAATGGAAAAAGATACGCAACTTGAAAAATGGGTAAACTTGGAAGATGTAGCTGAATATCTCAGCGTTAGCAAGGATACGGTCAGAGCATGGATAAGGGGAAATAAGATACCGTTTTATAAAGCGGGAAAACGCTACAAGTTTAAAATATCTGAAGTGGATGATTATGTAAGGAATGGAAAGATATCCGAATAGGAGTACGCATCATGGATGAAAAATTACCCGGAGTTGTCCAAAAGATCACCCTAAACACCAATACCTATCAGAATCGGAGCATAGAGCCGACACTTATCAACTTCTTCTTCGGTAAGAACGGTGCGGGGAAATCAACCATTGCTCAGTGCTTCAAGGGAAAAAGAGAAGGACTTTTTCCCGATGTATCTGCCTATGAGGTGTTGGTGTATAATCAAGACTTCATTCGTGAGAATTTGCAGGAAGACAGATCCATGCCGGGTGTATTCAGCATGAATGCCGAGGATATTGAAAAGCAAAACCAAATTGCTGCCAAACAGGAAGAACTCGATAAACTCCGGGGACAATATGCTACCCAAAAGAAAACCAAAGAAGGGAAAGAAAAACTACCTGCTTCTTTACGGGGAGAGTTAGAGAGCCGTTTCTGGAGTCTCACGGTCGCTCCAAGAGCGGATTTTCCAAAGGCTGTCAAAGCAAAGATTTCCAACCGTATTACAAAAGCAACCGTATGTGACCAACTGCTAACGAGCATCACAGCCAAGGAAGCTAATCTCGACGAACTTCATCGTCTTTACGATATTGCTTTCGGAAGCGACTCCACTACCTATACGGAATTAAAAAAGCCCCAGCTGCTCGCTGAGGACAAGATCGACGGCTTTGACTTGCTAGATGAGAAAATTATCAGCAGTTCCGACAACGAATATGCCAAATTCATCAAAAGAATCGGTGCTACCGACTGGCTTAGACGCAGTCATGATACCTATGCCCATAAGGCGGATGGGAAATGCCCATATTGTATGAAGAAGCTCGATGATGATTTTGAAGAGCAATTTGCTGCCTGCTTTGACGAACATTATCGGCAAGATATACAGAAACTTCAAGGCTTCATATCGGAATACGAGCAGAAAACTACGGCACTCATTACCCTGCTGCAAAATAACAAACTCGGTGCGTTTCCTCAAATCGACTTCTCGGCATATGATGATAAAGTTGGTGCGCTGGCAACTGCCATCAAGTTGAATAAGGAACACTTGGCGGATAAGGTCGAAACTCCGGGTACTGTCAAAAGCATAGAACCACTTGATGACAAAATAACTGAGATAGCTGCGTTGATTGATGGATTTAACCAAGACATCAAATCTTACAACGAAATTGTAAAATCCCGTGCAACGAAACAGACTGAATGCGTGACTGCCGTATGGCAGCACATGGCCTTCTTGGTAAAATCTGTCAAGACAGACTACACAAAGAAGATACATGACAATAAAAACGAAATAGACGCTTTGAATGCTGAATTAAAAACCCTTACTGATAAAGGGAAGGCTCTCAGTGACGAAATAACCGACCTTGCCAAGGAGATCAAGGGAATAGATTCCACCATGCTTGCCATAAACAAAACTTTGTCCGACTCGGGCTTCCAAGGCTTCCATCTTAGGAAGAAGGGCAACAAGGATGAGGATAAAAACAGGTATGTCATCGTCCGTGATGACAACTCCCCTGCCCGTGGCTTGAGTGAGGGCGAGAAAAACTTTATTGCCTTTCTGTATTTCTATCACAAGGTATGGGGAAGAGAATCCGCCGATGCCGTTTTCAAAGACAGGATCGTGGTCATCGACGACCCTGTGTCCAGTATGGACAGTAGCTCGCTTTTCATCGTCAGCACTATTATCCGTGAGTTGATCGGCATTTGTTACAACAATGGATATCCGGCAAGAGCGGATGCCAAACGATTTATCAGGCAAATGTTCATTCTGACTCACAACGCCTATTTCCTGCACGGGATTTCCTATGATAGAATAAAGCAATGGGAATGTGTGAATTTCTATCTTGTAAAAAAGACCAATAACATCTCTGAAGTTCTCTGCTGCACCAAGCATAATCCACACTCTAAAGAACCAACCATCCCCCATAATTACAATCCTGTCCAAAACTCCTATGCGGCACTTTGGCATGAATATGGCGAGGTAAAGTCTGCCATTGCCTTAAAACGGGTTATGCGGCACATATTGGACTATTACTTCCTGCAGATCAGCGGGTTCGAGGGGCAAGTTCTCCGCGAACGCATCTTCAAGGACGAAACCGTATTCAACGATGCTGACGGGAACAGAGATGAAGAACTTGTCCAATCCATCAATGCATTATTACAATATGTCGGCTCTGACACACAGGGATTTAATGCAGGATTCGACTACGTGGAAGATACCGAAGATATTCAAAGCCTCAAGTCTACCTTTGAGAAAGTGTTTGAGATTATGGGGCAAGATCAACACTACCGCATGATGATGGAAACAATAAAGGCGTAGCAGGAACTCACGACATTGTAGCACGATTTTCGAATGAGGAGATACGCTCCATTGGTACATCGATATAGCTATGCTGTCAGCAATTCTCCGCAACAATATTTCTGTAGAATTAGTAAAAGCTACCTCAAGGAAATTTGGTTAATTGCTATTCAACAGCAGAATTTGAGATCCCATTTTGGCACCTCAAGAGGAGATAAAGTAATATGAATGAAATTCAGCCTGTGTCCATCTCATCGGCCACGGACACTCCAAATATCAGCCGACTTATTTACACCATACGCAATCAACAGGTAATGCTTGCCAGCGACCTAGCTATGCTCTACCAAGTGGAGACACGAGTCCTGAATCAGGCTGTGAAGCGGAATCAGAAAAGATTTCCCGAAAGATATTGTTTCCAGTTAACCAAAGAGGAAGCGGAAAACTTGACATCACAAATTGTGATGTCAAGTTCCTCACATGGCGGGCGGCGCATTCCTCCTTACGCCTTTACCGAACAGGGCATAGCTATGCTGTCGGCAGTTCTTCGCAGTGATGTTGCCATTGATGTCAGTATCCATATTATGGATGCTTTTGTAGAGATGCGGCATTTCATCGCGGGCAACGCTCACCTTTTCGAGCGCATAGAGCGGGTAGAGTTGAAGCAGCTCACCTATCAAAAAGAAACCGATGAAAAATTCGAGCAAGTCTTTGACTTTATCCATGCCCATACAGAGTCCAGTCAAAAGATATTCTTCAACGGGCAAATCTACGACGCCTTCAGTTTGTTGGCGAGCTTGATTCAAAAGGCTGCCAAGGACATCATTCTCATTGACGGCTATGTGGATATAGGGACGCTCAATCTGTTGGCAAAAAAACAAGCTAATGTTTCCGTGGAAATCCACACATTCAACAATACGAGATTGACGGCAGCAGATGTTGCGACCTTCAACCGTCAATATCCAACGCTTACCATTAATCACACCAATGCCTTTCACGATCGTTTCCTTATTCTTGACCACCAAGAGGCATATCACATCGGCGCATCGCTCAAAGATGCCGGAAAGAAATGTTTTGCCATCACGCTTTTGCAAGATGAGGCTCTCCTACAGGAACTTCTGGCACATTTGTGAAAAGACATTCACAGCCCGGTGAAGCGGCAATACAAGAAAAACCACCGAAACCATGAAGATAAACCAAACGGCGTGCAGCTAAAAGCTACGCGCCGTTTTTGAGTGTGGATTCTATGGGTAAATTGTTCCCCATAAATCGTCCTATAATTTCCCCAAGAAATAAAAATTTGATGAAGTATCAAGCAGTCTCTCGTTCATCATTACATTGTATCGTTATCGACGTTACGTCGTTCATTGCCGCTACCAAAATGATACTAGAGGGAAAGGTCAGCGTCGCGTTTGCACGCGATACCGTAATCTGGCGATCCTCAATCGGCTCGCGCAGCACCTCAAGCGTCTTCTTGCTGAACTCCGGCAGCTCATCCAGAAAGAGCACACCGTGATGCGCAAGTGTCACCTCGCCCGGACGCGGGATGCTCCCGCCGCCGATCATCGCCACCGTCGATGACGTATGATGCGGACTGCGGAAGGGACGCGTCGTCACAAGCCCTGTATCCTTGCCGAGCAGTCCCGAAATACTGTAGATCTTTGTGATCTCAATGGCTTCTTCCTTCGTCAGCTCCGGCAGAATCGAACTCATCCGACGGGCGAGCATCGTCTTGCCGGAACCGGGTACACCGACCATCAGAACATTATGCCCTCCTGCCGCTGCAATCTCAAGCGCACGTTTCGCCTGATACTGTCCCTGCACATCTGCAAAGTCATCGGTGAAAGCGGCGTCTTTTTGTGTTTCGATATGATTCGGTGTTGCAGGAGTCAGCGTCTCCGTACCAGTCAGATGCCGCACAAGCTGCGCCAGATTCTCGACCGCATAGACCTTCAGCCCGTCAATAAGGAGTGCCTCATCTGCGTTGGACGGTGCAACGTAAAACTCTGTGAGACCATGTTCCCGCGCCCTGATTGCCATTGGGAGAATGCCGCTGATTGGACGGCAGTTTCCGTCAAGAGAAAGCTCCGCTGAGAAAAGTGCACTCTGCACCGCCGCCTCCGGAACCATACCGTAGGATGCAAGGAGTCCGACGGCAATCGGCAGATCAAGCCCGGAACTGTCCTTTCGCACATCGGCGGGCGCAAGATTCACCGTCACCCGCTCCTGCCGCAGCTGAATGCCCGAGTTCCGAATCGCAGTGCGTACCCGCTCCTTCGATTCCTTCACCGATGTATCGGGAAGCCCCACCAGTTCAAAGCCCGGCAGCCCGGGCGACACATCCACCTCAACGTCGATAATTCGTCCATCAATCCCGAGGGTCGTCGCACCATAGGTCTTTGCAAACAACGGCCTTCCCTCCTACGTTTCAAATATAAGAAAATTATAACACAAGAGAGGGTGTGTTGCCTAATGATTCTTTGCAACAAAAAAGAGATTCCAGTCGCTAGGTGGGGCGAATGGAATCTCTCTTGAAGTGGTAAACTAAAACTGGACACAGAGGGGGTAGAAAATGGACACTGTTTGCAGTATCCTGTACACAGGATGACAGGCAGCGGACAGCCTATCTCCCGATGCAGACAGGAGATTGCCACGTGAAGTACACCAAGGAGCAACGTTTGGACATAGGCCGTCGGATCTACGACGGCGAGCTTACGAGATATGAAGCAGCAGAAGAATATGGGATCAGCGAGCAGACCGCACGGGATTACATGCGCCACTACCGGGATGCCAACCAGCTCCCGCCGAAAAGGGGTGTGCGCAGCTGCTTGGGTCTTGCCAAGACCAAATCCATACCAGTTCCCACCGGCCTGGAAGATCTCCAGTCCATGACGAAAGAAGAACTCATCGACGCCCTCGTTATGGCAAGGATCACAGAGGCACGCTTAAAAAAAGGTTATCTGGTGGAAGGAGTTGGTGCGGAAAAGACGTTCATTCCTATCGGCAGGAAGAATACCAAGTAGTCATGGAGCTTTCCGGACAGTTCCCCATCCGGCTGCTCTGTACAAAGACCGGAATCCCACGCAGCAGCTTCTACAACTGGAAGAAGAGCGTGGAACATCCACCCGAACAGAAGAAACGGCTTGTGCAGAGCATCGGATTGTTTCAGGAATACCATGGGCGCTTTCCCTCCCATGGCTACCGCTGGCTGAATGCCAAGATCCGATTGGACAAAGGAATCGTATTTTCCGATCCCTATGCCCATAAATGCTGTAAGATCGCAGGGATCAAGAGCCTTTGCAAACATTACAGCTACAAGAAGGAGGGCGATCCGTCCAGAACCTATCCGAACTTGTTGCTTGCAGGAATCAACATCACCGGCCCCATGGAATGTGTGGTGAGTGATATGACCGCTTTTTATGTGGAGCGCACATACTACGAGCTCACACTATATATGGATTTGTGGAATGACGAGCTCATTGCCCACGCGCTCTCATCCAAGCGCGGCGATCGCATGACCTACCTCGACGGCTTGCAGGACGTGCTTGCGTTCAAGAAGCAGTATCCGAATCAGAAGCTCATCCTGCACAGCGATCAAGGCTCTGTTTACGCATCCAAGAGCTACAACGAACTCCTGCCCATGTACAACATTGTCAGGTCAATGTCCAGAGCCGGCACACCGACAGACAATGCCGCGATGGAGGCGATTAATGGTTGGATCAAGGCCGAACTCTTTACAGATTTCCATATTACTTCGCCGGAGAATGTCCCCGCTCAGGTATCCGACTACATTCGCTTCTTCAACGCGGAGCGCCCTGCATATGCCCTTGGATACCTTACGCCGAAGCAGTATCGGGAGCAGTTCGCGCCAAAGCACGAAGGTGCGGCTCCTTGATATGTGTCCTTTGAATGGAGGTCATGGATATTCTGTGTATCACATCTTCGATGAATATGTACAGTATCTCAATTCTAATGACTAATTTTTAGGTTTTTGTGTCCAGTTTTTGTTGACTAGTGCACTCCCTGTAAAAAAGACCCGCCCCCCTTTCCCGCGCCTATCTGTACGAGACGGCCGCCTAACAACAATTCAAGGGGCAAAATAGGAAATAGCGCCATTAAAAGAAAGGCAATAGCTATTCCTGTCATACATTGCAACACTTGTATACTAGCCTCACCTCTTCTATACCAATATACTGTTTGAATGAATCTTAATATCAAGACAGAATAAAACAAACCTATAAGGATATCCATGTAGCATCGTCCTTGTTATCTCTATTTTGTTTTTTCAGCAGCTTTCCCTTCATCTGTTTCAGTTGGAACCACTCTTTGACAGCCTCTTTGAGAGGTGTGCTATTCCGCTGTATTTGCAATAATATCTATAGCCGCCCCATCATAGATACAATTATTCTCAATAATTTAGATACACATACAGCATCCCCAAAGCACCCACCAAGGAAGAAAACGTTGCAACGATTTGATATCTCCTTATGTCTTTTTTTGTTTCAAAAGAAAATAAAATTGAAGGTGGCCAGTTGCTTTCTGCTCCATGTTTCATTGCAATGATTTTTGCATTAAAGAAAGATATGACATGAAGATTAAAACTAAAACACATCATGCTTAGCCAGAAAAAACCTTCATGCATATTGTTCGTCATTGCAAAAAAGACCATCCTATCCATAAGATAAAACATGATTGGATAGTTGATGAAGAATATCCAAACATTTATAAGATATCCTCGCTCATCTTTATATTTCCAATCAATATGCCGATTATATAAATTCCTAAAAGATAATCCTCCTACTATGAGGAAAAATACGTCTAATGCGAGTTCCATCAATTTCTCCCTTGTTTTTTATTAGTATCTCCCAATAAAAACTCTTTTGTAGAATTTGTGAGTATTGCGATACTACTATTAGCAATAGGGACGGCAAGCGCCCCAACTCCAGTTCCTACTAAGGCGTTATCAACCACCAATGTAAACGCAAAAGAGGCACCGTTTATCACTGTGGCTACAACAAACTTCTCACCATTATACTTTTGTGCATCTTGATAAGTATCATAAATAAGCCCTAGTGGACTTAACACACCTACTTTTGTCAGACGTCCCTGTTTCACTACATACGCAGGGATTTCTTTTTGTAGGCTTCTATACTCCTTTGCAAGACTATCTGCCTGTTTATTTAGTAGTGTAACAGGTAAATCTCCCCCAAATTTAAAGGTCTCTATTCCTATTGTTTTCCCTAATTCAACACGTCTCTCTCTATTTGGATCTGTATTTTCTTTTTTAGAATTGTCCTTCGGATTTCCTGTAGTTTCTGTGCTATTCCCACGAGTCTTCTCACCCTGTTTATCATTTGATCGGTTACCCTTACTATCCTTGTTGTTTACATCATTCTTTTGGATTGTCGTTGCGGTATTGTCTTCATCCGAATGTTCTTGTTCTGTGTCTTCCTTTGGGTTCTCTGCGATCTGTGTAGTACGTCGCCATGGTCCCCAATATATCCTTTCTTCGGTGTGGCTAGAATTTTTGTCATCAATAATATTTGTTTTAGTAAACCCATCCTCATCTGGAGTTTTCGTAGAGGCGTTCTTTTCTACTTCAACGATTCTAACAAATTTTGTGCCATCTGCTTTTGTATAGATAATAGGCTTATATTCGTATCCCGGAGTTGGTGTTTTTCCAATATTGCACTAGTCAACAAAAACTGGACACAAAAACCTAAAAATTAGTCATTAGAATTGAGATACTGTACATATTCATCGAAGATGTGATACACAGAATATCCATGACCTCCATTCAAAGGACACGTATCAAGGAGCCGCACCTTCGTGCTTTGGCGCGAACTGCTCCCGATACTGCTTCGGCGTAAGGTATCCAAGGGCATATGCAGGGCGCTCCGCGTTGAAGAAGCGAATGTAGTCGGATACCTGAGCGGGGACATTCTCCGGCGAAGTAATATGGAAATCTGTAAAGAGTTCGGCCTTGATCCAACCATTAATCGCCTCCATCGCGGCATTGTCTGTCGGTGTGCCGGCTCTGGACATTGACCTGACAATGTTGTACATGGGCAGGAGTTCGTTGTAGCTCTTGGATGCGTAAACAGAGCCTTGATCGCTGTGCAGGATGAGCTTCTGATTCGGATACTGCTTCTTGAACGCAAGCACGTCCTGCAAGCCGTCGAGGTAGGTCATGCGATCGCCGCGCTTGGATGAGAGCGCGTGGGCAATGAGCTCGTCATTCCACAAATCCATATATAGTGTGAGCTCGTAGTATGTGCGCTCCACATAAAAAGCGGTCATATCACTCACCACACATTCCATGGGGCCGGTGATGTTGATTCCTGCAAGCAACAAGTTCGGATAGGTTCTGGACGGATCGCCCTCCTTCTTGTAGCTGTAATGTTTGCAAAGGCTCTTGATCCCTGCGATCTTACAGCATTTATGGGCATAGGGATCGGAAAATACGATTCCTTTGTCCAATCGGATCTTGGCATTCAGCCAGCGGTAGCCATGGGAGGGAAAGCGCCCATGGTATTCCTGAAACAATCCGATGCTCTGCACAAGCCGTTTCTTCTGTTCGGGTGGATGTTCCACGCTCTTCTTCCAGTTGTAGAAGCTGCTGCGTGGGATTCCGGTCTTTGTACAGAGCAGCCGGATGGGGAACTGTCCGGAAAGCTCCATGACTACTTGGTATTCTTCCTGCCGATAGGAATGAACGTCTTTTCCGCACCAACTCCTTCCACCAGATAACCTTTTTTTAAGCGTGCCTCTGTGATCCTTGCCATAACGAGGGCGTCGATGAGTTCTTCTTTCGTCATGGACTGGAGATCTTCCAGGCCGGTGGGAACTGGTATGGATTTGGTCTTGGCAAGACCCAAGCAGCTGCGCACACCCCTTTTCGGCGGGAGCTGGTTGGCATCCCGGTAGTGGCGCATGTAATCCCGTGCGGTCTGCTCGCTGATCCCATATTCTTCTGCTGCTTCATATCTCGTAAGCTCGCCGTCGTAGATCCGACGGCCTATGTCCAAACGTTGCTCCTTGGTGTACTTCACGTGGCAACCTCCTGTCTGCATCGGGAGATAGGCTGTCCGCTGCCTGTCATCCTGTGTACAGGATACTGCAAACAGTGTCCATTTTCTACCCCCTCTGTGTCCAGTTTTAGTTTACCACTTCAAAACCAGTTCCCGTATAGCTTCCTAAACTCTCACATTTTTTCTTTTGAGAGTATCTCAGGGGTGTCAAACGGTTTGACACCCCTGCCAGTAAGTCGAGCTTCCATCAAACGAAAAATCAGTGAACATCGTCAAAAAACAAAGCGCCTCCAGAGCAGAAAACCTCTGAAAGCCCTCGCAAACTAGGGATTCACGCCGCATAGGAGCAATTACCTTTGTATCATTTTCACGCATAAAACATCTCCGCGCGTGTCGAACGTCCAAATGTTCTCTTTTTCAAAATAGATCTCTACGCCATGTTCTTTGAGCTTTCGGACGTTCTGCAGAGAATCCACTGTGTTTCTCGCAAAGCGGCTGACGGACTTGGTGATGATGAGGTCGATCTTGCCGGCAAGGGCATCCTCAATCATCTGGTTGAAGCCATCGCGTTTCTTAGTGTTCGTGCCGCTGATTCCCTCGTCCGAATACATGCCGACGAAATCCCAGTCTGCGCGGCTTTCGATGTAGTTCTTGTAATGCGCCATCTGCATTTCATAACTGGAAGCCTGTTCTTCGTGGTCGGTGGAAACTCTGGCATACCCTGCCGTTTTACGTCGCCCATGCACCGCTGCCGTCTCTGACCGAAACACTCTGGGCGTTGCAGGAATCACCCGCACTGTCTTTGCCATCGGTATGCGCCTCCTTCTTTCAAATGGAAAATCACTTCATCATCGGATATGGAAACCCGCTCGACGTTCTGCACGATCTTGCCCTCGTAGCAGTCACCGAACAAGGATTCTGCCGCTTCCTTGAGTTCGGATTCGGGCAGCCGTTTCAATCCGCATTTCGTGCGCGGCTGACTGCAAGACCACACCTTAGTTCCCTTCGTCCAAGTGTCACGCTCACACTTGCTGCCGCAGGAGGCGCAGTACACTTTGTTGGTGAAGGGATCTCCTGAAACATCTTCACTACATAGGAGAGAAATGCTTTCTTGCTTTCATGCAACGAGGGGCGTCCGCAGTGTTCGCGGTTGCTCTCGTATACTTCCTGACCGTTGACAGCTCTGTATCCCACGCGCTTCCCGTTGTGGAGCAGAACTCTGCCCCGCCTCAGTTCGTTGTGTACGGTGTTGGGCGCGCAGCCGATCTCCTGTGCGATGCTGCGAAGGGAGCGTCCGTCTCTATGTCTGATCTGGATGATGACGCGCTCTTCATAAGTGAGATGTGCCCCTTTGCGATGCTCCGATTTTGTGGTACACTCTAGTTGTTCCATAGCGTGACTCCTTTGGTAGATTGGTCTGTTCAACTCTATTTTACCATAAGGCTTCCGTTATGGAATTTTTCCTGTGCAACTTGATTTTACAACCTACAAAAATTATTTTTCCAGTGCCTTTTGGAGTGCGGCTTTCATCCGTGTGATGCTGTCTGCGCCGGCAATGCGTTCATCACCGATGATAAAGAGCGGCACGGAGCTGACGCCACGCATATAGGCCTCCGTTTCATCCTGCTGCACTTCGTCCAGATAGAGCGTGTCGAACTTGATCACTTTTTCCGCTTCTTCCATATTAAGACCTGCCGACTGTGCCGCACAGCGCAGAACATCGGGTTCGGAGAAGGCGGCATTTTTGCCGAAATAGGCATCCATGAGAACCTCGATAAGACGGTCGGCTTTCTCCGGCTCTTTGCTTTGTGCATACTTGGTCAAACGATGTGCATCCACGGTGTTGACAAACTGGGCATCGACAAAGTTGAAGTTCAGTCCTTCCTGTCTGCCCATGGCAGTAATGCTGTCGATGCGCTTTTCTGCTTCATCTGGCGAGAATCCGTACTTGCGTACGAAGAGGTCGGTCATGTTGCCTACGGATTTTCGCGGTGCATTTGGATCAAGCTGGAACGCTTTCATTTCAAGTTCAATCGGCTCGGTGGTGTCCATCGCGGCAATGGCTTTTTTCATGCGTGTCTCTCCGATGTAGCAGAAGGGACAGGCGTAGTCGGACCAATATGTGATTTTCATGTGGCATCACCTTTCGTTATGTGATGATAGAGTGGGTTCTTCCTGCGGCAGAGATTCTGCCTGTGTCGTGTGTTGATGCAGATAGTCGATGTAGCGGTTTCCCCACACTTCAATGCAATCGAGGACGGGGGTGAACGCGTAACCGATTGGCGTCAGCTCGTATTCGACGCGCGGCGGGACTTCGGGGAAGGCGGTGCGTGTCAGCAGGCCTTCATATTCAAGCGTTTTCAGCTGTGTGGCAAGTGTCGCCTGTGTTGCGCCGACTTCCTTTTGAATTTCGCCAAAGCGCCTTGCACCGGCGGCAAGGGTACGCATGATGAGGATCGCCCATTTCCCTGCGATGAGTTTTTGCGCCGTAGCAAAGGGACAAGAACCGAATTTGTTCATCTGTCGATGGGGGGGCTTTGTCATGGTGATTCCCTTCTGTCTGCATATCGTTCATACGACCTGTTAGAAATAATAGCACAGTTCTTTTGTTAATGCAAGTCGAAAAATTAAAGTTAGTGTTTTTTATGTGTTTCTGATCATATTATTGGGTGGACTGTAGTATAATGAAAATATATAGAAAATCCAACGAAAGTGAGGTAGATACACACGCTCTTTTCCCTGCCCTTTGTATGCATAGACATGAATCGACAGCCCCGCAATGGATTCCGCTAGAATGCGGACACAGACATAGACTGCCGTCGTCTGCATTGCCGTCCGCTCGTTGACTGCCTTGCCCGCCGCAGTCTGCCCAAACAAAAAGGACAAGCCGCCGAGATGATTCATAGGCTTGTCCCGTGAACGAAAGAGTTTGCTGAATAGGTTCATGGAAACCTCCATTTCATATTTGTATTTTTTGACCACTGTGATGTTTTAATCCCCATGTCTTGCACAATATCCGAATTTGATTTATACTAAGCCTATCAAGTGTGGGAAATCCCACTTTCATGAACGGAGGTAAATGATGCAAGCTGTAATCAAAGGTCGCTATCAAGCTCATTTGGATTCAAAGAAGCGTCTGACATTGCGTGGTGCAAAATATGATTATTATGAAGTCCAGGAATATGATAACGGCATCATTCTCTTAGAGCCGCGCGAGTTGATACGTCCGGCAGAAGTATCAAAGCGTACTCTGCAGATGATGGATGAATCGATTCGCAATCTGAATGCAGGAAAAGTTTCTGCACCGATTGACCTCTCCGGATTCTGAATATGGATTTTTCGATTCATATGGGTATTCCTGAAATGCTTGAACTGTGGATGCGTCTGCACAAAGAGAACATGGATGGAAGTATTTCAAAAGCAGATGCCAACCTCTATAAAAAATGGGGCAAAGCCTTAAAACTTCTTTCTGGCAATCCGTTCTATCCGAGTCTCCATACACATGAAATCCCAGATTTAACCAGACGATACGGACGAAAGGTCTGGCAGTCTTATTTGGAGAATCGAACCAGTCGCGCTATGCGAATGTACTGGGTGTATGGACCTGAACAGAAAGATATTACCATCATCGGATTGGAGCCCCATCCGGAGGATAAGAAAAACGGAGCATATGACAAGATTACGCTATCAAAACCGGAACCGCTCGAATAAACACTAATTCACAGCAACAAAATTCCTCGCTCATCATAGACACATGCGGAGGTATCATTCCCACACCGAATCGCACGGTCAAGCGCCATGATAAGCACGATCACGCCGTCGATCTTCTCGGTGGACTTCTCCTTATCTGCCTTGATGTTCCCGGCAGGGTCGGTGCGAATGAAGATGTTGTCTGCCATCCAGCGCATGACGGGATGCCCGCCGTGCGCTATTTTCTTTTCCAGCGTCAGCTTCATCAGCTCCTTGGTCGGCGGACTCATACCCTTGAAGCCCTGCCAGAACGGGACAACCGTGAAGCCTATCCTTTCGAGATTTTGCACCATCTGCACTGCGCCCCAGCGGTCAAAGGCAATCTCGCGGATGTTGTACTTCTCACCCAGTTTCTCGATGAACGTCTCGATAAATCCACTGTAAATCTTCGTGATCTCGATGGCTTCTTCTTTCGTCAACTCCGGCAAAATTGAAGGCATCCGACGTGCCAGCATCGTCTTGCCCGAGCCGGGCACACTGACCATGAGGACATTATGCCCTCCCGCCGCTGCAATCTCAAGTGCACGCTTCGCTTGATACTGCCCCTGCACATCCGCAAAGACATCGGTAAAGGCTGCATCCTTTTTCTGCTCTGCTGTGTGTGACTCAGAGGGTGTCAGTGCCTTCCACATTTGACTGTGCAGCGTAAACTCGGTCAGCCCATGTTCCCGCGCCGTATTCGCCATCGGGAAAATGCCGCTGATCGGACACCAGTCCCCATCGAGGAAAAGCTCCACTGAGAATCTACAATACTGATCGCTTGAATTTCCGCACGGCGGTGCCGAAGAATACGAAAGTGAAGAGCGCGAGAAAGGCACTCTGCTGATAGAGCGCCGCGATGCCGCCGCCCTTTAGGAAGATCATGCGCAGAATCTCGATGTAGTGTGTCATGGGGATAGCGAGGCTGAGGTACTGAAAGAATGTGGGCATCGCCTCGCGCGGGAACATGAAGCCCGAGAGGAGGATGCCCGGCAGGAGCGTTGCAATGCTCATGAGTCCCGCCTGCAGCTGGTTCTGCGCGAGCGATGCGATCATGAGCCCCATCGTGAGCGAGGCGAGAAGGAAGAGTGTCGTGAGTGCATAGAGGAGCAGGATACTCCCGCGCAGGGGCACATCAAAGATGGCGAGCGCGACGAGGATGCAGATCGTCGTCTGGATGTAGCCGAGCATGATGTAGGGCAGAATCTTGCCGACAAGCAGTTCCCATATATGCAGCGGCGTTACGAGGAGCTGCTCAAGCGTGCCCGCCTCGCGTTCGCGCACGATGGACATGGAGACCATGAGCACCATGGTGATCGTGAGGATGATGCCCATGAGTGCGGGCAGCATGTAGTAGGCGGTGACGGCATCGGGGTTGTACCACGCGCGGATGCGCACGTCGTAGGCAGGCGCAGCCACGGGCGCCCCGCGCACAGCGACGGGCTGCACCCGCATGCCAAGCCCCGTCAGGGCGGCGATGGCAGAGGTCGAGGCGATGGAGTCCGAGGCGTCGACAATCGCCTGAATCGGCACGGTGTGCCCCGCGTTTGCCTCCCGTACAAGATCGGGCGGAAAGACAATGCCGATCTTTGCATCGCCGCGCTCGATCCGCTCGTTCAGCTCATCGTAGCTCCACGCGATGCAGCGCAGGTCAAAATAGCCGCTTGCCGTCATTGCCGCGAGGAAATTGCGGCTCTCCTCGCTCCGCGACTGATCGAATACGACCGTGGACTGGTGCCGCACGTCCGTGCGGATGGCAAAGCCGAACACGATGAGATAGATGACCGGCAGGAGAAAGGTCACGCCGACGGTCATGGGGTCACGCCGCATCTGAATGAGCTCCTTGACGAGAAGCGCCAGAATCCGCAAGCCGCTCACCCCCTCTGCCGCCGATCGTAGTAGATAAAGACATCCTCCATCGTCAGCGCGGACGCCTGTGCTCCCAGCGCCGAGGGCAGCGTCACATCCCGCGAGACAAGCGCACGCACCTGCCGTCCGAACACATAGACCTCGTCATAGGGCACGCCTGCCGCCCGCAGCGCCGCCGTCCCCGCCTCCGCACTCTCCTGCGGCAGGACGTAGAGACGCGCAGGCAGTTCCTCCTTCAGCGCCGTCGGCGAGCCGGAGGCGATCTTCCTGCCCTGCTGCAGAAAGGCAATCGCATCGCAGTGCTCCGCCTCATCCATGAAATGCGTTGTGACGAAGATCGTCGTCCGCTCCGTGCCCGCCATCTCCGAGAGCAGATTCCAAAAGAGCCGCCGCGACGTGGGGTCAACGGCAGACGTCGGCTCGTCGAGCACGAGGAGCGCAGGACGGTGGAGAATCGCGCAGCCGAGCGCGAGCCGCTGTTTCTGCCCGCCCGAAAGACCACCCGCGAGCACATCCGCTTTCTCCGTGAGCTGCATGCGCACGAGCACTTCCTCCGTGCGCGTACGCCGCTCCGTGCGCGTGAGGCCGTAGAGTCCGCCGTAGAACATCATATTCTCGCGCACCGTCATATTCGTGTAGAGGCTGAACCGTTGGGACATATAGCCGAGCGACTGACGCACACGCTTCGGATGCACCGCCGTGTCACAGCCGAGCACGAACGCTGTGCCGCTTGTCGGCGGGAGGATGCCGCAGATCATGCGGATCGCCGTGGACTTTCCCGAGCCGTTCGATCCGATGAATCCGTAGATCGCGCCGCGCGGCACGGAGAGGTTCAGATGATCGACGGCGGTGTAGCTGCCAAAGACACGCGTGAGCTCATGCGTTACGATCACAGGCATATCGCCCGTATGCGCCTCACGTTCCATGATGCGCCCCCAGCTCTACATCCGCAGGCATGCCGGGCTTTAGAATGCCCATGGTATTATCCACCGCGACCTTTACGCCAAAGACGAGGTTCGCCCGCTCATTCTTCGTGATGCTCTGGCGCAGCGTGAACTCTGCCGCGTCGCTGATCTCCGCAATAATGCCGTGCAGCGGCTCCGCCTGCCCATCGATGTAGACGCGTGCCGGATCGCCGAGATGAATGCCCCCGAGCATATCGGTCGTCACATAGATCTTGATCCAGATATCCGCAGGGTCGATGAGGGTTGCAACGGATGCTCCTGTACGGACAAACTCGCCTGCCTCATAGTTCTTCGTCAAGATAATACCATTACGCGGTATGCGTATGGTGAGGTCATCGATCACAGAGTCATCCATCGCGAGGATTGCCTGCTGCCGCCGCACATCCTCCTCTGCCATCCGGATATCCTCGGGGCGGCTGCCGTTCTCCAGCAGCCGCTGCTCCTCCTCGCGTGCGTGCAGATTGGCATCCGCCGTGTCACGCGCCTCACGCAGGGCGTCAAACGCCTGCTGTGCAATGGCGCCCTCTGCGAGGAGCTCCGTACCGCGTGCATAGTCGGCGCTCGCACGCTCCGCAGCGGCATGTGCCCCGCGGGTGCGCTCTGTGGCCGCACGGATGTCCTCTGCGCGGCTGCCGCTCTGCGTGCGCGCGAGATTCGTCTGGGCATGGGCAAGGGCCGCCTCATCGCGCAGGCGCGCCGCCGTGAGATCACGCCGTCCGATGCGTGCCGCCACGTCGCCCGCCCGCACCGCCATCCCCTCGTGCACGAGGATCTCGTCGATGTAGCCACTCTCCTTTGCGCTGACCTCGACGCGCGTCGCCTCCACCGTTCCCGTGAGGAGCTGTGCGCGTCCCTCCTGCTCCACATACGCGCGATAGGCGAACACCGCGAGCAGGACGAGCGCAAGGAGCAGAAGAATCAAGCGCAGGGGCTTCATATACATATAATCCCCCCTTTTCATTTGGAATCAACAGATGCTCATAGTATATGGAACGTTAAAGACATGACAGTTTCTCCAAGGGTGGAATCCCCCACAAATTCAAACCCCAGCAGCCCGGGCGACACATCCACCTCAACGTCGATCATCCGACCGTCTATCCCGAGGGTCGTCGCAGCATAGATCCTTGCAAACAACGGTCTTCCCCTCCCATGTTTCAAATATAAGAAAATTATAACACAGAACGAAGGGGATTGCCTAATGATTCTTTGCAAAGAAAAAGAGATTCCAAACGCCGAATTGACGAATGGAATCTCTCTGGTATGAAATTTTTGGGGAAAATCACTCCTTAGACAGCAATACAGCTTATAAGCGTATTCTTTACAAAATATATTCTGTAAGTTATGATTTAAGAAATCGCTGATAAAATGAAGTCCGTCAGGTTGGCGTAGATTTTTTTGTCCGAACAAGGAGGCAAACCGGACGCATAGCCAAAGCTATGTGGAGGATTTGCCGACACAGTGCGGGCAAAAAAGATGCGTCAAGATGGCGCTGCTGAATTTATCAGTGCTTCCTTAATCATCAGCAAAGTACAAATGCAACGGAGAAAAATAAACGAGGCTGTTTCTAAAGGAAGGTGCAGATCATGAAGATAGACTTACACAAACTATACACCGGCTGCCGCTCTTATCGACGCTTTAGGCAAGAATCTATCCCACAGGAAGTTTTGCAAGAAATTGCAGACACTGCTCGTATGCGCTCATGCGCCTTGAATGGTCAGGTGTTGAGATATCTGGTGATTAGTTCTCCTGATATCGTAAAGAAACTGCAGTCCTGCTTTCGTTGGGCTGCGAAACTCCCGAAGGAAATTGGTACTCCAACAGAAACACAGCAGCCCACAGCCTACATCGTTGTGTTAAAACCGGGAAAAACCCATCCTTTCACTGATATTGATGCAGGCATTGCCCTTGACGCTATGGCTATCACAGCTTGGTCGCATGGCATTGGAAGTTGTATTCTGGGATCGATAAACAGGAAATTTTTGAGTGAAGCCGTAAAAATCCCCGCAGGTTTTGATGTATGTATGGTCTTGGCTCTTGGTTATCCCGATCACAAGAGTACCATTGTGGAAGCAGGGACAGAGGATACTCTCGACTACTATGTAGACGAAAGCAGAGATTACTATGTACCCAAAAAATCCGCAGCAGATATAATCACCTATCTCTGATCGTTGCAAGAAAAAGAGCGATTGCAAATGCCAAAAAGGACATACGAGAAAACTCCAAGCCTTGGATATCTACAGTCCTTCCCATGGACAGCAGAAATTCAAGGAACTGTTTCCTTGTCGGAGGATTGACCTATGGTGATAGATCGTATCAAAAAGATAGTTCTCCGCGGAGGCAAGCTGTGCGGCACTTTATTAAGTGTATGGATCCTTTATCAGATTCTATTCGGATTTAAATATTGGCTGGTCACATGGTTCGATCCACCATATGCACCATTTAGTTCCGGAAAATATTATGTGGAGGTTTTTCATAGAGGGCAAATACTCGTTCATTGCAATGAATATAATGACCTGGCACTATGGGACATGCATTTGGAGGGATGGACAAGGTATGGCGGACACTATGAAGTCCTTGACAAAGAAGTATACACATGGGAAAAGGATATGGGGTTGTTCTATCAGGAGAATAAGTTTTATGTGTATGGAAGCGTGGGGTTCTATATCATCCAATCCGAGCCGTTTCATGTTACGCTCCTGATTAATCCGAAGGTCGATCTAACCTCTCCGGACTACAAATATTTATCAAAAGCATTGGCAAAATATACTGCAGAACAATTAACCATTCTTCACAGTACAGCAGACCTAGAGCAGAGAGATCAACTCTTTTATGAACAACTGTCAACACCTCCCATAATACAGCCCGAATTTTTTTATACTATGCCGCTAAAAAGAGATGGCACAATTGATTATCGAAAAATGCTGCTATATCCTTTCAGCTAAACCTCAACAGATCAAACAAAAGTGTTCAAAAGCACATATCTCATCGAGTGCAATCCTCGCGGACAAAGATGCGACCATCACGGCGAAGGAGACACATCTTGACGGCAAAGACAACGTCTACCGCGAGAGCATCACACAGGAAAGCAAAACGACAGGGCTTACCGTCACTTCAGCCACGGACTCCTTGATCTTGGGCAGTCGCTCTCTGCCCCACTGAGCCGCATCGGCGAGGTGCAGGACGACCGACTCAAAGCTGCTTACGCCTACCAAACGGGGCGGATGATTCACGACGCGTTCAAGAAGGAGAACCTGCTCACAAACGCGACATTCTCGCTCAATATCAGCTTTTGGTGCGAGCAAATCCTACAGCCGCATGGAGAATACGACCCACGAATACGCAGGAAGCCGTATCGCGTCGGGTGGAAACACCAATGTCACCGCAGAAGAGCGTGATCTGACCGTCAAGGGCTCAACTATTACAGGACGTGATGTATCTCTTACGGCAAAGGGCAAAGACTTCACCTCATTAGATATAGAGAAAGAAATCGATAGAGACAGAACAGATAAAGAAGGAAAGAAAAAAATAGGCATGCTTCGAGATGGTAGAAAAGTGAATGTACGAGAGGAATGCACTAGTCAACAAAAACTGGACACAAAAACCTAAAAATTAGTCATTAGAATTGAGATACTGTACATATTCATCGAAGATGTGATACACAGAATATCCATGACCTCCATTCAAAGGACACGTATCAAGGAGCCGCACCTTCGTGCTTTGGCGCGAACTGCTCCCGATACTGCTTCGGCGTAAGGTATCCAAGGGCATATGCAGGGCGCTCCGCGTTGAAGAAGCGAATGTAGTCGGATACCTGAGCGGGGACATTCTCCGGCGAAGTAATATGGAAATCTGTAAAGAGTTCGGCCTTGATCCAACCATTAATCGCCTCCATCGCGGCATTGTCTGTCGGTGTGCCGGCTCTGGACATTGACCTGACAATGTTGTACATGGGCAGGAGTTCGTTGTAGCTCTTGGATGCGTAAACAGAGCCTTGATCGCTGTGCAGGATGAGCTTCTGATTCGGATACTGCTTCTTGAACGCAAGCACGTCCTGCAAGCCGTCGAGGTAGGTCATGCGATCGCCGCGCTTGGATGAGAGCGCGTGGGCAATGAGCTCGTCATTCCACAAATCCATATATAGTGTGAGCTCGTAGTATGTGCGCTCCACATAAAAAGCGGTCATATCACTCACCACACATTCCATGGGGCCGGTGATGTTGATTCCTGCAAGCAACAAGTTCGGATAGGTTCTGGACGGATCGCCCTCCTTCTTGTAGCTGTAATGTTTGCAAAGGCTCTTGATCCCTGCGATCTTACAGCATTTATGGGCATAGGGATCGGAAAATACGATTCCTTTGTCCAATCGGATCTTGGCATTCAGCCAGCGGTAGCCATGGGAGGGAAAGCGCCCATGGTATTCCTGAAACAATCCGATGCTCTGCACAAGCCGTTTCTTCTGTTCGGGTGGATGTTCCACGCTCTTCTTCCAGTTGTAGAAGCTGCTGCGTGGGATTCCGGTCTTTGTACAGAGCAGCCGGATGGGGAACTGTCCGGAAAGCTCCATGACTACTTGGTATTCTTCCTGCCGATAGGAATGAACGTCTTTTCCGCACCAACTCCTTCCACCAGATAACCTTTTTTTAAGCGTGCCTCTGTGATCCTTGCCATAACGAGGGCGTCGATGAGTTCTTCTTTCGTCATGGACTGGAGATCTTCCAGGCCGGTGGGAACTGGTATGGATTTGGTCTTGGCAAGACCCAAGCAGCTGCGCACACCCCTTTTCGGCGGGAGCTGGTTGGCATCCCGGTAGTGGCGCATGTAATCCCGTGCGGTCTGCTCGCTGATCCCATATTCTTCTGCTGCTTCATATCTCGTAAGCTCGCCGTCGTAGATCCGACGGCCTATGTCCAAACGTTGCTCCTTGGTGTACTTCACGTGGCAACCTCCTGTCTGCATCGGGAGATAGGCTGTCCGCTGCCTGTCATCCTGTGTACAGGATACTGCAAACAGTGTCCATTTTCTACCCCCTCTGTGTCCAGTTTTAGTTTACCACTTCAGAAAGCTCAGAAGTGTCTCCCTCTTTAGAAATAATTTACCCCAAAAAACGGATAAAAACAAGATATGGTGATTAATGATAGAATTGGAGGAAAACACAATGTACGGAAAATGGAGTCAGTGGAAATCTATGATGGATCTTCCGCAAAAGATGTACATGGAGAACCTGACTGGATCATGGGACGAGGGATTAGAGATTACTCTAAAGAGTTCTGATAATAATCGAGGTATAAAATTAGTCTTCGGAGCCGCCTCTATCATTTCTTATCAAAGCACAGCTGAAGGAAAAAGGTTAAAAACAATTTATTTCTTGGAGAGAACTTGCGGACAGTGAATCAAGATAAAAGAAAACCACGCGATAGGCGCGTGGTTTTCTTTTATACAATCATGACCACCCGTTTGACGGGTGGTCATGATTGCACCGGTACAAGCTCCGCCTACCAGACAAACAATCCGCAGATTGCGGCAGACAGCAAGGAGACCAGCAATCCGGACAGTATCATGTAGGACACATTGCGTGCGACGATCGTGTTGCGCTCGCCGTCAACGAGCCCCTTAAAGCAGCCGAGGATGATGCCGATCGTCCCGAGGTTGGCGAATGACGTAATGAACACGGTCATCACGGCCTGCATATGCGCGGGCCACGTACGGACGACATCCTGGATCTGCAGCATGACGACAAACTCGTTCGTGATGAACTTCGTCCCCATGTACTGGGCAATCTGGAATGCCTCTGCCGGCGCAAGGCCAAGCAGCCACGCGAATGGGAACAGTATGACGCCGAGAACGAGCTCAAGCGAGAGCGATGGGTGCAGAACGCCGAGGAGGAGGTCGACACACTTGAGCAGCGCAACGATGGCGATGACGTTCGCACAGATGATGAGCACGAGGCGTCCTGCGCCGATGATCGACTCCGCAAGATAGGAGAAGAACGGCTCGCGCCCGCCTCCTTCGTGGATTGTTGCAATCGTATCCTCCTCCGGTGCAACCTTCACGGGATGGAGGAGCGAGGAGACGAGCAGCGCGTTGATGACATTCAGCGGGATTGCCGTGACGACATACTCCGCCGGCATCATCTTGACATAGACGGCAATAAGTGCCGCCGTCACGCAGCTCATCGACATGAGACCGATGGTCAGCACGCGTTCCTTGCTCATCTTCATGAGCTGGAGTTTCGACACAGCGAGTGCCTCCGTATTGCCGAGAAACATCATCTCGATGGCGAAGAATGACTCGAACTTCGGCGCGCGCGTAAGAAATGTGAGCAGCTTGCCAATCCAACGAATGACGAACGGCAAAATACCGAAATACGTGAGGATGTCAAAGAGCGGCACGACGAAGAGAATCGGCAGCAGTGCCGCAGCAAAGAAGTTCATCTGCGGCACGTGGACCCAGTCGGGGAACACGAACGCGATGCCGACGTACGAGATGTTGATCAGCTCCGTGAATCCGGCTGCGGCGGCTGTAATCATCTCACGCCCAATCTCGAACGAGGTCAGGAACCACGCGAGCATGAGGTTCAGCGTGAGCAGAGAGGCGACCGAACGCTACTGGATCTCCTTGCGGTTCCGCGATGCGAGCACCCCGATTCCGAGGAACACAACAAGGCCGAGCAAGTTGACGAAGAAAAACATACAAAATCCCCCATAGGAGTATGTGGTTAGTACCGAACGACCTTGTCTTTCTCCACACGGGCATAGACGAGCGGACGGACGGGCGGCTTCTCTGTGCCGATGGTAATCGCCTCGCGGTAGAGCTGCGCCGCGCTGTCGCCGCGCTGTGCGCTGTCCGTGTAGAGCGTTGCGATGACATCGTCTGCCTTCACTGCGTCGCCATATTTCTTGTACAGGATGAGACCGGCGGCGAAATCGATTGGACTGTCCTTCGTCTCACGCCCCGCACCGAGCACGACGCTCGCCTCGCCGATCTTCTCCGCGTCCATGGACGTGATGTAGCCGTCCGCATTGGCACGGATCTGCACCTGCACGGCCGCCTGCGGGAATTTCGAGGTGTCGCGCAGCACAGCATCGTCACCGCCCTGCCGCCGCACCATCGTGCAGAATGTCTCGAACGCCGATCCGTCTGCGATCGACTGCTCCGCCATGCGGCGGCACTCCTCAATCGTGCCCTTGCCGACGAGGTAGAGCATGTTCTCCGCGAGCTGGAGCGACACCTCCGTCAGGTCATGCGGTCCTTTGCCGCACAACACGTCCATCGACTCCGCGACCTCGATGCTGTTGCCGATGCCGAGCCCCAGCGGCGTGTCCATGTCGGTAATCAGTGCGACGGTGCGCCGCCCTGCACCCTCGCCGATGGCAACCATTGTCTGTGCAAGTGCGATGGCATCGTCTAGCGTCTTCATAAACGCGCCCGAGCCCGTCTTGACGTCGAGGAGGATGCAGTCCGAGCCGGCGGCGAGCTTCTTGCTCATGATGGAGGACGCGATCAGCGGGATTGAGTCGACCGTCGCCGTCACGTCGCGCAGCGCGTAGAGTTTTTTGTCCGCCGGCGCGAGGTTGCCCGACTGCCCGATGACGGACACGCCGCATTCGTTCACGATGGAGAAGAATTTTTCGCGCGAAATCGCCGTCTCATAGCCGGGGATGGCCTCCAGTTTGTCCACGGTGCCGCCCGTGTGCCCGAGACCGCGGCCGCTCATCTTCGCGACGCGCCCACCGCAGGCGGCGACAATCGGGGCGCAGATGAGCGTCGTCTTGTCGCCGACGCCGCCGGTGGAGTGCTTGTCCACCTTTTTGCCGGCAATCGCCGAGAGGTCGACGCGGTCACCCGAGTCCGCCATTGCAATCGTCAGCTGCGTCGTCTCCTGTGCCGTCATGCCGCTGAACCAGATTGCCATCAGCATGGCGGACATTTGGTAGTCGGGAATCTTGCCTGCGACGTAGCCTTCGACCATCCAGCGCAGCTCCTCGGCAGTGAGCGCGCCGCCGTGCTTTTTCTTCGTAATCAGGTCATACATGCGCATGGGTACGTCCTCCTCAGTGTGCAAGAATGCGCGGCAGCAGGCTCTCGCCCTTCGTCGTCAGCCCCGCACCGAACGCATCCGCCACCGTCGCGCCGATCATGGCAAAGGTCGGGTACGTCCCGAGGTTGACCCCTTTGCGGATCGGTGCGCCGTAGACGAGGAGCGGCACGTACTCACGCGTGTGATCTGTGCCGGGTGCGCCGGGGTCGCAGCCGTGGTCGGCCGTAATCATCAACACATCGTCCTCGCGCATATGCTCCATGAATGTGCCGAGCTGCACATCGAACTCCGTTGTCGCGCGCGCATAGCCCGCGATGTCGCGCCTGTGTCCATACGTCATGTCGAAATCGACGAGGTTGACGAAGCACAGCCCCGTAAAGTCCTCCTGCTGAATGCGCAGTGTCTTTTCCATGCCGTCGGCGTTGTTCTCGTTGACACCCGTGCTGCGCGTGATGCCGCGCCCCGCGAAGATGTCGCTGATCTTGCCGACGGCGATGACCTCACGCCCCTGCCGCACGAGCGCGTCCATCATTGTCTCGCCCGTCGGGTCGAGGGAGAAGTCGTGACGATGCGCTGTGCGCTCGTAGTTCGGATAGCTGCCGACATACGGCCGTGCAATGATGCGTCCGACGCCGTGTTCGCCCTGCATGATCTCGCGTGCCGAACGGCAGTAGTCATAGAGACGCTCGACGGGGACATCGGCCTCGTTCGCCGCAATCTGCAGCACGCTGTCCGCCGACGTGTAGACAATGAGTCCGCCCGTCTCCTCCTGCTCGCGCCCGTAGTCGTGGATGACCTGCGTGCCGGAGTAGGGCTTGTTGCAGAGCATTTTCTTCCCGTCGCACGCCGCCGAGAGCCGCTCGAGGATCTCCGTCGGGAATCCGTTCGGATACGTCGGCATGGGCTGCTCGGAGACGATGCCTGCGATTTCCCAGTGTCCGATCGTCGTGTCCTTGCCGCGTGAGAGCTCCCGCAGCCGTGCAAAAGCACCGATGGGGCTGTCTGCGGGCGTACCGCAGCCGACGCCGTCGATGTTAAAGAGACCGAGCTTCGTGAGGTTCGGTGCGTGCAGTTCCGGCGATGTCGTCAGCGATGCGAGCGTGCTGCAGCGCCCGTCGCCGAAGTCCGCTGCGTCCGGTGCACACCCGATGCCGAAGCTGTCGAGGACGATGAGGAATACACGTTTGATACCGGTCATTGCTATCTCCTCCTATGATTAGGCGATCGACGCCTCCAGTGCAATCTCAATCATCTCGCTGAACGATGTCTGACGCTCTTCTGCCGTGGAAGGCGGCTCGTCGCTGACGAGGTGGTCGCTGACGGTAAAGAGTGCGAGCGCGCGCACGCCGAACTTCGCCGCGATGAGGTAGAGTGCCGCTGCCTCCATCTCCAGACCAAGGACGCCGTAGCTCGCGAGCTTTTGAATGTCGAGTTCGTCATCGTAGAAGCGATCCTGCGACATCACATTTCCGACGCGCACGGCGATGCCTTTGTCGACGGCGGCCTGATATGCGGAGCGCAGCAGATCAAAGTCCGCGACTGGCGCAAAGTTGACCGCAGAGCCGAAGATGTTGCGCGGCATGGAGGAGTCGGTCGTCGTCGCCTGCGCGATGAGGACGTCGCGGATGTGGATGTCCTTGTGGCATGCGCCGCAGCTGCCGATGCGGATCAGCGTCTTGCAGCCATACTCGCGGATGAGCTCGTTGACATAGATGGAGATCGACGGCATCCCCATGCCCGTCCCCTGCACGGAGATGGGATGCCCCTTGTATGTGCCGGTGTAGCCGAGGATGTTGCGAATGTTCGTGTACTCTTTCGCACCCTCGAGGAAGTTCTCGGCGATGTACTTGGCGCGGAGCGGATCACCCGGCAGGAGAATGCGCTCGGCGACTTCGCCCTTTGCAGCTGCAATGTGTGGGGTTGGCATGATGTGTACCTCTCTTTCATGACAGTGAAGAACATTTATCGAAAACCGACATAGCGGTCTATACCCTAGTGGAGTGCGCTCATTGCATCGCTTCAAAGATAAGCTGCAGGAGGAACAGTACGCCGAGGACGTAAGAGAGCGTGCCGAGCTCGCGCCGGCGGCCCGTAAACACCTTCATCATCGGGTGCGCGGCGAAACCGAACGCCAAACCCGTCGAGATGCTGTTTGTCAGCGGGATGAGCACGATGATGAGAAACGCCGGGAACCACTCTGAGAAATCCTGAAAGTGGATATTTTCAAGTTGCTGCATCATCAGAGCCCCTGTGATGATGATGACCGGCGCAACAGCCGCCTGCGGAACGTAGGCGAGCAGGGGGATGAATACGAGCGTGAGCAGGAACAGTGCGCCGCCGATGAGTGCCGTCAGTCCACTCCGTCCCCCCTCTACGATGCCCGCCGCACTCTCTGCGGCAGCAACCGTCGGGCTTGTCCCAAGCACCGAGGAGAACACGGCTGTCAGCGACGAGGCGCGGAACGCGTTGCGGAACTTCTCCGTATCGGGCAGCAGTCCTTCGAGCAATCCGATGGACTCAAAGACGAGGATCATCGTCATCGAGAATACTGCAAGCCAGAACGAAATCGTCAGCACGGAGGAGAAGTCCTCTACAAAGAGCAGTGCGCCGTACTCGCCGAGCCGCGTCATATCAATCTCAATCGTATTCGCGTGGACGAGGTCGAACACATTGGCGATGACCGTCACAATGAGGATGGCGATGAAAAAACCGCCCTTCACCCGCTGCTGGTAGAACAGCAGGCTCAACACGAGACCGAGAAGCGCGAGCTGCGCAGACGGATTTTGCAGATCACCGAGCGCGAGGATCGAGTTCTCGCCGGCACGGATCAGCTCCGCCTTCTCCAGTCCGATCTCCACGAGGAACAACCCGATGCCCGCCGTCACTGCGTATTTCAACGATTTCGGCACAGCATCCGCCAGAACCCTGCCCGCGCGCGTCACCGCCAGCGCGAAGAAGATGAGTGCCGAGACGAGCGAGATGGCAAGTGCCTCCTGCCAACGGAACCCCATGTTCATCACGACAGTATATGTGAAGAATGCATTGATCCCCATGCCGGGGGTCAAGATGATCGGCGCATCCGCCCAGAGTGCCATCAGCAGACACCCGACCGCCGAGGCGAATATCGTCGCGAACACGCTCAGCTCCGCCGGGATTCCGCCGTCTGCAAGAATCAACGGGTTGACGATGATGATGTACGAGATGGCAAAGAACGATGTCAGCCCTGCCATCACTTCCACACGCTTGCTCTGCACGCTGTCCGAACGCATACCGCACTCCCCTTTCTTTTTTGATTGTACCAAATATGCCAAACGAAAAAAAAGGACATATGACTTTTCAGCGCGCGTTTTTTTCGTTAAAATAGGAAGAGACTGCACTGGGAGGAGAGTCATCATGCGTTTGCCGTCGTTCCCCGAGATACCGCCACACCTGCTGCACGCTGCGCGGCCGCTCACATTCCAGCCCGACGAGATCATCCGCTGCAAGGGGACGCATGCCGACACGGTCTACATCCTCCTCGCGGGGCGCGTGCGCATCATCAATGAGTTCTCAAGCGGCGATCGGTATGTGTTTGCCATCGCCGACCCGCCCACATTCCTCGGCGAGTACGAGGCTCTTGCAGGCACGCCGTACTACGCCGCGACGTGTGAGGCGGAGACGGTGTGCGATCTGCTTGCCGTCAGCATCGACGCGTTCGCTGCGTGGCTCCAACGCGACGCGGGAGCAGCGTTTGCCGTCGCCTGTATGATCGCACGAAAATCTTGGCCTGTTTCGGACGAATACGGTCAGATCAAATACATGACGGTTCAATCGCGCCTCCTCGCCTACCTGCAAAAAAATCTGCCCGCATGCGATGTCGCTGTCCGGTTTCCCATGCGCCGACAGGACATTGCTGATGCCATCGGCACGAGCCTAAAGACGGTCAACCGCAGCGTTGACCGCCTCCGTGCAGAGGGACTCCTCTCCCTCGACCGCGGCAAGATCGCCCTCACCCCTGAGCAATGCGCCAAGGTGCGGGCGATGAATGAGTGCCCAAAGACGTAAGGGCTCCTCATTGACGCCTTACTCGCCGCCGTCTGCCCAAATAAAAAGGACAAGCCGCCAAAATAATTCTGAGGCTTGTCCTGTAAACGAAAAATTCTGCTGAATAGATTTATGAAAACCACACTCCAATCAATAAAGTGTTCATAATATAAGCAGGGATTTGTCTGATTTCGACGAATGAACTAAGTAAAGTCTCAGCTAATGCGCTTAGGAGGAATGTGGTATGCGTAAGAACATATTATTAGGGGTAGTTGCAAGTTTTTGCTTATTGATTTTCAGCAGTGAGGTTCAGGCTGCACATCACTATGTCACTTCATCGTATACAAAAGATTATCGAGGGGCGGGCGGCGTTACCAGGACGCTATACGTAGATGATAGTCAAGTTTCATGGTTCGGAGCAGGCAGTGATAAAACGGGCGGATTATTGAAAGTTCGCGTCATTGAGGTTTGGGATTGGGAAAAGCGCTCTCCTCAAAGGCAAGAAATTGCAGATGATTTTTATTTTTATAAAAGAGAAAACGGTCTGGCATACAGTCTAAGAGATAATGCAATGGTTGAATACATATTGGCACATGATCTTCCCGGTAAGTTGACCAAAGAAAGAGGAAATGATGCCGGAGTCCACTGCATTTATCCAAAAGGTACAATTACAGAAAATGGAATGAAATTTAAACTTTTGAGAGACACACTTATAAATGTCACTGACAACCACTATGGCGAGATTTACGAGAAAGCCGTGCAGTTTATAAAATAGTTCTGGATATCCGAGAACCTACTGTATCAATTTTGTTGATGATTATCACCATCTAAAATACCCGCACATCGTGATTTTCATACACCGATTCCGACGTATCATTCCCTCAGCGGATCGTACGATCGAATGCCATGATGAGAGCAATCACACTGTCAATCTTCTGTGCGTACTTTCTCCTTGTCCGCCTTGATGTTCCCTGCAGAGTCGTTGTGAATAAAGATATTGTCTGCCATCCAGCGCATGACGGGATCCCCGCCGTGCGCTGTTTTCTTTTCCAACGTCAGCTTCATCAGATCTTTTCTCGAAAAGCAGATTCTCAGCTTGTTTATCTGCGAAGTTTGAGTAATATATTTTTTGCACCGATAAAAAAGAGCCTCCCTATGGGGAGGCAGCTGCAGAATCCAATTTAGTTGATAATCTCTGCCAGCGCAGCGGCGGCTGCCTGCTGTTCCGCTTCCTTCTTGCTGCGCCCCGTCCCCTCTCCCATCGGCTGTCCGCTGATGAGGACACGCGTGGTGAATCGCTTGTCATGATCGGGACCTGTCTCGCCGGTCAGCTCGTACACAATACTCACATGGCGTTTCTGCTGGATATGCTCCTGCAGGGCTGTCTTATAGTCGCGCGCAACGTGCGTTCGCTCTACAGAGAGCACCTCAGAGGCAAGCTGACGCGTCACGTAGTCCTGCGCCGCCTCCCAGCCGCCGTCCAAATAGACGGCACCAATCACCGCCTCAAAGGCATTCTCGAGGTTGTTCTGCCGATCGGCTCCACCATTGTGCAGCTCTCCACGCCCGAGGCGGAGATAGCTGCCTAGATGGAGCCTGCGTGCAAGTCGGGCAAGTGTTTCGCTCTGCACGAGACTCGCACGCATTTTCGTCAGCTCACCCTCGGAGCACTCCGGATACTGCGCATACAAATACGTGCTGGAGGCAAGCTCCAGCACGGCATCACCCAGAAACTCCAGGCGTTCGTTATGCGGCACGGCATCCTTCGCTTCATTTGTGTAAGAAGGATGCGTCAGCGCCTCATCCAACAGGGAGAGCTCGCTGAAGGTTACGCCGATCTGCGCAGAAAGGCGCACGAGTGCCGCGCGCCTTTCCTTCGTTATTTCATGTGCCATTGGATTACTTTTGATACTTCTTGACGACGAGACAGGCATTGTGCCCGCCGAAGCCAAAAGAGTTGGAGATCGCTGCACGCACCGTTTTCGCACGTGCCTTGTTCGGCACATAGTCAAGATCCAACCCCTCATCCGGTGTATCGTAGTTGATCGTCGGAGGGAGCATATCGTTCTCGACTGCAAGAGCCGCTGTGATCAACTCGACGCTGCCCGCAGCACCGAGGAGATGCCCCGTCATCGACTTAATCGAAGAGACGGCAACATCCTTCGCCGCCGCGCCCCAGACCGTCTTGATCGCCTCCGTTTCACAGAGATCGTTCATATGCGTGGACGTGCCATGTGCGTTGATATAGTCCACATCCTCCGGCCTCAGCTCAGCATCATTGAGTGCAAGCTGCATACACTTTGCCTGGTATGCGCCGTGTGGGGCGGGACTCGTAATGTGATAGCCGTCCGAGTTCGAACCGTAGCCGACAAGCTCGGCATAGATGTGTGCACCGCGTGCCTCGGCATGTTCGAGTGTTTCGAGCACAACCAGACCCGCACCCTCACCCATGACAAAGCCCGAACGATTCTTGTCGAACGGCCGGGAAGCATGCGCCGGATCGTCGTTGTGATCCGTACAGAGTGCCTTCATCGCAGCAAAGCCCGCGCTCGCTGCCTCGGAGATGCTTGCCTCCGTACCGCCTGCAATCATGATGTCTGCCTCGCCGCGCTGCATGACGCGGTAGGCATCACCGATGCAGTTTGCACCGGTCGCACACGCCGTGACCACGCAGGACACAGGGCCGTGCAGACCGTAGTTGATTGCAACCTGCCCCGCCGCCATGTTGGCAATCATCATGGGAATGAAGAAGGGACTGACACGCTCAGGGCCCTTGTCAAAGAGCCGTTCATATGTACTGTGCATTGTCTCAATTCCGCCGATGCCTGCACCGACATAGGCACCAATGCGGTCACGATCCACATGGTCGAGATCAAGACCTGCATCGGCGATTGCCATACCCGCAGACACGACGGCAAACTGGGCATAGCGGTCCATGCGCTTTGCCTCTTTCTTGTCAATATAGCCGTCGATGCTGAAATCCTTGACCTCGCCTGCAATCTGCGCAGCGTAGTCCGTTGCGTCAAAGCGGGTGATGCGATCAATGCCGTTCTTGCCTGCAAGCAGTGCCTCCCAGAAGGCGTCCTTTCCAATGCCGATCGGCGTAATCGGGCCAACCCCCGTGACGACAATTCTCTTCTTCAAACCAATCGACTCCTTTCCCAGAGTGCACACCCTAGTTCGCTGCCGCAAGCTGCTGCTTCAGCTCTTCGTAGATTTCATGAACCGTCAAGATCCGGTCAATGCGCGGCATAAACTCACCGGTAAAGACAAGACCTGTCTCGAGATCGCCCTGCTGCGCACGAGAGAGTGCGCGGATGATGCAGAAGTGATGGTCACACTGCTTCAAGCATCGGTCACAGACCGTCGGAGGTACGGGGCCCTCCATAATCCGCGCAGAGAACGGTGTGCGCACGGCACGTCCCGGCAGCCCTACAGGGCTGTGAATGATAACGATATCATCCTTCTTGGATTTCAAATAATATTTTTTGAGCGACGGAGCCGCGTTGGACTCCACGCACGCTGCAAAGCGTGAGCCGAGCTGTACGCCATCCGCACCCATCTTATGCAGGTCGGCAATATCCTGTCCCGTCAGCACACCGCCTGCTGCAAAGATCGGAATCTTCACTGCCGCACGGACATCGGAGATGATATTTCGTACGGACTGATCTGTCCCCAGATGCCCACCTGCCTCCTTGCCCTCGACGACAACAGCAGCCGCGCCAAGCTTTTCGGCAATCTTCGCCAGTTTCGCCGTGGAGACAATTGGCACAATCGGCGTGCCGGAATCCTTGCCAAGCTGAAACATATCACGGGAGAATCCCGCACCGGCGACAACGAGATCAATCCCCTCGTCAATCGCAGTTTTAACGGCATCCGAAAAGTCGCTTGCCGCGACCATCTCGTTGATGCCGATGATCCCATTGGGAGAAAGTGAGCGCGCGAGCCGAATCTCATAGCGCAGTTCCTGCGGCTTCATGCCGGAGGCCGCGATGAGTCCGATTCCGCCCTCATTTGCAGCAGCGGCTGCGAGCCGCGCCGTGGTGATGCGAATCGCCATACCGCCCTGAATGATGGGGACGGTGGCAACTTTATTGCCAATCCTCACCTCGGGTAGTCTCATATAAGCCCTCCAATCGGGAGAGTATGCTACACAGCAGCAAGGTGTTCATCGAGCACCTTTTCTCTCCGCAAGAAGTTTTGGCTCCCCCTCCAACCATTGTCCTTTGAGTATCCCTCCGGATGGAAGGCGGATGTATCACAGCAGGGCGTACGCCGCCCTGATCATATGCAAAGTCATATGTCTTTTGAGAAAAATCCCGTGCGCCTGAGCTGTCACGGGATTTCCCTAAAAGACCAGTTTTGTGCTCAATTGTGACCATAGGTCACAGCGTCTTACTTGTTCTGATCGATGTAGTTGACGACATCCTGAACCGTCTTAATCTTCTCAGCAGCCTCATCGGGGATTTCTACATTGAATTCCTCCTCGAAAGCCATAATGAGCTCAACGATGTCGAGCGAGTCTGCGCCAAGATCGTCAATGAAGGTGGACTCCAGGGTGACTTCATCAGCCTCAGAGCCGAGCTGTTCCACAACGATGTCGCGAACCTTGTCAAACGTTGCCATGCGTTTTCACCTCCTTTAATAGATATTGTTCTATGCTACATAACCATGCCGCCGTCTACATTCAGCGTCTGGCCGGTAATGTACGATGCCGCATCACTCACAAGGAAGAGTACGGCATCGGCAACATGCTCCGGTGTTCCGAGCGCCCCGAGAGGGATGCCCGTAATGAGCTTTGCGCGGATCTCATCTTTGAGAACCGCTGTCATATCGGTGTCGATAAAGCCGGGCGCAACAACATTGACCGTAACCCCACGCGGAGCGAACTCCTTCGCCGCCGCCTTCGAGAACCCGATCACGCCCGCCTTCGCCGCGGCGTAATTCGCCTGTCCTACGTTGCCGATCTCACCGACCACGGAGGAGAGATTCACGATCCGGCCGCTGCGCTGCTTCGTCATAAACTTCGCAGCAGCCTTCGTGCAGGCATAGATGCCTTTGAGATTCGTAGCGATAACCGCGTCAAAATCCTCATCCTTCATACGAAGGAGAAGTGTGTCGCGCGTAATGCCCGCATTGTTGACGAGGATATCCAGTCCGCCAAGTTCACTGTGTACGCGCATGACCATCTCAGCTGCAGCAGCGCTGTCCGAGACATCCGTCTGAACGAGCAGTGCCGTACCGCCCTGCTTCTCAATGATCGACTTGACTTCCTCAGCAGCAGCCTGATTGCCCGCATAGTTGACGGCGACCTTCGCCCCCTCCTGTGCGAGCCGAATGGCGATCGCTCGCCCAATGCCGCGAGAACCGCCCGTAACAAGAGCAACTTTACCATTAAGAAGCATGGATTTCCTCCTTAATCGCACCGAATTCATTTAATCATTACTTCTTTAGTGTGTCAAGTGTTTTTTGCAGTGATTCCACATTCTCGACGTTCAGGCTCTTCAGTGCTTTGTCAATGCGCTTGTTGAAGCCCGCAAGCGTCTTGCCCGGGCCGCATTCGACATAGGTATCCGCACCGAATTCGCGCATCGTATTGACGCACGCGATCCAACGCACGGGATGATCCGCCTGCGCCACGAGATTCGCCTTGATCTCTGCTGCCGTCTGCTGAAGTCCGCCCGTATAGTTTGAGACGACGGGAAACACCGCATCGTGCAGCTCTACCTTGTCAAGCTCCGCTGCGAGTTTCTTCGCGGCAGGCTCCATCAGCGTCGAGTGGAACGGTGCAGAGACCGGCAGAATGACCGCCTTCTTTGCTCCCTTTTCCTGCAGCATCTCAACTGCTTTCTCCACGCCCTTTGCCGTACCCGCAATGACAGTCTGTCCGGGGCAGTTGAAGTTGACCGCCTGAACAGCGCCCACTGTGCTTGCCGCAGCGCAGATCTCGATGATCACCTCATCGTCAAGCCCGATGACCGCAGCCATCGCGCCCTCACCGACAGGAACAGCCTCCTGCATATAGGCACCACGCTTGTGTACGAGGAGGACGGCATCCTGGAAGGAGAGCACGCCCGCCGCAACGAGTGCAGCGTACTCACCGAGGCTGTGCCCCGCTGCAATTTCAGGCTCTACGCCCTCAGCGCGCAGGAGCTCAGCGGCAATAACCGCCACTGTGAGGATCGCAGGCTGCGTATGCTCGGTCAGCTGCAGCTGATCAGCAGGTCCCTCGAAGCAGAGTTTGCGAATGGAGTAGCCAAGTGCCTCATCCGCCTCGGCAAAACGCTTCTTTGCGAGGTCATAGGTGTCGAAAAAGTCCTTTCCCATGCCGACGACCTGCGCTCCCTGTCCGGGGAATAAAAATGCGAGTTTTCCCATAGCCCAGTTCCTCACTCACAGGTCTTGCGCGCGGCATCGAATGCCCCCGGCAGACCATTTACAATATCCTCTATGATCTGCGCGACTGGCTTGATGTCCGAAAGCATGCCGGAGATCTCGCCGATCATGACGGATCCGTTGTCGACATCACCCTCGTGCGTCGCACGGTGCAGACTGCCGACGCCGAGCTGCTCGAGCTCCTCGTTCGAGGCGCCTGCCGCCTCCATCTCCTCATATTTACGGGAGAGCTTGTTCTGCAGGACACGCGCGGGATGTCCAAGCGAACGCCCCGTGACGACAGTCGAACGATCCTTCGCCTTGAGCACAGCATTCTTGTAGTTCGGATGTGCAATACACTCCTCGCTCAGCACGAAGCGCGAACCCATCTGGATTGCCTGTGCGCCCAGTGCGAACGCTGCTGCCATGCCGCGCGAGTCACCGATACCGCCCGCACCGATGACGGGTACATCGACCGCGTCAACCACCTGCGGCAGGAGCGCCATCGTCGTGATCTCACCAATGTGACCGCCGGATTCCGTCCCTTCTGCGATCACAGCATCCACGCCTGTGCGCACGAGCCGACGCGCCAGAGCCACGGATGCAACCACAGGGATGACCTTTGAGCCGATCTCCTTGAGCGCCGGCACATACTCGCCGGGGTTTCCTGCGCCCGTCGTAATGACGGGAACACGCTCCTCCAGCACCACCTGCATGACTTCTTTGACAAAGGGACTCATGAGCATGACATTCACGCCGAAGGGCTTCTCTGTCCACCCCTTAACCTTGTGAATTTCGTTCCTGAGTGCATCGGGGGGCATATGCCCAGCGCCAATCAGACCAAGCCCGCCCGCATTGGAAACGGCAGAGGCAAGTTCTGCTGTGCCAATCCATGCCATGCCGCCCTGGAAGATTGGATACTTGATGCCAAGCATCTGACAAATCGGATTGTTTTCAAACATTAACCGTTTTCCTCCTTCGCCCACTTCATAATACACGATGCCCATGTAAGTCCCGCGCCGAAACCTGCGAGGGCGATGTTGTCTCCCTTTTTGAACCGCTGCGCGTGCGCCGCCTCCGCGAGGGCGACAGGGATGGATGCGGCAGACATATTGCCGTAACGATGAATATTTATAATGACTTTGTCCATCGGCATGTCAAGTCGCTTGGCTGCCGCCTGGATAATACGGATATTCGCCTGATGCGGAACGAGGTAGTCGAGCTCTGCGCGCTCCATTCCTGCACGCTCAAGGGAGGTCTCCACCGTTCGTCCCATAACCTTGGTTGCAAAGCGAAAGACCGCCTTGCCGTCCATATGAACGAAATTGAGACGCTGCTCAATTGTCTCAGGTGTCACAGGGCAAAGGCTGCCGCTCGACGGGATATCGAGTGCATCTCCGCCCGAACCGTCACTGCCGAGATCAAAGGAGCGGATGCCGTACCCCTCCTCGACCGGTCCGAACACAGCCGCACCCGCGCCGTCCCCAAAGAGAACACAGGTATTGCGATCCTGCCAGTCAACAACCTTGGAGAGCACCTCGCCGCCGATCACAAGAACATGACGATAGATGCCGCTCTCGATAAACTGCGCCGCAATCGATGCAGCGTAGACAAAACCGGAGCACGCTGCCGAGAGATCGAACGCCGCCGCACGTTTTGCCCCGAGACGATCCTGCAGGACGCACGCCGTCGACGGGATGATGCGGTCGGATGTGAGAGTTGCCATAATGATCAGATCGAGATCTGCGGCATCCACCCCCGCATCTGCAAGCGCCATCTCCGCCGCATGCTGTGCAAGCACGGAAACCGGCTCCCCATCCGCTGCAATGCGGCGCTCGTGAATGCCCGTGCGCTCAACAATCCACGCATCATTCGTCTGAACCATCTTCTCAAGGTCGAAATTCGTCAGCACCCGTTCCGGAACGTAGTAGCCTGTCCCAAGGATGCCTGCACTGATCTTAGGCACGGTCTCTCTCCCCCTCCTTCGCCAGAGCATCACGGATCTGATCCAACACTTTCCCATTCACATAGTCCACGGTCACGCCGATCGCGCTTGCAACGGATTTGGCATCCGAGGAACCGTGCCCAATCACGCAGCAGCCATTCACACCGAGGAGCGGCGCGCCGCCGTACTCCCTGACATCGAGCCGCTTGCCGAGGCGGCGGAGCGTCGGCATGAGGAGCAGTGCTCCGAGTTTGGCCATCAGCCCTGCTCCGCGAATCTCCTCCCGAATGAGTCCAAGAATTGTTTTTGCAAGCCCCTCCGCAAATTTTAGCACAACATTCCCAACAAATCCATCACAAATGACGACATCGAAGTTTCCCTTCGGGACATCACGCCCCTCTGCATTGCCGCAAAAGTGAATGTTCGGCTCCGTCTGGAGCAGTGGATAGGTTTCCTTCGCCTGCTCGTTTCCCTTCGTCTCCTCCTCACCGATATTGAGGAGTCCCACGCGCGGGTGCGCAATGCCGAAGACGTGCTGTGCATAGAGCGATCCCATGACCGCACTCTGTACAAGGTGTTCGGGCTTTGAGTCCACATTGGCACCCGAGTCGAGCATGAGCGTCACACCTTCGGGTGTCGGCATCGGCGTTGCAATCGAGGGGCGCCCGACACCGCGAATGCGGTGCAGAATAAGCTGCGCCGCCGCAACTGCCGCGCCCGTCGAGCCGGCGGAGAACACCGCGTCACAGCTGCCCTCCTTCACCAGCCGCGTCGCGACGACAATGGAGGAATCCTTCTTGGAACGCACTGCCTCAGCAGGATGTTCATCCATACCGATCACCTCGGAGGCATGAACGATGGAAATGTGCAGAGCTGCAGGATCCTCGCCGTGAAGCTCTGCGCGAATCTGCTGCTCATCGCCGATCAGCACAATCTCGCAGTCGTACTTCTTCGCCGCGTCCACCGAGCCCTGTACAATCTCCTTCGGGGCGAAATCACCGCCCATAGCGTCAATCGCTATACGCATCCTGCACTCCCTTCCCCCATGCCGTTCTCTCATCGCTCGAGAGATACCACAATAAACTTTGCACGAAAGACTTCTTTATCCTCTCGATAGGTTTTGACCCAGACAAAGATTTTATTCCCGCGCACCTTTACGATCTCCGCATGTGCGATGACCGTATCCCCCTTCTTGATCGGCGTCTTGTACTTTACATTTGCAACTCCAGTCATAGCGATGGGCGCGTCAATAATCGCAAGCGCGAGTGAGTTTGCCTGAGAGAAGAGCGCTGTGCCGCGTGCAATATCCAAGTCCGCGAAGAGGAGATCATCTGTCACGCGCAGCGCCGATGTCCCCCGTACGCCCAGTTCGAGAGAGAGGAGATCACCAATCACCTCGGTGTGCGGAATGGCGCGTACCTTCTCGCGCGCATTCTCCGCGAGCGTGCGCACGCGGGCGCGCAGCTCGGGAATCCCGAGCTCTGTACGGTCGAGCCGTACTGTCTGTACACTTACGGCAAGTTTTTTCGCAAGCGCCTCGTCCGTCAGGAACGGTTCCTTCCGTACGGCCATGACAAGCGTCTCCTGCCGCCGTCGTTTCTTCTCCGTCATCGCGCCGCTCCTCTCTCGAATTTATCCGCAACACATAGCTGCGTACACAAATTCGTTGTTTTTAGCACCTGCTGCTATCAATATGAACGCATTATACTAGGTACTAAAAAGAATTGCAAGAGGAACGGATTAAAAAATAAAAAAGAGCCGCTGCAAAAAGTCAATCCGACTTCTCACAGCAGCTCCGAACGGTTCTCATTCAGCCGCCTCGGCCACAGGCTTTCCGTCATAATAGCCGCATTCCATGCACACGTGATGCGGGAGCTTCGGCTCATGACACTGCGGGCACGATACATAGTGCGGCGCTTCGAGCTTCCAATTTGCACGACGGCGGTCACGGCGTGCTTTCGACGTCTTTCTCTTTGGTACTGCCACTTTGGATACACCTCCTTAATCGTTTTTGAGTAGGCTTTCTAAAGCCGCCAGTCGAGGATCGGGCACGAACGTATCACAGCTGCACGATCCCTCGTTGAGGTTCTGCCCGCATATAGGACAAAGCCCCTTGCAATCAGACTTACACAGCTCACGCAGCGGCTCAGCCACAAGGAGGGTATCACGCACGAGGTCATCCAGAATGATGGTCTCACCATCACAGACTGCTGCCTCATCCGTTTCTCCCGGAGTCTTCGCATAGTCCTCAGAAAAATCAAGCGTGATTTCCCGCTCCCCCTCTGCGAGGCAGCGGTCACAGACAAAGCTTCGGCATGTGCGGACAGTCCCCGCAACACGCATGGACGATCCGGTGTTCATCACCGTTCCATCCACACAGATCTCCCCACGCAAGTGCCCGGTATCGTCCCCCAGATCCAGGGATTCCGGTGCAATGACAAATGAGAATGTGCGGCTCTCACCAAGGGGAAATACTCCCTCAGCAACATCCAGCTTCATCATAACGCATGACCTTTCACATTATAGCGGCGGTTTTCGGCGTTGTCAAGGAGGGTTTTTAGAGTTCCGCCACCTCATCCTGCGGGGCGTTCATCTGCGCCTTTGCGGTGCGCAGGACATTCATCGCCTGATTCAGTCCCATCTCCGCCTGCTGCACGCCCTTGAAGGTGCTGCCGACATGTGCGATCAGCTGCTCGAATACCTGATTTGCATAGGCATCCGCATCACTCTGGAGACGCGCTGCGCTCGTCTGCGCCTGCTCCATGATCTCACGCGCCTGGTCCTGCGACTGCTGCATGATTGCGCGCGCGCGTTCCTTCGCCTGAATGACAATCTCGCTGTCCTCAAGCATCTGATTCGCACGTGCCTGCGCAGAGTCGACAATCTCCTTTGCCTCCTCACGCGCACGATTGATAATGCTTTCCTGCTCCTGCATAATCTCCGCCGCACGGTTCAGCTCCTTCGGGAGATCCATGCGCAGCTCCTCCACGAGATGCACAATCTCATCATCATTCACAAGAGCCTTGTCGCTGAAGGGGAGGTGTGATGCATCCGCAACCAGATCTTCGAGCTTTTTCAGCGTATCAACTACAGCCATAAATCTATCTCCTTTTCCTGCACAGCCTCGAGCATCTTATCCACGAGACGGCCTTCCATACAGCTTCAATATTGCCCGCTCCACCGACGGAGGCACAATCCCCTGCACCGGTCCGCGGAAGCGGATGAGCTCACGCACCCCCGAGGAGCTGACAAAGGTCAGATCGGGGCGCGTCAGCAAAAAAATCGTATCGCTCTCCGGCATGAGGTGGCGGATCATCGCCGCGTGATTCTCCTCATACTCGAAGTCCTTCACCGAACGCAAACCACGCACAACAACGCGTGCATTCTGTTGCTTCATGTAGTCCGTCAGGAGACCGGAGAACACATCCACACGTGCATTCGGTACGTGAGAGGTCGCCTCCCGCAGAAAGTGAATGCGGTCATCCAGAGGAAAGCACCCCTCCTTCTGGACGTTGTGAAAAATGCAGACAATGAGTTCATCGAACATGGACGCCGCGCGTTCCACAATGTCGATATGCCCCGTGGTCACGGGGTCAAAACTGCCGGCAAATACCGCTCGTCTCATTCCTGCACCTCCTCGGCATAAAAACATATGCGCGCCGCACCATAGCGCCGCTCACGCACGAGCGACAGTCTGCCGCGCCGCTCAACCAGAGCCTCGTCCGCGCCCTGTTCCAGAATGAGCAGCCCGTCTGCAGAGAGCAGAGTTCCCTCCGACATTGCGGCGAGAACACGTGCATTGTCACCGCGAGCATACGGCGGGTCGGCAAAGACGAGGTCGAATGTGCACCCCTCCTGCGAAAGAGCTGCAAGCTGCCCGTAGACATCGCCGCGGCGCAGCTCTGCGTGCGCCTCCATCTTCGTCCGACGGACATTCTCCGCCAAAATCGCGTATGTTGTGCGATCCACAAGCACGGCGCGCGCCGCTCCGCGAGAGAGTGCCTCAAGTGCAAGCGCCCCCGTCCCTGCGAAGAGATCGAGTACCTGTGCATCATAGACGCGTGCGCCAAGCATACTAAAGAGAGCCTCACGCGTGCGGTCAGCCGTCGGACGCGTCCCCTCCCCCGCAGGGGATTTCAGACGTGTGCCGCGCGCACTGCCCGTAATGATCCGCATCGCATTCCTCCCGCTATTCTACTATAGGCTTTCCTATTCTACCACAATTCGCATTCGTATTTCAACAGGTCGATATTCTCAGTTCGCCTATGTGCGTAAATTATTCATTGTCGTCATAGGTCATCCCTCCGATCTCGTTGTATTTCATTTCATTTGCTATGGTCACATTTACCAAGCACTGCGCATGATTTTGTGCATTTTTCCCTGCACCTTTTCGTAGAGGAAATCGTTCGACAGGAAACACGGGATTGCAGAACACAGCGGTATCCAGTAAAATACTTTTGATGGACACGAATGACGCAGCAAAAGAGAGGAGAATGTTGCATGAGAAAGGATTTCGGGATTGTCGCCGTTTTTCTTATGCTCTCCCTCCTCCTCTTTCACATTGTATTTCATCCGACCGATGCGGATGAGTGGCGCACGCTGTCCACTGCGACGGAAATGGAGCATGATGCGAGGAAGCATCCGATTCTCCTCGTACCGCTCGACTCACGCCCCCCCTGCAGAGAGTTTGTTGTAAATGGCGGAAAAATTATCGGGCGCGAAATCATAACGCCGCCGACAGAGTATATGGACTACTACTCGAAGCCCGGCGACACAAAAGCACTGCGCCACTGGCTTGCGGAACAAGCGGGCGGGGCGGATGCCGTCATTCTCTCGATTGATCAGCTGCTCTCGGGGGGACTGCTCGCAGCACGTGAGGCACATATTTCTCATGCCGACATCAACGAGCTTGCCGCATATCTGCGCACCCTGCACGCGGCGCATCCAAGCACACCACTGCACGCCTTCTACATCCTGCCGCGTGCGATTCCGCAGGACGGGATCGAGGGCTGGCGTGAGCGACGCGCACTGCTCGCCTATGCACGTCTCCTCGGACGTGCAGGCGAAGGACTGCCCGTCGATGAGGACGAGATGGAGCGGCTGCGCGGAGAGTTCCCGCCCGACGATCTGGAAAAATATCTTGCGCACTTCGATGAGAGCACGGCTCTTGCCTCCATGCTCATCGAGCTCACGGAGGAGGGGGTGCTCACGCGTCTCATCCTCGGGCAGGACGACGGCGAGGAGTACTCCGTCGGCAATCTGAAAAAAAAGGAACTTGCCGCCCTGCTTGCACAAAAGAACATCGCCCAAGAGCGGGCGATGATCGTGCACGGCGCGGACGAGATCGCGCTCTCCATGCTTACACGGCTCTCCGTGGATGAACTGCGCACACACGGCGGTGCTGTTCCGCGCATCGCCCTGCGCTATGCGCGGGCGGATATGGCAGATATGATTTTCCCATTCATGGCGGTCTCGAACGATGTGACGGCACGGGAGAAGATTGCAATGCTCGGCACAGCTCTCGCAGAGAACGGCACGAGCAGCGACCTTACCCTCCTTATCTCGGCGGGAGACAGCGGTGCGGATACGCTCGGCACGCGAGCCCCCGCCGCAGCCGCCGTCAAGGATATGCTGGCAGCAAGGACACCCGTTGCGCTCGTCGATCTCTCGCGTCACTTTCACGCGGAGGAGACGCTGCTCCCGATTCTGGTGGGAAAGAACGTACCTGTAAATGCACTCGCGGCATATGCGGGATGGAATACGGCGAGCAACGCGATCGGTACGGCACTCGCGCAGGCTGTCCTCTATCACTGTGCCATGCAGAGAGCTGAAAACACAGAGGAGCGCGCGCGTGCCGCCTATGCAAATCTCGCGTTTCTCACGGGACGCATCGCAGAGGACGAATTTTATCTGAAGGAGACGATCGACCGCGTCAACGATGCGCTCCGCAATGCGGGCTATCGGAACACTGCCGACCTCGACCTCACGCGCAGCTGGCGCTGGGCAAATGATCTGCTCGCAAACGATCTGAACCGCCGCATCCGCAGCTATGAATCCACCGCCGCATTTCGCGCCCCGTTTGTGCAAAACAATATACGGCTGCGTGCGGTGCGGAGCAATATCACGGCATACTATCCGTGGCCACGCACGTTCGAGATTCGGATGGAGTCGCATCCGAATCTCGAAATATCCCCATAACACAAAGACCGAAGCCGCAATGACTTCGGTCTTTTCATATACATCCTCATTCCGCCGCAAGTCCGAACCGCGTGATCCCTTCCCTGCGGAACTTGTCCAGCAGCTCCATGACACCGCTGTAGTTCAGATCCCCATCTGCACGGACAACAACGGCGAACCGCTGATTTTTCTGGCTCTCGACACGCGCACGGCGCAGGAGCGTCGCCTCGTCGATCTGCTGATCCTCAAGCCAGAGCGAGCCGTCCTTGCGCACGGTAACGAGATAGGTCACGTTCAGCTGCGTCTGTGCCGTCTGTGCCTTTGGCAGATTCACATCCACGGTTTTGAGGTTCACCATGTAGAGCGTGCTCATGATAAAGAACACAAGCAGGAAGAACATGATATCGATCATGGGGATGATCATGATCTCAGGCTTTTCAAACGCCCTCCTGTCGCGCAGCCTCATACCCCATCACCTTCCACCGATTCTCCCATATGCAAAGAGGTATCAATCACGCCCTTGACTCCTGCCGCACGCGCCAGTTCTACACGGCTGCTCTCAGCAGCCGAGAAGCACATCTCCATATCCGTGACAATGTTCTCAATGCGCTGCGAGAAATACGCGTGTACGGCAAGCGCGATGATCGCAACGCACAGCCCCATTGCCGTCGCAATGAGGGCCTCGCCGACACCGCCTGTAATGGCACTCGGCTCCCCCGCCTCGATGTTGAAGACACTGAACGTCGAGATCATACCGCTGATCGTACCAAGGAGCCCGAGGAGCGGCGCCATTGTGACAATCACACTCAGATAGTACATGCGGCTGCGCAGCTTCGAAAGTGCGATACCGGACTGAATCTCCATGTAGGAGGACATCTTGCGCGAGTTCTTGCTGTTCTTCGTAACAGCACCAAACAGGATGTCCGCAATCGAACCGCGCTGCGTGTTCGTCAGCTCGACTGCCTCCTTGAAGCGCTCGTTGGAAATATTCAGCATGAATTCCCGTGCAAATGCGCGTCCCGCATCTGCGCGGGCAAAGTAGAATGCGCGCTCAATGCCGATAAAGACAACAAAAATGGATGCCGCAAGCAGGAAGTACATAACGAGACCACCCTGCCGAAAAAAATCAAAGCCTTGTGAAATAAACTCCATTCGTACAACCTTTCTTTCCCCTGTGGGGCATGACAGTGCAATCATCGTCTGATAATTTCCCCTATTTTACTATATATTTATTCTTGCGTCAACGATAACAAATATCATTATAATGCTTTATCAGCACCGAATGTCTTGCAGACCATGTGAAAAAATATTATAATGAAAACCGTTCGTTCAATGAAGGAGGATATGGATTGAAGTTCCCTCTTGCACGCGGTTTTTGGCATCTGTTCAAAGGATATTGGAGTTCCCCCGAAAAGTGGAAGGCACGCGGATTGCTCACCTCGGTCATCGCGCTCAACCTTATCATGGTCTATCTGCTCGTGCGGATCAACGACTGGTATCGCGTCTTCTACGACGCGCTGCAGGCGTATGACTGGGCATCGTTCTGGCCGCTCATCGGTGAGTTCACGGGACTCGCGTTCATCTATATTGTCATTGCAGTCTACGCTGTTTATCTGCGGCAAATGCTTACGATCAACTGGCGCACATGGATGACGGAGCAGTACCTCGCACGCTGGATGCACGGACAGGTCTACTACCGTCTGCAAGTCCTGCGCAGCGACACGGACAACCCCGATCAGCGCATCAGCGAGGACATCAACCAGTTCGTCAGCCTGACGCTGACGCTGCTCATCGGCATCCTCAAACAGCTGACGACGCTCGGAGCCTTCGCCGTCGTGCTCTGGAATCTCTCGGGCGCGATCACCGTCCCCGTCGGCGGCACAGAGTTTACCATCTACGGCTATATGTTCTGGCTGTCCCTCCTCTACTCGGGGCTTGGCACATACTTCGTCCACGTCGTCGGAAAGAAGCTCATCCGCCTGAACTTCGACCAGCAGCGCTATGAGGCGGACTTCCGTTTCAGTATGATGCGCGTGCGCGAAAACAGCGAGAGCATCGCATTCTATCGCGGTGAGATGGCGGAGGGTGTCGGGTTCAAGGAGCGTTTTGCAAACGTCATCAAGAACTACTGGGGGCTCATGCGGCGCACGAAGCTGCTGAACTTCTACGTCAACGGCTACGGTCAGCTCGCGATCATCTTCCCGCTCATTATGGCGGCTCCGCGTTACTACGCAGGCGAAATGGCGCTCGGCGGGCTCATGCAGACGATATCTGCATTCGGCCGTGTGCAGGATGCGCTCTCATTCTTTGTCGACTCCTACGGTTCGATTGCCGAACTTGCAGCCGTGATTCAGCGACTCTCCGGCTTTACGGAGCACATGGAGGAATCCGCTCGCGTCACGAGCAATATTGTACACAGAGAAGGCACAGGAGATGCACTTGCGCTGCACAATCTCTCGATCGCCCTGCCGGACGGCGCACCTCTTCTCACAGCATGCACGCTCACGCTGCCACACGGCAGCCGCATCCTTGTGACGGGAGCCTCAGGGGCGGGCAAGAGCACGCTGCTGCGCACACTCGCAGGGATCTGGCCGTACGGCAGCGGCACAGTCGAAATGCCGCAGGATTCCTCTCGCCTCTTTCTCCCGCAGCGCCCATATCTCGTCCTTGGGACTCTGCGCCGCGCGCTCTCCTATCCGCGCACGGCGACAGCGCCCGACACGGAGATTACACGCGTTCTTGGGCTGGTCGGACTGACGCATTTTTCCGCACGCCTTGACGATGCAGACGACTGGAGCCGCATCCTCTCGCTCGGCGAGCAGCAGCGGCTTGCCTTTGCCCGCATCCTGCTCATCCGCCCCGACTGGATCTTCCTCGACGAGGCGACATCTGCCCTCGATGAGGCACGCGAACACGCTCTTTATCAACTCTTATATCAGGAACTCCCCAACGCAAGCATCATCAGCGTCGGACATCGCTCGACCCTTTTTGCCCTTCATGACAGGGAGCTCCACCTATCAAACCAAACGTATACCTATCAGGAGATCCCCCATGAATCGTAGAGATTTTTTACGCCGTCTGGCGCTCATCGGCATCGGTGCCGCTGTCTTCCCCCTCTTCCCCTCCGCAGCGGAGGCATCATGGTACATACCATCCGTACTGCCGGGTGTCAGCATTCGCCCGACACATTTGAAATTCAAATCTCTTGAAAACCGCTTTGTGACGGACTGTATCGTCGTCCATCACATCGGCATGCCAAACGACGACGACGTCGCAGCAGCAACCGTACATGAATGGCATTTGAATCAAGGGTGGGCAGGCATCGGCTATCACTTCCTCATCCGCAAAGACGGCACGATCGAGGAAGGTCGACCGCTCGGCACGATCGGTGCGCATGTTTACGGCGAAAACAACCATACCGTTGGCATCAATCTCGCAGGCAATTTCGAGATCGGGGCTCCAACCGAGGCGCAGAAATCCTCAGCGGCGCATCTCATCGCCTCGCTCTGCACGATCTATCAGCTCGACCCACGGTGGCAGGGTACGGTCAAGGGACACCGCGACCTCAACGCGACCGCCTGTCCCGGCCGCTATCTCTACGCCCAGATGCCCGATATTGTCCAACAGGCACGTCTCTACTACGCATCCGAGGAGCTGCAAGCGGAGCGTCTGCGCATCGCGCAGCGTGAACGCGAGGCACAGGAAGCACAGCGTGCACGCATCCGCGCACAGATGGAGGAGACACAGCGCAGGAACGGCATGACACGCCCCTCACATCCGACACCGAGCAGCCCCAACCCGCCCGTGCAGCCCCCACCGGCAAAGCCGAACATCAAGCCGAGCAAACGTCCCGATCTGCCGAAACCAAATCCGAATCCCGCACAGCGGCGTATCGCAACATAACACACAGGAGGTGAAGAACGATGGGGTTTCACTACCGCTGGTTCGACCGCGATCAGGAGAAGGTCGATGAAATGGGCATTCCACTCACGCGTGCGCAGATCGACGCACGGGAACACGACAAGGAACCCGAGCGCATCTTCTCACGCGGCGAGCAGACGGGCATCGTTCTCTCCGCGCTGATCTTTGCCTACGGCTGGACGGAGGGCGATCTGCCGCTCATCTTCTTCTGCCTTTCCTTCCTGATCTTCGAGCTGCGAAAAATTGTCGCACGATACTCCCGAACCTATGGAAAGAGCATCGCAAACGCCATGCAGGGATTCAGCATTGCGCTGATTCTCGGTGCACTCACGCTGGTGCTGACCACCTAGGAGGTTCAATTTTCATGAAACAGCAAATGGGTATGGGCGTTTTGAAGGTCTGCGCCGCGCTGGCGATTGTCCTGCTCTTCGTCATCATCCACCTCATCGCACCAGAATTTCTGCCCGAGATGTTCGCCCTGCTCGCCAGCGGCGATATCCCTGCAACGGTGGAGTACATTCGCTCGTTTGGTGAAGGCGCACTCGTTTTCGCCTTCCTTCTCACCCTCTTTACGAACGCGCTCGGCTTCCCGCCTGCCGTCATCTTCTCGACGGCGAACGTCATTCTCTTCGGCATCGTTCCCGGCATCATCCTCTCCTGCGTGGCAGAGACAGTCGGAGTTACGATTGCATTCGCCCTCATGCGCTTCTACTTCCGCGAAGCGGCGGAAAAGGCAATCGCGAAGAGCCCCTTCCTCGCAAAGGTTGATCAATACAGCGGCAGCAAGGGCTTCTTCATCATGCTGATCGGACGTATGGTGCCCTATCTCCCCTCTGCCGTCATGAACGCCGTCGGTGCCCTCTCCTCGATTCGCTTCCGCGACTATGTGCTCGCCTCGCTCGTCGGCAAATTCCCCTCGACGGGCATCGAGGCAATCATCGGGCATGACATCATCATGCAGCAGGAGAACAACACGCGCCTCATCATTGTCATCATCGCCGCCGGTATCCTGATCTACGCTGCCATTCGCTACGAGAAACATCTCATGCGTGAAGAGGCTGTCCCACAGGAAATGGAGAAAAAAGAATGACGCGACGCTCGTTTTTGCAGGCTGCCGCCAAGACCATCTTCACGATGAGCTTCGGCGGTCTCTTTTCGTCCCGCTCTGCCCACGCCGCTGCTGACGGCATCCATCATCTGCGCCAGATCGTGACGGCGAATCCCGCACGCACGCGCATGATTCAGTGGGACAGCCCGCAGCTGCTCCAAAATGTGCGCGTTGAGCTGCGCAGCCCCCACAAGCAAGTGGAGAGCCTGATCCCCGCCTACACCTATCTTTCGATGGACGACGAGGTACAGTTTATCTATCATGCAGAGATTTCTTTCGCTGAGGACAGTGCCTACCGCGTCACGCATGCGGGAAGTGCGACGGAATGGATCCCACTACTCGGTGTGGGTAATCCGGTACGTGCCCTGCTCTTCTCGGACAGTCAGTGCGGCGAGAGCTACGATGTGTGGCGCACGACCTATCAGACGGCATGGCAGCGTCATCCGGACGCTGACGCTGCCGCCATCGTCGGCGACCTCACGGACAACGGGGAGTCCGCATGGCACTGGCGCTCATTCTTCGAGGCGATGGAGGCGGCAGGTGCACCGCTCGCCCGCCATCCCCACATCCCCGTCCTTGGCAATCACGAATACTACGGATTGCAGTGGACTGCCGTGCCGCCCGTCCGCTATCTCCGCACCTTTGCCCTGCCCGACAACGGCAGCCGTGATTTTCGCGGACACTACTACTCCTTTGACCTCGGCGCGGTGCACTGCATGGTCCTCGATACCCAGTTCCTTGAGGCGGAGGAACGCGGCGCGGCACTGAGGGCAGAGCAGATGGACTGGCTAAGAAAGGATGCTGCGGCAAGCACAGCACCGTGGAAGCTCGTCCTCATGCACAAGGATATTCTCGCCTACGGTGACTATCAGGTCGAGCAGAATACAAATCACGGCATCAGCGACGTGGGACAGGTTTTTTTGGACACATTCGATCGTCTCGGCATCGATCTCGTCGTCTCAGGACACGTTCACGCCTACCGCCGCCGTCAAATGCGCGCACGTCAGACGGACAAGAATGGAACTCTCTACCTCCTCGCGGGACCTGCGGGGAATCAATACTTCAACGTCCCCGCAGAGACATACGACATCATCGCCGGTCCCGATCCCACACCGTCCAACTACCTCTATATGGAAGCGGACACACAGCGCCTTCACATCCGCTGTGAGACTTTAGACGGGCGTGTATTGGATGCAGTGGAACTGCACAAATAAAAGAACTTACCCCATGTGACAGGTCGACATGGGATAAGTTCTTTTATTTGTCAATGGTCAATGCTTCCACGGTGTCCGATCTCTGTAGTCTCTCTTGATCCTCTTCACCGCCTGATCGTGGCGCTTCTGCTCCTCCTGCATCGCTCGGTCATACTTCGCCTGATCGCCGTCACGTTGGAACTCAAAGCGGATCTTGCGCACATTCTGCTCGTGCACGCGATCCTCCTCCTTCATGCGGAAGCTGTACTCATTCGCTGCACCGCTGATGCATTCAAGCGGCTGATAAACAGGTGTCGCCTCCGCCGCAGGAGATACCGCCATAATGCCAAGCCCCAAAGCTGCAGCCAAAACACCAGAGATATATTTTTTGTTCTTCATGATCTTTGCTCCTTTGCCACGTGTTCCTCCCACCTTTACCCTACTGCCTTTGGGTTGGAGTGTATTTAAGCGGAGGTAAACAATGCGTTAGAGTTATGAAATTAAAAACGCCGCACCGATCAGGTGCGACGCTGAGGTCTCCCTTACTCCGCTGTGAACGGAAGAAGCGCAATGTTGCGCGCGCGCTTGATCGCAAGCGTCACCTGACGCTGATGCTTCGCGCAGTTGCCGGAAATACGGCGCGGCAGAATCTTGCCGCGCTCCGTCGTGAAGCGGCGCAGCTTTGCGGCGTCCTTGTAGTCGATATGATCCACCTTGTCCACGCAGAACGAGCAGACCTTACGACGAGGCTTACGGCCTCGATCTCGTTTCATCATTTCGCTGTCCCTCCTTATTACGGGATGTACTGAGCATCACGCGCTCAGAATGGAATGTCGTCGTCAGGAATCACGGGACCCATCATATCCGGTGTACCGCCGCCCGCAGCGGGCGCGGCACTGTGCCCCATCGGCGCGTCATAGCCGCCAGAGGAACTGCCGGCATTCTTGGAATCGAGAAACTCGACATTGTCCGCCACAACATCCGTCGCATACTTGCGCTGTCCGTCATTGCCGTCGTAGCTGCGCACTTGGATGCGCCCCTCAACGCCGACGCGGCGCCCCTTCGTCAGATTGTTTCCGCAGATTTCAGCAAGTTTTTCCCAGCAAGTGACGGGAATAAAGTCCGCCGTCTGCTGACCTTCCTGCTGTGCCGCCCGCGAAAAGCGACGATCCACCGCGATCGTGAAGCGGCAAAACGCCTTGCCGCTCTGTGTGTAGCGAATCTCCGGGTCGCGCGCAAGGCGACCGATCAATATGACTCTGTTCATCGGTTTCTCTCTCCTGCATGGATTCCCGTCAGTCGATTACTCCTCGACGCCGTCCGCACGGACGATCATGTGCTTCAAAAGCTCGTCCGTGATCTTCATCACGCGGTCGCACTCAGCGACACAGGCGGGCTCTGCATTGACGTACAGCAGAACATAGTATCCTTCACTGTTGTCCTTAATCTCATAGGCGAGGCGCTTCTTGCCCCAGCGGTCTTCTTTCTCGATCTTACCGCCGTTTGCCTGAATGAGCTTTGTGAATTTCTCGATGACGGCGTTTGTCGCTTCTTCCTCCATCGGCTTCACAATAAATATGACTTCGTACAATCTCACGAAATCACCTCCTCTTCGGTCTATGGCCGCCGCTTTGTGCAGCGGCAGAGTTACTCCTATGTGAGCGCGCACGAAAAAAGCACACGCTCACGCGACAAGGGTTAGTATATCATGTTTGAGGACGGCGCGCAAGGGCTTAATTCCCAATTTCCGTGGGACGGCTCTGTAGGAGGTTCATTGTAAAACGAAATCGGATACGCAAAGAAGGAGACTATACAGAATCAAACCTGTAAAATATCTTTGCCAAGACACCACCATGAGGTTCTGTGTACCCCTGCACATTGAAGATCTGATTCTTCAAGAGCGATACAAAGATTCTTGCACACACTCAATGTAAGTCTTATGTTGCAAGGTTGCTCGACCATAACAAATTCTCGTATGCAAAAGTATGCTATAATTATGTTCTTGCAGAGGGGGTGAATGGATGATTTTTTCTGCAATATATCAGCCGCTGCTCATCATTGCAGCGGCACTGGCAGGGATTATTCTCGGATCTGTGGAGGGACTCCGCGAAGCCTCTGCTCATATCATTACGCCCTCACTGGCGGCACTGCTCTACATGGTCTTTCTCTCCGCCGACGGCAGCAAGCTGCGTGCGGCGTTTCAGAATGTCCGCTTCACGCTGACCGCCGTCGCTGTCAATTTCCTGTGGACTCCCGTTTTTTCCTATGCATTGGGACTTCTTTTCTTTCATGAAAGCATTGATATGCAGATCGGCCTGATGATGCTTCTCGTAACGCCATGCACGGACTGGTACCTTGTCTTTACGGCACAGGCGCGTGGAAACACCGTGCTCGGGGCATCAATCCTGCCGCTGAACCTCACACTGCAAATCCTGCTCCTGCCCGTCGATCTGGCTCTATTCTACGGGGATATTGTCCACATGACCGATGCAGAGGTTGTTCGCAGCGCGCTGATTGTGCTGCTCCTGCCGTTGACTCTTGCCGTATGCAGCCGAATACCTGGACGTTCCTTTCCGCGCGCGGCACATGGCATCACACACCTCCGCAGATGGGGAGACGGGCTGCAGCTCGCTTTTCTCATGACCGCTGTCCTTGCTATGTTTGCATCGGAAAGCACGCTGCTGTGTGCACATCCTAAGCTCTTCGCCGATATGCTCCTCGTCATGCTGATCTTCTTCATCGTCAACTATGTGTTCGTACGCCGTCTTGGCACACGGCTGGGATTTCGTGGCGCAGACCTCACGGCACTCAGCTTCACCACCCTCGCACGCAACTCACCGCTCGCACTGGCAATCGCCGCTGCTGCATTCCCCGACCGCCCTCTGACCATACTCGCCCTCATCATCGGCCCGCTGATCGAGCTGCCTGTACTCGCGCTGATCGCACAGCGAATCCGAAAGACACAATCCGGCGAATGATATCCGCAAACATGGCACTATTTTCAGCGTTCCTTCATATGCGATATCCCTGTGCTCGTTTGCACACAGCAAAAAGCGCGCCCCCCTAGAGAGCGCGCTTGTCTTATTTTTTCAGTTGTTCCGATGAATGGCAGCAAGAAGGTGGTTCGTCACAGGACGAGCAGCTGCTGCCGCAGCAGTCCTCCCTGCCCAGACAAAAGTTCCGATAGACGTGGCGGACTGCAAAAAAGAGTGCGACCGCCACGAATGCACCAACGACATAGGTCGCCATAGGAATCCCTCCTCAGAAAACGAATCCTTTCATCAGAATCCGAGTGTCCGACCGATCTGATAGACGAGAAGTGAAACAAACCAAGCAATCGCGAACATATAGACGGCAGAGAAGCCGACCCATTTCCACGCGCCCGTCTCTTTCTTGAGCGTACCGAGTGACGTGACACACGGCGTGTAGAGCTGTGAGAACACCATGAAGGCAAGTGCCGAAAGACTTGTAAACGCTGCGCCCATTCCCGTCTGGAGCATCGTGGAAGCCGTATCGACTGCATCTGCCGCCTCTGTCGAGACATCGGCAACACCGTAGAGAATGCCGATTGTCGCAACAACCGTCTCCTTCGCCATGATGCCGGAGAGGACAGCCGCGCCGGCCTCCCACGTTGCAAAGCCGTGGAATGTGAAGAGCACAGACATCCAGCTGCCAAGTGTTGCGAGAATGCTCTCCTCGATCTCGCACGGCCCGCTGAAGTTGTAGTTCGACATAAACCAGAGGATGACCGATGCCGCAAAGATAATCGTACCGGCCTTGATGAGGTATCCCTTGCCCTTATCCCATGTCTCCAAGAGAACCGAATTCATATCGGGCATACGGTACGGCGGAAGCTCCAACAGGAAGGTTGAGCCCTGTGCCTTGAACATGGTCGAGCCGAGCAGCTTTGCCACAACGATTGCCATGACCATGCCGATAACATACATGAGGAAGACAACGTTCGCCGCATTATCGGGGAAGAACATCGCTGCAAACAGTGCCATGATCGGCAGCTTCGCACCGCACGTCAGGAATGGCGTAACGAGGATCGAGACCATGCGGTCTTTTTCCGAGTCGAGCGCACGTGCACCCATGATGGCAGGAACAGCGCAGCCGAAGCCCATCATCAGAGGCATGATGCCCTTGCCCGTCAGACCGCAGCGGCGCATGATCGGATCGGTGATGAACGCGATGCGCGCCATGTAGCCCGTGCCGTCGAGGAACGAGAGGCAGAAGAACAGGACGAAGATGAGCGGGACGAATGTCAGCACCGAGCCGACACCCGCGATGATGCCGTCCGTGACGAGCGAGACCATCCAGTCCGCAACCCCCGCCGCCACAAGCGAATCCTTTGCAAAGTTCAAGAACTCATCATTGATGAGTACCTCAAGCTCGTCGGCAATGGGCTGTCCAATCCATGTAAACGTGATCTGAAACACAGCATAGAGAATCAGGAAGAAGATCGGCAGCGCAAGAGCTCCATTTGCAAGGAAACGATCAATCTTCTCCGAGCGCGTTGCACCGACACTTTGAACCGTCACCGCCTGCGCCATGACCTGATCGATGAGTGCGTAGCGCGCCTCAATGATCGCCTCCTCCTTCTCCGCCTCCGTACGCGAACTGCCCTCGATTTCATGGATCTTCGCAATGTGCTCCTTGACAAGATCACTCGGCTGATACCTCGCCATGACCGTACTCGTAAAGACATCGAGCAGCGTCTTTGTACTCTTGCTGCTGCGCCCCGTCGTCTCGACCGTGGGCATGCCGAGTGCCTCTTCGAGCTTCGCCGTGTTGATCTTGATGCCGCGCCGCTGTGCATCGTCCTGCATATTGAGGTCGATGAGGAGCGGAATCCCCTTCTCAAGGAGCTGCACCGTGAGGAAAAGATTGCGCTCGATGTTTGAACTGTCCACAACATTCAGGACGAGATCCAGCTTCGTATTCGTCAGATAGTCAATGACGATTTTCTCCTCCGGCGAGCGTGCGTTGATGCTGTACGTCCCCGGAAGATCAACGATGGAAATTGCCCGCCCCTTATAATGCGTGTGGCCGATCTTCTTGTCGACCGTAACCCCCGGCCAGTTGCCGATTTTCTGACGTGCTCCCGTCAGCGCGTTGAAAATGGTCGATTTACCGGTATTCGGATTGCCGGTCAGAGCGACTGCAAGTGTTGACATATTCCGGCCCTCCCCTAACCGACCTGCTCGACGGATATAAGTACTGCATCCTCACGGCGCAGCGCGAGATTGTACGAGCGAATGCCAATCGCGATCGGATCCCCCATGGGGGCTGAGCGCAGAACCGTCACCTTCGTTCCCGGAATGAGTCCCATCGACATGAGACGCTGCTTGAGCGGTGACTCACCGATTTGCAGAATCTTCAGTGTCATTCCTGTCTTCCCATCCTTCAGTGTCAATCAAGATACCTCCTAAAACCCACATTATTATCAATGCAAATGATAATGAAACTATCTCTGCACTGTGTATGATACCTTATCTCATATCATTCCGTCAAGTACTTCCATTCGTGGAATCATACTTGGACAACAACTATCTGTTTACAGCGGAAAAACAACCGCCCATCCTGTCCAATGAGCGGTTGTTGAAAATCCATATTCATCTGTATAAGTTACTTTTCACGCACGACGATCTCGTACGAGTGCAGATCCGCCGCAAGGCCCTCCTAGTTGTCGAAGAGTTTCGACCGGCCCGTATCCGTGGGTGCCGCGCGTCTGTTCTCCATCCGTGCGACTTTCGCCGCACGGAAGTTGCAGCAGACGCGAAGCTTCTGCCACGTACACTCACATTCGTAGGCAACGACGCTCGCATTCTCACGCCCGAGAAAGAAGATGTCCCCCTTCTGGATGCAGCTGCCGAATGGATATTATGCACTTTTAAAGCCGGGCGGTAATCGCAGCCGTCAGACCAAAGATGATGCCCGGCGAATTGGCGATTACAAGCGACCAGTCGCGAGGTCTTCCTCCTATACCATAATACATCCAACTTCCGCTTTGATTGTACGCTGTTTCTCCATGCAAGGCAAGAAAAAAAACTATCGACAAAGGAAAACACCTCTGATGCACCGAATACCTCATACAGTAAATTATACCTCGTAGCAAGAGAATTGTTTCTACAAAATGGGAGGGATCCACAATGACAGATCTGCCAAAGATTGCGCTTGGTGCATGGGCATGGGGCAACGACGGCACATTCGGCACAAACTACACAGAGGAGCAGCTGCGCCCCGTCTTTGACGATGCGATGGCTCACGGGCTGAATCTCTGGGACACGGCGTACGCATACGGCATGGGCACATCGGAGCAGATGCTCGGTGCATTCCTCAAAGGACGTGCACGCGACTCCTATCTGATCGCGGACAAGCTCACGCCACAGTGCTTGGATCCGTCCTCGGACACCCCCGTGGCGGATATGTGGGAAATGCAGCGGAAGATGCTCGGCGTGGAGACCATGGACATCTACTGGCTGCATAACACAACAGAAGCTCCGCGCTGGATTGAACGCATAGCGAGGTTCTTTGAGGGCAAAGCCGATGCGCCGATGATCGGTGTCTCAAACCACAATCTCACAGAGATCAAGGAGGCGGACAAAATCCTTCGCGCGCACGGGCGAAAACTCGGTGCGGTACAGAACCACTACAGTCTCATGAACCGTTCCTCCGAGGAGTCGGGGATTTTGGACTACTGCCGCGCAAACGACATCCGATTCTTCTCGTACATGGTGCTCGAGCAGGGTGCGCTCTCGGGGCAGTACAGCACGCTGAATCCTATGCCGAACAACTCTGAACGTGCAGCAATCTACAATCCCATCATGGATAAAATCGAGATGCTGAACACTTCGCTCAAACTGCTCGCAGACAAGTACAAGGTCAGCATCGCGCAGATCCCCCTCGCATGGGCGATCGGCAAGGGCACGCTGCCCATCATTGGTGTGACAAAAAAGAGCCATGTCACAGATGCCGTACAGGCAATGAAGATAACGCTCACCCCGGAGGAGATCGCGCTGATTGAAAGCACGGCGGACAAGCTCAACTTCAACACCATTCGTTTATGGGAAAAAGAAATGGTGTAATTACCTATACCGCCGGATACAAAAAGGTGGATGCTGCACGAGGGTTTTCGAACCTTCATGCAGCATTCACTTTTTAATGGCCGCCGTAAGCTGCGAAAATGTACGACAACTCCGTTATTCAATTCAGATGCGGAAGAACATCTGCCATCTTACCGCAGCTTGCAATATCGGTCTCATAGCCGAAATGCACGAGATCAGCGGCAAGCGCGGCATCCGTTACAGTGAATCCCGAAAGCCCGTCTGCCCCGTAGTCAAAGAGGCAGGGGTGCATGGGCACCGAGGGCCCGACGAGAACGGTTACCGCATTCCTTGCGAGCTCCAAGAGGCGCGGCAGAGTCTTATTCGCAAACGTCGCTCCCGTTATAAAGACAAAGTCCTGCTGCGGCAGAAGGAACTCCGCCGCCTCCGCAGGATAGTCCCCCCACTCGGGCTGCATCTCAAGGATGGAAAGCTCGCAGATCGGCTCCCATTTCTTTTGGAAATGGGGAAAATGTCCGACAACAGCAACCTTCTTCCCGCGAATCTGCTCCATGTACATGGCGAATGCTTCAAGCTTCTTGCGCTCGCCAAGTGTCTTGGCAGAGGCATTGTCTCCGTGAAATCCCTGCATCGCCTCTACCTTCGACGGCTGATTGTAAAAGGCGTTGATGGCAGCGGCGGCAATGGATGCCTCCTGTCCCTGCCACGAGCGCACATACTCTCCCACCTCACGCAGCGAACAGCCGAGAAAGCTCTCCTTGCGCAGACGCGGACGGCTGTACGCAGGGATTGTCATGCAGACACCGACCAGATCACCGGCGCGGACGTACGTCCACGGACGCCCGACAGCATAGTCATCGATGTGGATATCCTGCGGCAGCTCATCGATGATCTCGTCGTAAAGATTCCAGTAGTTCACAAAAACACCTCCATTCATCCCTTATGTTGACTTTAGGATAACACAGCCGCCTATGAGATTCAACAGTGAATAGGGACGAAAGAAAATGCTTATTTCATAAAACAACCGTCTTATCCGTGCAGACCTGCGCGGACAGATAGCTCGCGCCTGAGGACGCTCCCGTTCCAGAGCGTGTCCTCGATGTGCCGTGCGCCGCGCAGCCCCATAAACGGCTGATCCGAGATATGCAGACGATCCACGACGGGATAGGCGACGGGAATGTAGAGCATCCTGTGTGGGTCGGCAAGCACGGACTCGCTGCTGCTCCCTATGAGCAGCCCACGTTCCATTGCCGTGAGGAGTTCCTGTGCCCGCGCCGTGTCCGTCTCCGAGAGCTGCTCGTCCGCGATCTGTGCGGCGGCAGCGTCCTCGCGCAGCTGCGCTGCAACCGCGAGATGGCGCACATCCGCCCACTCTGTCCGCAGCGCCTCGGCAAGTCCCCACGCCGTCGAGCGCGGTGTACGGATGAGCGCGGTATCAAAGAGCAGTTCTCCCCAGGTATTCTTGAGATCGTTGATCCGCAGGAAATCCCTGCGCTCCGCCGCCGCAATCTCCGCCACGGCATCCTCCCCGCGCGTGGGCGGCAGCGCGGCAAAGATCGCCGCAAGCCACCGCCGCGTTCCCGCACGGCCGTACGGGGGAAGCGGCGCGATATACGGCGTGCCGCAGCGCTCCTCTATATATTTTGCCGCCGGAAGTCCGAGCTCGTCATGCACAACGATATTGAGCTCTGCCTGTGCAAGATCGTCAATGCTCGCGAGCGGCATATCGCAGCCGAATACGTGGCGCACCTCATATCCTGCCCCCGTCAACAGGCGTACAAGCTCCCGTGCATCGTTCTCACCGTTGTAGTAGGACGAGGTCATGCCGATGAGGTTGACCCCGCGCCGCACCTCTCCCCGTGTCTCTCTGAGCAACACATCGAGCGTCGCGCAGGAGGCACGCGCCCATCCGTCTGCAAAGCTGCCGATCAGTCCGCCGCTGTCAATGGCGACTACGGGGCAGGTCACCCCCGCCGCACGTGCAATCGCTCCCACATCGTCGCCGATCAGGCTCGCAGAGCTGCCGCTGATGACGGCGAGCAGCGCGGGCGGCTGCTCAATATGCGGCTGCAGTGCCTCGCGCAGATACGCCTCCGCACCGAACACGATTGCATCGTTGTCGAGCTGCGTACACTTCATGCGGTGCGAGATGTCGCTCTGGCTCTGCTCGATGTGCCGCTGCGTAAAGAGATAACACCACAGCGGCCCGTTGACGATCACGGCACAGCCGCGCAGCCCTGCGAAGAACGCCGCCGCGCCTGTCAGTGCACAGCTCTCCATCCACACGGACATATCGTCGAAGGAGAGAAATTCCTCATCCATAGATCAACCCTCCTCTGTCCGTATGCCGATAGAGTACATGCTCCATATCCTCGATGAGCTGCCGCTCCATCGCCCAGCCGACCGTGGGCAGTTTGCCGAGCAGGATCTGCCGCAGCTCTGCGTCCACGAGTTCATGTGTGGTAAAGACGAAATCCACCGACCGCAGCAGTTCCTCACTCGCAGGATCCTCCACCGCAAGGATCGGTACGTCCGTGCACTGACGCAGCCCTTCCTCCACTGCTGTACGCTGTTCCTCGGTAAAAAGCGCGAGGAGGATGATTCCGGCGAGATATACGCCCGCCTTTTCGATCAGGCGCAGGAGAATCTCCGGCTGCAGCCAGTGCAGCTCGCGCCCGACGACGAGCACCGTACGCCGCTCGTCAAGCATCTCCCGCGCACGCACGAGAACGCGCTCGAACGCCTCCTCCTCACGTCGGATCACCTCCTCCGCCTCCGACGCGCGCCCGCATTGTGCACCGATGCAGCGCAGCCAATGCGCCGTCTCCTCCGCACCGCCTGCAAACGCCTCGGCAAAGTACGGTGTGCCAAAGCGCGTATGCAGCTCCTCTGCAAACGCGATGAGCATCTCCTGCTTCTCGTCCGACATCGCACTGCCGAGCACAATGAGCAGCTCCGCCTCCGGTACCGCCTGTATCTCATCCAGCGGCGTATAGGTGGGAAACTGTACCGTAAGCTGCAGCCCGATCCCCGCGAGCAGACGCTTCAGCTCCTGCACATAGGCACTGTAGAAGCCGCCATAGTCCCCGAGAAACGCCACCGTCCCCTGCCGCATCCGCGCGGGCGGCTGCATAAAGCGGTCGGTCAGCACACGCGCAACCGAGAGATAGCCGTCAAAGGACTCATTGTCTAAAAAACCGCTCGTGGGGACTGCCACAACGGGCAGACCAAGTTCCTCCTCCATCTCCTCCGCCACTGCCCGCGTATCATCTCCGATGATGCCGCTCACGCAGGAACCTCCGATAAAGACAGCACGCGGATGGTACTTCTCCGCCGCATAGCGGACGCACGCACGCAGCCGATCCACCGCACCAAACACCGCATCCCCCTCGCCGATGCCGCTCGTGAGGAGTGGTACGGGCGACGGCGGTGCATACGTGCCCGCACCGACCAGACGATGAAAGCTGCCGACATCCTTTTCACGCACCACATGGGCGCAGGAGCGCGGACTGTGAAAGATGACCAGTGCTCCCCGCACGTACGAGAGCGCCCACCAGACAGCGGGCATGCTGCAGCTGCACTGCGCACGCCGCACGCCTGCGCGTTTTACCTCAATCGCCATACTGCTCCACCAAGTCCTCCAATTCCTCAAACGCCATCGGTGTCGGCACCGCAAAGTGTTCGTTGCGGTCAATGTCTTTTGCCAGCTGCACATAGCACTGCGTCTGTTCTGCGTCCGGTGCGTAGGCGATGAGCGTCTGCCGGTGAATCTCCGCCTCATGCACAGCACGCGACCGTGGGATATAGGCGATGAGCTGCGTCCCGAGCCGCGCGGCAAACGCCGTCAGCAGCTCCTCCTCATGCAGCACATCACGTCCGTTGCCGATGATGCCGCCGAGCTTTACTTCCCCGCGTGCGGCGAAACGACACACGCCCTTGGCAATGTTGTTTGCAGCATAGAGCGACATGAGCTCGCCCGAAGAGACAATATAGATCTCCGATGCATAGCCCTCGCGGATCGGTACGGCAAAGCCGCCGCAGACCACATCGCCCAGCACATCGTAGAGAACCACATCGACATCGTCGAAGGCATGCAGTGCCTTCAGACGCTCAAGCGCGACATTGATGCCGCGCCCCGCACACCCGACACCGGGATCCGGGCCTCCCGCCTCGATGCAGCGGATGCCGTTCCACCCCATATGCACAAGATCGCCGAGCGTCAGCTGTGTCCCCTTTTTCACGCGCTCCACATCCAGTACCGTGGACGGCGCAATGCGTCCGAGCAGCAGCCGCGTCGAGTCATTCTTCGGATCACAGCCAATCTGGCAGACCCGCCGCCCCATCTGCGAGAATGCGGCAGACACATGCGCCGCCGTCGTCGACTTTCCGATGCCGCCCTTGCCGTAGAACGCAATCTTCTTCAATCCCATCTCTCCTCACTGCCGGCTGCTGGCTTTGAAGTATGGAAGCACCGATAAATCAGCCGCGCCATCTTAACGGGCTTTGCTTCCTCAAAGCTTCCCATGTTTTATAGAATAGCACATCCCCGCGAAAAATTCCGTGTCATTTGCACTGTATGATCCAATGTCTTGCATTATTGATGAATCTTTCCAACGATAAAAGCACCGCCGGAAATGGCGGTGCCGTTACACAAGTATGAGGTTTTCAGTGGTACCGTTGTTAAACAGGAAATCAATAATATTCCGTCTGTTAGCTCCAAGGAAGCGTACTGACGATGGCCTGGACGGCTTCGACAGGAATGGGTTCCTCAAACGAGAGGGAGAAGGTATAGCCGCCGCGCGACCAGAGGGCGAGACTGACGAGCTTTTCTGTTCCCTTGACGCGGATATACTGGCGGCCAATCTGCACGACTTGATTGACCTCATAGACGGTGCTGTCCCCGCTGATGTCCGCATCGCCCTTCGCCATACGGAAGAGTATCTCCTTGCCCGCGTCATTGCGGTAGAAGATCTCAGCGATGCTCTTGTCGATGACAATGATGTCCTTCTGCGCGTAGCCGACAGGCAGGAGTGTCGGCGTGTAGACAGGCAATCCTACGACTGCCCATGCGTCGCGCACACTCGTATACGTAACGAGCGGCGACGGGATCTGCTGCGGATTCTCCGCTGCATGGACGCTTCCCATACAGAGCACCGAAGCCGCGAGACCGACAGTCAGCATACGCTTCATTCCATATGTCTTCATTGGTAAACCTCTCATTTCTTTGCTGCTTTTTTCTTCGTCTGAAATGCAGCTTTCTTCTTCCCTGCTCCCGCAAGCATTTCACGTGCATTTGCCAGTGCCGCTTCGGTGACATCATCGCCCGATGCCATGCGTGCGATCTCGCGCACGCGCTCCTCGTCGGAGAGTGCCGTCACCTGTGTTATGGTCGTGTCCCCCTTGACAGATTTTGCAATGTATAGGTGCTCGTCCGCCATACACGCGATCTGCGGAAGGTGTGTGATGCAGAGGACCTGCTTGTAGTGCGCGACAAAGGCGATGCGTTCGGCGACCATCTGGGCGGTGCGCCCGCCAATGCCCGTGTCGATCTCATCGAACACCATGCTCATCCCGCCCGTGTCGCGCGCCGCGATGATGGATTTGATCGCGAGCGCTATGCGTGAGAGCTCGCCGCCCGAGGCGACCCTCTCGAGGGGCTTCTCCTCCTCGCCCACATTTGCCGAAAAAAGCATGCTGAGACTGTCCGCACCACGGTTTGTGTACTTCTCCTCGGGGGTAACGACAATGCGAAAACGCGCCTTTTCCATACCAAGGCCCTGCAGTTCACGCGCAATGTCGGCAGAGAGCACGGTGCCGACCTCCTGCCGGCGTGCAGTAAGCCCTGCCGCGAGGGCTTTGAGTCGTTCATGCAGGGCAGCAATCTCCTTCTCAAGCTGCTCCATATCTACATCATAGTTATCGATGCTTTCCAGTTCTTTCCGAACGGAAGCAAGCCGATCGAGTACGGCCGGAATCGTCCCGCCGTATTTCTTTTTGAGACGATCAATGACATCCATGCGCATCTGTATCTGATCGAGCCGCGCAGGATCCGCATCAATGCCGTCGAGATAGTCACGCACCTCATAGGATGCCTCCTGAAGCGAGATGTATGCCTCCTCGATCATCGCCTGCGCATTCGCGAGCCCATCGTCATAGCGCGCAATCTCATCGAGTGCATGCGTGATGCGTGCGAGCGCGGATAGGACAGATATCCCTGCCTCCCCATCTTCGCTGAGGAGATTCCCTGCCTCGGCCGCATTTTCCACAAGGCGTTCTGCATTGGAAAGACGACGAATCTCCGCCGCGAGCTCCTCATCCTCGCCCTCTGTCAGATCCGCCTCGGCCATCTCCCGCTCCTGCCAGCGCAGCATATCCAGACGTGCACCGATGTCCTCGATCTCCTCGGCACGCTCCTCCCGTATGCGCGTCTTTTCCTTCCAGTCCGCATAGACCGCTGTATATGCCGCAAGATGCGCACGCAGATCACTGTCCCCGCCCTCGAGCAGGTCCCGCTGTGCATCCTCACGCAGGAGGGCAAGGTTCTCGTTCTGTCCGTGAATGTCCACAAGGTAAGGAGCCAGTTTTTTCAAAAAGGTCAGCGTAACATGGTTCCCGTTGATGAGGATCGATCCCTTGCCCGTGCGTGCCACCTTGCGCAGAATGATCAGCTCATCCTCGCATTCGATCTCCTGATCCGCGAGCAAGGAACGGAGCTCTGTCTCCTTCTCATCGAGCAAAAATACTGCCTCGACACGCAGTGCATCGCAGCCGCTCCGAATTGCGTCGGCGGAGATACGATGTCCGAGGATCGCGCCGAGCGCGTCGATCAGGATGGACTTCCCCGCACCGGTCTCACCTGTGAGGATATTGAGCCCCGCACCGAACGCAACGGCTACCTCTTCCAGCAGCGCAAAATTCCACACGCGCAGGCTTTGCAGCATGGTGTTCCCTCCCCTCAGCGAATGAGGCCTTGAATACGTGCGACGATCTCCTCTGACGCGTCCTTCGGTTTGACAAGCACGAAGATGCTGTCGTCCCCCGCGACCGTACCGATGATCTCCGGCCAATCCGAGGAATCCAGCGCCGCCGCAACCGTTGCTGCTCCCCCGGAATGGTCTTGACGACGACAATGTTTTCACTGTGGTTACAGAACGTCACATTGTCCTTGAAGAGGCGCTTCATCCGCCCTTCAGAGAAGCGTACACTCTCGTGCGGAGACACAGCATAGCGATAGCGACCATTGCCCGCAGGCACTTTAATCAGGTATAGCTCCTTGATGTCCCGTGAAATGGTCGCCTGCGTGACGCGCATATGCCGCGCACACAGTGCCTCTGCAAGCGCTTCCTGCGTTTCGATGATCTCCTCACCGATGATCTTCTTGATAAGCTCGTGGCGCCGACTTTTCATTCCTCTCTCTCCTAGCAGTTTTTCCAAAGTTTCGTACGCAGAATCTGATAGTAGTCCTTGTCCTCAAATTTGACAATGCCCGCGCGCACATCCGAGCATTTGACGGTGACAGTGTCGTCTGGATGAATCGGCGTTGTCTCCTGTCCGTCGAGGGTCACAATAATGCTCTGGCGCGTGTCAACGAGATGGATGTGAACAGCGTCCTCCTCGCGGATGATAAGCGGACGGATGTTGAGTGTATGCGGACAGATCGGCGTGAGTACGATCCCCTTTACCATCGGATTCATGATGGGACCGCCCGCCGAGAGTGAGTACGCCGTGGAACCGGTCGGTGAGGCAACGATGAAGCCGTCCGCCTTGCACTCGACAAGCGGTGTATCGTTGACCACAAGACCAAGTGAGATAATGCGTGCGGGATCTCCCTTCATCACAACGATATCGTTGATGGCGAGGCCCAAAAAATGCTCCGCACCATCCGGCTTTGTGACGTAGCCTGCAAGAAAACGGCGCCATTCCACATGGTAGTCGCCCATACAGAGTTTCTCGAGCCGTTCCTCCAATTCGTTCTGCTCGATGTCCGCCATGAAGCCAAGCGTCCCCATATTGATGCCGCAGACGGGTACGGGATTCTCGGCATACCTGCGGCAGATGCCGAGCAGAGTTCCATCTCCGCCGAGGCTGAGTGCAACGTCTGCCGGAAGCCGCTCGATCCCGTCCACGCCGCAGTCCGCCATACCGAACTCTGCCGCACGCGCCCGCGGCAGCATGATACGTGCGCCCCGCGCGGCGAAGAATGCACAAATCCGCCGAAGAACCGCACTTGTCTCCGGCTTGATTAAATTTGGAAAAACCGCAACCGTCATCAACTGTCCGCACCTCATCCATCCAACGTGCGATGTGCCTCTGTCACAATTTCATGCACGGAAGCCGCATCGAACGGCTCTTGCCCCTCCCCCTGTACTTTCAGATACAGGAGGTATTCAATATTCCCCTTGGGTCCCTTCACGGGGGAAAACGTCAATCCTGCAGGGAAAAAGCCCTGCTCCTCTGCCACGGTAAGGACTGTGCGAATCACATCCTCATGCACGGCGGGATCACGGACAACGCCGTTCTTGCCGACGCGCCCTTTCCCCGCCTCAAACTGCGGCTTAATGAGCGCGATCAACGCGCCGTCTTCTGCGAGCAATGTTCGAACCACGGGCAGCACCTTGTCGAGTGAGATAAATGCCACGTCAATCGAAGCAAAATCGAGCATCTGACCCAACATCTCCGACGTGACATTGCGGATATTCGTGCGCTCCATGTTGACGACACGCGCGTCCGTGCGCAGCTTCCAATCGAGCTGCCCGTACCCGACGTCAATCGCAAATACCTTCGCCGCACCGTTCTGGAGCATACAGTCCGTAAAGCCGCCCGTAGAGGCACCGATGTCCGCCGCTGTCTTATCCGCGAGGACGGCACCGAATACCGCCATCCCCTTTTCGAGTTTCAACCCGCCGCGGCTGACATAGGGCAGATCCTCACCGACAACGCGCAATGCGGCATCCGCAGGAATCGTTGTGCCCGCCTTATCGATCCGCTGCTCATCGACGAGCACCTGCCCTGCCATGATGAGCCGCTTCGCACGCTCCCGACTGGGTGCAAATCCCTGTTCCACGAGCAGCACATCCAAACGCTCTTTCTTCAAAATATCCCCTACTGCTTCCGATTGACCAGATACGCTACGAGGTCGCGCAGGAAGGAAGCCTCATCGCCAAAGATCCTAAGTGCCGCCTCCGCCTCTGCTGCTGTACGGCGTGCAAGTTCCTGCGCCTCCGCGAGAGAGGTCAGGCTCACATAGGTCGACTTATGGTTCTTCTCATCGCTGCCAACCGGCTTGCCGATGTCCTCTGCTGTCCCGATGACATCGAGAATGTCGTCCGTGATCTGGAACGCCAAGCCGAAATGATCGGCATACAGTGTCAGCGCCGCAAGCTGCTCCTCCGATGCACCCGCGAGGATCGCACCACTGCGCAGCGCCGCATGAAAAAGTGCCCCCGTCTTGCCCATATGCACGCGGCGCAGTTCCTCCATCGTGATCTGACGGTTCTCCGCCTCGAGATCAAGTACCTGCCCGCCGACCATGCCCTCGGCACCGGCGGCGCGGCTGATCTCGTCCGCCACACGCAGGAGTGCCTCGGCGGCTACATCCTTCTGCCGCAGGATCACGGTGAATGCAAGCGTGAGGAGTGCATCCCCCGCAAGAATCGCAATGCCGTCGCCGTATACGACGTGATTTGTCGGCTTGCCGCGCCGCAGATCATCATTGTCCATCGCGGGCAGATCATCGTGAATGAGCGAATACGTATGAATCATCTCGAGTGCGCACGCAACAGGCAGGAACTTCGTTCCATCTGCACCAACGGCATCCGCCGCCGCCATCAGGAGGATCGGACGCAGCCGTTTCCCGCCTGCCATGAGGCTGTACTCCATCGACGCACGCAGCGTATCGTCCAGTATAGGAGTCTTTGTGAGTTCCTCCCGCAGAGCACGCTCTACCAACATCTGCCGCTTTTTCCAGAGTTCCTTCATCTCAGCCTCCGATCTGCAGCTTTTCTTCTGAAACACCGTCCGCTGTTTCCTTTACGAGAAGATCCATTGTCTCCTCGGCACGTTTGAGCGACTTCATACAGAAGTCAGACAGTTGGATCCCCTCCGAATACTTTGCCATGAGATCCGCAAGCGGCAGCTCCCCCGTCTCAATCTCCGCGACAATCTGCTCCAATGCTCCGATTGCCTCCTCGAATGTCATTTCCTTTTTACGCGCCATGCTGCTTCTCCTTCGCTTCCACAACGGCAGATACTTTCCCATCCGCAAATGTAATATTCAGATGATCTCCGACCGACAGAGCCTTCGAGCGGCTCACTGTCTGCCCGTCCTTCTCCACAACGCTGAACCCGCGATAGAGAATCTGTACGGGGTTCAGAAGTTCGAGCCGCTTCAGCACGAGTTCGAGGCGGTGCCGCGCATTTGTACGTGCGTCCTTTGCCGAACGATGCAGGCGCTCCGTCACGCGATCCGTACGCTGCACGGCAGCGGCAAGCAGGAGCGTCGGATTCCTGCGCCACGAGCGCTCCGTCAGCCCCTTCAGCCGCTCCATACACCACTCCATCTGACGCCTGCGTCCCGCAAGGAGACGCGTACGCAGCCCCGCTGCATGCTGCTGCAGCTCGGCAGCATCCGGCACAGCGAACTCCGCTGCCTGAGACGGCGTTGCTGCCCGGCGGTCACTGACAAAATCCGCGAGCGTTGTATCCGTCTCGTGTCCGACAGCAGAGATCACGGGAATCCGCGATGCATAGATCGCACGCACAACCGGTTCCTCGTTGAATGCCCACAGATCCTCCGCCGAGCCGCCGCCGCGCCCGACAATGAGCACATCCACGGGATATTTCTCGTTGAAGAAGCGAATCGCCGCTGCAATCTGCTCCGCTGCCTCCGTTCCCTGCACGAGAACTGGATGGAGTATCAGTTGGATGCCCGGCCAGCGCCGCTTCGCAACCTTGTGAATATCGCGCAGCACAGCACCGGCAGCTGACGTGACAATCCCAATCCGGCGCGGGAATCGCGGCAGAGGCTGCTTATGCGTCTCATCAAAAAGCCCCTCAGCGAACAGCTTTTCCTTGAGCTGCTCAAAGGCAAGCGCGAGTGCCCCTGCGCCCTCCGGCATCAGCGAATTCACGTAGAGCTGGTAGGCTCCGTCACGTTCGTACACGGACACACTGCCGCCCGCGATGACCTGCATTCCATTCTCCGGTGTGAAGCGCAGATTACGTGCATAGCCGTTGAACATGACACATTTCATGCTCGCACCCGCATCCTTCAGTGTGAAGTAACAATGCCCCGAGGGATAGCGTTTGAAATTGGACACTTCACCGCGAATGAGGATGTCCGTGAGGATGGTCTCGCTCTCGAACATCCCCTTGATATAACGCGTGACATCACTGACAGAGTGAACGGTCATAAGCTCCCTTTCCATATTGATAAAAAAAGAACCATTGCACGAAACGCTCGCGCAACGGATTCTTTCTTTATCATTGATTGCTCAAACAGATTTTTGCATTGCAGCAAGGATTCCGTTTACATAGCGGCTCGCATCATCCGAGCCGTATTTTTTTGCCAGTTCGACTGCCTCATTGATCGCAATCGGCGGATCGATGCCTTCCTCTTGATAGCGCATTTCGTAATACGCCATGCGGATGAGATTGCGATCTACTGCTGGCATGCGGTGGAGTTTCCACTCCTTCGCAAGGCGTGCAATCTCTTCGTCAATCTCAGTCAGATGGGCACGCGTTCCTTGGACGAGCGCATGCGCATACGGCAGATCCTTCTCCTTGATCCCATCCACCTCGTCGATTGCGAGATCACTCGCATTCTCCGCAGTTGCATCGTCCGCACCGAACTCCAACTGGAACAGGGTCAAAAGCGCGGCCTCACGCGCGTGCCTTCGGCTCATGACATCCTCCGAAACAGCCGGCTCAGGACAGACGTATCAATCAGTTCCGCCCAGCCGCCGACACGCTCTGCCCGCAGTCCGATATACATACCGATCGCTGCACAGAGAATGACAAAGACAATATGCCAAAACCCAAAGATCAGGACACAGATGCCGAACAGTGCTCCGAGCAGCAGCCCCACCGTCCGACTACGGTGATGTTCCCATTGATCCTGCAGGAGGAGCAGTATATTTTCCTTCATACCGTTCCCCCACTAAGATAGCGTGCGCTTCGACGAAGTTCCGGTGTTGGCAATCTCCGTCACGCGGAGCATCACAGGCACCTCCGGAATGCCGAGCACATCGTGCAGTTCCTGACGCACCTTCGCCGTCAGCTCCTCCGACACCGCATTCACCCCCGTGTGTTCTGCAAGCGTGACCTTCAGCTCCACCTGCATGGGTGTCGCAGGCGAGTCCTTTGGTGCATCATGCACAGAGATCACGGCAGCTGCCGTCCGAACGCCCTGCATAGAGAGCGCCGCACGCTCCACGATGCCGCGCACAGCGGGCACAGCCACCTGAACGGCTCCCGCGGGCGTATCGACCACCATGAATTCACCGCTTGTTCGTACGGGACTTGATGTTCTGGAAAAAACCGCAAAGAAGAACTTGAGACTGACGAGGAAGAATACCCCGCACACCGCCAAGAGTTCCTGACGGGATAATGCATAGCGCAGCTCATTCAGCCAGACGCTCTCCGGCACAATGCGAAGTGCCGCGGCAAGAACGACAACGGCAAGTGCCATCGCAACGAGCGTATAGGGCAGGAGCAGCAGACGATTTATAATTCCCATCGCTCGGCTCCTCTAGTACATTCAGCGTACACGCGCTTCCTCAACCTTCGGCTCCTCCTCGGGGAAGCCAACGCCCTGCACATGCACATTGACCTCGATCACCGCCAGCCCTGTCATCGTCTCGATTGCGCGCTTGACGTTCTCCTGTGCAGCGAGAGCAACCTCAGGGATACGGATGCCGTACTTCACAATGATATAGAGATCGACGGCAGCTTCCTTCTCACCGACCTCAACCTTGACGCCCTTCGAGAAATTCTTGCGCCCGAGGATCTCGGCAATGCCGCCGGCAATGCCGCCGCTCATCCCTGCAATGCCCTCGACCTCTGTCGTCGCAAGCCCCGCGATGATGCTGACGACCTCGTCCGCCACGCGGATCGTGCCCAGCCCTGTTTCCTTCTTTACTGCATTCTTCTCGTTGTCCATGTCATATCCTCCATTCACAAGGGAAAACGTTCGCCGTACTTAGCCGCGCTCGATATAGTTGCCCGTACGCGTATCAATGCGGAGCACATCGCCCTCATTGATGAAGAGAGGTACGCGAACCTCGTAGCCGGTCTCAACCTTTGCCATCTTCGTTGCGCCCGTCGCCGTGTTTCCCTTGACGCTCGGCTCGCACTCGATGACCTTCAGGCTGACCGAGTTCGGCAGCTGAATGCCGATGATGCGCCCCTTGAACTGCTGCACCGCAACCTCCATGTTCTCCATGAGGTAGTTCAGTGCATCACCGAGCTGCTCACGCGAGAGCTCGGTCTGCTCGTAGGTCTCCGTATTCATGAACGTATAGACGCCGTCTGCCTCATAGAGGTACTGCATCGTATGCGTCTCGAGATGTGCGGCAGGCATCTTCTCATTCGGGTTGAACGTACGCTCAACCACAGCGCCGGTCTCGACGTTCTTGATCTTGGTACGGACGAACGCTGCACCCTTTCCCGGTTTCACGTGCTGGAAATCGACAATCTGCCAGACCCCCCCATCGTATTCAATGGTAAGGCCAGTGCGGAAATCGGTGCTGTTAATCATATTATTCGTTCCTCCATACAATACATTGTCTTTGCATATTATAACGGTTTTATATGCAGATTTCAATAAATTCTTTTGGTGCGCACGTCAGCGGCTCCGCACCGTCTGCGGTGATCAGCACCGTATCCTCGATACGGATGCCGCCCCATTCGGGAATGTATATCCCCGGCTCATCCGTAATCAGCATGTTTGGCTGCAAAAGGGCTTTTCCTGCCTTCGAAAGGCGCGGCTCCTCGTGGATCTCAAGGCCGAGACTGTGCCCGAGTCCATGTCCGAAATATTGGTCAAGAGCCTTCTCCGCAAGTGCATCCCGTGCAATGCGGTCAACCTCAGCGCCCGTCACCCCCGGACAAATCGCAGCCAACGCGCGCTGCTGAGCCGCGAGCACAGCAGCATAGAGTTCCCGCTGACGTGTATCTGCCCGCCCAACACAGATGGTGCGCGTGATGTCTGAACAGTAGCCTTCCCAGACCGCGCCGAAATCCATTGTCACGAGTTCTCCGCGTGCAATTATCTTATCGCTCGCCACGCCGTGCGGCAGACTGCCGCGCACGCCCGAAGCGATGATCGTCTGGAACGCAGGGCGCTCCGAACCGAGGGTGCGCATGCGATGCTCGAGCTCTGCCGCGACCTCGCGTTCCGTCATCCCCGGCTGAATAAAACCTATGATATGAGCGAAGCTCTCGTCCACAATCCTGCACGCGCGGCGAATGCGCATGATCTCATCCGCATCCTTCACCCACCGCAGCACATCAAGCGTCAGCGAAGTGTCAAAGGAGATCTCCCCGAGGAGCTCCTTCAGCTTTTCATATCGCTCATAGACAAGCGCCGCGCCCTCAAAGCCAAGCGCAACAACGCCGATCTCTGCAGCAAGCTCTGCAATCTTCCGATCGAGCCCATCTCTTTGCTCCACAATCTCATAGAGGGGGGCTTCCGCCGCTGCCTGCTCTGTATAGCGGCTGTCCGTCACGAGCAGGAGACGCTCCTGCGTTACAAGAAGCGCGGTCGAATCCCCGCGAAATCCACTGAAATAGCAGACATTCTCCTCCTTCGTAATCAGGACGGCATCCACAATTTTCTCTCTAAGAACTTCCCGCAGTCGTGCAATACGCGTATTCATATTTGCCGCACGCCTCCCATCCGGCAGAGAATCGCCTCAAGTGCCGCCATATAGCTCTCCGCGCCAAGTCCTGCAATCTGTCCGAGGACGACGGGTGCGATGACAGACTTGTGGCGGAACTCCTCACGCCGGTGAATATTCGAGAGATGCACCTCGATGACGGGCACCTCCACCGCTGCAATCGCGTCGCGAATCGCGATGCTGTAATGCGTAAACGCAGCGGCATTCAAGATGATGTAGTCCACCGTTCCGCGCGCCGCCTGAATCGCATCCACGAGCACGCCCTCATGATTCGACTGCATAAACTCGATTGTGTGCCCCGCCTCCTCGGCGCGGCGGCGCAGACGCTCATTGATGTCTGCGAGCGTCTGCGCGCCGTAGATCTCCGGCTCACGCGTGCCGAGCAGGTTGAGATTGGGTCCGTTCAGTACCAGTATTTTCCCCATGACGACTCCTAGTATTTGATGGAAAAGTCTCGCTCACCATCCACGGGTTCACGTTCCTCGATGTCCAGACGCTCTACGCGGATAAAATAATTCCCCGCACGCATCGCGGCAAACGCAGCTTCGACCGCAGGCTCCGCCCCCTGCAGCTCCATTGTCACCGTTCCGTCCTCCATATTCATCACCCAGCCCGTGATGTCGTTCATCACCGCCTGCTGACGGACGAACATACGGAACCCCACGCCCTGCACACGCCCTGCAGCGCACGCATAGCGGCGAATCACAGCGCTCATTGCACTTCCTCCTTTTTCATCGGAACATCGCGGCGCAAAATACTGTTTGGCGCAGCCGGACGCTCCATCCGTATGCGGACGATCTGCTGCGGATGCGGCGCTGCTGCGATCGGTTCTCCGTCCGCATCCCACATCTCCGCAAGCTCCTGACGGAACAGCGCTCCCTCGGGTTGGAATACTTCGATCTCCTGTCCCAGTTTCATATGATTGCGCTGCTCCACCGTGGCAAGCTGTGTTGCCTCGTCGTAGGAGCGCACAAGTCCGACAAAATCCGAGCTCTGTTCATAGGAAGACGAGCCGTAGATCTGATCTGCTGCTGTTGTCTTCCCAAAGAAAAAGCCCGTCGTATAGGCACGGTGCGAGACCTTTTCGAGCTCTTCCAGCCACTCCGGCTGCACCTCATAGGGCACATCCGAGAGGCAGGCATCCAGAGCCATCCGATATGCTTTGACCACACTTGCAACATAGTGGACGCTCTTCATGCGTCCCTCGATCTTTAAACTGTCGATGCCGACATCCACAACCTCGTCCAGATACGGCAGGAGACAGAGATCCTTTGAGTTCATGATGTACGTCCCGCGCTCATCCTCTGCGATGGGATAGTATTCTCCGGGACGAGCCTCCTCTACGAGTGCATATTTCCAGCGGCAGGACTGGGCACAGCTGCCGCGGTTCGCATCACGTCCTGTAAAATAGCTGCTGAGGAGACAGCGCCCCGAGTAGGAGATACACATTGCCCCATGTACGAAGAGTTCCAAGTCCACATCCGTGTGCTGACGGATCTCCCGTATCTCCTCACGCGTGAGTTCACGCGCGAGGACAACGCGCTCCGCCCCAAGCTCCTGCCATGCGCGTACCGTGCGCCAGTTTACATTATTTGCCTGTGTACTGATGTGCACGGGCAGTGTGGGCGCCGCTTCACGCACGAGCATGAATACGCCGAGGTCGGCGACGAGTACGGCATCTGCCTGTACTTCGGCAAGAAAGCGCAGATAGTCCGGCAGGGATATGAGATCGTTGTTGTGCGGAAAGACATTGACCGTCACATAGATCTTCTTCCCCGCTCTGTGTGCCATCTGCACTGCTGCCCGTATTTCCTCGTTTGTGAAGTTGCCGCCGAATGCACGCAGTCCGAACTGTGCGCCGCCGAGATACGCCGCATCCGCGCCGTAGGCGAGCGCCATGTGCAGCTTTTCCATCGTTCCCGCCGGTGCCAGCAGTTCCGGTCTTTTTTTCATTCATCAGCCTCCACAGATCTCAGCGCACCTGATCGACCAGTGCAAGGTGATCCGCATAATTCGTCGCATAGTAGTTGTTCCCGTTCCGATCGGCAACGAAGTACAAATAATTTGTTGCCGCCGGGTGAAGCACCGCCATCAGCGACGCTGTCCCCGGGCTTGCAATTGGTCCCGGCGGCAGCCCGACATTTTGATAGGTATTGTACGGCGACGCAATCTCCGTGTCGCTGAAGAGCAGATCTTCTTTCGGCTCATTCAGCAGATACTGCACCGTCGGATCCGCCTGCAGAGGCATGCCGAGACGCAGACGCTTCAAGAAAATCTGTGCAATGATCGGACGATCCTCATCGTGGTATGCCTCCTTCTCAACCAACGAGGCAAGTGTCACGAGTTCGTAGATCGAGAGGTTCATCTCCTTGGCACGATCACGCATCTCCTTCGTCAAACGGCGGTCAAAGTTCTCCGCCATCATCTCCATGATGCGTGCGGCATCGAACTCCCCGTTGATCTCATAGGTATCGGGAAAGAGGAATCCCTCTGCCGCATAGCGCACATTTTCATGCTCCTCGACGTAAGGATAGGGGCGGTAGGACTTGGCAAGCGCGATAAAGTCATTCGCCTTGACAAGTCCCTCGGATTCAAGCCGCTCGGCAATATCACGCACACTGAACCCCTCGGGGATCGTAAAGCGGATTGTGACTGTATTGCCATAGACCAGCATCTCTAGGGCATCACGCGGGGTCATTCCCGTCTGCAGAGCAAACGTGCCGCTCTTGACCTTATTCTCAAAGCCGTTCAGCTTCGCCGTCCACCAGAACTTCGTCTCGCTGTCAATGACGCCGCGCGCGTGCAGTTCCTTCCCGATCTCACTCACACTCATGCCCGGACGCACCGTAAAGTAGACTGGAATCCCCTTCTCCCCCGTATATGCGGGGGACTCCGACAACGGAATGATGACAAACACGATCATCAGGACGAGCGCAGCAGCCAGCGCCGGAATCCCAAACACAATCTTCTTCTGGAGCGGCGTCCCCTTCCCGCGATAGACCGCCTCCATTGCCTTGCGCAAGCCGTCGTTGTTCAAGAAGTCCAATATCCCCTGCAATGACTCCTTCAAACGAATCCTTCCTCTCTTCGTGCAAACTCCCTACGAAAAAGCTGTCATCTCCCCACGATGACAGCCTCACCTTCTCATACGGTCATTCTTCCTCTTCTTCGAGGAGTTCATAGGCGCGCCGCACCGCATCGAACTCCTCATCCGTCGGGTCGGTGTAGATGTCCTCGCCGTCGTCGTCCGTGACGATCTTCGCGATTGTCGCCTCATCACCCTCCTCGGCACTCTCAAGTTCATCTTCGGAGGTAGCGGTAAGCGCAATCAGGACAGCAAAGCGATCCTCACCGATGGGAATGATCATCTCCTCTCGATAGTAGCGCTCATCCCCGTCCTCATTTGTCATGACAACGATAACGTCCTCGTCGTGAAGCTCTTCATGTTCTTCCATTTTATCTCCCTTGTTCAATACGGTGTGCATTTACTTCAAATGCTGCTGCCGATCCAAAAAGCCCTGCAATATGTAGACCGCAGCCATCTTGTCAATAACTTTGCGGCGTTTTTTGCGTGAAACATCTCCCTCTAAGAGCGCACGCGCGGCGGCAACCGTTGAGAGACGCTCGTCCCAGTAGTGTATCTCGATCGCAGGAAAGCGCTCTGCCGCCTCCGCCATAAAGGCACGAACAATCGCGCAGCGTGCGCCCTCGTCTCCGTTCATATGCTTCGGCAGTCCTGCCACAAATGCCTGCACCTCATACTCTTGTACGAGCTGGGCAAGGCGATCGAAATCGGCAGAAAGCTCTGTGCGTCGGATCGTCTCCACCCCCTGTGCCGTGAGGCCGAGGAGATCGCTGACGGCAATCCCAATGGTCGCATCCCCGATATCGAGCGCGAGATAGCGCTTCACTTCTCATGCTCCAGATAGAACCGCACGAGTTCATCGAGCAGCTCGTCGCGCTCGAGGCCCCGGATCTTGCTCCGCGCATCCCTGTGACTCGTTACATATGCCGGATCGCCGGAGAGCAGATAGCCGACCAGCTGATTGATGGGGTTATACCCCTTCTCCCGCATGGCTGCTGCTGCCTCCCGTATGACGACGTCTGCCTTCGGCTTGTCCTCGCCGAAGGAGAACATCATTGTCTTCTGTTCATCCATTTGACTCACCTCATTGGGGAAATAACCGCCCCCTAAGCTATAGGAAGCACCGATAAATCTGCACCAATCTGACAGAGCTCATTTTATCAGTGTTTTCCATATGCCTGATCTTACCACAAAATATGAGAAAAGACAATGTGACTGTAACGTGTCACGCGTCCTCGCTCGAAAGCGCCGAGCTGCCGAGTGTGCGTGTAACGCGATAGACATCCTTGAGCAGGCGCATTTTCGTCATGACCTGCGTGATCTGGTCGATGTTGCTGACGTTGAGTCCGAGGAGGACGGTCGATGTCTTGTTGCGGCGATTCGGCGTTGCGTTGACGGTGTGAATGTTGACCTTCATCTCGGCGGGTACGGCGAGGAGCTCTGCGAGCATGCCGTTGCGGTCATTGCAGATGATCTCAATGCCGACAATGTAGTCCTTGTCGAGGCCAATGTCCCAGCTGACCTCGATCACGCGCGTAAGCTCCGTATCATTCAGCACATTCGGGCAATCAGAGCGATGCACGGAGACACCGCGCCCACGCGTGATATAGCCTGTGATCGGATCGCCGGGGATTGGATTGCAGCAGCGTGCAAGGCGCACGAGATAGCCGCCCTCGCCCTCCACGAGAACTCCGTGACTCGCCTTCTTGCGCTTTCCCCTGCGGGGGGCCTTGAGCTCGGAGAGCAGCTGCGACACTTCTGGCGGTGTGCTCTCCTTGACGGACTGCTGGTGCAGCTCAATCAGCTTCGTCATAACGCCGCGCAGGGAGACCCCGCCGTAACCGAGTGCAGCAAGGAGATCCTCCTCGCTCTGTACGTTGAGCTTCTCCGCGACTTTGCCGAGGCGCCCGCCTGCCGTCAGCTCCTTCAGCACGTAGCCGAGCCGCTTTGCCTCATCGCGGATGAGGTTCATGCCGCGCTCGACATTCTCCTCACGGTTCTCCTTCTTAAACCACGCACGTATCTTGCTGCGCGTCGCCGAGGATGCAACCGTGTTCAGCCAGTCAGGGCTCGGCCCATTGCCCGCCTTGTTCGTGACGATGGATACGATGTCGCCGTTCTTGAGCTTGTATTCGAGCGGTACAATCTTCCCGTTGACCTTCGCTCCGACACAACGGTGCCCGATCTCTGTGTGGATGTGATAAGCAAAGTCGATCGGATTTGAACCCTTCGGCAGATCGATGACATCGCCGCGCGGCGTAAAGACAAACACCTCGTCCGAGAACACATCCAGTTTCAGTGCCTCAAAGAATTCCTTCGGATCGTCGTACTCCTTCTGCAGGCTGACCATCTGGCGCAGCCACGACATCTTCTGATCGTTCTCATCGGTCGCATCGATGCACCGTCCCGCCTCTTTGTATTTCCAATGCGCGGCAACACCGAACTCGGAGACCTGATGCATGGACTGCGTACGGATCTGGATTTCAAGCGGATCTCCGTGCGTCATGACGGTTGTATGGAGAGACTGATAGCCGTTGGACTTCGGCATAGCGATGTAGTCCTTGAACCTGCCCGGAATCGGCTTCCACATCGCATGAATGACACCGAGCACGCCGTAGCAGTCCTTGACGGAGGAGACAAGCACGCGCACAGCGGAGAGATCATAGATCTCGTTGACGCTCTTGTTGTCACGCTTCATCTTGCGGTAAATGCTGTAAAAATGCTTCGCACGTCCCTTGATCTCCGCCTCAATGCCCGCTGCTTCAAGTTTCTCCCGAATCTGCTGGATCGAATCCCGTATGAACTCCTGCCGCTCCTTCCGCTTGTGCTTGACCTCCTCCACGAGGGCATAGTACGCTTCTGGTTCCAAGTAGCGCAGGCAGAGATCTTCGAGTTCCACCTTGATGCTGGAGATACCGAGACGGTTCGCGAGCGGCGCATAGACTTCGAGGGTCTCCTTTGCAATGCGCATGCGCTTGTCCTCGCGCATGCATTTCAGCGTGCGCATATTGTGCAGGCGATCGGCCAGCTTGATCATAATGACACGGATATCCTTTGCCATCGCGAGGAACATCTTGCGATAGTTCTCAAGCTTGACATCCTCCTTGGACATATACTCAATCCGCCCGAGCTTCGTCACACCGTCGATGAGCTCCATGACATTCTTGCCGAACTGAGCCTCCATCTCTTCGAGTGTCGCGCAGGTGTCCTCCACGACATCGTGCAGGAGCGCAGCACAGATGGTCTCGCCGTCGAGATGAAGCCCCGTGAGGATGTAGGCGACGTTGAGCGGGTGGATGATGTAGGCCTCGCCCGAGATGCGCACCTGTCCGCTGTGGGCTCTCTCCGCACAGGCGTATGCCTTCTTGATCTTCTCGATATCGGCATCCGCCTGATAGGAGCGCACCTTCTCCAAAATCATATCGAGGGTGATTGCCCTCTGCACATCATCTGACATCTACATATCACCCTTTCTTTCCTCGTGCCGACGGAAGGTCGGCGCATCCATAAGTTCCAGCTTTCCTGAGGGAGGAATGAACTGGAAGCTGTCCTCCGTCGGGGAAGTGAGCAGCCCGAGTTCACGAAAAATACACAGGGAAGTTTCCATTGTATAGTGCGAAATATGCCCCATTTCACGTGAAAAGCGACACGTGAGTGCAATCTCTCCGTATGGAATCCGATCGTCCTCTGTGCGCAGTCCGCTGAGAAAGCTATAAACGGCTTTCAAAATGTCACGCGTCGGAAAAATACGCTCCTGTGCGGCAGGCATGATGGAATCCACCATGCACTGCACGGAGCGCATCCCCTGCCACTCGTTGATGCTTGGCGTGTAGGCGATGTCGCTCGTCTCCTCCGTCACAATTTCCGCAAACTCCCCTGCATTCCAGCAGAGTGCCGCCACACGCTTCTCCCGTGTGCCGACCTCCATGCGCAGGTGCCGTCCCTCTGCCCCGATCGCTGCCGCTGTGCGCGGACGAAGCGCCCTGACACCGAAAATCGGCCGCGGATTCCCCATGCCATACGGCTCGAGGAGGGTGAGTTCTGTGACCTGAGCAAGCGTCCAGTCGGCGGGGGCAACAAGCCCCTCAATGGGGATCTTCGGTGTGAAGTCTGCTATTTCCAAATGTGTACGTACATAGTTCGCGAACGCACGCTGAAAATCCTCCACACGCGCGCACGCAAGTGTCAGGCCCGCCGCCATCTCATGCCCGCCGAATTGGATGAGCGTATCCCCGCACGCTGCGAGTGCCTCGTACATATGTAGTCCCGCAATGCTGCGGCACGATCCCTTGTATACATCGCCCTGCCGCGTGAGCACTATGCTCGGGCGGTAGTATGTCTCAACGAGACGGGAGGCGACAATACCAATGACGCCGGAGTTCCAGTCTTCCCCCGCGACCACGATCGCAGGAACATCGGGCGTAAAATCTGCGAGCAACGCCTTTGCCTCCGCAAGAATCTCCTGTTCCAGATCACGGCGCTCCGTGTTGAGCGCATTCAGCTCACCAGCGAGACGGTCTGCCTCGCTGGCATCCGCAGAGCTGAGCAGCTCCACGCCGCTGCGCGCCGTCTCAATCCGCCCCGCCGCATTCAGACGCGGGGCAAGCTGGAAGCCGACCATCCCCGTATTGATTGCTTTCCCCTCACAGCCGGAAACGCGGATCAGCGCCGCAATCCCTGTACAGGGCCGTGCGGACATGTGCGCCAATCCCGCTTGAACGATCTTGCGGTTCTCGCCAATGAGCGGCACAAGGTCGGCAATCGTCCCGAGTGCGGCAATGTCGAGATCATCGGCATAGAGCCGCTGCTCCTCCGTCTGCCAAAGAGCCTGCACGAGCTTGAACGTGACGCCGACGCCCGCAAGCTCCTTGTCCGGATAGGGACAGTCCGCACGGTGCGGATTAATGACGGCATAGGCGGGCGGCAGTGCCGCCCCCGGGAGGTGATGATCGGTGATGACAATGTCCATCCCCGCCGTCATCTCCGCAACAGTCTGTACGGACGAGATTCCGCAGTCCACGGTAACAAGCAGCCCGCAGCCCTCCGCCGCAAGCTGCTCCAGTGCCGCACGGTTGATCCCATAGCCCTCCGTAAAGCGGTTCGGAATATAGTAGGAAACTGTTCCGCCGAGTGCGCGGATATTCTTCATCAGGAGGGTGGTCGAGGTCATACCATCCACATCGTAGTCCCCATAGACAACGATGTGCTCCCCACTGTGAATCGCATGCAAAATACGCCGTACGGCTTTTTCCATATCCATCATGAGAAACGGATCATGGAACGGCGCATCCTCCGGATGCAGGAAGGCGCGCGCCTCTTTCTCCGTACGTATTCCCCTATGCCAGAGAATCTGCCCGATGATCGGCGCGATCCCAAGCTCGTGTGCAAGGACCGCTCCCTCTGCCGTATTCTCGTGCACAATCCATTCTTTCAGCATGGTCTCCCCCCTTTCCGCAACAGCAAAAGAGCCTGTCATGGGACAGGCTCTCTTCTTTACCCCTCCACCGCTGCCGGCTTCGCGGCAGGGCGCCGCTCCGTGCGGTTTCTCAGCTCAATCCAGAGCTGGCTCGCAATGAAGATGGAGGAGTAGCATCCGCTCGCAAAGCCGACGAGAAGTGCGAATGCAAAGTCCTTCGTCGTCTCTCCGCCGAACCAATACAGTGCAAATGTCGTAAACAGAACCGTAAACACTGTGTAGAGTGAGCGCGTCAGCGTCTGATAGATGGAACGATTGACGAGCTCATTCACGTCGCCGCCGCGGCGGAAATGAAGCTTCAGATTCTCACGAATGCGGTCAAAGATAACGATCGTATCGTTGATCGAGTACCCGACGATGGTAAGCAGCGCCGCGATAAAGGACGAATCAATCTGCCGCTGCGTAAAGGAGAACACTGCGAGCACAATGATAATATCGTGGATAAGCGCGAGCACCGCCGACACACCGAAGCGCCATTCGAAGCGGTAGGCGACATAGAGGATGATGAGTCCCCACGAAATCACAAGTGCGAGCACGGCGTTTGTAATCAGCTCGCCGCCGATGGTCGCGCCAACCTTCTCCTCGCGGAGAACGGTATAGGGGCCGACATCCTGCGTGAGCGACGCCATGACCTCCTTGCGCTGCTGCTCCTCAAGGTCGATCGTGCGGATCATGACGTTCTCGGAGGACTCCACCGCCGCCTCGTCCCCCGAGAGCTGGATTGTGCTCCCGTCAAGATCGTATTTCGCAAGGCTCGAACGCACATCGGAGAGCGTCACCGGCTGCTCGAAGCGCAGGTCAATGATTGTGCCGCCCGTAAAGTCGATGCCAAAGTTGAACCCACGCACGCCCATGCAGATAAAGCCGGGGATGATGAGTACGAGAGAGAGGAGAAACCAGATCCTGCGATGTCCCGCGATATCAAACTTAGGCATTCTTCTCATCCCCCTTCTTCTTTGCACCGAGCATAAAGCCGTTTGCACCATAGAGTGCGGGGCTCTCGGACAGCTTCGAGTTAATCATGAGCTTCAGCAGATACTGCGTCAGTGTGATCGCCGTAAACATCGAGAGCATTGTGCCGACACCAAGCGTGATCGCAAAGCCGCGGATCGTCCCCGTTCCGAGGAAGAAGAGCACGCCCGCCGCGATGAGCGTCGTGACGTTCGAGTCAAAAATCGTCGTGAACGCGCGCTTGAATCCTGCATCCATTGCGAGGCGCAGCGTCTTTTGGTTGACCTGATACTCCTCCTTGAAATGCTCAAAGATGAGGACATTCGCATCGACCGCCATACCGATGGAGAGGATGATGCCCGCCACACCCGGCAGGGTCAGCGTCGCATCCATCAGGTAGAGAATGCCGAGCAGCATGACCGTGTACGCCATCAGTGCCACGTCTGCAATGAAACCCGAGAGATGATAGAAGAAGATCATAAAGATAACGACAGCACCAAGTCCAACGACAAAGGCAAACTGGGACTTATCCTTCGAGTCCTGTCCAAGCGTCGGGCCGACCGTGCGCGTCTCGATGATCTCAACCTTCACGGGCAGTGCACCGCTGCGCAGAACAACCGCGAGATTCTGCGCCTCCTCGAGGGTCTTCTGCCCCGTGATCTCCGCACGCCCGCCGAGGATCGGCTCGCGCACATTCGGCGCCGTGAGGACTTCTCCATCGAGCAGAATGGCGATTGTACGTCCGACATTCTTCATCGTGAGATCGGCAAACTTCTGTGCCCCCTCATCCGAGAACTCAAGGTTGACGACGTTCTGTCCCGACTGCGGATTTGTCGATGCCTGCGCATCCTTCAGATCCGTACCCGTGAGGACCGTATGCCCCTCCTCGTCGCGGAACTCGAGCATCGCCGTCTTGCCGATTGTTCGAATCGCCGCGTCGGGATCCTTGATGCCGGGCAGCTCGATGATGACGCGCCGCTCGCCTTCGCGCTGAATGATCGGCTCGGTGAGTCCGAGCGAGTTGACGCGCTTCTCCATGATCGCAACAACGCGGTTCATCGCATCGTCATTGACCTGCGCCTGCTCCGTATCGACCGCCTCCAGAACGACGTGCGTTCCTCCCTGCAGGTCAAGCCCCTGCCGAATTGAACTCGCAAGCGGCTGAACTAGGAAAAAAAACGCACCAATGATGGCTGCAACCGCAATCACAAGCTTTAACAGACTATGTTGTCTCAACAGTCCTCACACCTCTTCCTCAAGGTTTTTCATCCGTTTGCAGGAAATCATGCGCCGCTCGGTCAAAACGGCATCGATGCGGGCATCCTGCACGCCCATCGGAACATCGGGAACGATCTGAAAATCAAAGGCAAGCACGAGACGCACGGCACGCTGCGCACGCGGCAGAAATCGATCGTAATAACCGCCGCCAAGCCCCAAGCGCCCGCCGTATTCATCAAACGCCGCCCCCGGAACAATGACAAGGTCGATCTCCTCCGGCGGGATGATGCCGCCGCGCGCAGGGTCTGGCGTCCGAATCCCAAAAATGCCGTCTGTCAGCGCGTCCATCGCGGGGAGCTCCCGCGCCTCCATCACTCCCCGGCCGGTGATCTCCGGAAGTGCAATGTGCCGCCCCTCGGCGAGCAGTTCCTCCATCAGCGGGCAGAGATCAATCTCCTCTCCCGTGGAGGCGTAGAGCATGATCGTCCGCGCCTCCTGCAGCATCGTCAATGCTCGCACACGCGTGCAGATCATTTCGCTCGCGCGTGTGCGTTCCTCTGCCGAGAGCGCACGGCGGCGGGCAAGCATCTCCCGCCGCAGCGCCTTTTTTTCGGCAAGCAGATCCCCTGCCATCGAACCGTATTACTCCTGCTCCGACGTATTCACCGCGCTGATCGCCGAACGCTCAAAGACAATGCTGACACCATCTGCCACACACAGCGTCACGGTCTTATCGTTAAGCGCCGTGATCTTGCCGTGCATGCCGCCGAGCGTAATGATCTCATCGCCGACCTTGAGAGCGCCGAGCATTTCCTCACGCTTCTTCTGTGCCTGCTTCTGCGGGCGATAGAGAAGGAAATAGAAGAAGAGCACCAAAATGATAATTGGGCCCCACGAGCTCAGCTGTGCCATCATTTCTGCATCCATAAATACAACTCCTTCATTCGATAAGATTATCTTTTATGATATTGATTCATAAAATCCTGATAAAATGCCGGGAACGTCCCCGCGATGATCGCCGCACGCATACGGCGCATGAACTCCTGCAGGAAGTAGAGATTGTGCAGTGTCAGGAGGCGCAGACCGAAGATCTCCTCTGCGCGCACGAGATGACGGATGTACGCACGTGTGTATCCGCTGCGGCAGGCATAGCAGCCGCAGCCCTCCTCGAGTACCGTATGGTCATGCGTGTGCACGGCATTCTTCATCACAAGCCGCCCCGTCCACGTCATCGCCATACCGTTGCGCGCAACGCGCGTCGGGAACACGCAGTCGAACATATCGATCCCGTGCCGCACCCCCGTGAGAAGGTAGTCCGGTGTGCCGACTCCCATGAGATAGCGCGGTTTGTGCTCGGGCAGCAGTTCCACCGTGTAGGAGAGAATTTCCTCCATCAGCTCATGCGGTTCACCCACACTGAGTCCCCCGATCGCATAGCCAGGCAGGTCGAGCTCCGTCACCTCGGCAGCGTGCCGCGCACGCAGATCGCGGTACATACCGCCCTGCACAATGCCAAAGAGCCCTTGCCCCTCGGCATCCGTCATGGCTGCGCAGCAGCGCACGAGCCAGCGCTGTGTACGCTCCGTCGAGGATTTCGCATAGGAATGGTCGGCAGGATACGGGATGCACTCGTCAAACGCCATGACAATGTCTGAGCCGAGCGCTTTCTGCACCTCCATCGAGACCTCGGGCGAGAGGAACTTCTTTGACCCATCGATGTGTGAACGAAACGTCGCACCTTCCTCGGTGATCTTTCTGAGATCGCCGAGACTGAACACCTGAAAGCCGCCGCTGTCCGTAAGGATCGCGCCGTCCCAGTGCATGAATTTATGCAGTCCGCCCGCCTCACGCACGAGTTCCATTCCTGGACGCAGGAAGAGATGATAGGTGTTGCTGAGAATGATCCCCGCGCCGAGGTCATGCAGTTCGTCGGGCGATACGCCCTTGACTGTCGCCTGTGTACCCACGGGCATAAATATGGGGGTCGGAAAGCTCCCGTGCGGCGTGTGGATCACACCCGCGCGTGCGCCCGTCGTCTCATCCTTCCGAATCAGCTCATAGGTAATCGCTGCCAATCATCCACCACCATTCCACAGGAAGCATAGATAAACTCAGCACCGTCATCTCAGCAGATCCTTTTTGCCCTGCCTGCGTCAACAAATTCTCCACAGAGCACCACTCTGCGTCCGGTTTGTTTCCTCGGCAGGACCACCAATCTGGGTGTCTATTCTATCAGTGATTCCTCAAAACATCCCATATCATAACACAAAAGCGAGAGATTTTCAAAATGCATTATCCCCTGCATGCAAGTTCCTCACGCAGGACACGCTTCATGAGCGCTGCATCGGGACGCACGCCCGTCCAGAGATAAAATGCCTCTGCCCCCTGCGCAGCGAGCATCGTCTCACCGTTGATCGTCACGTGTCCATATCCCTCAGCTTCCCGCAGGAAGCGCGTTGCGGCGGGCGTGTAGATTAGATCGTAAACCACGGCGGCTGAATGGAATTCCGCCATATCTACGGGCGGCATCTCCCCAACGCACGGCGTCATGCCAAGCGGTGTCGTCTGCACAACGATATCCGCTGTGTGCAGGGCGGCATGAAATGCAGAATCGTCAAAAGCATATGCCCGCACATCTCCGTCCGCCGCAAAGTCTGCTGCAAGGGCTTCTCCCTTAGCTGCGCTGCGAACACCGATCACGACCGAGGATGTCCCGCTGCGCAGGAGGCCCCAGAGCGCCGCACGCGCAGCACCGCCCGCGCCGAGCAGAACGGCGCGCTTCCCCGTGAGAGAAACGGCGCGTTCTTCAAATCCTGCGAGGAACCCCGTGACATCTGTATTGTGCCCGACAAGTCTTCCGTCCGCCCCGATAACGACCGTATTGACTGCACGGATGCGCTGTGCATCCTCACTCAGTTCATCCATCAGCGGAATGATCTCCGTCTTAAACGGAATTGTCACGTTGAATCCCGCGATCCCCGCATCGCGCAGTCCATGCACCGCCGACGGCAGGGCATCCGCGTGCACAGGCAGCGCTGCATACACATAGTCCAGCCCTGCGGCCCGCAGGGCTGCATTCTGTATGATCGGCGAGAGGCTGTGCTCAATGGGTGCACCGATCACGCCGAGCAGTTTTGTTTTTCCCGTAATCATGCCCATACCCTAACTGTGTTTGCCGCGCACTTCGTCGAGCAGCCCCATCTTCAGCTCGTAGTAATCGGGGGTCATGTCAAGATAGTGGCGGTGCGGATTCTCAAAGCGCTGCTCCTCCGGCCAGATCTCCTCCGCCAGCTGCTTTCGGACATAGCTGCGGATTTCATTCAACGACGGCAGTTCCTCCGTGCGTTTCCCGCCGCGCATATACAAACGGCGCAAGTTCACCGCAGAGAAGCCCTCAAAGAAGCGGTTCTTCCACGGCTTGCGCGGATCGACGTAGCGGAAGGGATGCGAGAGGTCGATCTCCTCCCCCTGCACTGCGAACATATCCGCAACAGCCTTGCCACGCTTGTCGTAGATGCGGTAGAGATCCTTCAGCCCCGGATTTGTCAGCTTCTCGACATTCTCCGACATCTTGATGCGCGGCACGAATGCACCGTTTTTCTCCACGGCAACGAGCTTGTAGACTGCACCAAAGACAGGGTCGGACTTCGCCGTGATCAGACGCTCGCCCACACCAAAGCTGTCCACGCTCGCTCCTTGGAGGAGGAGTGAGGAGATCGTAAACTCATCGAGACTGTTGGACAGAATGATCTTGCAGTCCGTCAGCCCTGCCTCATCGAGAATCGCGCGGACGCGCTTGGAGAGATATGCGAGATCGCCCGAGTCAATGCGTACACCCGCCAGCCGGTACCCCTGCGGGGCAAGCACCTCGCGCGCCGTACGGATGGCATTCGGAAGCCCCGAGCGGATCACATCGTAGGTGTCGACAAGGAGCACAGTCGCCTGCGGATAGATCTCCGCATAATTTTTGAACGCGGTAAATTCATCTTCAAAGAACATGACCCAGCTGTGCGCCATTGTACCCGAGATGGGGATGCCGAACTGCTGCCCTGCTGCAACCGTCGCCGTCATATCAACGCCGCCGATGTATGCTGCCCGCGCGCCATACGTTGCAGCATCCATATTGTGTGCGCGCCGCGCACCGAAGTCCGAGACCATGCGCCCCTCTGCCGCGCGTACGATACGCGAGGCCTTTGTCGCAATCAGCGACTGATGATTGATCTGCGCGAGCACCGCCGTCTCGATGAGCTGCGCGTCGATGATCGGTGCGACAATCGTCATGAGCGGCTCATCGGGGTAGATGATCGTCCCCTCCGGTACGGCATAGATGTCCCCACGAAAGCGGAAGCCGCGCAGAAACGTCAAAAATTCTTCCGAGAACAAATTCTGCGCACGAAAATAGTCGATATCCGCATCTGAAAATGCCAGATTCTCAACGAATTCGATGACGTGCTCCAGTCCCGCGAACACGGCATAGCCGCCCTTGTCGGGAACAGAGCGGAAGAAGAGATCGAAGGCAACGCGCACATCGCCGTATCCTCCGTGAAAATATCCGTGAGACATCGTCATCTCATAGAAATCCATCATCATGGACAAATTTCGCTTATCAAACTGCGTCACAATAGAGTCCCCCTTATTTGGGTCAAGATGGAAAATTATGGAAGCAAACAATATAGAGGTTATTATACCATTTCCTCAAGATTCACGCAAAAAGAGTTTACTCCTCATGTTCGTTCTGTTTTGCCAGAAATTTCAAATCCTCCATTGTGAGTCTTGCCTTCGGAAGGAGCTCGGGGCGATGACGCAGGGTTGCGAGCAGCGACTGTTCCCGCCGCCAGCGCGCAATCTCCGCGTGATTGCCCGAGAGCAGGACATCGGGGACAGCCTTGCCTTCGAACTCGCGCGGGCGCGTGTACTGCGGACAGCCAAGCAGGACATCGAAGAAGGAATCCGTCGGCGCGGATGTATCGTCGCCGAGTACGCCGGGCAGCATACGCGCCGTTGCATCCACGACAAGCATTGCGGGGATCTCACCGCCCGTCAGCACAAAGTCCCCAACGGAGATCATGCGGTCAGCGAGATCGTAGACACGCTGATCAAAGCCCTCATAGTGCCCGCAGATGAGAATGAGCTGCTCAAAGCCCGCAAGTTCCTTTGCCGTTTTTTGCGTGAATACCTCGCCCGCAGGGTCGAAGATGATCGTGCAGCGCCGCTCTGCAAGCGTTGTTGTCTGTGCCCAGATGTCGCGCACTGCAGCATAGAGCGGCTCTGGTTTCAGCACCATCCCAGCCCCCCCGCCGCACGGTGTATCGTCCACATGGCGGTGCTTATCCGTTGAATAATCACGAAAATTCGTATAGTGTATGTCAAGCGCTCCGCGCTCTGTTGCCCGTCCGATGATGCTCGTACCAAATACGCCCGCAAACATCTCGGGAAAGAGTGTCACAAGATCGATTCTCATAGGAACTCCTTATCTTCGCTGGAATGTCCCCCATTATAACATGAATACAAATGAGAATCGGGGCATTCTTACAAAATATTTTACGAATGCGCCCGGAAGATATATAATAGGGCGAGAAAGATGATACAATGGGGAGTATTTATGGACATCAATCTGGCCCATTTCAACACGGACATCGGACGGCAAAAGCCCGAGAACATTATCCACAGCGATACGGCGTGTCCGTTCTGCGCAACGGACGAGCTCACCGATATCATCGCAACAGACGGGGATATCATCCTGCTCAAAAATAAATACAACGTCATCGAAGAGGCAGATCAATTCGTGCTCATCGAGGGCAAGGACTGCAATGCCGATATTCCAAGCTATACAAGCGACCATATGCACCGCCTCATTGCGTTCGGCATGGAACATTGGGAACGCATGCGTACGAGCGGGAAATATGACACCGTACTCTTCTTCAAGAACTACGGACCATACTCGGGCGGCACTATACGCCATCCGCATATGCAGCTTGTCGGATTCCCCGCATTTCGGCAGGAGCTCGCCTTTCACCGCAGCGAGTTCGAGGGGCTGCCCGTGGACGAGCGGGACGGGGTCGCGCTGAACCTCTCCACAGAGCCGCGCGTCGGCTTCTGGGAGCTCAACATCGTGCCTGCGGACGCACGCGCAACGGCGGCGATTGCCGACTACATCCAGATCGGTGTCGACTTCTTTATGAATGCGTTTCGCAGACCTCTGACGAGCTACAATATATTCTTCTACAATGAAGGCTCGGATATCTTCATCAAGATTATGCCACGCTTCGCCACCTCCCCCGTCTTCATCGGCTACAACATTCGCCTGCTTCCGTCCAATCTCACAGAAATGCGGGATCTTATGCGCGCAAAATACTTTGAAAACAACAGACCACGGAGCAACACATGAACGACGCAATGATTGACACACCGCCAAAGCGAAAGCGGCGGCGCAAAACAGCGGCACGGAAGCGTACCGGAAAGAAAAAAACGCCCCGTAAATATGGGCGTTTTTTCTTGATTCTTCCGCTGTGTACCCTCTTGACCGCAATCGGGGTGTTTTTCTTCGTGCCGCAAGTATGGCAGGAGCTCGGAGGTCTCCTGCCTGTAGCAGAACGGCAGAAACCTGCCAATCAGCTGCATGAGATCCGCGAGCCGGATACCGCAGAACAGCTTGCGCGCATCCTCTTCATCCGCCGCGCCGTCGAGGCACGTCTCGACCGTTCGAATTATGTCCCCATCGAACACATCTCGCCGGAACTGAAGAAAGCCATCGTCGCCATCGAGGACCGACGGTTCTACGAGCACACGGGTTTTGACCTTACGGGCATGGCTCGCGCAACGCTCGTCAACATCCAGTATGGGCGCATCGAGGAGGGCGCAAGTACAATCACACAGCAGCTCGTGAAAAATCTCTTCCTCGCGAATGAGCAGACCTTCACGCGCAAGGCACAGGAGCTCCTGCTCGCCCTTGACATCGAACTCACCTATTCCAAGGATGAAATTCTGGAGATGTACCTGAATGTCGTCTACTATGGCTCGGGCTTCTTCGGCGTAAACGCAGCATCCGAGGGGTACTACGGAAAGTCTCCTGCTGCACTGAATCTCCCCGAATCGTCCATGCTGGCAGGCGTGCCGAATGCCCCCTCCGAGCTCTCCCCCTTCACACACTTTATCGCAGCGAAGAAACGGCAGGCAGTCGTGCTGGACACGATGGAGGCGCAGGGGCTCATTGACGCGCGCACCGCTGAGGATGCAAAGATGCAGCCGCTGATCTTCCGCCCAGAGGAAAGTGAGAAGAACAAGACATAGGCGCATAGATTCATCAAGAATTATTTCTCGTGAATTGGTAAAAACGAAAGTACAACAGAAAGGATTAAAGGAGCAATAAGAATACAGGGGGGCAGCCAAGAACGTGGAGCTAGAAAAATTTAAAAACCATATTCGTATATTAGGCAAAGGAGAAGCAGCAAGATATCGGAACTTATATATAAAAAAATTTGTAGATCCGTATACGCATGCACAATGTTATCAAGAACGAATTGAACAGCTGTATGAGTTTTCCGATGGATTTTGTTATGAAGGATATTTATGGGATTTTTTAAAATCAGAAACATATATTGGAGAAACACAGATTGAAGAGTATCGCAAATTTTTAAAGCAAGTATTTGTTTTTTGGGATAATAATTCCAGAGATAGGATCTTCATAAAAGATTACTGGAAATTTGATAAAAAGGATGTGATAGAACTCGATTATAATCTGTTATTAGATCATCTAGAATTCTTCCCAGAGGATATTTATATCACAAATGAAACACTGAGATGGACGATTGTATTTACGCATGAAGATGATTTGCTGGGGAAACGTCTGATTATACAGGACGGAAGAATATAAATAGCCGCATGACCGTCCGTGTCAAACTAGTCGGCGATGTTCAGGGAGACCGAATCAAAGCCGTAATGGCAGGCGGAGCGGACAATTCACGATGCGTTCCATCCCGCCCACGAGTCAGACCTTCGAGTTCGACATCAGACTCCCTGCAAGCAAATCCTGCAATCGCATGGAGGACCTGACCCACGAAGAACCACTTCAACTTTACCTCGGGTAAAGACAAGGATGCAAATCAAATGAAGCAAATTCATATAACTGATTTTCAAAATTCAGACCTAGACTTACACGATTCATTATTAGAAGACGTAAAAATCTCATATGGCCGGAAAAATGTAATTATATTTCTAATCTTACCTAAGTCCCCTCCTCTGAGAGACTCGGGGGAACGAGCAAAACTTATTATTGAAAACACCTCATATTTTGTTATGTCACTAAAAGAACCATGGGGGAAAGGAACATACATTGTATCAGAAGAAATAAAAAACTGTGCAAATGATCAATTAAAATTAATAATAACACTAAATTCTGGGGACACCATAGAAATTGCTGGAGCGAAAATCTCTTTGACCGATAATATCTAAGAAATCGCTGATGAAATGAAGGCCGTCAGATTAACGCAGATTTTTCCGCTGATGTGCGGACGAAAAAGTTATGTCAAGATGATGACGCTGAATTTATCAGTGATTCCTAAAACCGGACATGGAGAGACAGAAACTAGACGGAGGGAGGGTGACCGCGAAGCCTCTCCTGCGGAAAGATCATGCTCTGTCGATCAGCGCCACACCGTCTGCGAACAATCCTGTACGCGTCACATATGCCTCATTTGGGTCAACAGGCAGCCCAAAATCCTGCGCCATTACGCTCAGAACCTCGATGGGCTTCACGCTGCCCTCCGGCGTGACAACAAGATTCATCCAAAAGATCAGACGTCCGTTCTCCCATACAAAGGAGACGGGCGTTTTTACATACGCCTTTGTCTCTATCGTACGCTTCTTCTTCGGTGTCACGCGCTGCCACACGGCGCTCTCCGCCGCATTGTAGCATCGTACGCTCTCGCGCACGGTCTCCGGATCCCCTGTATATGCGACAGCAATGCGGTAGCGAGCCTCGTCTACATCCGCCATCAGCGCCTTATGCTTTCCTGTCAGCATCTTGAGGCGCACGATCTGCGCTCCGCAAGGCAGATGCGCCCCGAGCCGTTCCATAACCACACTCGGCGAAAGTGCCTCCGTCATCTCGAAGTCCACATACTCCGCATCACTCGCCGCACCAAGGGAGAGTGCCGACGCAAACGCCACCTTCATATGCGGGTTGAACCCCTCCGAGTACGCCATCGGCAGCCCCGCACGCTTGCATGCGCGCACAAAGAGGTTTGCATAGTCGAGATGAGAGACGTAGCGCAGTTCCTCCCCCTTCGTAATCAGTCCGCGATAGACGAAGAGTCTGTGATCTGCAGGAGTGTTTAAGGGAGCAGCCACAGAAGCACGCTGCTCAACGGGTGCGTCCGCACGTTCCTTCTCGTCCCTCGCATAGTCGATCACATCTACGCCGAGCGTCGGACAGATACCGCAGCCCGTACAGTGTGTGCGGCGGCAGTCCTCCGTAAGGGATGCTGCAAGCGCTTTCTGCCACTCGGACTTCAGAAATCGCTCGAGCACGCCGGGTGAGGTATGTGCCCACGGAAGCGGCTCGCCGATCATTCGTGTGCGGCGGCTGTAGTATTCCCAGTCAATACCGCAAGTTTCAAACGCGGCAAAATAACGGCTGTCGTCGAAGAGATCCGACCAACCGTCAAACTTTGCCCCGTTCTTCCACGCCTCATATAGTGCGGGCGCAAGGCGGCGGTCGCCGCGTGCAAAGACCCCCTCGATCACCGATAGGCGCGCGTCATGGTAGTGAAAGGTGATCGAGCGATCGGTGATATGCTCCTTGAGCAGCTGCTGCCGCCGCTGAAACTCCTCGATCGGCAGCTGTCCGAACCACTGGAACGGTGTATAGGGCTTTGGTACAAAGCAGGAGACGGAGACGGTCACCTTGCACCCACGCCGCCCACGCACCTGCGTATAGAGATCAACCACCTTCTTCGCAAGCTGTGCAATCCCGATAATGTCCTCGTCCGTCTCCGTCGGCAGCCCCATCATGAAGTAGAGCTTCACTTGTTTCCAACCATGACGGAATGCTGCGCCGCATGCCGTCAGCAGATTCTCCTCTGTTACTCCCTTGTTGATGACATCGCGCAGACGCTGTGTACCCGCTTCTGGCGCAAAGGTGAGCCCCGACTTGCGCACCTGCTGCATGCGGTGCGCAAGGTCGATCGAGAAGCTGTCAATGCGCAGCGACGGCAGAGAGAAGCTGAGTTTCTCTTCCGCGTAGTCCGCCAACAGATCGTCCACAAGTCGTCCGAGACAGGAGTAGTCCGCCGAGGAGAGTGAGGTTAGGCTCATCTCATCGTAGCCTGTGCTCTCCACCAGTCCGTGCGCCATCTGCCGCAGGCGCTCCTCGGTGCGCTCGCGTGCGGGACGGTAGGCAATGCCCGCCTGACAAAAGCGGCAGCCGCGCGAACAGCCGCGAAAGAGTTCCATCATCATGCGGTTGTGCACAATGTCCATATAGGGCACGATCGGATGTTCCACGGACATGGCTTCATTCATATCGCGCACAACGCGTTTGTAGATGACGGGGCGTGCCTCTGGATGCAGGGAGTGCAGTTCACGAAAGTTCCCCGCTGCGTCATAGACGGGCTCGTAGAACGCGGGCACATAGATGCCGTCAATCGCGAGCAGACGAGTGAGGAATCCTGTGCGCCCGCCTTCTCTTCCTGCAGAATCCCATGCAAGGAATGCATCACATATTTCGAGAAGAACCTCCTCCCCCTCACCAATCACGAAGAAGTCAAAGAACTCCGCAATGGGTTCGACGTTGTAGACACATGGCCCGCCGCCCACGACGAACGGCATATCTGCGCCGCGCGCCTTCGCATCGAGCGGGATCCCCGCGAGGTCGAGCATATTGAGGACATTCGAGTAGATCATCTCGTATTGCAGGGAGAATCCGAGGAAGTCAAAGTCCGCAATGGGGCGGCGGCTTTCCAGAGAAAAAAGAGGAATCCCCTGCGCGCGCATCTGCTCCTCCATGTCGACCCACGGCGCATAGACACGCTCTGCTGCGATCTCTGCACGGCGATTTAGAATCTCATAGAGAATGGCAAGTCCAAGATTGCTCATCCCGACCTCGTAGACATCGGGCAGTGCAAGCGCAAATTTGCATTGGACCGATGTCCAGTCCTTGCGCACGGCATTCCATTCACCGCCCGTATAGCGCGCAGGTTTCAGTACCGACTGCAGGATCCTGTGATCGAGCTGCACCATTGTTTCGTATTCCCCCACATATACACACAGCAAAGAAAAGAGACTGCCGCGCGAAGGCGAACAGCCTCACCATGATTACTCCTAAAACAACAGTTTTTGCCGCCGCAGCTGAATGTTCAGCAGGATCGCAATCGCCATGATATTCGTTGTGAGCGAGCTCACACCGTAACTCATCAGCGGCAGAGGGATGCCTGTGACAGGCATAATGCCCATCGTCATCCCAACATTGACAAGTACGTGGAACGCAATCATCGAGGTGATGCCGACTGCGAGCAGTCTGCCGAAGGTGTCACTCGCATCCTGCGCAATTCGAATGCCGCGCCAGAGCACAATGAGATAGAGGAGCAGCAGGACGGCACAGCCGACGAAGCCAAGTTCCTCCCCCACAACAGAGAAGATGAAGTCCGTGTGGTTCTCTGGCAGGAAGTTCAGCTGACTCTGCGTCCCGCCGAACAGTCCCTTCCCGAAGAGCAGCCCGGAGCCAATCGCAATCTTCGACTGGATGATATGGTAGCCCGCACCGAGCGGGTCGACATTCGGATCCATGAAGACCATAATGCGCATCTTCTGATAATCCTTCAAAAAGTGCCAGAGTACGGGCATCGCTGCAAGTCCGAGTCCGAAGATACCGAAGAGAATCCGCAGGCGAATGCCCGCGACGAACACCATGCCAAAGAAGATCGCGAGAAAGACCAGCGACGTTCCGAGATCCGGCTGCTTCAGAACGAGCAGGAACGGGACGAGAACATAGCCTGCAATCGGTGCAAGGTCGCTGATCGACCGCATCTTTCCACGCTTTTCCATCATTGCGGCAAGCGCGATGATCATGATGAGTTTTGAGAACTCCGAGGGCTGTATGCTGATGGGACCGAGTGCGATCCACCGCTGTGCGCCAAGCGCCGTCTGTCCGACCAGCATAACGAGAATCAGGAGGATCAAATTGAACACGTAAAAGTGATTGCCGTAGCGCTGCAGTATTTTGTAGTCAAAGTTCATCAGGAATGCCGCAAACGCAATGTCCACGAGAATGGAGATGCCCTGCCGCTGAACGAACCAGTAGCGCTCCTCGCTCGGCGTATTGACATGGGTTGCACTGCCGATGATGACGAGGCTCATGATGACAATTGCTGCAGCCGCTGCGATCAAGGTCAGATCTGTGCGGCGTAGAAGCCGCTTCGAGAGGATCATCTCCGGCGCCGCAGATCGCTGCCGCCGTGCTGCACGCTGACCACGGGGATATTGACGACGAGCGCCATCGTATCGTTCTCGTTCTCCAGTGCGAATTCCATCTCACGCGTATCAATATACATATACTTTGAGATGACCTGAATGATCTCTGCACGCATATTGTCCATGATCTCCGGAGAGACATTTGCCCGATCGTTGATGATGACAAGTTGGAGGCGGCGGCGTGCTACATCGCCGGAGCTTTCTTTTTTCCCGAGAAGCTTTTTCAGTGCCTCAATCACGCCAAAACCTCCTTACTTTCTTCCAAAGAGCTTGCCCTTGATCGTCTCCCAGAGACTTTCCTTTGCAAGCTCGCGGAACGGAATTTCTTCACCGCAGAGGCGCCCGACCACATCGAGGTACGCCTGCCCTGCAGGGGAGTCCGGCATCGTAACGCACGGCTCGCCGCGGTTCGTGCTCGTCACGACCATCTCATCGTCCGGAATCTGACCGATGCAGACGACCGAAAGGATTTCGTCGATATCGTCCATGTCAAGCATATCGCCCTTTTCAATCATCTTCGGACGAATGCGGTTGACAACGAGACGGATGTCATCCTTATCTGCGCGGCCAAGCTCGCCGATGATCTTATCTGCATCGCGCACCGCCGAGATCTCAGGCATCGTCACAACGATCGCCGTATCGGCTGCGGCGATTGCCGTCTTAAAGCCCTGCTCGATGCCTGCGGGGCAGTCGATGATGATGACGTCGTAGGAACGACGCAGCTCCTCACAGAGCACTGCAAGCTCCTCTGGATTCACCGCGCTCTTATCCTTGACCTGTGAAGTCGGCAGAAGAAAGAGCGAGTCATACTTCTTGTGGCGGACGAGCGCCTTCTTGTACGGCACGCGCCCGGAGGTCACATCGACCAAATCGTACATAATGCGATTCTCGAGTCCAAGCAGGAGATCGAGATTCCGAAGCCCCGTATCCGTGTCGATGAGGACAACGCTCTTGCCGCGCATGGCAAAGCCAACGCCCAGATTCGCTGTCGTCGTTGTCTTTCCAACGCCTCCTTTGCCCGACGTCACCACATAGATCTCACTCATATTTCGAACCTACCTCTCTATTGGCTCAATGATAATCTGACCATCCCTGACATAGGCACGCTCTGCCTTGCCTGCGTCCTCCAAGTCATCCGGCGGACGCGCGACATAGTTCGCGATGCGAATCTGCGTCGGCATCAGATGATCGGCTATGATAAATGCTGTCGAATCCCCCGCGGCCCCCGCGTGCACCACGCCGCGGCAGGTACCGCGAATATCCACACTGCCGCCCGCCGTAATCTGCGCGCCGGGGTTGACATTGCCAAAGACAATGACGGAGCCCTCTGTCTCAATCGCCTGTCCGCCGCGCAGCGTCTTGTCAACGACAAGCATACGCTGCAGTTCCGGCGTATCCGCTCCCTCCTGCGGCTGCGGCGGAGCGGATTGTGTCTCTGCAGGAGCAGGCGGCGGGGCGACAGGCTCCGGCTTTGCCAGACGGCAGATCAGCCCGTGTGTTCGAAAGAGCTCCTGCATCTCTGCGAGTTCTTCCTTCGAGAAGCGATCCCGCGGAACGCGCACAAGCGTTCCGCGAAGGAAAAAGCCTGAGCCCGAGTCCAGCTTTCCCCCCAGTTCCGCCATGATCTCCGAAAAGGCCATATCGGGGGGGAAGCCGAGCATGAGCCCGCCGTTTTCCCCTTTGATCTTGATCTTATCCTCGCTCATTTCCGTCCCTCACTTGTTCCCTACACTCTGCGGCACGCGGTTCAGATGGAAGGCAGCCTCCATGATCTTTCGTCCGATCGGCACCGCCGACAGTGAACCAAAACCACCCTGTTCCACAATGACTGCCACGACAATGTTCGGATTCACATAGGGTCCGTACGCCACGAACCATCCGTGGTCACGCCCTTGTGAATTTTCCGCCGTACCCGTCTTGCCCGCAATATCAATCGGAAATCCGGCGAATACGCCCGCCGCCGTTCCGATCTTCGTCACTTGGTGCAGCCCGTCCTGTACGCGGCGCAGGACAGATGGATCCACATCAAGTTCCGAGAGCAGTTTCGGCTGAACCTCGCGTACCGTATTTCCATTTACATCCACAATGCGCTGTACAAGATGGGGCTGATAGCGCTTACCGTTCGCCGCAACCTCTCCCATGACCATTGCTGCCTGCAAGGGTGTCACAAGATTGAACCCCTGCCCGATTGCCGCGTCGAATGTCTCCGAAAGATACCACTCGCCGTCCTCGTAGTTGTCCGCCTTGTACTTGCGGTTCGGTACAAGTCCCTCCGCCTCATACGGAAGGTCGATCCCCGTGCGGGCGCCGAGTCCGAACATCCGCGCATACCGCTCGAGTGCGTCAACGCCGAGGCGATTGCCCATCTCGTAGAAGTACACGTTGTCCGAATGCGCCATTGCCTCCTGAAAGCTGATCCAGCCAAGTGCCTCGCCGCCCGCGTTGGTCTTGGGAATGATCCAGTGCTGTCCGGAGTCAAATATCTTCTCCTGCGGTGTCACCTTATGCTCTGCGAGTGCCGCCGTGCCCGTCACAATTTTGAACGTCGAGCCGGGCGGATATTCGCCCGTAATCGCCTTGTTGTCCATTGGGTGATAGGGGTTGTTGTTCAGGACATTCCAATTCTGCGTCGAGATGCCGCCCGCGAAGAGATTTGGGTTGAACGCGGGGCGGCTGACCATCGCGAGCACTTCGCCCGTCTGCGGATTCATAACCACTGCCGCCGCCGCATGTGCGTGCACCGCAGCAAGCTGCGCATCCACCGCCTGCTCTGCCGCTTCCTGAATATCCTTGTCGATTGTCAGGATGAGATCATGCCCCGGCACGGGTGACTGACGGCCGAGCAGCTGGATCGGACGTCCGGACACATCCACCTCCACCTGATCGCCGCCGTTGATGCCGCGCACATCCTTGTCATAGATGCGCTCCAGGCCAAACTTGCCGATGATGTAGCCGGACTTGTACCCCTCGTCCTTGCGCCGCTCCAGTTCCTCCTCGTTGATCTCACTCACATAGCCGAATACATGCGCCGCATACTCTCCATAAATATAATCACGAATCGGCAGAACCTCGATCACAACGCCTGGGTAGTCATCCTTCTGCTCTTCAATGATCGTGACAATATCCGGCAGTACATCGCTCTTGATGCGGATGGGGTCAAAACCGACGTGCGCGTCGATCTTGCGTTGAATTTCATCCACAGGTACATGGATCAGCTTAGATACGCGCGCAATTACTTCGGGCGAGATTGGCTCCGTCAAGGGGAGCAGCGAAACGGCAAAGCCGGGACGGTTCGTCACGAGGAGTTTGCCGTTCCGGTCATAGAATGTCCCGCGTGCCGCCTCCGCCGGTATGATGCGGATTCGGTTGCCCTCGGCCAGACGTGCATAGAGCTCACCGTCATAGACTTGCAGATAGCCCGCCCGCCCGATCAGAACGGCGATGATGAGCACAATCACAAAGCTCAGGAATTGCAGGCGTCCGCTGAAATCTTCATGTTCGTTCACAAGTTTACTCCGAAAATCTCCTTATCGCTTCGGATCACGTACACGTTTGTCCAGTTGAAATGTTGCCCAGTGAATCGGATACGCAAAGATCAGCTGGAACAGGAGCAGGATAAAAAGCACACGCCCCATGTGCAGGAACAGATTGAAGTGATACCCGAGCAGATACACAAGCAGCGCTGAAATCACATATTTGGCAAAAGTTGCTGCGACCGACGCCGTAATCGGCAGAAAGAACTGTTCCTTGAACACGCGATCCGAAAACCGCCCGAAAAAGAGCCCGATCAAAGTCAGTGTAAAGGCGTTTAAGCCAAAGAACGCCCCCATACTGAGATCTTCCATCAGCCCCAGTGCAAATCCGATAAAGCCGCCCCATACACTGCCGCGCAGGAATGCATAGGAAACCGTCGCGAGGAGAAGCAGATCCGGCACAATCCCATAGACGGCAATCAGCGGCAAAAACGAAAACTGCAGCACAAACAGAGCGATAAAAAACACGAAAAAGAACTTATATCTCTTCACTTCCCCGCCGCCTTTGCCTGTTCCGCAGAGAACTGTGCCGCCGCAGCCGCCCCCGGACTGAGCGGCGCGGGCTGAATCGGCGCGGGAGGAGCCTCACGCGATGCCGTGATGATCGCTACATCTTCGAGACGCTGAAAATCCACGGCTGTCTCAATGAGCGCGACCTTCAGAAGCCCCGTGTCATCGCTGCGCTGCGAGACAATGTGCCCTACGGGAATGCCTTTCGGATAGATCCCGCCGAAGCCGGACGTGATGACGACATCACCGTCCTGCACATCTGCGTTGCGCGGGATGTTCACCATCTGCGGCATATAGGGGTTGTCCATCGTCCCCGTAACAATGCCCGTCACGCGTGATTCTGAACGCTGCACCAACGTCCCCACCGAGGAGCGAACATCGAGAATGAGCTGCACCTTGGACGAGAGCGGAGCAACCTCCGTCACGCGCCCCACAAGTCCCTTGCCCGTGACCACGGGCATATTCTCACGTACCCCGTCCTTTGAGCCGCGATCTACCACGATCGTACTCGTCCAGAGAGCTGCATCCCGCCCAATGACACGCGCCGCAAGGAGATCAAACTGATGCGCTGCCTGCTTGTACGCCAAGAGCTCGCGCAGACGCACATTCTCTGCCGCATATTCCTCTGCCATCGTATTCTGCTGACGCAGCTGCTCAATCTCATTTTTGAGCATTTTATTCTGCTCGTGCACCGTGGCGATTTCCCACAGATTCGACGTCATATGCTGAATCTGCTGCCCCCCATAGGAAAATGCCATCTCAAAGGGGGCAAGCACCGTTCCAACCGTACTCGTCGACGCAGTCGCCTGAAAGCGCCCGCGTGCAGCAAAGAAGATGATGCAGAAGAGAGCGAGCAGGACAAAAAGCAGAGCCCAGATTTTGCGCCCCGACTTTCTTGCTCGTCCAATTCGATCAATCATTGCTTCAATTTCTTCGAGGACATGACAACACTCTTGAGCAGCCCGATGTTCTCAAGCGTACGCCCCGTCCCCTCGCCGACGCAGGAAAGTGCCTCCTCGGACACGAGCACGGGCATGCCCGTTTCGTGCGAAAGGAGCTTATCCAGATTCATGAGGAGCGCACCGCCGCCCGTCATCATAATGCCATGATCCATGACATCCGCTGCAAGCTCCGGCGGTGTCTTTTCGAGGGTGCCCTTAACGGCATCAATGATCTTGTAGATCGGCTCATTCAGCGCCTCACGGATCTCCTTCGCATGGATTGTCAGCGTCTTGGGCAGACCGCTCACAAGGTCACGTCCGCGAATATCCATCGTACGATCCGTATCGGGCGTCACAATCGCCGTTCCGATCGTGATCTTGACCTCCTCCGCCGTGCGCTCGCCGATCATGAGGTTATACATACGTTTGATGTACTGCACAATCGAAGAGTCCATCTCATCGCCGCCGATGCGGATGGAGCGGCTCGTCACGATACCGCCGAGAGAGATGACGGCAATCTCTGTTGTGCCGCCGCCGATATCGACGACCATACTGCCCGTTGCCTCCTCCACTGGAAGCCCCGCACCAATCGCGGCCGCCATCGGCTCCTCGATCAGATACGCCTCACGCGCACCTGCCTGCTGCGCCGCATCAATGACCGCTCGCTTTTCGACCTCCGTCACGCCGGATGGAACACCGACCACAACGCGCGGACGCACAAACGATTTCGACCGCATTGCCTTGCGGATGAAGTATTTGAGCATTGCCTGCGTCACGTCGAAGTCTGCGATTACGCCGTCCTTCATCGGACGAATGGCAACAATGTTGCCGGGCGTACGTCCGATCATCTGCTTGGCCTCCTCACCAACGGCAAGCACATCTCCGGAATCACTCTTTATCGCAACAACGGACGGCTCGCGCAGAACGATTCCGCGCCCCTTGACATGCACCAATGTGTTCGCCGTACCGAGGTCAATCCCCATATCATTTCCACCAAAAAGACCAAACATTGTAAGAGGAGTCTCCTTCCATCAACTGCGATGTCTAACGTTCTATAATTCCATATGCACTGCCCATAAGACGTGCAGAACCAGTATAGCATAAGCAAACTTATTTTTCCATGAGATTTTACGATATGCAGTGCTCTTTGCATCGCTTTTTATTCTGTTAGGACGTTATGGCTATCTTCCTTGACGGCGGAAGGTCTTTCCTCTATAATGAAAACATGACTGTGCACTGTAGAAGGAGACGGAAGCGAATGGACATTCAATCAAGGCTGCTGACTGTGGATTTTTATAATTGCAAAGCCGAAAAGTGCAGCGATGAGAACGCACTTCGCACCAAGGTCTCCAAAGCCCTCACGGAACTGGACTTCGTCCCCCTGCAGATCATTACAGATGTGCAGGAGAGCGGTCACATCTCCCTAATGGCACTTCTGCCGGACGGACATCTGGCGATTCATGTCCACCCCGAGCTTCGTCATGTTTCACTCGACATTTATCTCTGTGCAGAGGATGCCGAACTCGACCCAATTGCGCACGTCTTGCGCAAGGCATTCCAACCCGAAAAGACGAAGAGCACACATCTCCGGCGCGGCGACTTCCGCTCCCCCGCCGAGATTCGCCCCAAGACGACAACGCGCGTCGCCCCTATCCGCAAGATCAAGAGCACGGGCGCAAAGGTCATCCGTATCCTCGCGCGGCGCAACCGCGGATAAAAATTAAAAAAGTGATATGCGCTGACTTCTCAGCGCATATCACTTTTTTAATGCAATCATTCTATATCAGTTTTGTACCTCATGTACCCGCTGGCACTCAGGGCAATAGCCGAAGAAATACATCTGCTGCGAAACAATGCGGTAGCCTGTGACCGATGCCACATTCTTATCGAGCGAGGGCAAAGAGGCGATGGGGACATCTGCCACCTTGTCACAGGCGATGCAGCGGACGTGTGGATGTGCAGAGATGTCCGCATCGTAGCGGAATGCCTCCTCACCCACGTTCAGTTCGCGCACGATGCCAATCTCGCAGAATGCGTCGAGCGACTTATAGACCGTAGCAAGGCTCATCGTCGGATAGTTTGGACGCAGCTCCTTGTAAAGCGTCTCCGCCGTCGGATGCTCCTTCGTCGCAGCAAGCGCCGCATAGACGGCGAGCCGCTGCGGTGTCACCTTCTTCTTGTTCTGTCGGAGGATATCCGTAACCTCATTCAGTGTCAGCATCATCTGTTCTCGCATAATCATTCCTACTTCTCATGTTTCCAAAACTAAAATCATTATTATTTATGTATCATAATACTCTATCCGAAAACTCCTGTCAATAGTCCTGTCATATTCCTTTGACAGAAATCTTTCCTTTACTTTTGCGCTGTTCAAAAATCATGCTATAATGGGGGCACTGAAACAGAAAGAAAGGGTTGATCCCATGCGTATTTCCGATATCCCAGCCGCGATTGCGGGCGAACTCTCCATCCGTCCGCAGCAGGTCGAATCCGTCATCACACTGCTCGATGACGGCAACACGATCCCCTTCATCGCACGCTACCGCAAGGAGGCGACCGGCTCTCTTGATGACGAGACACTGCGCCAAGTGGAGACACGTCTCACGTATCTGCGCAGCCTCGTCAAACGGCAGGAGGAGATCCTCGCACGCATCGAGGAACAGGGCAAGCTGACAGATGAACTGCGCACATCTATCGAGGCAGCCGAAAAACTTCAAACCCTCGAAGATCTCTACCGCCCCTACAAGCAAAAAAAGCGCACGCGTGCCTCCGTCGCACGTGAGCGGGGATTGGAAGGACTGGCAAATACGATGCTGCTCCAACGAGAGACAAAAGGAGCACCCGAGGATATCGCAGCTCCCTATGTAAACCCAGAGCAAGAGGTGCCGAGTGCGGCCGACGCACTTGCAGGGGCTCGCGACATCCTCGCAGAGACCATCATGGATGACGCGGAGCTGCGTCGCCTGATGCGCGAGAAATTTTGGAAGAACGCCGTTCTCGAGACTGCACTCGATGCCGAAGCAGAAGATGCACAGGTGTTTCAGATGTACGACGGCTATAGTGAGCCCCTCCGCACACTTCCCTCACATCGCATTCTCGCAATCAATCGCGGCGAGAAAAAAGGCTGTCTCTCCGTCCGCATTGTCGTCAATCACGATGCCAATATCGAATGGATCTACAAGCGTATTTATGCACGCCCATCGATCTTTGCGGACGAGCTGCACGCGGCGATTGAGGACGGCTACAAGCGTCTGCTCGTTCCCGCACTGGAACGCGAACTCCGCACCCAATTGACTGAGGCCGCTGAAGAGAAAGCGATTGCCGTATTCGGACACAATCTCCGTCAACTCCTCCTGCAGCCGCCGCTTGCCGGACATACGGTTCTGGGGCTTGATCCTGGTTACCGCACGGGCTGCAAGGTGGCTCTTGTCGACGCAACGGGCAACGTCCGTGCGAGCGGTGTGATTCAGCTCACGAGGAGTGACGGCGAGCGCAAGACTGCGGCGCAGAGTCTGCTGCGGCTCATCAAGGCGCACGGCGTCACCCTCATCTCCATCGGCAACGGAACGGCATCCTACGAAACAGAGCAATTCGTCGCCGCGCTGATTCGAGACAACAATCTAAAGGATGTGCACTATCTCATTACAAACGAAGCAGGTGCCTCCGTCTACTCCGCCTCACAGCTCGCTAAGGAAGAACTGCCCGACTATGATGTCACGATTCGCGGTGCAGTCTCCATCGCACGGCGCGTACAGGATCCACTCGCAGAACTCGTCAAGATCGACCCGCAGGCGATCGGTGTCGGACAGTACCAGCACGATGTCAGCCAGAAAGAGCTCAAAGAGACACTGGATGCAACCGTTGAGGATGCCGTGAACCACGTTGGCGTCGATCTCAACACCGCCTCCCCTGCCCTGCTGAATCGGATTGCGGGCATCAACTCAGCCATTGCGAAGAACATCGTTGCCTACCGCAATAAACACGGGCGCTTTGCAAGCCGCAAGGCACTGCTCAGCGTTTCACGTCTCGGTGATGCCGCCTTTACCCAGTGTGCAGGCTTCCTGCGCATCTACGACGGGGAGACCCCTCTCGACAGCACCGCCATCCATCCTGAATCCTACGAGCTTGCACGCTCCATTCTCACGGAGCTTGGCGCATCGGAGGAGGATCTGCACGACCGAACAAAGCTCCCCGCCCTCGCACTCAAAACGGCACAGACCGAGGCGGCATCCCTTGCGAAAAAACTCGGCGCAGGTGTGCCGACGGTCACAGATATATTGAAGGCAATCGCACGCCCCGGACGCGACCCGCGTGAGGATCTGCCCGCACCGCTCACGCGGCAGAACATCGTGAAGCTCTCCGACCTCGCCGTCGGTACCATCCTGCCCGGTACCGTCCGCAATATTACAGATTTCGGCGCGTTCATTGACATCGGTCTGAAACAGGCGGGGCTGCTCCACATCTCCGAGATGAGCCATCACCGCGTGCGTCACCCGCTTGACGTGCTCGCTGTCGGCGATGCCCTCGACGTTATGATCATCAGCATTGACGAGGCACGCGGGCGCATCGGCCTCTCTTTGAAACGCATGGAAAAAGAAAAGGCGCGCGCATGAATCTGCTCGAACAAACGATATCTGCCATCACCGTTCCTGATGGTATGATTGCTGATGCCGTAAATCGTGCACAGAAGGAGCAGATGAGGGAGGATTTCGGACGGCTGACCCCCGCTCTGCTCAAATACATTCGCATCACAGGCGAGCGCCATCCCGCACCCCCGCAGACGAGCATCATCATCTCCTGCGCCGACCACGGCGTTGCTGCCGAAAGCGTCAGTGCCTATCCGCCCGAGACGACGCAGAACATGATGCGCAACTATCTCATCGCGCACGGTGCGGCGGCAAATGCAGCAGCAAACTACGCAAACGCCGCACTCATCGTTGCCGATCTCGGCGTGAATATGGAATGTGCCGACATTCCGGGACTGCTGCACTACAGCGTTGCACGCGGCACGGCGAATATGACAAAAGGGCCTGCCATGACACGCGCGCAGGCAATACAGTCCATCGAAACGGGCATTGCGCTCGCAAATGTGCGTGCCGATGCGGGCGACGGCTGTATTCTGCCCGGCGAGATGGGGATCTCCAACACAACCTCGAGTGCCGCCATTGTTGCGGCATTCCTCGGGCTGAGCGCCGAAGAGGTCACGGGACGCGGCGCGAACATCTCCGACGCGCGGCTCGCGCATAAGATCGAGATCGTCCGCCGTACACTCGCGGTCAACTGCCCTGACCCGCATGATGCCTTAGACGTATTGGCTAAGGTGGGAGGGTTCGAGCTCGGCTGCATCGCAGGGCTGATTCTCGGTGCTGCTGCGCGGCGTATGCTCGTTGTCCTCGACGGTGCAAATACGACATCGGCAGCATTGATCGCACAATCCCTTGCACCAAGCTGCGTACACTACATCCTCGCGTCGCACTCCTCGCTGACGGAACACTCCCACCCACACGCGCTGCACCGCCTCGGGCTAACGCCCATGCTGCGTCTCGACATCCGTCTGAGTGAGGCGGCGGGCTCGTCGATTGCGCTGCGCATGCTGGGACAGATGTTGGCAATATGGGAGGCAGTGGATGCGTCTGTCGATCCGTCCCTTCCACCTCTCATAGCCCGCTCCCCCTTCCCTGCAGACGAGGCAGTCTGTCATAGCGCAATATCAGCTTCTCCTGCCCCCCCCATCCAATCTATTATGGATGTCTGCCAGTACCGTCTCGACAACCTCGCCAAGCCCATTCACAGTCTCGGCTGTCTCGAACGAATTGCCGTACAGCTTGCGGGCATAATGGGCTGTGAGCGTCCGCCTCTCAATGTACAGACAGCATTTCTCCTGATCACAGACGGCAAAGAACTCCCCGCCGATCTCACACGGATTCTCAGTGCACTGACGAAAGCGGCAAACATCCCTGTCCGTATTGTATCCCGTGATACGAACACAGACATATATGATATGGCGTACACCATTGCTCACAGGTATCCGCTCCTCATCCTCGGCACATATGAAACAGAGGAGCGGCCCACCGTCTCACAAGCACTCGGTGCGGCACTGCACGGTGCGGCAGCGGGCGGCAGTCTGATCCTCCCCGGTGACGGACAGACAGATCACATGGCACGCACGGCAGAAAAAAAATCCCCTGCTCTCTGCCCCTACATTCTTCACGTTCTGCCTGATCTGCTCACCATTGATACAGAGCTGACCGCAGGCATTGCGGGAATCCTCGGCACCGAGATCGTACGTGCCGCTCTCCATGTTGTGAACGATATGAAAACCTTCACCGAGACCGGCGTTGCTGTCGCCATCGACGGCGCAGGGGCAGGACGGCAGATCCGCGAAACGGCAAAAAAATAAGGCAGGATCCTGCCTTATTTTTTTAGAGCGCCACTTCAAGCTGTCCCCTCTTAAATACCTTGCCAATCGTACCGAACTGAAAGGTCGCCGTTTCCTTGACAATGAAGCGGCCATACGTGTTTCCCGCGCGATAGTTCGAGTTGAACGCCTCGCGCATGCCGCCCGCCATATGCATCTCCTCGCCGTAAACGAGAAATGGATTTGGCACAACGGCAAAGAGACCGTTGCCGAGCGGCATGCCCCAGAAATCGGCATCGCGTGTCGGCGTAACCGCGACGAATCGAGGTTCCAGTTCGGGACGACTAAGGCGCAGCTGCATATTCGTGCAGCGCATTCCCTGCACCTCGTAGAGCTTTATGAAATCGTCCTGTGCTTTCTTCTTCTGGAACATCGTCCCCACGACATTGTAAAGCGCATTGTAATCATGCATATAGTCCGCTGCACGCTCGGCGGGTGTTCGCTCGCGCAGTTCGTGCACGGGAATCTGATCGAGCGCCGCCTCAGCGGTCTTTTTTCGCGCGGCTTCGTTTTGTTTAACGCGATCACTGGGTACAGGCTCTTTTCCGCCCGTTGCCCGCGCGTAGCTGCCCGCTGCACGCTCCATCGCATTCATCGGCTTGCCCTGCGGCCTCTCCGGCGCTTTCACGGGCGGAGCTGCATCCGATCCCGTATAGGCACGTGACAGATCGCGCTTCAGTTCCTCGTCGAGCAGGTCGCTCACGGAGGGAACGGCACGCTGTGCTGTGCTGTTTTCCTCTGCCGCAACGTCTTCGTCTTCCTGCTGCGGCACTTTGCGCCGCGGTGCTGCAGCTGCACGACGCTCGACATCTTCCAGCTGTTCCGCCAGCTCGTCAATGCGACTCTGCTGACGCAGTACCATCTTTTCGAGAAGCGTGACCCGCTTCGCGAGCTCATGAAGCCGTGTCAGTTCGTCGGTTCCCATTCCCCTGCATTCCCCCTGAAGGAAGCCGATCCATCAGCGCTTCCTTAAACCTCAATCTTCGCCGCGTTTGCCAGCGTCTCACGTGCCTCGCGCACAATGCGCTCCACAATGGTCTTGACCGGCTCAATCTCACGCAGAAGGGTCAGCGTCTCGCCCGCCTGCACCATTCCGTTGACGACATCACCGTCCACGGCGGCGAGCTTGTTCGTCCCCGTTGCACGGTCGAGCAGTTCCTGCTTCGTCGCCTTACCCGAGAGCTCAAGCGCAACGAAATCCTCCGCAAACTTATTCTTGACACCGCGTACCGATCCGCCGATAGTGAACCCCGTGACAATCGTGTCCGTATCCACCGCCTCAATCAGCTTGGCCTTCATGTTGTCGTGCACAACGCACTCCTCGGCAACGAGGAAGCGCGTCCCCATCTGGATGCCCGCTGCTCCCATAAGAAGCGCCGCCGCAAGACCGCGTCCGTCGCCGAATCCGCCTGCCATAACGACGGGGAGCTTTACCTCGGGGATGACCTGCTCCATCAGCGGCAGAGTCGAGAGCACGCCGATGTGACCGCCGGCCTCCATACCCTCCACAACGATCGCGTCTGCCCCCTTTTCCTCCACGCGCTTGGCGAGCTTCACGCTCGGCACAACGGGAATGACCTTTACCCCCGCCGCGTGAAGCTTCTCAAAGTACGGTACGGGATTGCCCGCGCCGAGCGTCACAAACGCCGGCTTTTCCGCACAGATCACATCCACAATCTCGTCCTTATTCGGAGCCATGAGCATAACGTTGACGCCGAACGGCCGATCCGTCAGCGTACGGCAGCGGCGAATCTCGTCACGCGTGTACTCCGTCGTGCGTCCGCCCGTTGAGATGATGCCTGCACCGCCTGCATTGGAGACCGCCGAGGCAAGATTTGCCTCCGAGATCCACGCCATACCGCCCTGCAGAATAGGGACCTCGATCCCCAAGAGTTCCTTCAGCTGATTTGCCACGTTATTACCTCCTATTACACACGCTCTATGCCGGCAACGGCATAGGCAGACATCCCTTCTCCGCTGCCCGTAAATCCGAGCCGCTCTTCCGTTGTCGCCTTGACGTTGATATCACCAACAGATATCTCGATCATCCGTGCGATATTCTCACGCATCTCTTGAATATACGGCTGAAGCTTCGGTGCCTGCGCCACGATGCTCGCATCCACATTGCCGATGGTATAGCCCTCCGCACGCACGAGACGCGCCGCCTCCGCGAGAAGCTTGCCGCTGTCCGCACCGCGAAAACGCTCATCCGTATCAGGAAAATGCTTTCCAATATCACCAAGTGCCGCTGCGCCGAGCAGGGCGTCAGAAATGGCATGCAGGAGCACATCGGCATCCGAATGCCCAAGCAGTCCCTTTTCATACGGCACTTCCACACCGCCGAGAATGAGCTTTCGCCCTTCCACAAGCCGATGCACATCGTAGCCAATCCCGAACCGCGTCATTCTCCATCCCCCCTGCGCCGACGCACCACGCCGCCAAGGAGTCGCTTTGCCTCATGCACGGCGGTTTTCATCAGCTCGCCCGCCCCCATGTCGTTGCGCAGGATCGCCTCCGCAACCACCATGTCCTCGGGCGTTGTCACCTTGATATTGCTGTACTCTCCCTTGACAATGTGTACGGGAACACCGATACGCTCCACAAGGCTCGCATCATCCGTCCCAAGAAAGCCATCCTCATCGGCGTGCCGATTCGCCTCAAGCAGAATTTCCTTGCGAAAGCCCTGCGGCGTCTGCACCTGCCAAAGCGTACGGCGCGGCGGTGTCGAGACAACCACGCCGTCCTCTGCGGCAATCTTGATCGTGTTCTTCTCCGGCACAGCGACAATTGCCGCCCCCTCCGCACGTACGACGCGAATCAGCTCCTCGATCGTCTCACGCCGGATCAGCGGGCGCGCCGCGTCGTGCACAAGGATGATGTCCGCCTCCTCCGAGACAAGCGCAAGCCCGTTGCGTATGGAGTACTGCCGCTCCGTGCCGCCCTCGACCACACGCCACGGAGCGAGTCCCTTCACGCGGCTGAGGAGTCCGTGTACCGCGTCCACCTCATCTGCACCGACGGCAACGATCAGCTCCCCCACCTCGGGCACTTTGGAAAACGTGAGCAGCGTCCGCAAAAGCATCGGCTTTCCGGCAAGCGTCAAAAAGACCTTGTTCAGCCCCGCCTGCATCCGATGTGCCTGTCCCGCTGCGGGAAAAACCACACTAACCATCCGATCCTCCATCCGTTCAACGCGTCAGCTTGGCAAAGATCATGCGTCCTGCTGCCGTCTGAAGCGCCGATGTCACCTCCACGGTCACGACCTCGTTCATGCAGCGGAATCCACCGTCCACAACAATCATTGTTCCGTCATCGAGATAGGCAAGCCCCTGTCCGTGCTCCTTGCCCGGGCGGACAATCTGCACTGTCATGAGATCACCGGGAATGGCGACCGGCTTCACCGCGTTCGAGAGCGCGTTGATGTTGAGCACAGGAACACCGCGCAGCTGCGCCACCTTGTTCAGGTTGAAATCATTCGTGATGATCTTGCCGCCGATCTCCTGTGCGAGCTGCAGCAGCTTCGAATCCACCTCAGTAATGTCCTCGAAATCCGCCTCGGTAACCTCTACCTTCATGCGCGATTCCTTGCGGATCTTCTGCAGAATGTCAAGACCACGGCGCCCGCGCACGCGCTTCAAGGAGTCCGGCGAATCCGCAATGTGCTGCAGCTCCTCGAGGACAAAGACCGGAATGAGAAGCGTCCCCTCCAGAAAGCCCGTCTCACAGATGTCCGCAATGCGCCCGTCGATGATAACGCTCGTATCGAGCAGCTTGTACTGCCGATCCTCCTGCGCGGTAGGCATTGGATTCTGCGCAGGAACACGTGCCTCACGCATGCGCGACATATCGCGCAAAAACCGCGGGATAAAGTCAAATACAGCTGCGAGCTCCTCCTGTTTCCGCACCATGATGTGAACGCCGAGATAGCCAAGCACAATACTGAACACGATGGGAATGTAATCGCCGACAATCGGGATCATAGAAAACGCATCGCCCAGAAGGCGCGCAATGATAAGTCCGATAAAAAGACCGATTGCCCCTGCGATCACATCGCGTGTCGGCATCTTGCCCAGCTGTCCCTCCACCCAAACGGAAAGTCGTCGGAGACGCCCCGTAAAGAACGGCGCCAGCGGGTAACCGATGATGCCGCCGAGAATTGCGCCGAAGAGAATGCACAGAAGTCCTGCAAGCGAGAGTCCGAGCACACCGAGTTCAACATGCCAATATGGTTCCGAGAAACAGCCGCTCACCGTCGGAATCATGAGTTCGAAGAGTGTTCCGCCCACAATCGCCATGATGAGCACAATAAAAAAACGTAAGATGCGATCAAATAACAAAGATTCACCTCCTTTCATATATTTATGGTCGAAAAAAGGAAACGTATCCCTTCCTTCTCAGCTTTGTTCAGTATAATAAAAAAAATTCGCATTGTCAAAACAGAGTGTGCGAAAAGTGAATTTTACTCTTGACATCTATATCTTTTTGACTATAATGATAATCGTGTTCACTCTCTCTTTGTCATATATCCCCCATAGCCCTCTCGAACGCACGCACCGCAGGGCAGATGATCTGGATGGTTATGGGCAGCGCAGGCTGCTAAACCGTTCGTATCTGCAGCGGCGATCCTCCACCATTCATGTTGACGGGCGCATCTACCGCCTTGGTATGCGCATAATGTTCTAATCTATACAAAGGAGTTCATCTTATGTCAGGTTTTGAAAGCGCAGTCCACCTCTTTCACAGCGGAGGGCTGGTCATGTATCCCCTTTTGATTCTCTCGCTCATCACGATTGCGATTGCGGTGGAGCGGTTCTACTACTACCGTCTCAACCGCAAGGGTTCGCGCGTATTCTTCCACGGAGTCTATCACGCCGCCGTGCAGAAGGACTTTGACACAGTCGACAAGCTCTGCAAGGAATTCCCCTCCGCGATTGCCCGCATCATTGAAAGCGGTATGGAGAACGCATCCACGGAGACCTCGATGAAGAGCTCATTCTCCGACCGCATGTCGATGGAGTCGATCAACTTCCGCCGTTATCTCGACTATCTGAGCGCGATCGTCACGATCGCTCCGCTGCTTGGACTTCTCGGTACGGTCACAGGCATGATCCAGACATTCAGCGTGCTCGATGCGGGCGGCGGCGCAGCTGCGATTACGGGTGGTGTCGGTGAGGCACTTGTCGCTACTGCATCAGGTCTGTGCGTTGCGATCATTGCATTCTGTGTCTACACCTATTTCAGCCATCAGCTCGACACAATTGTGACAGATACGGAGCGTCTCTGTGCAACGATCGTCACGGCAAAGAAAGAAAGCTGGGATGCGTAATGAATTTTAACAATCACCGCATGAAGAAAAAGCCGGAATTCATGATTATCCCGATGATCGACATCATCTTCTTCCTGCTTGTTTTCTTCATGATGAACAGTCTCCAGACGGTTGCGCAGAAGGCACTCGCTGTCCAGCTGCCGCAGGCGCAGAGTGCGACCGCTCCGGCACAGCTCCCGATTATCATGACGATCGACGAGCAGGGGCATATCACGATTGACAACAATCCCGTGAGCATCACGGAGTCGGCGGCAATCATGAAGCGCCACATGGAGGAGAACCCGAATGCAGCGGTCGTCCTGCAGGCGGACAAGCGCACGGCACACGGGCAGGTGGTTGCCGTGATGGATATGCTCAAAGGAGCGGGGGTAAAAAAGCTCTCGATAGCTGCAGAACAGAAGGGATAGATATATGGAGCAACATCTCTCATGGAGAAAGGCCTATATCGTCTCTGCCGCCATCCACTTTGTAATTTTTCTTCTGCTCGCTGTCGGCCTTGCCGTAGTGGTTGCCGAAAAGGAGCAGCAAGTCTACGAGATCGATCTTCAAGCCTCTGATTTTAGTCAGGGCAGCGGACACGAGGGCGGCGGGAGTTCTTCCGAAAACCTCTTCCCTGAGCCGCTCAAGGCGGAGGAGGTCGCAAAACGCGTCGAGACGGTGCAGCAAACAATTCCACCCGTGACGCCGACGGAGGCCGTCACACCGATACAAGATGCTGTCACCGTTCCGCAGGCAGCATCCTCGTCCACAACCTCAGATTCCTCCGCTCCGCCCTCTGCGAGCACGGGCTCGTCCTCGGGCAGCGGCGACGGCAGTGGAAGCGGTACAGGTGCAGGTGCAGGAACGGGCAGCGGCGACGGTACGGGTGACGGACGGGGCACAGGTTCCGGCTCTGGTGCGGGTCAAGGCTCGGGCGACGGCAATGTCTCCGGAACGGGCAATGTTCCGTTTGATAAAGAAGGCTTCTGGGCAGCAGTCAATGCAAACAAGGAGTACCCCTACATGGCGATGAAACGTCATCTCGAGGGAACAACGACGATTGTTACGACAATCAGCGCTTCGGGGGCGATTACGAGTGTATCAGTCGCCTCCTCCTCAGGACACGGAATGCTCGATGACGCAGCAGTTGCAGCGGCATACGCTGTTGGCAGTTACCCGAATCCCACCGGCGCAACGGTATCGGTCACAACAAACGTGAATTTCAGTATTCGATAACACCCAATCAAAAAGCTGTGATGGAAAATTCCATCACAGCTTTTTGATTGCGATTATTTTTCCTCAAGCAGCTGCACAAGCTCGTCATAGTCCCGCTGCAGCTGCTCGTAGTCGTCCACCATCTGCAGAACCGTGAGCGCAGCAATCCGCTGCACATCGAAGCTGCGCACCTTCTTCGACATCTCCTTGATCCGGCGGTCACTCTCTGCCGCCAGCCGCTTGAGCCGCTCGGGTTCATCCGTCTTGAGCTGATAGGTCTGTCCAAACATCTCAATCACAACCCGCTGGGGCTGCTTTTTTTCTTCTGCCATGGCTCTCACCGCCTCTTATGCACGCAGCTGCGCGTGGAGTTGACTCTGCGCTGCCGCGAGAATATCGGCAAACGCCGCATCCACTTCCTCATCCGTCAAGGTCTTGTCGTCGGATTGAAAATGTAAGTGGAATGCCATGCTCTTCTTTCCGCTTTCGACCTGCTTTCCTGTATACACATCGAAGAGGGTCGCACCACGGAAGAACTTGCCGCCCTTCTTCGCGATGACGCGCTCAATCTCCGCCGTAGTAAGTCCTGCGTCCACGAGAACAGCAAGATCTCTCGTTGATGCCGGATACTTCGGCAGCGCCGCAATCGCACTGCGCTTCTTGCGGTAGCGCAGGAGTGTGTCAACCTCCATCTCAAAGACGCAGACGCTCTGTGGGATGTCGAAATTCGCGGCAACGCTCGGATGAATCTCGCCAAGGATCGCAATCACGTCACGGCCCTTTTTGAACAGTGCCGTCTTGCCTGGGTGCATGGCGAAGTGTTCACCACGCTCTACAGTATATTTGCTTACACCGATCGCCGTGAGGAAGCGTTCCACAATCCCCTTCAGATCATAGAAATCCACCATCGCATTGTCCGTATCCCACGCGATTGGATTGCGCCGCCCCGTGATGAGTCCCGCGACCATGAGCTTCTCGTCGGCAAGTTCCGTGATGGGCAGTGCCTTCGGGAAGAATACGGGCGCGATATCGAAGAGCCGCAGATCCATGTTCTTGCGTGCGACATTGCGCGACGCATTCTCAAGCACGCTCGTGAGGAGGGTTGTACGGATGAGCGGATACTCGTCCGTGAGCGGATTCATGATGGGAATCGCCTGACGAAGTTCACTGTCCGCAGGAACACCGAGTTTATCCAGTGTTTTTTCACTTGTAAAGCTGAACGAAAGTTCCTCTGTCATGCCGAGTGCGGCGAGTGTCCCGCGCATGAGCTCGATGAAGTCCTGCCGTTCACTCATCCTGCCCTGCTGTACGGCACCCTTCGGGAGTCGCGCAGCGATGTTGTCATAGCCGTAGAGGCGCGCGACCTCCTCGGAGATGTCCTCCATCATGGTCACATCACCGCGCCACGAGGGCACGACGGTGCGGTAGACCTCGAGTTCCTTCTCCTCGACAAGGAAGCCGAGTGAGCGGAGCGCAGACACCATCCAGTCACCGGGAATATTGGCACCGATACGCTCCCGAACATCACGCGCACTGAACTCAATGACGGTTGGCACCCGATGGGTCGGATAGACGTCGATCACGCCCTTTGCTGCTGTACACGCTCCCATTTCCACAAGCAGCTGCGCTGCGCGTGTCACCGCGCGTACGGTCTCCGTCTCGTCCACACCGCGCTCAAACCTGCCCGAGGACTCGGAGTGCAGACCGATGCGGCGCGCTGTACGGCGAATCGTCGGGCCGTGGAAGGATGCCGCCTCAAGGATGACCGAGCGCGTCCCCTCTGTGATCTCAGACTCGAGGCCGCCCATAATGCCCGCGAGCCCCGCGGGTTTCTCGCTGTCGGCAATGACAAGCTCATCCCCAACAGCAGTACGGCTCGAATCATCCAGTGTGTGCAGGTTCTCACCCGCATGTGCACGACGTGCGGTGAGACTATGCCCTGCAACGGCGTCATAGTCGTATGCGTGGAGCGGCTGTCCGAGTTCGAGCATGACGAAGTTCGTCACATCGACCACATTGTTGATGGAACGAATCCCCGCCCCACGCAGACGATCTGCCATCCACGCGGGCGCAGGTGCAATCTTTACATCGCGCAGTACACGTGCGGAAAAACGGCGGCATAGTTCCTCTGCCGCAATACCGATATGGACGAGTTCGGCAGCGTTCTCCGGTGCTGTTTCCTTCACCTCAATCGTCGGGAAGCGCAGTTCCTTTCCCGTCAGCGCCGCAATCTCGCGTGCAATGCCGACAACACTGAAACAGTCCGCACGGTTCGCCGTCAGCTCAAACTCGAGCACAACATCATCAAGTCCCAGTGCCTGAGCGGCGGGAATCCCGACGGGCGTATCATCCGGCAGAATGTAGATGCCGTTCACCTGCTCATCGGGCAGTCCCTCAATGTCCATCGCAAGCTCCCCTGCCGAGCACATCATGCCGTTCGAGGAGATGCCGCGCAGCTTTCCCTTTGAGATCTTCTTGCCGCCCGGCAGGACGGACCCGACCAGAGCAACAGGAACCACATGCCCCTCGCGTACATTGGCTGCGCCCGTCACAATCTGGAGCAGCTCCTCCCTGCCGATATTCAGCTGGCAGACGAGCAGGTGATCGGAGTCCGGATGTGGTGTAATCTTCTCAATGCGCCCCGTGATAACCTTCTCCAAGCCCTCGTCCGCGCGGACGATGTGCTCCACGGGAACACCCGCCATCGTGAGGCGGTCTGCAATTTGTTCTGCCGTCTCGTCAATATCTACATAGTCTTTCAGCCATTTGATAGAAACCTGCATTGTCCCGCCTCCTTAGAATTGCTGTAAGAACCGTACGTCATTGTCATAGAACAGGCGCAGATCATCTACGCCATAGGCGAGCATGGCAATACGCTCAACGCCCATGCCAAAGGCAAACCCCGACACCTGCGTTGGATCGTAGCCGCTCATGCGCAGAACGTTCGGGTGCACCATGCCCGCGCCGAGAATCTCGAGCCAACCCGTCCCCTTGCACACACGGCAGCCCGCACCGTGACAGGCGGAGCAGGAGATATCGACCTCGGTTGACGGCTCTGTGAACGGGAAGAAGCTCGGACGGAACCGAACTTTTGCATCCGCATCGAAGAGCTGATGCAGGCAGAGCTCGAGCGTGCCCTTCAGATCGGCAAAGGAGATCCCCTTGTCGATCACAAGCCCCTCGACCTGCGTGAACATCGGCGAGTGCGTCGCATCGTAGGAGTCGCGGCGATAGACGCGGCCGGGCGCGATCATGCGGATCGGCGCGTTCGGCTCGTTCTTCTGCATCGTGCGCGCCTGTACGGGTGAGGTCTGGGAGCGCAGGAGGATGTCCTCCGTGATATAAAACGAGTCCTGCATGTCGCGCGCGGGATGATCCTTCGGCAGATTCAGTGCCTCGAAGTTGAAATAGTCGCTCTCGATCTCAGGACCTTCCTCGATTGTGAAGCCCATCTGCAGGAAGATCTTCTGAATGCGATTCAGCGTGATCGTAAGCGGATGCAGATGCCCCACAGGTGCTGTGCGCCCCGGCAGTGTCACGTCGATCTGCTCGGCGGCAATCTTTGCCGCAAGTTCCCGCTGTGCCAGTTCCTCGGACTTCGCTGCGAGCAGCTCCTCGATCTCGGCACGTGCCTCGTTGACAATCTTGCCGATGCGCGGACGCTCTTCCTGTGCGAGTGCGCTCATCGTCCGCAGGAGGGCCGTCATCTCTCCCTTTTTTCCGAAAAATTTTACACGAACAGCGTTGAGTTCGCTGAGGCTCTCTGCCGTATCCGCAATCGCAGCGCGGGCTCGTTCTGTGAGTTCTCTGATCTTCTCGTCCATATCGTCCTCCTGCATGTGCACGAAATCATAGTATTTCTGCGCATTCGTTCCGTTCATTTCATAAAAATACCAATGCTCAGTTTACCATATCTACATAAAAAAATCCATGAAAGCCTGATGAAATGAAGTCGGAAGGAATTGAAGAATTTGCTCTTTTATAGTATGCTAAACGGAGTATTGCACGACATATTTCAAAAATCAGACGAATGACCGCTCAAGGAGGTCTCCATGGATACATTCATCAAGAGTATTTCGGAGCTGCTGGCACAACCGACCAGTCTATTCACCCTGCTCGCCGTGCTCATCTTCATCCTCGGTTATCTGCAGATGCGCCGCATCCACTTCACGACGAGCATGCTCATCAACGTTGCGCTGATGCTCGCACTGACCATTGTGCTCCATCAGCTGCGCATTTTCCATATGCCGCAGGGCGGCAGCATCACGCTCGGGGCGATGGTGCCGCTGCTCTTCCTCACTTACCGCTACGGCGCGGGCATCGGCTGTCTCTCAGGCTTCCTCTATGGGATGATCAATCTTATGCAGGACGCGTTTATCCTGCATCCCCTGCAGGTGCTCTTTGACTATCCGCTGCCCTATATGGCGCTTGCGCTCGCCGCAGTCCTCCCAGGGCGTTTTTATGCAGGCGCAATGCTCGCCTTTGCGGGACGGTTCCTCTGTCACTACATCTCAGGAGTTGTGTTCTTCGGCTCGTATGCACCGCCCGACACGTCGCCCTATCTCTACTCCCTCGTATTCAATGCGACCTATCTCATCCCCGAGGCAATCATCTGCCTTGTCCTCCTGCGTGTCCTGCCCGTACCGCGTCTCCTCAGCGCGATGGATCAGCGCACGCCGCTCTATGGGGCAAAGCTTGACGCATTAAGGAATCACTGATAAGCTGAATTTATCAGCGGTTCCTTCGCTCAGCTGTCCTCATACGTACGCACGCGCAGGGTCAGCCCGCGCTCGATGCAGATCTTACGGCAGCGCGCAATCTCCTCATTGTTCTCGACCTTCTCCACAACCGTAAGCACGACATTCGGCACATACGGCTTGCAGTGCTCGGCGAAATTCAGCATCGCCTCATAGGAGGAGATGCCGAATTTTGAGCGCGTGAGTGCGAGATAGCGCTCCGCATTCGAGGCGTTAAGGCTGATGGATATGGTATCGAGCAGTCCTGCAAAGCGTTCCGCGAATTCGCAGCCATGCTCGAGCTCCCCGAGTCCGTTCGTATTGACGCGCGTCGGTATATGTGGATGCAGCTCCTTCACATGGCGCAGGACGGTAAGTACGGCATCGAGCCGAATGAGCGGCTCTCCAAAGCCGCAGCAGACCACCTCGCTCACGTATTCCCACGGCAGACGGTCGAGTTCCGCAAGGATCTCCTTGGTCGATGGGTCACGCTCAATCCACAGCGAGGATTCCTTTGCCATCTCCTTCATGCTGCGCAGACAGAAAACGCAGTCACAGTTGCAGTCATTCGTAATGTTAACATAGACGGCACGCTTTCCCTCCGGCTGCTCCCGAAGACTCTCCTCGATGGGAAGATAACGCCCGCCTGCATGTGTCGCATATACAATCATAGAATTCTCCTATCATACACAGAAATGAGAAAAGCTGCCGCAATGCGACAGCTTATTTTTACGCCAACGTCCTACAACACCGTCAGCTCGCCCATAAACTCCTCGAACGGGAGACCGTAGTTCCACGGCAGATCCAGTTCCTCGGCATATGCAAGGCAGTGCCCGATAAAGTCCGCCGCGCGCTGCGCTCCCTCCTCGATGGGGATCCCCCGCACCAGCGCCGCTGCCACAATCGCAGCAAACGCATCGCCGGCCCCGGAACGGTCGCGCCCGACCTTCGGGTTGTCGAACGAACGCCCGTCTCCATCCGCATAGAGATAGGTACGCACATTCTCACCCGCATGAAGCCCTGTGATAATGACTGTTCGCGGTCCCATTGCCGCAATTTCTGCCGCCATCTGCGCGAGCTCATCCGCCGTTACAAGTCCGCCCCTCGGGTATGAAATGCCGAGCAGCTGACACGCCTCTGTAAGGTTTGGCGTTACCAGGTCCGCATACGGAAGCAGCTGCCGCATCTTGCCGCAGAGCTCCGGCGTATAGGAGGAGTAAAGGCTGCCGTTGTCCCCCATCACAGGATCGACAATGACGCGTGTATCACGCCCCTTAAAGCGTGCAATACACTCCAATACGACTTCGATCTGTCGCTCCGAGCCGAGAAATCCCGTCAGGATCGCGTCAAAATCGAGCTTATTCGCCGCCCAGTTCTCCATATAGGGACGCATGCGCTCCGTATAGTCGTCGAGATAGTGATGCGGAAACCCCGTATGCACCGAGAGGATCGCTGTCGGAAGCGGGCACGCCTGCACGCGCAGCGCAGATATCAGCGGCAGCTGCACGGTCACTGAACAACGCCCGAATCCCGTGATGTCGTTGATGAGGGCGATTCGTTTCTGCCGCGCCATCAGCGGTTATCCACCCGTTCCGGCACGCGGTCGTGCATGGACAAGCGCTCCCATGCAAGCTGCTCGTACTTCGTCCCCGGCATGCCGTAGTTTGCATAAGGGTCGATTGAGATGCCGCCGCGCGGCAGGAACTTTCCCTGCACCTCGATGTATTTCGGCGCCATCAGGCGAACGAGATCACACAGGATAACATTCACTACGTCCTCATGAAAGTCGCCGTGATTGCGAAAACTCACGAGGTAGAGCTTCAGCGATTTGCTCTCGACCATACGCTCTGCAGGCATATAGGAGATGTAGATTGTGCCGTAGTCCGGCTGCCCCGTGATCGGACAGAGTGTCGTAAACTCCGGACAATTGAACCGTACCCAGTAATCGTGATCCGTATGTTTATTCTGAAAGGTCTCAAGTGCCTCAGGTGCGTAGTCATAGCCGTAGTCTGTGCGCCGCTCCCCGAGGAGTGTCAGCCCCTCCTGTGTCTTTTCTCTTGCCATTACATCCCCAAGAATTTCTTTTCAAATACATCCTGCGGCTCCGGACGGCCGAAGAGATAGCCCTGTATTGTATCCGTCTTGCAGATCTTCACGAGACAGTCGTACTCCTCTTGCTGCTCCACACCTTCGATGCAGGTGGTCATGCCGATGCTGTGGCACAGATCCACCGTGTACTCCACGAGTTTCTGATCGAAATGGTTCTCGAGAATCCGTATGACAAAGGCACGGTCAATCTTCACAATGTCGCAGTTCAGATTCTTCAGCGACGAGAGCGAAGAGTAGCCTGTACCGAAGTCATCCATCGCCACCTTGATGCCGTGGCTACGGAACACATCGAACTGAGCATTGACGAATTTCAGATCGCTGACAATCTTGCTCTCCGTGAGCTCGAGCACAACAGCATCCGACGGCATATCATGCCGCCGCAGACAGTCTTCTACGAACTCGAGGAAGGAGAGATCCTTGATCTGCTCGTAGCTCATGTTGACGCTCATGTGGAAATCCGGTATGCGCTTCCGCCATTCCTTGCAGACGCGCAGCGCCTGCTCGAAGATCCAGCGCCCGACGGGCACAATCGTCTTTGTCTCCTCCAGAATGCGGATGAACTCCATCGGTGCGACCATGCGGCCCTTGCTGTTCTTCCAGCGGAGCAGTGTCTCCGCACCCACGAGATGCTGATCGTCTCCCGCCACCTGCGGCTGGAAATAGAGCTCGAAATTGCGGCAGCCCGCCTTGACATCCTGCAGGATCTGCTCCTGGATCGTCAGAGAGCGCAGCCAGCGATTGTAGACTTCCTTTGAGAACTCGTTGATCCGATTCTTGCCGCCCGACTTCGCAGCATCCAGTGCCGCCTGCGCATATTTGTGCAGGACAAGCGGATCGCGCGCCGACTGCGGATAGAACACCATGCCCGCCGATACAGTGACGATGTACTGCCGCCCGTCATACATCTGCGGATGTGCAAACTCGCGCTGAACACGGATGAAGAACTCTGTCAGCATATCCGCATCCGCCCCCGGATAGATGAGCCCGAACTCATCGCCGTCCAGACGGTAGAGGGAAAGCTTGCGCGGGATATTCTGGAGGATGCGCTCGGAGATCTGACGCAGAATGATATCGCCGATCTCATGGTTGAACGCCTCGTTGACTGTGCGGAAATTGTCGATGCCCATGACGAGGAGTCCGCCGCTCCCGCCCGTCTCACGTGCCTCACGCAGCGCCGCCCCCAGATCCTCGATAAATTGGTAGCGGTTGAGGAGTCCCGTGACCGAGTCTGCAGAGTTGCGCCGCGCGAGCTGGCTGATCGTCCCGACGAAGAGATTCGGCGTTCCATCCTCGGAAGTACCGATCTTCCCCTTCAGACGCAGCCACGAAAAATCGCCCTTTGCATCCTTCATACGAAAGTCAAGCTGACGATCCCGTCCCTCAGTCAGATTGCCGAGCGAGGAGAAGAGCTCCGCCAGAGGCTTTCGATCCTGCATATAGACGAGCGGGGTCAACAGCCCCGCGATATCTTCCATCGTCTCTGCGGGGAGGTCATACGTCTGAACGAATGACGGTGCAGCAAGAAAGACGCCGACGGTCGGATCCATCATAAAGACATAGTCAGAGGCCGTATTCTTCATCAGATCAAAGATGAACTTATGCTTTTTGAGCACGGGGCTCAGCGCATTTTTCTTCTTTCCGCTCATATTCCCTTCCCTCGCATTTCACACACTTCTACCCTCGTCTACGAAAATGATTTTTCTTTTTTGCTATTATATACCTTTTCTCGTTGCGGCGCAACTGAACAATCCAATACGGACAAGGCATTCACACATATGGAAAATATTTTTAGCGTTTTCTCCAACATTGCTTGAAAAAATCACATGGTTTGTTTATGATAAACAAGGAACAATAACACAGCGGCAAAGGAGATTTATGGCATGGCTATTACAGAACTGACGGCAGACATGTTTGACAGCGAAGTGTTGCAGAGTGACCAATTGGTCATTGTCGATTTCTGGGCAACATGGTGTACCCCCTGCAGTATGCTCGTCCCTATTCTGGAGGAGATTGCCGCAGAGCATACGGACATCAAGATCTGCAAGATCAACATGGATGAGGCGCAGGACATCGCCGAGAAATACGGCGTGATGAGCCTCCCCTGCCTCATCTTCTTCAAGCAGGGGAAAGCCGTCGAAGAGTGCATCGGGTTGGTCTCAAAGGATCGAATTGTATCGCTCCTGCCGGAATGAAACGACATAGAGGAAGGGCTTGGTCAGGTCAGACCAAGCCCTTCCTCTATGTCTGTGTGCAGAAACGCTGACGCAGCGCCTCATATAAAACAGCGGTCGCCGCCGTCGCGACATTCAGCGACTCGGCACGCCCGCGCATGGGGATGTAGACGGGTTCCGCAGCAGTGAGAATCTCCTCCGATACGCCGTTCGCCTCATTCCCAAAGACAATAATTGCAGGACGGCAGAGATCTTCAGAAAAATGAGGCTTTGCGTTTGCATCGCACGCAGCCGCGAGGAGGTCCATCCCCTCACTTCCTGCAAAGCGGATCAGCTCCTCTGCCGAAACCCCCTCGGCAAAAGGGATGTGAAAGAGCGATCCCATCGTCGCACGTATGACCTTACCGCTGTATACGTCTGCTGATCCGCGCAGAAGAATGACCGCAGAGGCACCGACCGCATCCGCCGTCCGCAGAATCGTCCCGACATTGCCGGGATCCTGCACGCGGTCAAGTGCAATGCAGAGCGGTGCATCTGCCTGCCCGCGCACACACAGTGCATCGAGCAAAACGCCCCGTTTTCGTTCCATCAGGAGAACGATCCCCTGCGGATGTTCCGTCTCGGCAATCGTTGAAAAGATCGCCTCCGTGACGCATGCCGCATTCGTGCCGCGTGCGATCAATGTGTCTACAAGCGCACGCGTACGTTCTCCTGAGAGCGCGCGTTCCGTCACAAGGACGTGCCGTATCTTCCAATCGGAGGAAGCAGCCGTCTCCGCAAGGCGCAGCCCCTCAACCGTAAAGAGCCCCTCTTTTGTCGCACGTCGATGTGTATGCACGACAGCGGATGTCAGCCGAATCAGTGGATTCGCCGCACTTGTAATTTCCTGTATATTCTTCATCATAAAAAAGAAAAGGCTGCTGCACGAGCCTTTGAATCGACTCTGTACAGCAGTCCCTCTATCCGTATTACTGGTTCTCCTTCGCCACGTTGACGATCTGCGTGAATGCAGCTGCGTCAGCAACAGCGAGGTCGGCGAGCATCTTGCGGTTGACCTCGACACCGGCTTTCGTCAGACCCGCGACGAGACGGCTGTACGAAATGCCGTTTGCACGGGCAGCTGCATTGATGCGGGCGATCCAGAGACGGCGGAACGTCCCCTTCTTCGCACGGCGGTCACGACGTGCGTAGTAGAGCGCCTTCATGACGGTCTCGTTTGCCTTCTTGAACTGCTTGCTGCGCGAGCCGCGATAGCCCTTTGCGAGCTTCAGGATCTTCTTATGACGACGATGTGCTGTGACACCGCTTTTTACTCTTGGCATTGCATTTCCTCCTTGTTCCTACCCACACGCGGGGTCTTCGTATCTGCCCCAGTTATGCGTAGGGGAGCATCTTGCGGATGCGCTTGTAGTCCGACGTATCGGCAAGAGCGGCCTTGCGCAGATTGCGCTTGCGCTTCGGCGTCTTCTTCTCCAGAATATGTCTCTTATACGCCTTGTTGCGGCGGAATTCTCCGCTCCCGGTTACGCTGAAGCGCTTTGCTGCGGCGCGGCGCGTTTTAATCTTCGGCATCGCCATTTCCTCCTTTATCTTCCTTCGCGGGTTTGACTGTCTTGGTCGGCTTCGTAACCTTCGGGGAAAGGATCATGGTCATGTTCTTCCCCTCCAGTTTGGCGCCGCGCTCAATGGTCACGAGTTCCGTCATCCGCTCGGCAACGCGGTCGAGAACCGCACGCCCGAGTTCCGGATGAGAGAGCTCTCTGCCGCGGAACATGATCGTTACCTTGACCTTATTGCCCTCTTCGACGAAGCGGAGCGCATTCTTCAGCTTCACATTGAAGTCGTGTTCGTCGATGTTCGGACGCAGTTTGACCTCTTTGATGCTGATTGTCTTTTGCTTCTTCTTCGCTTCTTTCTCGCGTTTCTGCTGCTCATAGCGGAACTTTCCAAAGTCCATGATGCGGCAGACGGGCGGCTTTGCCTTTGGTGCAACCTCGACCAGGTCGAGATGCTGCTCCTCCGCCATGCGAAGGGCATCGCGCGTCAGCATAATGCCAAGCTGTTCTCCCTCCGCGCTGGTGACACGCACCTCACGGATGTGGATTTCTTCATTGATTCGCAAAGATTCCCTGCTTATGGCAAGAACACCTCCTGGTTCGGATGCACGCATATACGCCATCCGGCAATAGAAAAGGGCGGCATAAAGCCACCCTTGAAATATCTTTCATTCGACCCGACGCACAGTCTGTCCGCAGGTGAGAAGCGGTGGCTTCTGCTTGTAACAGATGCCATACTACCATAAAGACAGGCTGCTTGTCAATACTCCTGTGCGCGCAAAGCAATTTTTTCCTGCACAAGCGCAATAAAGTCGGCCACCGTCAGCGTCTCGCTGTCCTTCTCACCGTACTTACGAAGTGCAACGGTATGATTCTCCTGTTCCTGATCCCCCACAACGAGCGTGTACGGTGTCTTCTTAACCTGGCTCTCGCGGATCTTGTAGCCCGTCTTCTCGTTCCGATCGTCCACAAGGGCGCGGATGCCGAGATCGAACATCTGCTGACGCAGCTGTTCTGCGTATGCCGCATGACGCTCCGTAATCGGCAGGATGCGCACCTGTACGGGCGCCATCCACACGGGGAACGCACCCGCATAGTTCTCGATCAGGATGCCGATAAAGCGCTCGATCGAGCCGTATACAACGCGGTGCAGCATAACGGGGCGATGTTTCTCCCCATCCTCGCCGACATACGTCAGATCGAATTTCTCGGGCAGACTCATGTCCAGCTGGATCGTTCCGCACTGCCATGTGCGGCCGATGGAGTCGCGCAGATGGAAGTCGATCTTCGGCCCATAGAACGCCCCGTCGCCCTCGTTGACCACAAAGTCCAGCCCACGATTTTCGAGCGCCTTTCTGAGACCATCTGTCGCGAGTTCCCACATCTCGTCCGACCCCATCGAATCCTCGGGACGCGTCGAGAGCTCCGCCTTGTACGAGAGTCCGAAGGTACGGTAGACCTCATCAAAGAGATCAATCGTATGCTGAATCTCGCCCTCGATCTGGTCGGGCGTGACAAAGAGATGTGCATCGTCCTGCGTGAAGTTGCGGACACGGAAGAGGCCGTGCAGGGCACCCGAAAGCTCATGACGATGCACGAGCCCAAGCTCTGCGAGGCGCAGCGGCAGATCGCGGTAGCTGTGGAGCTGCGAGCGGTAGACAAGCATGCAGCCGGGGCAGTTCATCGGCTTGATCGCGTAGTCCTCTTCGTCAATCTCGGTCGTATACATATTCTCACGGTAGTGGAACCAATGTCCCGAGGTCTCCCAGAGCTTTCGGCTGAGAATCACGGGCGTGCTGATCTCCTGATAGCCGTAGCGGCGGTGTACCTCACGCCAGTAGTCCAGCAGCGCGTTGCGCAGGAGCATGCCGTTCGGATGGAAGAACGGGAAGCCCGGTCCTTCCTCATGGATGCTGAAAAGGTCAAGTTCCCTGCCAAGCTTGCGATGGTCGCGCTTTGCCGCCTCCTCGAGCATGTGGAGGTAGGCATCCAGCTCCTCCTGCTTTTCAAATGCCGTGCCGTAGATGCGCTGCAGCATTTTGTTCTTCTCGCTGCCGCGCCAGTACGCACCTGCAACGCTCTGCAGCTTAAACGCCTTGACCTTGCCCGTACTCATGACGTGCGGCCCCGCGCAGAGATCCGTGAACTCCCCCTGCGTATAGGTGGAGATGATCTCGCCCTCGGGCAGATCCTCAATCAGCTCAACCTTGTAGTTCTCTCCCTTGGCTCGGAAGAACTCGATTGCCTCATTGCGCGGAATCTCGCGGCGCTCAAGTTTCAGATTCTCCTTGACGATCTTCTTCATTTCCTTCTCGATGTCACGCAGATCGGCATCCGTCAGCTGACGGTCGAGGTCAAAGTCATAGTAGAAGCCGTTTTCGATTGCAGGTCCGATGGCGAGCTGCACGTTGCAGTCCGCATAGAGACGCTTCACTGCCTGAGCCATGATATGTGCAGCGGTGTGGCGCAGGGCATGGCGGCCGCCTGCATCCTCAAAGGTCAGCACCTGAAACGCAGCATCCTGCGTCACAGGCGTTGTCAGATCGACAACCTTCCCGTTAAGGCTCGCCGCAAGTGCTTTCTTTGCGAGCGAGTTGCTCATTCCCTTCACGACATCCAGCAGCGTCGTCCCCGCCTCTGCCTCACGAATGGAACCATCCGGCAGTGTCAGCTTTATCATAGAACGCTCTCCCTTCAAATATACAAAAGCCCTGCCCCTGTGGGATAGGAAATCCATCCCCCAGGGACAAGGCAATCGGAAGCACCGATAAAATCAATGCTTCCGTAAGTTTCCACCCTAATCGGTAACGTCATTATAAGGCGCACGGGCGGCTGTGTCAAGGGATTTGTGCTCTGCCATTGCCTGCAGCTGCTCTGCTGATTCGAGAACAGGGATTTGCAGGTGGCGCCCCACACTGACGGCACCGTCCGGAGCCAGACCGTTGACCTCGATGATCGCCTCCTCAAGCTGCTCCGCCATTGTTTCCCTCGTCGCATACCTGCGCGCGATTGACCAGACATTCTCACCGCGCGACACCTGCACCTCGATGAAGTCCGATGACCGCAGATATGGGTTTGTCAGATGGAGTGCAGAAATGCCCATCCACATGAGGGCAAATACACTGAGAAAAAGACCGATACGTTTCATCACGATCCCTCCGCTCATTTAATATCCGTATATACATTCTCAAAACTTTTGTTCGTATGTATAATAGCACAGAAAAGGTGTTCGGTCAACGTTTTACGAACAAATTTTTGCGAAATTTTTGTTCGTAAAACATATTTTTGCAAAGAAAAAGGGCCATGCTTGAAAGCATGGCCCTCATTGCAGGGGAATCACTGATAAAATGACGTGCGCCAAGATGGTACGACTGAATTTATCAGTGCTTCCCCAAGATTCGTTATCTCAGATTTGCAGTTTCGTTTATCTGCATCACGGAATCCGCCTCTACCGGCCGCCGCTCCTTTGCGACGGCGAGCATAAGCTTCAGACGGTTGAGCTGATTGACCTCACTTGATCCCGCATCGCAGTCGATTGCCGTAATGTTCGCACCGTGATATGCCTTGCGCAGGTCGTGCATGACGCCCTTGCCTGTGATGTGGTTCGGCAGACAGCCGAAGGGCTGAAGGCAGACAACGTTGGGCACGCCCTCCTCGATGAGCTTCACCATCTCGCCCGTGAGGAACCACCCCTCCCCCGCCATATTGCCGAGGCTGACGTGACGCGCCGCAAGCTCTGCCGTGTGGTCGATGGACTGCGGCGGACGGAAGTGACGGCTCTCCTTCAGCGCCTTGCGCATGGGTGCGCGGAAGAATTCAATGACCTTGATGAACATACGACCGAAAAGACGTTCCTTGTACGAACCAGAGAGCAGTTTGTGCTGCGCAATCGGATCATATGCGGAGTAGAGGAAGAAGTCCACAAAGTCGGGCATAACGACCTCTGCCCCCTCCCCCATCAGTACCTTCTCGATGTCATTGTTTGCAACGGGGTGATACTTCACGAGGATTTCGCCGACAATGCCGACCTTGGGTTTCCAAAGTTCCTCGTCGATAGGGATGTGATCAAAGTCGCGGACAATATCCTTCACCATGCGGCGGAACTTGAACACACTGCCGTGTTCGATCTCCTCCTTTGCACGCGCCATCCACTTGTCGAATGCCGCCTGTGTCGATCCTTTCACAAGCTCGTACGGCATCATGCGGTTGCGGACATTCATCAGGAGGTCGCCGTAGACCGCTGCCTTGATGGCATCCACCATCATCTCACGCGTAAAGGCGAAGCTGTCCGTCTCCTCCGGCAGTCCGCGCACGGCAAAGACAGCGACGTTCGGGAACCCCGCATCGCGCAGTGCCTTTCGCAGAACGCCGAGATAGTTGGTCGCACGGCATGCACCGCAGGTCTGAAAGAGAGCGATGCTCGTGTGATCGGGATCGCACATCCCCGCCTTCAGCGCCGCAAGCAGCTGACCAATGACAACAATCGCGGGATAGCACATATCGTTGTGCACATAGCGCAGCCCGAGGTCGATTGCCCCCTTGTCCGGCATCGGCGGAATCACAACGTTGTAGCCATGCTTCTTCATCGTCGTGCGGAAGAGATCAAAGTGAATCGGCGCCATCTGTGGAGCGAGAATCGTATGCGTCTTTCTGCAGTCCTCCGTAAAACGCGGACGTTCAATGACGGGAGCCTCGTGATAGGCGGGGTTCTCCCGACGCGCAAGCGCCGCAATCAGCGAGCGCAGACGGATGCGTGCCGCACCGAGGTTCGACACCTCGTCGAGTTTTATCATCGTGTAGATACGCTCGTGCGACTCAAGGATTTCGCGCACCTCGGATGTCGTGAGCGCGTCCAGACCGCAGCCGAAGGAACTCAGCTGAATCATCGTCACGTTCGGGTGCTCCGCGACAAACTGCGCCGCGTGGTAGAGGCGCGCGTGATAGCTCCACTGGTTGACAACCTGAAGCCGCCGCTCGTGCACGGGGATGTGATAGACCGCATCCTCGGAGAGAATCGGCAGTTTGTAGGACTGGATCATCTCAGGGATGCCGTGGTTGATCTCGGGGTCGACGTGGTACGGACGACCTGCGAGAAGAATCGCGTGCTCACCCGTCTCGGCAATGCGGTCGAGGATCTGCTGCCCGTAGTCACGCACGTCCTGCCGATATTTTTCGATCTCGGCATAGCCCGCATCGACGGCAGCCGCGATCTCCTTCTTTCCAATTCCTTCCGCCCTGCCGAACTCCTCCACGAGGCGCTCGATCATGCGCTTCCTGTCATTGATCGGCAGAAACGGCTGGATCAATCGGATATTTTTCTCGCGCAGGATGTCCATGTTGATGCGGATGTTCTCCGCATAGGACGCGACGATCGGACAGTTGAAGTTATTTGCCGAGGAGCCTGGCTTGTCCTCCATGTTCTGCGGCTCGCAGGGATAGAAAATCGTGTCGACCCCCTTCTCTATGAGATCGACAATATGCCCGTGCGCGAGCTTCGCGGGATAGCAGAGCGAGTCCGACGGAATCGTTGCCATGCCTTTGTAGAAAAGCTGCGGCGAGGATTTGCCTGAGATCACAACGCCATAGCCCAGCTGATCAAAGAACGTGAACCAGAACGGATAGTCCTCGTACATATTCAGCGTACGCGGAATGCCAATGCGTCCGCGGCGCGGCTCCGCAGGAGATTTATAGTGTTTGAACACGCGGCGGTACTTGAACTTGTAGATGTTCGGCGTGTTGTCCTCACGCTTCTCCCCGCCGATGCCGCGCTCGCAGCGGTTGCCCGTGAAGTAGCGCTCGCCGTTCGGGAACTGCTGCATTGTGATCAGGCACTTGTTGCCGCATTTTCCGCAGCGGTAGGAACTGCTTTTCGTCTCAAAAGTGCCTAGTTCGTCCGCTCCAAGAAGCGTCGACCTCTCCAAGCCCATCTCGAGTGCGAGGATTGCCGCACCGTATGCACCCATGAGGCCTGCGATATCGGGACGGATGACATGCTTGCCGAGCAGATTCTCAAGTGCGCGCAGCACGGCATCGTTGTAGAACGTCCCGCCCTGCACAACAATGTGGTCGCCGAGTGTCGAGACATCCTTGATCTGCATGACCTTGAACAAGGCGTTCTTGACGACCGAGAGTGCAATGCCCGCGGAGATATCGGCGACCTCCGCACCTTCCTTCTGCGCCTGCTTGACCTTCGAGTTCATAAAGACCGTACAGCGTGTGCCGAGGTCGACGGGGGCCTTGGCATCCACAGCCCTCTCCGCGAACTCCGCCGGGGTCATGTGAAGCCCCTCGGCGAAATTCTGGATAAACGAACCGCAGCCCGCCGAACACGCCTCGTTGAGCGTAATGTTGCCGACACTGCCGTCCTGCACAAAGAAGCACTTCATATCCTGCCCGCCGATATCGAGGACAAAGGTGACCTCGGGACAGAATTCCTGTGCCGCGCGCAGATGGGCAAAGGTCTCCACCTCACCGCCGTCCGCGTGCAGTGCTGCCTTGACGATCGCCTCGCCGTAGCCTGTCGTCATCGCGCCCGCGATATGCGTGTCCTTCGGCATAACGGCATAGAACTCCCGCAGCGCATCAATGACGGACTGCAGAGGAGACCCATGATTGCTGCCGTAGGACGTGTGGAGCAGCTGCTTGTCGCTGCCGATCGCAACGAGCTTTGTCGTCGTCGATCCCGCATCAATGCCGATGCAGATCGGTCCACGATAGTCCGCGAGATTCCCGCACGGCACACGATCTCGATCGTGCCGCTCCTTGAACGCCGCGTAGTCTGCGGCATCCTTGAAGAGCGTGATATCCGATGTGCGCGTCTCCGCCGCTGCAGCCTGTTCCGCGCGTGCAATGCACGCCTCCATCTCCCGCATATCCGTCACTCCGGCATCATCGGAGAGCGCCGCACCGACCGCGACGAAATAATTGCCGTAATCCACATCGACGACATGATCTGCGTCGAGCTTCAGTGTTTCGATAAAGCGTTTTTTCAGTTCCGGGAGAAAGTGCAGGGGGCCGCCGAGAAAAGCGACATTTCCGTTGATCGGACGCCCCTGTGCGAGGTTGCCGATGGTCTGATTGACAACCGCCTGAAATACGGAAAGCGCAATGTCCGCCTTTGCCGCGCCGTCGTTCATCAGCGCCTGAATATCTGTCTTGGCGAACACACCGCAGCGCGAGGCGATCGCATAGATGCGCCTGCCCTTCTCAGCGAGCGCATTGAGGCCGATGGGATCGGTCGAGAGAAGGGATGCCATATGGTCGATGAACGACCCCGTACCGCCTGCACAGACACCGTTCATACGCTGTTCGGGCGCATCGCCGAAATACGTAATCTTGGCGTCCTCGCCGCCGAGCTCGACCGCCGTCGTTGTCTCCGGTATGAGGCGGCGCACGGCAGAGGCACAAGCAATGACCTCCTGCACAAACGGCAGACCGATGCGTTGAGCGATTCCCATGCCCGCAGAGCCCGTGAGTGCAAACGAGAATTTCGCTTCGCCCACCACATCTTTCAGCTGTTCCAGATTTTCCTGCAGCGCCTTCCCGATCTCCGAGAAATGCCGTGCATAGTTCTTGTAGAGGATCTCATGCTCCTCCCCGAGAACAACCAGCTTGATCGTCGTCGAACCGACATCCACCCCGACACGAAATGGGGATTCCAAAATAACACCACCTATCTGAATCTGTATAAAGTCATACAGATTTACTTCAATTAAGCCATATTAAATAGGAAAGCCTTTTTAGGCTTCCCTATTTTAACGTATTTCACAGGACTATGCAAGTGTAGGAAACACAGTTCTATCATATCCAATTTTGGAATAATGAATCTAAATCTCCATCAAATATTATATGGTGCGGCGAGTTTCTTGAAGTAATTGCGTGCCTTCTGCATCGTGCGAATGATTGGCTCCATGAGCTTCGGCTGGCGAATGACCGTGCGGATAATCGCCTTGCGCAGCTGACGATACTCTGCGTCAAAGTCACGCATGACATCCTCCATCTCCGCCTCGACCGAGACCGATGGGATATTCGAGTGGATGAGATTCGCGCTCCGCCCCTGCATTGTCACGATATCTCCGAGGAACGGTGCGTAGACCTCCCAGCCGAGCTCCTCCTGAATCCGCTCTTTAAGTGCCTCCTGCGCCTGCCCCTCGCCGTGGACGAGGAACACCTTTGCAGGGCTCGGGCTGCGAATCGAGCGCATCCAATCAACGATCTGCACGGCATCTGCATGTGCCGAGAATCCCTCGAGCACCTGAATCTGTGCCTTGACCGCAATCTCCTCACCGAGTACACGCACGCGCTTGATGCCGTCGACGAGCCGCCGTCCGAGACTCCCCTCCGCCTGATAGCCGACGAAGAGGATCGTCGACTCCGGCCGCCAGAGATTATGCTTCAAATGGTGCAGCACGCGCCCCGCATCCGCCATGCCCGAGGCTGACAGGATGATCGCCGATCCTTCGGCGGAGTTCAGCGCCCGCGACTCCGCCGCCGTCTCCGCAATACGTACCTGCGGAAACGCGGGAATCGTCCCCTGCTCTCCAAAGAATGCGATCGTATCCTCATCGAAGTCCTCATAGTTCTTGAGGAACACGCGCGTCGCCTGAATCGCAAGCGGACTGTCGATGATGATGGGGATGTCTCCGTCAAGCCGCCCCGCCTTCCACAGATTGTAGAAATAGTAGAGCAGTGTCTGTGTCCGTCCGACAGCAAAGGATGGGATGATGACATTGCCGCCGCGATCCATCGTATCACGGATCACCTCGAGGAGCGCCGTCTCCTTGTCATAGTCACGATGAATGCGGTCGCCGTACGTGGACTCGACGAACAGGAAATCCGCGCCCGTGATCGCCTCCGGGTCGCGCAGGATGGGTTGGTTCGGCTGACCGAGATCGCCCGAAAAGACGAGCTTCGTCTCCTGCCCATGCTCCTCCACTACGATTTCGAGGATTGCAGAGCCGAGGATGTGACCTGCGTCGCGGAAAGTAAGCCTGAGATCATCCACCTGCAGCGTGGACTGATAGGCGACCGGCTCGAACAGCTCAAGCGCGGCAAACGCATCCGCCTGCGTGTAGAGCGGTGTGATCGGCGCCTCACTGCGGCGCGCATTTTTGCGGTTAAACAGTTCTGCGTCGCTCTCCTGGATGTGCGCCGAGTCCGGCAGCATGATGCGGACAAGGTCGCAGGTCGAGCGCGTCGCATAGACCTTGCCGCGAAATCCCTCGCGCACGAGGCGCGGGATACGCCCGCAGTGGTCGATATGTGCGTGCGTCAAAAAGACCGCCTCAATCTCGGCAGGATTGAAGGGGAAATCCTCATAGTTCATCTCACGCAGACGGCGGGTCCCTTGATACATACCGCAGTCCACAAGATATCTGTGATCCCCCACATGAAGCAGATAGCACGAGCCCGTGACCACGTGCGCAGCGCCCAAAAATTCGAGCCGCATAAGACAGCCTCCCTTCGGATTCACCGTTTCTTTTCTTATATCTGTAAAATTCGGAATCCATCAAAAAAATCCTGCTTTTTGCAGGATTTTATGGTACACTGAATACATGGACAACGAGCGAAACGGAGGAAACGCCATGAAAAAAATCGGATTCATCGGGCTTGGCATCATGGGCGCTGCAATGGCGGGACATCTTATGGATGCGGGCTACGAACTCAGCGTCTACAACCGCACGAAGTCGAAGGCAGACGCGCTCCTCGCGCGCGGCGCGAAATACTGCAGCAGTCCCGGTGCATGTGCACGCGGACAAGACGTTGTCATCACCATTGTCGGCTACCCGAAGGACGTGGAGGAGATCTACCTCGGTGCGGACGGCATTCTTGAAAATCTCGCGTCAGGTGCCTACACTGTAGACATGACAACCTCCTCCCCCGCGCTTGCCGAGCGTATCTATCGGGAGGCGCAGCAGCGCGGCATAGCAGCGCTCGATGCACCTGTCACAGGCGGTGACATGGGCGCGCGAAACGCCACACTGAACATTCTCGTCGGCGGAGATGAGGATGCATTCCACGCCATGCGTCCGGTCTTTGCCGCGATGGGCAAGAACATCGTCTATGAGGGAGCTGCCGGTGCAGGGCAAAAGACGAAGGCAGCCAATCAGATTGCGATCGCCGGAACGCTTGCGGGTGCGTGTGAAGCATTTGCTTACGCGCGGGCGGCAGGGCTCGATATCGAGAAGGTCTACGCCTCGATCTCGGGCGGTGCGGCGGCGAGCTTCCAGATGAGCAACATGATTCGCATGGCACTCGACGGCAATTTCAATCCTGGCTTTATGATCAAGCATTTCGTCAAGGATATGACAATCGGCGCAGAGACAAGCAAGGAATACGGCATCGACCTTCCCGTTCTGGAGCAGGTTCTGCGCGAAGCACGCGCCCTCGAGGAGCGCGGCGGCGGCACAGACGGGACGCAGAGCCTGCTGCGGTATTATGAATCGTTTTGATGTGTCATGCGTGTTCCTCACAAACAACTCGTTACGCACGTAGTGGGCACGTTCTGCTTGCTCTGCTGGGGTTTGTTTCTGGACACCGCACTGCAAAGAGCATCTTTGCGCCGCAAAATTACCGCCCGCGCCAAATGCGCACCATCTCCGCAGCGGCAGCATAGGGATGCTCCGCCCCCGCAACGGCGCTGATGACAAAGAAGCCTTCCACGCCCGTCGCTTTTAGCGCAGGCAAATCCCCCGTCTTCACCCCGCCGCCGACAACCACGGGCACGGGACTCACGCGATGCAGCTGCGCCAGTTCCTCAAAGCTGCGCGTCACAATCTTCCCCGTAGCCGTACGCCCCGCCTCGGGCTTTGTCGGCGTTGCGTGCAGAGGTCCTGCACCGAAATAGTCGATGCACGCGGTATCACAGCCTGACACATAGTCAAGCAATTCAGCCGTACGTGCAGAGAGTCCGACAATCGCATCTCTGCCGAGATACGTGCGGCAGACATCGGGCGGGATATCCGTCTGCCCGACGTGTACACCGTCTGCCTTGATTCCCTGCTCCCGCGCCGCAAGCACAGCATCAAGCCGATCGTTGATCACGAGTGCAACCGTATCGGACTTCTCCTGTGCGGCAATCACGTCCGCAGCCGCACGCGTCAGGTCGATCACTTCACGCGCATCTGCATGCTTCGCACGAATCTGAACGAAGGTGAACCCCGCGTGCAGCGCCTCGGCAATCACGCGCGCGACGGGACGCCCGCCCGTATTCTCGGGGCCAATCACAAGATAGGCAGACAGATCGAATTTGTTTCGCATGGGTATAACCTCCTACAAAAAATCCCCGCCAAACGGCGGGGATTTTTCTATCAAAGCCGCATGGCTCAGTAGTTCTGCACAAGCTGCTGGAAGAAAGACTGCGGATGGTCACAGACCGGGCACTTCATCGGAGCCTTCGGGCTCTCGCAGACATAGCCGCAGTTGAGGCACTGCCAGATGATCTTCTCATCACGTGCGAACACTGTGCCCTCATCCACCTTCTGCAGGAGGAGTTTATAGCGGGCATCGTGCTCCTTCTCAATCTTGCCGACAGCGTCAAAGAGCCGCGCAATCTTATCGAAGCCCTCTTCGCGTGCCACGCGCGCGAACTCGGGGTACATGCTCGTCCACTCTTCGTTCTCTCCGGAAGCGGCATCGGCGAGGTTTGCCTTCGTATCGCCAACGCCATGCACGAGTTTAAACCAGATCTTTGCGTGTGCCTTCTCATTGGTCGCCGTCTCGTTGAAGATGTTCGAGATCTGCGTGTAGCCGTCCTTCTTCGCCTGCGACGCATAGTAGAGATACTTTGTGTGTGCCTGTGACTCTCCGGCAAATGCCGCCCAGAGATTCTTCTCGGTCTGTGATCCTTTGAGTTCCATCATGCTCTCCTTTTTCTAAAACAAATACACCGTAAGGAATTCCTGATAGATAGTGCTGAATTTATCAGTGCTTCCTTGAATATATCAATCAGCGGGAATACCGCCCGTCAATGCCTTGCTCAGGGGCACGGGCGACATCCGTCAGCCGCGATTGACCAATATATCAGCAACCTCGTCAATGTTCTTCTTGCCGAAGAAGAGGTCGTCTCCAACGATCATGCAGGGGACACTCATGATGCTGTACTTCTCCTTCAGCTCTGGGAAGTATCGGATGTCGTAGATGTCCGCACGCACGTCTGTGCACTCCGCCGCAATACGCTGCACGGCGGCCACCACATCGGGACACATCGTACAGGAGAGCGACATAAGCACCTTGACATCGGCAGGCGCAGAAATCTGCTCCATCTTCGCGCGCGTCTCGGGACGCAGCTCCTGTCCGGGTCCCGCCACATTGTAGAGGGCAAGGATGAACGAGTTGAACTCATGCCCTCCCGGAACGGCGTGGAAGGTAATGCCGCTCGGGGTCCCGTCCGCGCGCAGGAACTCGATGCCCGGCGCTCCGTTTGCGTCGTCTCGCTCCTCATAGGTGACCTTGTCTGTCAGCCCCGCAAACTCATCCATAAAGCCGCGCAGTTCGCGCGAGAGGTCGCCGTCGTCATAGTGCCCGACAATCTTGACCGAGCTCTCAAATTTGTCAAAGACCGCCTGCAGCTGCGCGCGGATCTCGGCAGAGATGAAATTCGTCTCATGCCCCTCTGCCGCTTCCTTCTCGATAGAGGACTTCCTCTGCTCGAAACGGCTCGCATCCACCTCGGCGCGTGCGAACGCCTCCAATTTCAGACGGTCGTGCAGCGCTGCCGCATGACGCTCTGCCGCAACCGCAGCGACCGCACCGTCCGAGACCGCCGTCACCACCTGACGGAGCGTCTTGATGCAGACATCGCCCGCCGCAAAGACCCCCTTGACATTCGTCTCCTTCTCCTCGTTCGTGATGATATAGCCCTGCTCACTAAGCGCAATATGCTCACGGAAGAGCCCTGTGTTTGGCACGTAGCCCGCAAAGACAAAGACGCCGAACGTCTCCCCTTCCTTCGCCATATAGTGCTCGATCTTCCCCGTCGCCTCGTCGCGGAAATCGGCATAGGAGATCATCGTCTCACCGCCGACACGCTCCACAATCGTATTAAAGCGCACCTTGATGTTCGGGTAGTTCGCGAGCGCATCCACCGCCGTCTGCGGCGCGCGGAACTTGTCACTGCGTACGAGGATCGTGACGGATTTGCCGTAGCGGGAAAGGAACATGCTCTCCTCCACCGCCGCAAGACCGCCGCCGATGACAAAGATGTCCATGCCCGTAAAGAACTCAGCATCGCAGGTCGCGCAGTAAGCAACGCCGCGCCCCTGAAATTTCTTCTCGCCGTAAAATCCGACCTTGCGCGGATTCGCCCCCGTCGCGAGGATAACGGTCAGAGCTTCCACTGTGCCCGCCGTCGTCTCGAGCTCCTTGATCTCCTGATCGAGCTTCAGCCCGATGACCTCCGCTGTAATAAATTCTGCACCGAAGCCGCGCGCCTGCGCCTCCATCTGTGCCGCGAGATCGACGCCGCTGATCTTGCCTGTGCCGGGATAGTTCACGACATCAGCAGTAATCGTGATCTGCCCGCCGACCTTCTCCTTCTCGACGACGAGCACCTTGCACTTGGCGCGTGCCAGATAGATGGCAGCAGAAAGCCCCGCAGGGCCGCCGCCGACAATGACGGCATCATACATTTTATCCACCAAAGCACCTCTTCTTCGCTTGATATGGAGTCTCTGAATCAATCAGTGCTCCATAGGAAAAAGCACTTCGCGAGCGCTGCTGCGAAGTGCCCCAAACATGCTCTTAGAGTTTGCCGACGAGGTCGAAGCTCGGCTTCAGCGTCTTTTCGCCCGGCTTCCACCGTGCAGGGCAAACCTCATCGCCGTGCTCCGCAACGAACTGGAGCGCCTGCACCTTGCGGAGAAGCTCCTGTGCATTGCGGCCGACATTGCCTGCACTCACCTCATAGGAAACGATCTTTCCCTCGGGGTTCACAACAAATGTACCGCGCTCGGAACGACCGTCGTCCTCGATGTAGACCTCGAAGTCACGTGCGAGCTTTGCCGTCGGATCTGCGAGCATCGGATAGGTCAGCTTGCCGACGAGGTCGGAGCTCTCATGCCATGCCTTGTGAACGAAGTGGGAGTCGCAGGAGACACCAAAGATCTCGCAGCCGAGCTTCTGGAACTCACCGTACTGCTCCTGAAGGTCTGCCAACTCCGTCGGGCAGACAAACGTGAAGTCCGCCGGATAGAAGAAGAACACGCTCCACTTGCCCTTGAGATCCGCCTTCGTGTACTGCACGAACTCGCCCTGTGCCGCACCGGCCTTCTTCTGGAATGCGTCTGCCTTGAAATCGGAAATTTCCTTGTTGATGAGTGACATTGAATATCCTCCTTTGATTGTAACCAACCGCTCTTTTCAAACGATTGCGTATGTCCTGTTGATATGCCTATCATAGCACAGGAAATTTTCCGTGTCAATAGAAATTTATACTTTTTAATAACTATTTTTATTTAGTTTCATTCAGCAACAGAAAGTCCTGTAAAATATACGCGTCCAAGAGAAAAGAACCACCATCACGGCGGTTCCTTGCTCAAAGTCTCATCTTGAAATCGTCATAGCCGAATGTGCGCACGATCTCCCATTCTCCGTTCGGAGCAGCGGCGATGATGTGCGGCAGCGGCATACCGTTGAATGTGTTGTTCTTCACCATCGTATAGATCGCCATATCGCCGAAAACGATGCGGTCGCCCACGGCAAGCGGCGCATCAAAAGAGTATGTGCCGATGGTGTCGCCCGCGAGACAGGTTGGTCCCGCGAGCGTATACGTATACGCCTTTTCCTCCGCCTCGCCCGCACCGATGACGGGCGGACGATACGGCATCTCGATGACATCGGGCATGTGACACGCAGCGGACGTGTTTAGGATAACATTCCCGCCCGCCTGCACGTCGAGCACCTCAGCAACGAGGAAGCCAGCGTTCAGCGCAACCGCCTCGCCCGGTTCGAGATAGACCGCGACATCGTAAGTGTTCTGTACATGGCGGATCAGCTTCTTCAGCAGCAGGACATCGTAGTCCGTGCGCGTGATATGGTGACCGCCGCCGAAGTTCAGCCACTTCATTCCATAGAGGTATTTGCCGAACTTCTCCTCCACAGCTTCAAGCGTTGCTGCGAGTGCATCCGCCCCCTGCTCGCAGAGTGTATGGAAGTGCAGCCCGTCGAGTCCCGAAAGCAGATCCTCCCGAAAGTCTGCAATCTTCACCCCGAGACGCGAACCGGGTGCACACGGGTCATAGATCGCATGTTCCTGCGTCGAACACTCGGGGTTGATCCGCATGCCGCAGGACGCACCTGCCGCACGCGCCGCCGCACCGAACCGCTCCCACTGGGCAAAGGAGTTGAAGATAATGTGGTCGCAGATCGAAGCGAGCTGTACAATCTCCTCTTCCTCATAGGCGGGCTTAAAGACGTGGTTCTCCCCGCCCATCTCCTCCTGCGAAAGGCGAGCCTCGTAAATGCCGCTCGCCGTTGTGCCCGAGAGATAGCGTCCGATCAGCGGATAGTAGTGATACATGGAAAAGCACTTCTGTGCGAGCAGCACCTTTGCCCCCGTATCTTCCGCGACCTCAGCGAGAATTTTGAGATTCTTCTCCAAGAGGTCTTCGTATACGAGATAGGAGGGCGTTGGAACTGCGTTCCACTCCGCACGCCACTCTGCATATGTCGCCATCAGTCCACCAATACGGGGCTGTGGCTCTCCTGCCACGGCAGCCCCCATACATTCAGTGCATCCATGAACGGATCGGGGTCGAACTCCTCGACGTTGAACACACCGGGACGGCGCCACTTGCCCGTCATCACCATCATCGCACCGATCATTGCAGGCACACCGGTCGTGTAGGCGACTGCCTGCGAACCGACCTCGGCGTAGCACTTTTCATGATCGCAGACATTGTAAAGATAGTAGTTCTTTTCCTTGCCGTCCTTCTTTCCGCGGAAGATGCAGCCGATGTTCGTCTTGCCCTTTGTGCGCGGGCCGAGGCTCGCGGGGTCGGGCAGCACCGCCTTTAGGAATTGAAGCGGGATGATCTTATGTCCCTCGAAGTCAATCGGCTCGATCGAGGTCATGCCGACGTTCTCAAGGCAGCGCAGATGCGTCAGATAGCTTTCGCCGAACGTCATAAAGAAGCGGATGCGCTTGATGCCCTTGATATTCTTTGCAAGCGACTCAAGCTCCTCGTGGTGCAGGAGATACATATCCTTCGGCCCGACCTCGGCAAAGTCATAGACGCGCTTGATCTCCATCGGCTCCGTCTCGACCCATGCGCCGTTTTCCCAGTAGCTGCCCTTCGCCGAGACCTCACGAATGTTGATCTCGGGGTTGAAATTCGTCGCAAAGGGATAGCCGTGGTCGCCGCCGTTGCAGTCGAGGATATCGATGTAGTTGATCTCGTCAAACTCATGCTTCATCGCGTACGCACTGAACACGCCCGTCACACCCGGATCAAAGCCCGAGCCGAGCAGCGCCGTCAGCCCCGCCTCGCGGAAACGATCGGCGTATGCCCACTGCCAGCTGTACTCGAACTTCGCCGTGTCCTCCGGCTCGTAGTTCGCCGTATCGACATAGTGCACGCCCGCCGCAAGGCATGCGTCCATGATGTGCAGATCCTGGTACGGGAGCGCAAGGTTGAGCACCACATCGGGCTGAAACTCTCGGATGAGTGCCGTGAGCGCTGATACATCATCCGCATCCACGGCGGCGGTCTGAATCTTCGTCCTGCCCCCGTCCAGCTTCGCCTTCAGTGCATCGCATTTTGACTTTGTACGCGAGGCGATGAGGATTTCCTCAAAGACCTCCGGATTCTGACAGCATTTATGTACGGCGACGCTTGCCACGCCGCCCGCACCGATGATCATCGCTTTTCCCATGAAACCGCCTCCTTATCAATACCCCTATCATACAACAGGAAAGGGGTCACTGCAAGAGCAGCGACCCCCATTGACATTTTTATCGTTTACAGTTTGAACTTCTTCGTCTCATCCGCAAGCTCATCCGCAAGACCGGAGAGGCGACGCGTCGCCGCAGCAACCTCCTGCATCGACGCGGACTGCTCCTCCGTCGCCGCAGATACGCTCTGCGCACCATCAGCGTTTGCCGTGCTGACCTTTTGGATCTCCTCGATCTGCGCACGTACCGTCTGCGTCTCATTCTCCATCTGTCGGATGCCTGTGGTAATGTCCTTCACGCCGTCACCGAGCTGCTGAATCGACTCTGCGATCGACTGGAACACGTCGTCTGCCGTGCGCACCGAGTCCAGGCCGTGCCCGACATACTCGCTGCCGCGCTTGCCGGCCTCCACCGCACGCTCCATATCCGCTTGTACGGACTGCATTGTCTCTGAGATCCTCTTCGAGAACTCGCCCGACTCCTCGGCGAGCTTTCGGACCTCCTCGGCAACAACGGCAAAGCCGCGCCCATGCTCGCCCGCACGCGCAGCCTCAATCGCCGCGTTAAGCGCGAGCAGGTTCGTCTGCTCGGCAATGCTGCCGATGACCTCGACGCTGTGGCTGATCTCCTCGGAGCTTTTGCCAAGCGCCGAGATCGCGGCATCGACCGTCTCGGAGCCGTTCTTGATCTGTTCCATGTAGCTGACGACCTCGTCAATGGAGCGGCGCCCCTCACGCACGCGGTCGACCGTGTGGTTTGTCACCTCTGCAACCACACCTGCCTGCTTCGACATCTTTTCCGCATGATTTGAAATCGATGCCGTCGCATTTGCAACCGAGTCAGAGGCGGCAGACTGATGCTCTGCACCTTCTGCGATCTCAGTGATCGACGCAGCAACGTGGTTCGATGCCTCCGCAGACTGCTGTGATGCCTCGGTGAGCGCCTCCGCCGAGGCCGACAACTCTGCGGCGTTGGACTGAATCCGCTTGATCAGTGTGTTGAGCGTGTGCCGCATCTTGATGAAGCCATCCGAGAGCTGTCCCATCTCATCCTGCGAGGTAATCGTCTTCGGCGTTTCGCGCAGATCGCCGCTGTTGATGATCTCACAGACGCGTACTGCCTTCTGAATATTTGCCGCAAAACTGTTCGAGATGAAGAAGATAATCACCGAGATTGCGAGGAGAATGACAACCGTCAGCCCCGCGAGCACCATCAACAGCGCATGGGCATTCTCAAGGATCTCACTGTCGGATGCCTCTGACATGACGACCCAGCGACGACCATCAAGATGAATCGGCACGAGTATGCCCGTCATCTCCTCCCCCGACTCACGCGCATAGTGTGCAAGTGCGGGTTCATCCTTATCGATTACAGACTTAAAGGCATCCACAAGGCTCATCGAGATCTTGACGCTCGAGACCTCCTTGCTGAAGTCGAGCTTTCCGACCTGCGCCGCCTCATTCGGATGGATGATGACAATCCCCGTCTCATCCATAACGACGAGCTGTCCTGTGCGGTACGTCGCCATCTTCGAGAGCGTCTCGTCAAACCGCGAGAGACCGACCGTGCCCGTGACAATCCCCGTGAGCGTACCATTCTCTAGAACAGGAACAGCGATAACCGTGACTACCTTGCCCGTAATCGCCGAGATCACCGGCTCAGAGACAACTACCTTCTTCGTCTGAACCGCCTTCTTGAAATAGTCACGGTCACTGCGATCAAGTACACTGCCGTCCGAGTCAATGCCAATGCCGTTTACATCCAGATAGGAAATGTTTGAGAACACATCCGTATCCTGCTTGACCTCCTGCAGCTTTGCCAGCCGCGCCGCATCATCACCGTGAAGGATCGCCGAGCTCCGCGCCAGCGTTTCAAGATGAACCTCGTTCGTCTCGAAGATGCGCTGCACCTCGAGCGCTGCCTGCTTGCCGACGCCCTTGCCGATTGTATCCGCATTCTCCACGAGCATATCGCTCGCCATCTTGTAGCTGACGCCGAAGAACACAAGAAAACCGATGAGCATCACAGGCAATACAGATACTAAAAACTTTGTCCGAATGGATGTAAACTGTATGACTGCTCCCCTCTTTCAAAACATATTTCTATGGATATTCCAATGGATGTTTTTCACAGTATCACATATTTTCACGAATAACAAGGACTTTCTATAACAAACTCAGACATTAGTAATAGTAATAAATATTTGTATTCTGTGACAATTATACATAAGGGGGCTGCCCCGATTTATCTTATACCATCAATATTTTTGTCCCAAGTAGTTTTCTTGTGCATACGGCAGAGGCTCTTGGTGCGTCAGCCCTGACTTTTTCTTTTGTACTTCCTATGACAGAGCGCGCGTCTTGTGCTATAATAAGCACCGTGTATACAATATTTTAAGAAGCGATACAATATAACGAAAGGAGCCATTAATCATGGCTGTTCACGTCATCAACGAGGCACGCCGCTGTCTGCAGTGCAAGAAGCCTCTCTGCCGCATCAAAGGCTGCCCCGTGCAGACGAACGTCCCCGAGATGGTACGGCTCTTCCTCGACGGCAAGATCAATGAGGCGGGCGCGATGCTCTACGACAACAATCCGATGAGTGTCTTCTGCTCGCTCGTCTGTGATCATGACGCGCAGTGCGAGGGCAACTGCATTCAGGGGCGGCGCGGTGCTCCGATCCAGATCTCGAGCATCGAGCACTACATCTCAGACACCTACCTCGACAAGCTCGTCCTCTCGCGCAAGTCCTACAACGGCCACAACGTCGCCGTCATCGGTGCGGGACCTGCGGGCATTGTGGTCGCGGTGAAGCTCGCGCAGGAGGGCTATGGCGTCACGATCTTTGAACGAATGCAGAAGATCGGCGGCATGCTGCGCTACGGCATTCCGGATTTCCGCCTGCCGCCTTCGACCATTGACCGCTACAGAGAGAAACTCCATACGCTTGGCATCCACATTCGTCCGAACACGACGATCGGCGGTGCGCTCAGTGTAGACGATCTCTTCCGCGACGGCTACGAGGCGATCTTTATGGGAACGGGCGCATGGCGTGCGAAGAGCCTCGGCATCCACGGAGAAACGCTCGGCAATTGTCACTTCGCCGTCAATTATCTCCAGAACCCCGATGTCTACCACCTCGGCGACCGCGTTGCCGTCATCGGCTCCGGCAACTCCGCGATGGATGTGGCACGCACAGCGATCCGCAAGGGCAGCCGTTACGTCACGATCTACGCGCGGCGCAATGGGATCTCCGCAAGTGAGCGCGAGCTCGAGTATGCACTGATGGACGGCTGTGAGATCCAGTATGCCAAGGGCATTCACTCTGTCACGCCTGAAGGCCCAATGCTGTATGACCGCGTCTTTGACGAAGATCAGAACCTCATCAGCGAGGGCGAACCCTACCTCATTCCCGCGGACAGTACGGTCATCGCGGCAAGTCAGGCGGCAAAGGACAAGATTGTCCGCACGACGACGGGCATCAAGCTCAATGAGAAGGGATTGGTTATCGTCGATGAGAACGGCATGACCGGACGCGACGGCGTATTCTCTGCGGGCGACGTTGTATTTGGTCCATGGAACGTCGTGCAGGTCGTCAAGGAAGCAAAACACGTCGCAAACGCAATGATTCATTATTTGGAAGAGCGCGGTGCGAAGTCGTAATGTACCGTTACGACTCCGTCTGCCACGGTAAGAAGCAAAGGAGACACCTATGACCATGAGCGATCACGAGATCACGGATCTCGTACGACAGATGGCAGCGCCGCCCCCACCCCCAACCTACGGTGAGGCAGAGGTGGAGGAACTCGTGCGCATGCACGCGGGCGGACGCCACAAAATGCGCAGCGAGGCAGAGATCCTTGCGCGCTACAACCTCGGACGTCAGCAGTACAAGCAGCTGAAGCTCAGCCGCGAGAATAACCGCGAGCAGCAGCAGATGCTCTATGCCGAGCTGAAAGTCCTCGGCTGGGTGCTCGGCCGCAAGGAGCGGGATGTTGTCATGGAGATCAACACATGAAGCTGAGCCTGAGCAAAGAGGATTTTATCGCTGCAGCAAAGAATGCGAACCTCGTCACTGTCTCCACCGAGCTGACGATGGATCTCGACACGCCCGTTTCCATCTACTATAAGCTGGTCGGGGACAAAAAGGGCTACATCATGGAGTCCGTCGATACGACGCAGCAGCAGTTCGGGCGCTACTCCTTCATCGGCGGTGAGCCGTTCGTGCGCGTACAGGTATTTGCAGACAAACTCCTCGTGAGCGAGAACGGTCTGATGAAGAGCATCACGGGAGCGCCGCATGAGACAATGAAGGCATATGCCGCACGCTTCACGCCCGCCCGCACGGACGAGGCGTCACTTCCCCTTGTCCACGGCGGGCTTGCGGGCTATTTCACATACGAGACGGCAGCGACGTTTGACCGTGTGCGCGGCGTACACCTAGACGGCGAGCAGCTGCTCGGTCAGTTCATGATGTGCCGCTATCTCGTCGTTTACGACGCTCTGAGAAACGCCGCACAGCTGCACTACCTCGCCGATATTCGGGAGGGCGACGATACGGAGGAGCTCTACGACACGATTGCGGAGCGCCTCGCGGCCATGCGCACACGCCTTGCTGCACCATTCACGCCGCCTGCTGCGCCGGCCTCGAAGCGCAGCACCCCCGTCGACTTTATGGCGCGGTATGGAGAGGCACCGAGGGATTTTCTTGCGACGGTCGACACGATCAAGGAACACATCTGCGCCGGCGACATCTTTCAGGCGGTGCCGTCCTTCCGCTTCCGCGCGAAGATCACGCGTCCCGCCTTCCTCTTCTATCGCCGGCTGCGGCAAGTCAATCCCTCACCCTATATGTTCTACTACAACTTCGGTGAGGTAAAGCTCGTCGGAGCCTCCCCCGAGATGCTGATCAAGGTATCCGGCGATACTGTCTATACCTACCCCATTGCAGGCACGCGGAAGCGCGGCAAAAATGATGAGGAGGATGCGCTGCTTGCCGCCGATCTGCGCTCCGACGAGAAGGAATGTGCCGAGCACGCGATGCTCGTCGATCTCGCGCGCAACGACCTCGGGCGCATCAGCGTCCCCGGCTCGGTGCGTGTGCCGAAGCTCATGGAGATCGAACGTTTCTCCCACGTCTCGCACATGGTGAGCAGTGTCGTCGGTGAGATTGCACCCGTGTATGCACCGATGGATGTCCTGCGCGCAACCTTTCCCGCAGGAACCGTCAGCGGCGCGCCGAAATTGCGCGCGATGGAGATTATTCACGAAGAGGAGCAGGAACCACGCGGCTTCTACGCGGGTACGGTCGGCTATATGGATTTTCGCGGCAATATGGACATGTGCATCACCCTGCGCACCATGTGCATCGAAAACGACGATACGGCGATCATCCAGTCGGGCGCGGGCATCGTCAAGGACTCCGTCCCCGAGAAAGAATACCTCGAGATTCTGCAAAAGGCAAAGGCACTCTTCGAGGTAGTAGAGGAGGTGGAGAACAATGCTGCTTTTGCTTGACAACTACGATTCCTTCACCTACAACGTCTACCAGCTCCTCACAAAGCTCGGCGCAGAGGTCGAGGTCGTCCGAAACGATGCAATGACAGTTGATGAGATTCGCGCAAAGAAATACAAGGGCATCGTGATCTCCCCCGGCCCCGGACTGCCAAAGGATGCGGGCATTACCGAAGAGGTCATTCGCGAGCTGGGCGCGGACACACCGATTCTCGGCATCTGTCTCGGACATCAGGCGATCGGCGAGGTGTTCGGCGGTCGTGTCGTCCGTGCACACGAGATCGTCCACGGCAAGGCATCTCCCATTCGTCACCACGGCACGGGCATCTATCGGGATATCCACGCGGGCACGCAGGTCGCACGCTACCACTCCCTCATCATCGAGCGCGAGAGCCTTCCCGATGTGCTTGAGATCACGAGCGACCTCGGTGACGGGACGATAATGGGCGTGCGGCACAAGACCCTCCCCATCGAGGGCATCCAGTTTCATCCTGAGTCCATCCTGACCCGCGACGGGCAGACCATGATGGAGAACTATCTGACAGATATCGAGGCATTATGAGCGAAAAACGATACGACGACATCCTCCTTATCAGCGATCTGGACGGCACGCTGATCCCGCGCTATGAGATGATCTCCGAAGAAAATGTGCGTGCACTCAACGCATTCACCGCTGCGGGCGGAGCCTTTGCCGCCGCAACGGGGCGCACGCCGGGCTCTGCTCTCCCCTATCTCGAAGGAATTACGGTCAACGCGCCGAGCATCTTCTTCAACGGAGCCATGCTGAAAGACATCTCGGCGGATCGTGTACTCGAAACACGCGCCCTCGAGGGTGATCTCTGGCGCACGTTCGCCGCACGCGTACTCTATCAGTTCCCGCGCGCCTGCGTCGAGGTCTATACGGAGGAGCACTGCTACATCCTCAGCCCGGAGACAAACGACGATCCGCGCCTCACGGGCGAGTTCTACAATGTCAATCACACGGAACTGCGCGCCGTTGAAAGCAAACGCTGGCTGAAGTTCTTTATCTGCGATGCCCCCATCAACTTGAGCTTTGTGCAGGGTCTTGCGCAGGAACTCGGCATTGACAAGTGCTCTACCTCGTTTTACTCCGAGGCAAACTACCTCGAATTCGTCCCGCCGCATACGAGCAAAGGTGCGATGGCGGAAGTACTGAGAGAAATGCCTGCCTACGCGGGGCGGCGCGTCATCGCCTGCGGTGACTACGGCAACGATGCCGAGCTCCTGCGCGTCGCGGACATCGGCATCGCCCCGGAGGATGCCTCTGCCGAGGCAAAGGCGGCAGCCGATCGGATTGCACCGCCGTGCAGCGAACCGATTGTACCTTGGATCTTGAGGGAAGTGCTATAGTGTACACCGCTTACGCGGTCTCCCCCTGCTGGTCTGTCCAAGAAGCAAGCCCAAATGGTACAGCTGATTGGGCAACAGACCGCATGGGAAAACGTCCCAAGAACACGAGCGTTAGCGATGTGTGACTGGCGTTGACCGTCCCTCGTTGCGACGGGGGAGACTTTTCATTTGCGGCACGCAAAAAGAGCACTGCAATTCGCAGTGCTCTTTTCCATTGCCGTAAAACAGCAGATAAAGTGTTGAATTAGAAGTCGAACTGGACACGGCCAAAGAGCGTGCTTGCATCCTTGTCTGCCTTGATGTCCTTGCCGCGGAAGTACTCGACCTTCGTCGTCACATTCTTCCAGAGCGTGTAGGTTGCACCAACAGCCCAGCCCTTCTGATCACGCCCGAGGATGGTGTAGGTCGGTACAAATGCGACGTTGTTACCGAGACGGCGGTAGGCGATGTATGCGCCCCACGAACCCTGATCGGACCTCTTCGCGCCCTTGTAGTCGAGTTCAATGCTGCCGGCATTGCGCTGATAGTCGGCACTTCTGTTCTGTGCATAGGAGCCCTTCAGTGCAACGTTCTTGTCGAACTTGTAGCTGGCTCCGACCGACCAAATATTTGCATGATCCGTATCAGCCTTCTTGCTGTAGTCACTGGTCTTGAACACACGGTTGTTGATGTGCTGATAGCCAAGTCCCGCCGTGAGCTTGCCCGCGCCGTAGGTGAGGTCGATGCCCTGATAGTTTGCCGCCGTATCTGTGGCCGACTTCACATTTCCATCAGATACACGACCTGCTGCAATCTTTGCCTTGAGGACATTGCCGAACGACACTGTCGCGCCGGAGATCGCCGTATCCATCGTCAGACCATCGTCGGCAGCGGAGTAGACATCCTGCTTACCGAGTTTGACATTGAACTTGCCGTAGGTGCCTTCTGCATATGCACGTGCAAGGGTCATCCGGTCTTTTTCCTTGGGGCTGCCGTCCTTGTCCATGTTGAACTCGGTGTCGAGACGAGCCTTGACCGACCAGTGATCGTTGACCTCAGCTACCGGGAGGAGACGGAAACGAACGCGGTCCGTGTTCACCTTCTTCTTGCCGTCCGAATTTGGCTTTTCATGGCGGTCGCTGATGTAGTCATAGCGGAGATAGCCCGTGAACTTCACCATATCCGCATGCTTCTCGAGATTCGAGACACGAACGCCGAGGTTGTTGAGCTCATCCGCAAACTCAGCTGCAAGGCGGTCGACAAGAGCCTTGTCCGATGCAGACATATCGCCCTTTGCCATCGCCTTTGCCGTCATCTGTGCCATTTCATAGCGCGTGATGTTGCGGTCACCGCGATACGTGCCGTCGCCGTAGCCCTCGATGACACCGTCCGCAGCGAGCTGCGTCACAGCATCGTATGCCCAGTGATCGCTCGGCACATCCGAGAACGGATTTGCCGCCGCAAACGTCGTGGACGCAGCGCCGATCGTCAGCGCTGCTGCCAGCGCAGCTACCATTGTCTTCTTCATAAGACTTCCTCCTTTGTGGGAATCTCCCACCATCTGTAAAACTCTGATCCACACATCGGAGAACGGAGTAGCCATGTTTCCTCGCGAATATCCTCTATATGGATTCAGTCGCCGTCATTATATCACAACATTATTTCTTTGCAAAGCGGCAATATGTCCTATTGTCGATGATTTCATATATATTTCACAAATAAGAAACATTCTCTCTGTTGCGTTTTAATTCCTTATCCAACCATACTGTGTGATGTTCGAGGTGTAACGCAGACGATCGACGAAGTCTGCATTGGTCGCAGCCGTGCGGAAGATGGGCACACGCTCCATCGCATAGACATTGCTGTTGCGGTCAACATTGCCGTATTTGACCGTAAATCCGCCCTTATACCCTGCCTCCTTCGCAATACCGACGATATGCAGGTCATGCGCGCCTGTCGGGTAGGCAATGAACTCGACGGGATGCCCGAGCTCCGTCTCTGCCTGCCGCTTCGACTCGACGAGCTCCTCACGAATGCGTTCATCGGACAGCTCCGGCAGCGGCGCATGCGTTACCGTATGGGACTGCGCCATAATGCCGTTCTTCTCCATCTCGCGCAGCTGATCCCATGTCAGATATCCCCTGCGCTTGCTGACAAAGCCGGTCACAATGAAGATCGTCGCCTTCAAATTGTACTTCTTCAGAATCGGATAGGCATTCGTATAGTTGTCCACATAGCCGTCATCGAACGTAATGAGCACAGGGCGATCCGGTAGCGTCCCCTGCCCTGCGAGGAAATCATAGAGTTCATCAATGCTGATCGTGTGATATCCGTGATCGACGAGATACTTCATCTGCCAGTCGAAATCCTCCGGCTCAACGGCAAGCGATATAAACATCGAGTTGACCATATGATAGTTGAGCACAAGTACCTTCACATCGTCCTCCGGCGGCGGCAGCGGCGCGGTATGGGCTTCCTCCTTCGGATGTCCGACGATGAGCACAACGCCAAGAAGGATGAGCAGAACAGCCATCAGCGACCAAAACTGCCGCCCGCCGATCATCTTCTTCCAATTCATGCCATCCCTCACTTTCACTGTGGTTCATTGTACCTAGATTTGAAAGGAAAATCAAGCAAAGAAAAAGAGATTGCCCACAGGCAACCTCCCAAAATATTGATTGGCTTAGTCCTTCGCCCAGACCTCAGCCATGAGATCCTCATACTCATCTTCCAGCTGCTTCACAAGAATCGGCAGGAGGGTCTGGATCATGCGGCTGTCGAATGTCTCATCGGCAAACGGGATGCAGATATCGAGGTAGATATTGCCGTCCTCGCGAAGATAGTACTTAAAGATCTTGTACTCCGCATTGAGTTTGTTGAGGTAGCTCTTAATCCGCTCGATATTCTTGACGTTGATCCCGGTCGCGACCTGCGTGCGAATAATTGTGAAGAAGCTGTCGTCGATGAAGATCGCCATCGGCATGATCTGCCCCTTCGCCTCAATGCGCGAGCGGAAGATCGTCGTGTGGAACTCATCGGCAAGCGTCTGCGAATCAAAGAAGGTAATGTCATTCTCTTTGAGGAATGCCTTATACTTCTCTGCTTTCGTTGCACCCGCACCAGCAGGTGTTTCTGCGGCCTCTTCCTGCGCTTCCTTGGCGCCCCCGATCCGCTCGCGCAGAGCCTCTTCCTCAGAAACCTTCCCTGCCGCCTTCTTTACTGCCTTGCCCTCTGTTTCTTCGGTCTTTGCCATGTATATTTCCTCCCTCATTCTATGCGAACGGCTGTCATTCCGTTGCCAATATAGTACTATATTACCATAAAATCTAATATTTGCAAGAAAAACCGCCGTACCATCGTACGGCGGTCTGAAAAGCGCAGACGTTTAAACCGTTCTCTTGCGCAAAATGTATGCACGGACAAAAAGTGCCGTGAAGAGAATTGCGAAGCCGATGCCCGCCGGATAGGTGATGTTGGTCGGCAGACCGAAGCCCTCGGGCGCCTGCAGAAGATAGGTCGTCGTAACCGCCGACATAAAGATCGCAGGCACAAGTGCCACAACGTAGGCATACGAGCCCGGCTTATGCAGGTAGAGATATGCCGTCCCCATCCAGAGCGTAATCATTGCGAGGGTCTGGTTCGCCCACGAGAAGTAACGCCAGATGATGGAGAAGTCCATCTGCGAGAGTACAAGACCGATGCCGAGCATCGGAACCGCAATGAGGAGACGCTTCGGAGCCTCCTTCTGAGGGATGTTGAGCCAGTCCGCAAGCGTCAGACGCGCGGAACGAAATGCCGTATCACCGGAGGTAATCGGGCAGGCGATAACGCCAAGCATGGCAAGAACTGCACCGATGCTCACACCGCCGATGCCGACAACGCCCATGAAGCCGTTGCAGATCTCATAGACGACACCGCCGGGACCTGCTTCCTTGAGTGCCGCGCCGAGCCCTGCCGTGCCATCATAGAAGGTCGCGCCCGCTGCAGCCCAGCAGAGAGCGATGATGCCCTCGGCAACCATCGCACCGTAGAACACGGGGCGACCCATACGCTCATCCTTGAGGCAGCGCGACATGATCGGCGACTGCGTAGCGTGGAAGCCCGAGACCGCGCCGCAGGCGACCGTAATGAAGAGCAGCGGCCAGATCGGCAGCTGTTTCGGATGCAGGTTTTCGAGTGTCATCTCCGGCATGATGTGACCGCCGATGCCGAAGAGCATACCGCCCATGATGCCGAGCGCCATGACGATCAGGCAGATGCCAAAGAGCGGATAGAACCGCGCGATGATCTTGTCGATCGGCAGGAGTGTCGCCATTGTGTAGTAGATGAAGATCACGCCGAGCCACATGAGCATTTCCTGCCCCGTGAGCTTTGCAAGGAGCATCGCAGGGCCTGTCATAAAGACAACACCGACGAGAACGAGCAGGACGATCGAGAAGATACGCATGATCTGGAGCATGATGTGCCCCAGATTCTTGCCGACAATTTCCGAGAGACTCTTGCCGTCCTCACGGAACGAGATCATACCCGAGAGATAGTCGTGCACGCCGCCCGCAAAGATCGTACCAAAGACGATCCAGAGATAGACGCTCGGTCCCCAGAGTGCGCCCGCGAGTGCGCCGAAGATGGGTCCAAGGCCTGCGATGTTGAGCAGCTGGATGAGGAACACCTTCCACGTCGGCAGGGGGATGTAATCCACTCCATCCTCCAGCCGAATCGCAGGAGCAACCTCCCCCGTCCGTCCAAATGCCCGATCCACGATTGCACCATAGACCATGTAGCCTATGATGAGTGTGGCGAGCGCACCAAGAAATGTAACCATACGTTGTCACTTCTTTCCTTTGTATTCCTATAATTACGCACCGATCCGTTCCGGTGCCCCATTCCCCGACCCTCCTTCCTATATAATGTCAAAGAAGCTCCCCTAAATAAGTCCCTAAAATAGCAAATGGGCTTCTTTGCGCTCATCATATCACAAGTTCTTCCCCTTGTCTAATAGTTCCTTTGTGCTATAATGGGCAATGTATTTAAGAAGCCTAATTTGCAGGCTTCCCCGTACTTTGGGAGGTTTTCCTATGGGTCTTGATATTCTTCTCTTTCTAATCTTAGGGCTGTTCGTCGGAACGTTCGGGACGCTCGTCGGCATCGGCGGCGGTCTGATCTGCGTGCCGATCTTTATCTTCTTCCTGTCGGACGGCGGTGTCTATCCGTACTTTCACACGGCAGCACAGATCACGGGAACATCGCTTGTGATTGTGTTTGCCAATGCCCTCTCGGGGACGATTGCTTACGTCCGTCAGCAGCGCGTCTACTTCCCTGCCGCTGTGCCGTTCGCGCTCGCGACGCTGCCGGGCGCATTTCTTGGCTCGTACATCGTTGACGACTTCACGGGACCGATGCTGTACGTCTCATACGGTTCATTCCTGCTTGTGATGGCACTGCTCATGTATTGGAATGCCACGCACAAGAAACATGCGGATGTCCACACACTGCCCGCGAACTTCACGTTCAACCGCTCGCTCGGCGTTGGCGCAAGCGCAGGAGTCGGCTTCATCTCGAGCATCTTCGGCATCGGCGGCGGCGTGATCCATGTGCCGCTCATGGTCTACCTGCTCGGCTTCCCCGTACACATGGCGACGGCGACCTCGCATTTCGTCCTTGCCTGCTCGGCGGCGTTCGGTGTCGTCAGTCACTTCCTGCTCAATCACATCATCTGGACACCTGCGATCTGCATCTCCATCGGTGCCGCCGTCGGTGCGCAGATCGGCGCTGCCATCTCACAGAAGACGAAGTCCAAGGTCATCCTCGTCCTTCTCTCCCTCGCCATGTTCGGTCTCGGCATACGCCTCATCTGGATGAGCGGGATGCTGTAAAACAAAACGAACGTAAAAAAGAATCGCCCCAACATGAGGCGATTCTTTTTTGGTCTCGTCGTGCTCCGATCAGAGCGGCTGGAAGCCGTGGCGTGCTCCCTCGGCGGACTCGATTGCCTGATGTGCGAGATCAATCGAAAGCCCAAGGGTACGCATGATCTTGTCGGGGTTATGGAAGCCCATGCCGTTCTCGGCGGCAACCCAATCCCAGTACCACTGTGCTTCGCGAATCTTCGCGCGTGCATCCTCGAGTGCTGCATCGGGTACACCTGCATCCATCGCAGCCTTGACCGTGCGATGTGCGCGTGCGACCGTCTGGCCTGCGATGCGCTGGATCTTGAACGTATTGTCATGAATGGTCTTGACGCGTGCCACGAGGGTCTCCTCGCTCTCGTCATGACACTTCAGACAGGATTCCTTCGTCGTCTTCAAGGGACTCGTCATCCAGTGCGAGGTGTACTTCTTGCCGCCGTCACGCATATAGGGCATGTGGCAGTCCACGCAGGTAACACCGGCATCGGCATGGACACTCGTCGCCCACGTCTCGAACTCCGGATGCTGCGCCTTGAGCATCATCGTCTTGGAGTCGGGGTGCATCCAGTCGCCCTTGAATCCGCCTGCCTGACCGGACTGGTAGTACTGATACTCGGACTCGGCATCCAGACCGTTCTCGTATGGATGTGCGACACGACCATCCTCGGCGGTGAAGTAGTACTCCGTATGGCACTGCGAGCACACATAGGCACGCATATCATTGTGCGTGGCAGCGTTGACATCAACACCACGTCTTGCCATCGACTCGATAAAGCCCTGCTGATAGACGCGCAGCTCCATCGTCTCGGGATCGTGGCAGGTCGAGCAGCCGAACCACTCATCCATCGTGATGGGAGCCGCAACTTCATCAAACGGCTTCGATGCATACGCCCATCCACCTTCTTTGAAGTACACATCATAAACATACGAACCCTTGCACTGTAGACAACTCCCCTTCTGTCCCGGAAGCCTCTTCGTATGCAGGAGATCGTAGCCCGCATACGTATGCCCTCGGTCGTCGTCATACTGGATGGCAAACTTATAGCCCTTAAAGTTCTCAAGCATCTCGGGCTGGTGCTCCAGATGACTGTTGCCCTCCATGCTGCCGCCGTAGCCTGTGGGCGACGGAGATTCCTCATTGTTTTTCATGAACGAGTTGTACTGGAGCGGATAGGCGTCCTTGTACGCCTCTTTGCCGATCTTGGCAGCGGTGTCGCCCTGGATCTGCACGCGTTTGATGCTGTCATCGTTCGGGTGTGCGCCGATGCGAACGGCGACGAATCCAAAGAACAGGGCACAGACGCCGGCAACACCCGCGATGATTTTCTTTCTGTTACTCAACTCTTATCCCCCCTTCTAAAGGATTGGAACCATGCGGCATACCACTGTGACACTTCGTACAGTTTGCATTTCCGTCCTTGCCCCTGTCCAGACATACCGATCCCATGGTCGATGTATGGCAGCGCAGACAGTTGGCATTCACGATATCCCGTCCGTGATCGGAGATCTTGATATGTACGGGATAGTCGTTCAGTACCTGATGGAGCGTGTCATGCATGCCTGTCTTGCCCTTTTCAAAATAGTAAACGGCAATATTGTCGTGCGGCAGATGGCACTCCACACAGGCGATGTCCGCATGTGTGGACATGGCATGTGTCTTTGCCTCGTGCTGCATGGCATGGCACATACCGCAGAACTTCGGCGATGCCGAGGCCTTGTCCATGAGCATGCCGCCGCCGACGGCGAACAGTCCCACGAGAAACGCACCGATGATACAGCGCAGCGTATGCTCCTTTGCATACTGCTTCAAATTCATGTGTCCTTCCTCCCTTCTATGATTTCTCACTCAGACCGCTTTTCCGATCCACCTCCTTTGACGGGACTTACCACCTGCGTGGCTGCCAGGAGACCACCGACAGTCACAAGAACACAGGCGAGCCAAAGGATGGAGATGCCGGGCTTCGTACTGACCGAGGCGGGAACGGGAAGTGCCGCCTCCTCTGCCACAGAGGGCAGGATCTCGATCCGTATGTCGCGTTCATCCGCCGAGACACCCGTGAGACGAATGCGGAACTTGCCGTTCATCACTTCGATCGGCTGGGATGTCCCCCCCGTCTCCGTCGCAAGGATCGTGGGTGCGGCATCATCGACTTCCTCGCCGTCCGTCAGCGCAATCTGCGCCGTGACGAGGGTCTTGCCGCCGCCCTGCGGCTCAAATGCGATGGATTCGTAGCGGTAAGCATAGTCGTTGATCCCCATAACGGTCTTGCCGCGATGAAGAATCAGCTCGTCACGCTCCGCCGAAGTCGGCGACGGTGCGATATAGAGATCGCCCGCAAGGCTTCTTGCAATTGCAGGCTCACGTGCCGCATCCTCACCGTTTGCACGCAGCTTTGTCACTGCCTCGCACAGACTTCCGTCCACCTCATAGCGGTAGGACTTCTCACTGCCACTCTCGGCAAAGGACTGTCCACGATAGATGATCGTGTGTCCATAGACCTCCTGCGGCTCGTCAGGGATGAGTGTGACCGTCGTTGTCTGACTGCCCGACCCCGAGAGAATAAAGGCGAGCAGCGCAAGTCCCGTGCCAACGTGGGCAACCATCCCGCCCAGACCAATGCGTTGACGGCGAAATGCCTCAATGGCAGCAAGTGCGGCAAGGAGGGCAAAGGTGGAGAGCAGAACCGACGGAATATCCGTGACTCCGACCAGCCCCGCGAGAACGCCGCCGCCCACGGAGATCACGAAGATCCACACAGGCCGTGCGACGCGTCCACTGCCGTAGGGCAGAAGTACGCCGAGTGCCATGAGAAGCGCCAGCGGCACCGCAATCGGCAGCGAGGTACGCACATAGTAACTCGTATCGACCGCCGCACTCTCTCCGAGCAGCCCGGAGATGAGCGGCATGGACATTCCGAAGAATACGATAGCGACGATGAATACGATGAGAAGCATCCCGAGCAGCACGAGGAAGTCTCGGCTGCGGTGCTGCTCGTAGACCGCCCCCTTCGGCAAACGTTCAATCCGAACGATCAGAACGCCGAGCCCGAAGAGCAGGACAGCCGCATTGGCAAGGGCGATGTAGAGGCCGATGTCCGAGCCCGCAAAGGAGTGCACGGAGAAATCACCGAGAATACCGCTGCGCGTGAGGAATGTCCCGTAAAGGACGAATGCGTAGGAGAAGGTTGCCGCAAGATGAACGAGGTAAAACGCCCCGCGCCGCCCACGCGCAACAGAGATCAGATGAAGCAGAACACAGGCGAGCAGCCACGGGACAAGCGAGGAGTTCTCCACGGGATCCCAGCCCCAGTAGCCGCCCCACCCGAGTACCTTATACGCCCAGTAACCGCCGATGAAGATGCCCGCTCCGAGGAATGCCCACGCGATGAGTGTCCAGCGGCGCATCGGAGCGAGAAAACTGCCGTCCATCGGTGCCTTTATCATGCTCTCGATGGAGTAGACAAAGGGGACGGCGAGCAGCGCGTAGCCCACAAAGATGATTGGTGGATGCACCGCCATCCACGGATCCTGCAGCAGCGGATTCATTCCGTGCCCGTCCATGGCAACAGTCTCTGCAGGAGCAAATGGGCTCTTAAAGAGGACGAGGAGAACGAGCATCGCGGTAAGTGCGTGGTAGATCGTGCGCCCCGTCGCTGTCATCCGTCCCTCACGGGCAATCAGAACACCGACAACGGCGTGAATCACGAGCCAGAGGAGAAACGAGCCCTGCTGCCCCGCCCAGAATGCGGAGAGCTTATAGAGCAGCGGCAAACTGATGGAGGAGTAACTGATAACGTAGGTGTAGCTGAAATCATCGTTCAGGATAATGACGAAGAGGAACGCCGCTGCACTGAGCGAGGCAAGGCCCGCCAGGGCCGCACAGATCCGTCCTTCGGTTGTTTTTCCCTGCGTCTCACAGAACACTGCAGCAAGGGCAAAGAACAGAACCGCACCCAAGAATAACGTTCCGATCATACACGAACCTTTCCTTTTTCCGCCTCATATTTCGACGGGCATTTGATGAGCAGCTTGTCCGCTGCGAACGCATCACCCGTATATTTTCCAATCGCGACAACGTGATATGCTTCATCGAAGTTATCGGGCTTTACCCCCTTGTAACGGACGAGCATCGTCTCGCCCGTATCCTCATCGGAGATGGAGAACACAAACATATTGTTCTCCATGTGCGGCTCGACAGTGTCGTCCGGAAGCCCCTTGACCTGCACATTCCGCTCGGAGGTACGCGCCTCCGCAACGCTGACGTAGGGGGTCACGGAGTCCGCAAAGAAGTATCCCGCATATCCGATAAATCCAAGAATCAGTACGACGAAGAAGTATTTACGCATGACGATCCCCCCGTTTCATCAGCCAAACATACATAAGTGTCACATCGAGCAGCGACAGCGCGAGTGTTCCGAGCATTACCGTGTCCATATCGAGCCGTCCTGCCCCGTTGAGAACGGGCGACGGATGCAGCGAGAAGAACATGCGCGGCAGGATAAAGACGAGAAACGGAACTGCAATAAAGGAAAAGAGTGCGTAGACCGCCGACGAGGAGGCGCGTGCACGCTCATCCCGCATCGTCATACGAAGTGTAACATATGCTCCGTAGATGAGGAGCAGAACAAAGATCGTCGTCTGCCGCGGATCCCAGTTCCAATACGCGCCCCATGTAAGCTTTGAAAATACCGCCCCGCTTGCCGTGGCAAGCAGGGTAAAAAGCAATCCGAGCAAGGCAGACCGCGCACTTTTTGTATCATAGCGAAGATTGCGTGTTTTCAAATAGCGTGCGCCCCAGTAGGCTGCGCAGAAGAACGCAATGACCGAGACCCATGCACACGGAATGTGGAAGAATGCAATGCGGACGTAGTTGCCCAGCCCCTCAGCAGGGGGGACGACGAAGAACACGGCGTAGAGCACAGCCACTGTCAGAGCGGCAATCACCCCGGCAAGCATGAGACCCCCATCTCTAACTCTCAATCCAGAGAGAATCAAACAACATCGACGCGCCCACCGTGAGCGCCATATCATAGATCAGCATACCGCCAAGGAGCACTGGCTCTCCCTCACCTGCCGAGAGAGAGATCGCGGGCAGGAGAATCGGCAGCATGGACGGAAGCAGCAGGACGGGAACAAGCCCCCCACGTACACTCGCATTTGCTGCGACTGCCGCCAGCAGCGTATCTGCTGCCGCCATGCCCCATAGCCCTAAAAACAAGGTGCCAACGAAGCAGGCGTTGAGGACAAGCGGTGCATCCATCAGAATGACAACAAGAGGAAAAACGAGTGCGGCAAGCACGACAAGCGTAATGAAATGCGCCGCCATCTTGCCGAAGAGCACCGCCTGTGCCGGAACGTAGATCCACAAAAAGAGCAGCGTGCCCGCCGCAGCCTCCTCCGCAAAGAGCCGCTCTCCCTGCAGCGTCGCCGCAAAGAAAATCACAATCCAGAGGAGTGCCGACGCAAGGCGGACATCCATCGTCCCCCACGCGAGCGACATACTCAGAAAGGCAATCACCGTCAGTGCGAACATCCCCATCGTCACATAGCCGGCGCGGAGACGGATGCCGTCGAGGAGTTCTTTACGGGCGACATTCAGAGCCGCTCGTAAGATCGAAGCACGCATCCGCCGCCTTCCTTTCCTCCGGTTCATTCGTCGCCCACAGGATGAGCCGCCCCCTCTTCGCCGCTGCACGAGCCTCACTGAGGAGCAGAGCACGCCCCTGTTCATCGAGAGCAAGCCCCGGCTCATCGAGCAGCCACACCTCGGCATCCGTACCGAGAACGACGGCGAGCCGTACGCGCTGGCGCATCCCCGTCGAGAGCTGCCCTGTCATACGTGGCAGAACCTCTGCGGGCAGTCCGACACGCGCGAGAAGCTCCTGCAAATATGCCTCCTCACATGAAACCCCGCGTGCGGAGAGCAGAAAGCTGAGATTCTCCCGCACCGTCAGGCGCGTATACAGCTCCATCTCCGGTGTCGCCATTGCAAGCAGTCTGCGGTAGTCTGCTCCATTGACAGGTGTACCATCCAGAAGCGTATCAATCATCCCGGATGTTGGAAGCATGAGCCGTGCTGCGAGACGCAGAAGCGTTGATTTTCCGCTGCCATTCGCGCCCGCAACCGCTGTTACACAGCCGCCATGAAAGGAATGTGTCAGTTGATGCAGGACTTCACGCCCTTCAAACATTTGACTGACCTCGTTCAAACGAATTTCAATCATATGCTATCCCTTCCATAACTCTGGTTTATTTTAGCACGGGTATGAAAGAAAAATGAAATACATATTTTATATTAGTCTTTTCTATAGCTGTAGGCTATTTCAAAGTTGAATATCGTTCATATCGACTGATAATTAGGCATGTAAGAAGCGGTCGGAATTTCATCGTGAAATTCCGACCGCTTCTTCATTGTTTTTTCAGTATATATAAAATCTATCACCATGCAGTGATATTTATCACTGTTACTTTCGTATGATGCCAAAAACCGCCGACATTGGAATCGTCTCCAAACGTGCATCAATCGCAGCAACATCCTCAGCCGTAAGTACAATGTTTGCCGCACCTGCATTCTCTGCAAGACGCGAATACTTACGCGTACCCGGAATTGGCACGATGTACGGCTTCTTGCAGAGCATCCATGCGAGTGCGATCTGCCCGCATGTCGCCCCCCTCTCCTCAGCGATGTTTTGAAGAAGTGCGAGCAGCTGACTATTTTCCTCCATTGCTGCCGCACTGAACTGGGGCATCCGCGCACGCATATCCCCCTCCGCGAATACGGAAGATTTGTCGTAGACTCCCGTGAGCACACCGTTTGCAAACGGAGAGAACGCGACAAATCCAACGTTCAGTTCCTCGAGCACGGGAAAGAGGGATTCGTATGCACGCGCCATCATCGAGTAACGGTTTTGCACTGCCGTGAGCGGACAGACAGTGTGTGCACGGCGAATGTCCTCCTCCGTCGCCTCGGAGATACCCCAGTGACGAATCTTTCCTTCGTTTATCAGATCCCCCATTACACCCGCGACCTCCTCGGCAGGGATCTGCGGGTCAACGCGGTGCTGGTAGTAGAGATCGATATAGTCCGTGCCAAGTCTCTGCAGTGACGAATCCACAGACGCACGGATCACTTCGGGACGCGCATTTGGGACGATCGGGCTTTTGCCCTCTTTCAGCAGGCTCATATCGAAATGGATACCAAACTTCGTAGCGAGCACAATCTTGTCCCGATAAGGTGCAAGTGCCGCACCGACCAGCTTCTCATTGTCATGCGGATCATCGGGCGTTCCGTATGCCTCCGCCGTGTCAAAGAGCGTGATGCCCATATCCACGGCAGCGGCAATCAGCTCACGCATCTCCTTCTTGTCGGCGGGTGCGCCATAGCTCTGGCTCATCCCCATGCAGCCAAGTCCAACCGACGAAACGGTAAGATTTCCAAGTTTGCGGTAGTTCATTTGCTTACCTCCATTTTCATCATCATACGCCTCTCCTTTCCTACGGTCAAGCCAAAAAGAATCGCGGCACAAAGTTGTACCGCGATTCTTTTTGATGCAGTTTACTTCTTCAACGCTGCATTCTTCTCTACAACGAGTTTGAAAAGTTCAGAGTCTGCCGGAATCTCCGTGAAGTGCGTGATCGCCTTCTCAATGCCGTTCTCCTTGATGAAGCTCTGTACCTCGACTGCCTCGGGATCATCCGCGAAGTCGAAATGGAGGGCGGCGGCGATGACGGTTGCCAGAGCCTCGGGCTTTTTGCCGCGCTCCATGAGCTGCACTGCCGGGGAGACGAGACGATCCTTTGCGCCGAGCTTGCGTTTCGGCCCGCGTGCGACGCGCGTCACAGCGTCGGAAAGATGCGGATTTTTAAACCGTTCCTCTGCCGTGCGGATGTATGCCGCGTGCTTCTCACGGTCAAATCCGTACTTCTCGATGAGCAGTTCGCTCGTCTCCGCCCAGACGCGGCGAACGAATGCGACGATCTCCTCGTCCTTCATCGCCGATGCGATGTCCTCAATGCCTTTCAGATATGCCATGTAGGCAATCGAGGCATGCCCCGTGTTGACGGAGAAGAGCTTGCGCTCGATGTAGGCTTCGAGATTGTCCACCCACGTCAGCCCCTCGATCTGCGGCTCTGCGCCGACCACGCCCTTGCGGTCAACATCCCATTCGCAGAACGGCTCGACCTTCACGAGCAGCGGATCCTCGTTGTGTTGGATGGGCACAATGCGATCGACGGCAGCGTCGGGGAAACCGATGCAGCGCGTGACTTTCTCCTTCACATCGTCTGCAAGGTGCTCGTAGACAAAGTTCTTGAGAACGGTCGAGCCGCCGACCATATTCTCGCACGCGATGATGTTCAGCGGCGTCGCGTTCTTCTCGACGCGGCGCGCAAGCCCCTTTGCAATATTCGGCGCAATAAACTTCAAGATGTTTGGTCCGATGGCGGTGGTCACGATATCTGCCGTGACAAATGCATCCAGCAGCTCATCGAGGTTCACATTGCTGTTGATCGCCTTGACGTGCTCGACGTGAATGGTCTTCGGATCGCTGCCGACCACCTCGATGTCATAGGAGCGGCGCGCGTTGATCTCGTCAACCAGTGTCTCCGCAACATCGACAAATGTAACCTCATAGCCCGAACGCACGAGCAGTTCCCCGATAAAGCCGCGGCCGATGTTGCCGCCGCCGAAATGAATTGCCTGTTTCATCGAAATCTCCTTTCAGGTTTCTTCAGTCCGCCTTCGTAAAGACTTCGTACAACTGCTCGACACTCTTCGTCTTGAAGAGCTCTGCGAGCTGCTCATCCGTATAGTCGCCGACCATGGTGGCAATATTCGCGAGGATGGCAAGGTGGTCGTTGCCGACGCCTGCAATGCCGATGACGAGATGTGCCGTCTCATCGCCGAACTTGACGCCCTCGGGATACTGGCAGACGACGATGCCCGTCTTCTTGATCGTATCCTTGACCGCATTCTCTCCGTGCGGGATCGCAATTCCCTTGCCGATGTAGGTCGAGAGATCCTGCTCACGATTCAGCATTCCCTGCACATAGCCCTCGTCGACGTAGCCGCTCGCCACAAGCATCCTGCCCGCTGCCGTGACTGCATCCTCGCGGCTGACGCTCGGGAGACCGACCTTGACATTCTCCTTGAGCAGAACGCCCGCGCTGACGGTATCCGTCGCCTCGGCTTCCGCATCGGATGCCGGCACATCTGCCGCAACATGAGCTTCCTTCAAACGCTCGGTGACAATCTCATAGACATTGTTCTGCGTAAAGTCGCGCACCCAGATGTGCTCTGCCTGCGGCGAGTCTGCAAGTGCACGTTCCGCGAGCTTTTCATGCGAGATGACGAGCTGTGCCTCACCGGGAATTGCGCCGATGGCGCAGTTCGTGACGGAGATGTCCGTGTAGCCGTCCTTCTTGAGCTTTTTGCGGAGTGCCGCAGCACCGAGCGCGGAGGAGCCCATGCCCGCGTCGCAGGCGTAGACGATAACCTTCAGATCCTTGCCCGCAACCTTCTTCTCTGCGGGGAGATCCTTGCCGCGATTCTTCATGTCCGCCATACTCTCGCGTGCCGACTCAAGAGAATCCTCCTCGACATCCTTCGACATCTTGATAAAGACAGAGGCAACCGCGCAGGAAACCGCCGTTGCAACGGCGAACGCCGAGAGGTTTGCAAAGAGTGCCGAGCCGTTCGGGGTCATGGCGATGATCGCGAAAATCGAGCCTGGGGAGGACGGTGCAATCAGACCGCCGCCGAGGAGACCGAGGGTGAACACGCCGGACATACCGCCCGCAATCGCCGCAACGATGAGTATCGGCTTCATGAGGATGTACGGGAAGTAGATTTCGTGAATACCGCCGAGAACGTGAATGATCATTGCGCCGGGCGAGGAGGACTTTGCCATCCCCTTGCCAAAGAGCCAGTACGCAAGCAGGATGCCGAAACCGGGACCCGGGTTTGCCTCAAGCAGGAAGAACATGGACTTGCCGTATTCCTGCGCCTGCTGGATGCCGAGCGGACTGAGCACGCCGTGGTTGAGCGCGTTGTTGAGGAAGAGGACCTTTGCCGGCTCGATGATGATGGATGCGAGCGGCAGAAGCCCCATTGCAACGATTCCCTCCACGCCGCTGCGCAGGATGTCGTTCGCACCGCCGACCACGGGGCCGACAACGGCGTAGGCAATCATCGCGAGGATGCCGCCGAGAATGCCGAGCGAGAAGTTGTTGACCAACATCTCAAAGCCGCCCGGGATGCTGTCGCGGATGGCATCGTCAAATTTCTTGATGATATAGCCGCCCAGAGGTCCCATAATCATCGCGCCGAGAAACATCGGGATGTCCGAGCCCGCGATGATGCCGGACGTGGCAATCGCCGCCATGACACCGCCGCGATGTCCATAGATTGCTGCGCCGCCGCTGTAGCCGATCAGCAGAGGAATCAGCCACTTGCTCATCGGACCGCCGACCTGTGCGAGGTATTCGTTCGGCATCCACCCCGTCGGGATAAAGAGTGCCGTCAGAAAGCCCCATGCGATAAATGCGCCGATGTTCGGCATCACCATTCCGGACAGGAAGCGGCCAAATTTCTGCATGGCCTCCTGTGCACCTCCACCTTGTTTACCCATCATAATCCCCCTTCTAAGGAATCGCTGATAAAATGAAGTCCGTCAGATTGGCGTAGATTTTTTCGTCCGAACAAGGAGGCAAACCGGACGCATAGCCAAAGCTATGTGGAGGATTTGCCGACGCAGTGCGGGCAAAAAAGATGCGTCAAGATGGCGTGGCTGAATTTATCAGTGCTTCCCTATAAATAGACCCCAAAAAATTATCTACAAGAGCTCTTCCAATCTTTCACGGAAATGCTCTTCAAAAACGTATTCCAGTGCACGGCGTATCTCATCCGCGTCCCCATATGCGAGGATATCTTTGAAGCTCGGACGCTCCGCAGTCTGCACCGAGATCGTCCCAAGAAGCTGCTTTGCCGTCGCCGTCTCTGTCGGAGCAAGCATGACGAGTGCCGTACGTACTGCGTCCGCACCGTAGGGAAGCGGCTGAGCGAGACGAAGAACGCCGAACTGCGGTGTGCGCAGCGCAGCTGTCTCTGTGTGAAGCAAAATCATCTGCGGCGCGACCCATGTGGGCGCAATTTCCTCACGTCTGAGAAGTGCCGCTGCAACATCAGCCGCCCCCTCCGATATAAGGAGCTGCGCTGCCGCATCTGCCAGCTGCGGCAGTGTCTGCACCCGTACATCGACACGCAGTCGAAAGCCCGTAAGCAGCTCATAAATCGCACCGCTCAGGCAATGAATCTCTGCCATCGCCTCGCTGAACTGCGGCTTTTCCTGCGTCTCAATGGCGGACTGCGGCACACAAGCGGCGAGTACAGCGTCGATCCGTGCCCGATCGGATGCGGTCAGAAACGCACTCGCGACGACGACGGGCACGGGAAGCGGCGGGAGTGGAACGGTCGATACAACGAAGTCCACGGCGCGGCGTGTGATCTCCTGCGCCGTGAGCGCGAGGGAGGAGAGCTCCCCCACCACGCGGATGCGCTCGTAGGCACGGCGGATGCGGCTTGCGAGCAGACGGCTCGTCCCAAGTCCCGTAGGGCACGCAACAAGCACGCGCACAACGGGGCGATCCCCACCCGCCTCCGTCAGTGCTGCGCCGATGTGAATGGCAATGTATGCAATCTCATCGGCGGGGAGCGGTGTCCCAACCTCCTCCTCCATCATGCGCGTAGAGTACCGTGCGAGCTCCATGAGTTCCGGATGCTCCGCCTCCATCTGTGCGAGCAGAGGATTGCGGATATCCATGTGGAGTTTCAGCCGATGCAGTGCCGGGGCGAGGTGATTCACCAGACCGGAGAGCAGTGTACGGCTTCTGATGAGGGGCGCACCGCTCTTTTCGGAGGCAAGACGCATGATCGACTGCGCAATCTGTACGAGGCGGAAGTTATCCACCCGCCCTGCCCCTGCAGGAAGAGCCGTGCCGCGCGCACCGAGGAGGTGCATGGTGATGTAGCCGATCTCTGCCTCGGGGACGGAGAGCGCAAATACTTTGCCCAACTGTGCCGCAATCATGCGCGCTGCCGCGAATTCCTCCGTGCGGCGCAGCTCTCCGAGCGTCCCTGCATCCATCACAATCGCATCGTGCTGCTGCATGCGCCGCACGGCAAGCGCAAGATGGACGACCAGCCCGACACGCGCAGTATCAGGGATATCCCGCCCCTGCGTCTCCTCGGCAACGATATCATCAATCATCCGTATCTGTGCCCCGTCGACGAGACCGAGCAGAGCCCGGTCCGCTGCTGATGCCGCTCCCTCCACACCGTCGTCGGCGACGAGTGCGAGCAGCTCCTTTTCATCCATACAGTCGTGAATGATGCGGACGAGTGCACTGCGGATGTCCCGCTCCGCCCCCTCGACGTAAACCCCGAGTCCGGGACGGCGTACAAGCGTGATTCCCTGCTCCGCCAGAAACGGCTGAAGCCGATCGAGATCGTGACTGACGGTGCTGTCCGTCACGTCCAGAATGCGTGCCAAAGCAAAGAGTTTGAGCGGCTCATCCGCCATGAGGAGACGCGTCACGAGAATCGAACGCCGCTGATCGGGGGTCAACTCCCCGCGTACATTTACCTTGGAGATCTGCGTCCTTAGCCGCGTTAGATCTGCCTTATCCCCCGTCAGCATAAAGCCCGCGCCCGTGCGCCTGAGAAGTGTAATGCCGTACGGCATCAGTGCCATCTCAAGCCCGTGCATCTCACGCGTAATGGTGCGTGCGCTGACATCGAGGGCAGAGGCGATGCGCTCGGCGGGTACATAGCCGTCTGCTGAGAGGAGAGCGGACAGAATCGCCCGCATACGTGCCGTCAGCTCCATCTGCCCGCCTCCTTTCGACCGTTGACATTTTTATTATAACGAACGACGTTCATACTTGCAACGAAAAGACCTTGCCCTTTGTCATGAGGACTTATGGACAAATAAAAAGAGCCGATGCATCACACATCAGCCCAATATTGTTTTACTGAAAATCCAGTCCCGGCACGGCGTTCAGATAGAGGTCACTGTACTTCCCTGCCGCCGCCTGATACGCACCGCGACAGGCAATCATGGCAGCGTTGTCCGTACAAAGGCGCGGCGGCGGATAAAGATAGCGGATGCCCTCCGCCGCTGCCGTCTCACGCAGACGTGTCTCAAGGGACTTATTCGCCGCAACACCGCCCGCGAGGACAAGGGTATCGCGCCCCGCTTCGTGAATCGCCTCAAACGCCTTGTGCACGAGCACCTCGACGACGGCGGACTGGAACGAGGCGGCGATGTCCGCCTTGTTCAGTGCATGACCCTTCATCTGCTCGCTGTTGATGTAGTTCAACACGGCGGATTTCAGTCCGCTGAAGCTAAATTCGTAGTTGCCCTCCTGCGCGAGTGCACGCGGAAAGTCGATCGCGGTGGGATCCCCCTCACGGGCAAGCTTGTCGATCTCGGGGCCGCCGGGGTACGGCAGCCCCATCACACGCGCCACCTTGTCAAACGCCTCGCCCGCCGCATCGTCACGCGTCCTGCCCATCTGGCGGAACGTCTCGTAATCCGCGACATCGACGAGTGCCGTATGCCCGCCCGAGACGACGAGCGACATAAAGGCCGGTCTGAGATCCTCGGACGCAAGGAAGTTCGCAAAAATGTGCCCTTCGAGATGATTGACCCCAATGAGCGGCACACCGAGGGAGAACGCGAGCGACTTCGCCGCCGACACGCCGACGAGGAGAGCCCCGACGAGCCCTGGTCCATAGGTGACGGCGATCTGGTCGATCTCTGCGAGCTCTGTCCCCGCCTCCGTAAGTGCCTGCTCGACGACGGGCAGTATGCTCAAAATGTGGTTGCGTGAGGCGATCTCGGGCACAACGCCGCCGTACTTCTGATGAATCGGAATCTGCGTCGCGATCACACACGAGAGGAGTTCGCGTGTCCCGCGCAGCACCGCCGCCGAGGTCTCGTCGCAGCTCGTCTCAATCCCGAGCGTCAGTTTCTCCTGCACATCTTTCATTTGCAAATTCCTTCAATTTCGTATGCCACATCAGGATCGCGTCCTCGTCATTGTCCTGATAGTATTTCTTGCGCACACCGATTGCTGCAAAGCCCAGCCCCTCATAGAGGCGCAGCGCAGACGTATTCGACGGACGCACCTCGAGTGTCATGCGCTCCGCACCGCGCGCAGCCGCCGCACACATCAGCCGCGTCATGAGATCTTTCCCAAGCCCTCTGCCGCGCTGTGCGGAAGTCAGCGCGATATTCGTCACCTGCGCCTCCTCGAACGAGATCCAGCAGCCGCCAAAGCCGATGATTTCCGCATCCTCGAGCGCAACGATATAGCAGGCAAAGTCATTCGACGCCTCGCGCCAGAAATCTTCACGCGACCACGGTGTCGGGAAACTCTCACGCTCGACGGCAGCCACGGCCTCTGCGTCTTCCGGCAACAGTGTACGAAAGTGAATCACTGCGCTCTCTCCGTACCATGCCGCTTCTCCCAGAGCACCTCTGCCTCACTGCGGCGCAGGTAGAGCGGTGCAACGGTCACGGGATCGTCCATCTCCCCGCGTGCAAACCGCGTGAGTGCCGCGAGCCCTACACACGCCGCACGCGGCATCCGCGCATGAATCGGAGCAAGGCGCACATTTGCCGGAAGTGCGAGCGTCGTTTTCTTCTGCATGGCATCGCCGAGCAAAATCACAGGCTGCTCTGCATTCTCCAATCCCGCGATGACCTCCGTCAGAGGAAGGATGGAGAGTACATGCGTCTCTCTTAGGTGCAATCCATCCAGCCCGGCCTCCCACATGAATTCCTGCGCATAGACATTTCCTTTCTGCGCGTCCATCATAGGAACGAGGCGCACACCCTCACAGATATAGTGATGGGCAAGCGCCTCGAGTGTCGGTACTACGATGAGGGGAATGTGCAGGGCGTACGCCATCATCTTTGCCGACGCAAGTCCGATGCGCAGCCCCGTGAACGAGCCGGGACCGATGCTGACGGCGATTCCCTCAAGTTCAGATTTTTCCACACGCGCCATACGGAGTGCCGTCTCGATGTGCGGCATCAGCGTCTCCGAGTGCGTCAGTGCTCCCTGCATGCTGATCTCTGCCGCAACGCGCTCCGCCGACAGAACGGCAACACTCGAGACCTGCGAGGAGGTATCAATGCTCAGGATTGACAATATCGCTCAACTCCTCCAAGAGAGCCGTACTCAACTCCCCTTCGGCGGCAAAGGTGAACTGCCGCTCCTCCCCGTCCAGTGCCGCGATGTTCACCTGCACGCGATCCTCAGGCATCGCATCGGGAAATTTCTCCGCCCACTCGATCAGAACAATGCCCTCCGTCGCCTCAACGTACTCATAGAAGCCGATGTCTTCCAGTTCCTCCTCGGATTCGATTCGATAGAGGTCAAAATGCACAATGGGACATGCCGCCTCATAGATGTTCATGAGGTTGAACGTTGGGCTCGTCACATCGCTCTCCACGCCTAGCGTCCGCGCAAGCGCACGCACAAAGAGCGTCTTGCCCACCCCAAGCTCCCCGTCGAGGCAGATAACTGTTCCCTCGTGGATGATTTTACCGATCGTTCCCGCTAAATGCGCAGTCTCCTCGGGAGAATGCGTGATACAGGTGAGCATATTCTATCCCCTTATGCGTGAAAAAAATAGAAACTTTTGGTACATTATAACATGTTACAAGGTTTTCCGCAAAGAAAAAGCGGAGCGGAGAGATGTTCTCCCCGTCCGCTTACTGTGGGAATCGTACTGTCATGCGCCCGCCCGGCACATCGATCTCGCGTACAACCGCACGCAGGGCTGGAATGAGAATTTCGCGCCCATCCTCACTGCGCACGGCATAGACATCGTTGCTGCCCGTACGGAGAACATTCTCGACCGTGCCGAGCTCATTGTCCTCCTCATCGTACACCGTCAGCCCCACGATATCAAAGACGTAGTACTCGCCCTCATCGAGCGGTGCCGCCTCTGCGCGTGCGACCGTGAGCAGCCGCCCCGTAAGTTTCTGCGCGTCCTCGCGGACAGCGTACTCACGGAAACGCATGAGAAAGTTCTTCCCCTGCGGCTTGACGCTCTCGATGTGCAGCAGCTCATCGCCGACCATAACCTCGCGCAGCGCAGGAAAACGCTCGGGAAAGTCCGTCAGCGGAATGATTCGCAGCTCGCCGTGAATCCCGTGCGCCGCACCGACGCGTCCGATGACGATCCGCTCATTGCCTGCATCAGGAACGGATGGCGACAATCTTGTCATCCTCCACCAGAATCTCGACGTTCATGAGCTCGCGCATATCGTCGCCGACCTTCGCCTTGACGAGACGCTCAAGCGTGCCCTGCACGATTTCCGCACCCTCGACGAACTTCTGCAGCTCCTCGCGGTGTGCCGTCGTCTCCTCGATGTAGTCGAGACGACGCTGACGCTCCTGACGGATCGCGTTGATGTGCTGGATCGCCTGCGGCGTCAGCTCGCCCTGCTCCGCCTCCTGCATGACGCGCTTCTCCTGGATGCCGAGCTGCTGCACCTCGAGCTCCGCACGGCTGAGACCTTCCTCCATCTCCTTGAGCATCTTTGCGCGCAGCTTCTCCGTCAGCTTTGCCTTGACGGTGACAGGCACCTTCATTGTGATTGTATCCACTCTGTATTTCTCCTATTGCAACAAATATGCAAAAACGGCGACCGTCCGAGACGCACGCCGTTTGCACATCAGCCGATCTCGACCGTTGCCCTCTTATTCTCCTTCGTCGCGGCAGCCTTGACAACACTGCGCAGCGCTTTTGCGATGCGCCCCTGCTTGCCGATGACCTTACCCATGTCATCCTCTGCCACACGAAGTCTCAATATGATCTCCTGATCATCCTGCGTTTCGTCAACGACGACAGCTTCCGGATGATCGACCAAGGATTTTGCGATAACCTCGACTATCTCTTTCACGCCGGTCGTCTCTCCTCATCGCAATACGCACGCCGCGAGAGCTCACCGAAATGGTGGAGTCCCCCGCGCACGCACTGTATTTGTCAGTCCTTCTGACGCTTTGCCTCGGCGAATTTCGCCATCGTACCGTTCTTGCTCAGGAGGTTCCTGACCGTGTCGGTCGGCTGTGCGCCCTTCTTCATCCAGTCGATTGCCTTCTCCTCGTCAATGCTGACGACAGCGGGCTGCTTCGACGGATCGTAGTTTCCAAGGATCTCGATGAATCGACCGTCACGCGGTGCACGCGAGTCGGCGACCACAATGCGATAAAAGGGATTCTTCTTCGCACCCATGCGGTTCAAACGAATCTTGACTGCCATAATTTCACCACCTTTCGTTGTGTGTTATTTACTGTGTATTTATTTGAAGAATGGCATCTTCGGAAGCCCCATACCACCGAGTGACGGCATGGAGGGCATTCCGCCCTTGCCCTTCATCTTCTTCATTTTCTTCATCATCTTGCGCATCTCGCCAAACTGCTTGAGCAGCTTATTGACATCCTGCACGCGTGTTCCGCTGCCCGCAGCGATGCGCTTGCGGCGGCTGCCGTTGATGATCGTGATATCCGCACGCTCCTTCGGTGTCATCGCACGGATAATTGCCTCAAGCTGACGCATCTCCTTGCCGTCGAGATCAAGCTCCTGATCGCCGAGCTTCTTCTTGAGATTGCCCATCCCCGGAATCATGCCGAGGATGCTATTCAGCGATCCGAGCTTCTTCACCTGCTGCAGCTGATCGAGGAAGTCGTCGAGTGTGAAGTCATTCTTGCGAAGCTTCGCCTCCATCTTCTTCGCGTTTTCGAGGTCGAAGTTCTCCTGTGCCTTCTCCACGAGGGAGAGCACGTCCCCCATGCCGAGAATGCGTGATGCCATGCGGTCAGGATGGAACACCTCAAGCGGCTCGAGCTTCTCGCCCATGCCGACGAACTTCACGGGACAGCCCGTGACCGCCTTGATCGAGAGTGCGGCACCGCCGCGTGCATCGCCGTCGAGCTTCGTCATGATGACGCCGTCCAGCCCGAGCGATTCATCAAAGGACTGTGCGACGTTGACGGCTTCCTGTCCCGTCATGGCATCGACGACAAGCAGGATCTCGTGCGGCTTTACCGCCGCCTTGATGTCGCGCAGCTCCTGCATCAGCGTTTCGTCGATCTGCAAACGTCCTGCCGTATCGATGATGACGACATCGTTCGCATGCGAGGCAGAATGTCCGATTGCCGCGCGCGCAATGGCGACGGCATCCTCCTGTCCCTGCGAGAACACGGGCACTTCGACCTTTTCGCCGATCACTTCGAGCTGCTTGATCGCAGCGGGACGATAGATGTCGTCCGCGACGAGCAGCGGGCGTTTGCCCTGCTTCTTGAGCATGAGCGCGAGTTTGCCCGCCGATGTGGTCTTACCCGAGCCTTGGAGGCCGACGAGCATGATGACGGTCGGCGGGTTCGGACTGATGTTGAGACGACTCTCCGTCCCGCCCATCAGCGCGGTCAGTTCCTCGTCAACGATCTTGATGACCGCCTGTGCCGCCGTGAGTGTGTCGAGCACCTCCTGCCCAACGGCACGCTCCTTCACGCGCTTGACGAAGTCCTTGACGACCTTGAAGTTCACGTCTGCTTCGAGGAGTGCCATCCGCACCTCGCGCATGGCATCGCTCACATCGTCCTCGGTCAGCTTTCCATGTCCGCGCAGCTTCTTGAAGATCCCCTGCAAACGATCGGACAGATTCTCAAAGATCATTCTCCCACCTCCTTCGTATCATCCTGTGATGTGTATTGTTCCAGTTCGTCCGCGATGCGCCGCACATCGGCGGACGCAATCGGTTCTCTGAGTGCACGCAGCTCTGCACAGATCGCAGTAAGTGCGTGCTCCTGCGCCTGTTGACGCGCGAGGAGTCCGAGTGTCTCCTCCATCTCCGTGAGCGCACGCTCTGCGCGGCGAATATTGTCATGCGCCGCCTGCCGCGTGATGCCCAGCTCCTCGCCGATCTCCGCGAGGGAAAAGTCCTCTGCGATGTGCAGACGCAGACACTCGCGCTGCTTTCCCGTGAGAAGTCCTCCATAGAGGTCATACAGCCGTGCGAGCTCGTAAAGTCGCTCCATGCACATCACCTGTTTCTAAACACTGGTGGAATTATAGCGACAAACGAAGAGCCTGTCAAGTATTTTTCTTGACAGGCTCTTTTATCTTGTCTCTTAGCGACGGAATTTTTCCAGCGGCTCTGCGTGGTCGGTCACGAACTCGACCGTGCCGATGTACGCGCCCGCCGCATCGTACATTGCCTGATAGTGCACGCGGATCGGACGCTCGCGGATGTAGCGGTGCACGATCATCTGCGTGCGCTTCTTCGCCTTGAAGTCCGCGATCAGATTCCGCACCACGGGGATGATCTCGGGCGGGTGGCAGTTCATCACGTCGCGCCCGAGTGCGGACAGCGGACGCGTGAACACCTGCCCCTCGTTTGTGAAGAAGCGGACGACATCATCCTTGTCGATAAACGTGATATCCACGGGCAGCAGCTGAAGAATCGTTGTCAGCTGCTCCATCGAGAGCTCACCGGTCGGAAACTGGAGCTTCCCGCCCACCTGAGACTGTGCGAGACGCGCTGCCTCCTGATCGAGCCACGGCTGCGCCTCTGCCCACGCGGGAATCGGAACGCCGAACGAGATGCCCATGTCCGGCAGATCGTGATAGCAGCGATACCATTCCATCTGCGTGAAATAGCGCAGGCTGAGCGGGAAGAGAATCTTCTCCTCCTTAAAGATCATTTCACGTACGCGCTGCGTGAGTGCACGGATCCGTGCCTCATACATGGGCAGCGTCTCTTCGTCCGCCTTGAGCGCCTTGATAATCATGGCGAGCTCGCGCTTCATCTCATCGTCGATGCCCCACATGACCTGCGAGGGTCCCGTGACACCGTAATCGTAGAGAATCGGCATCAGCAGTTCTTCCTTCTTGATGTAGTGGGAGCGCACATCACCGAGCGCGAGAATGTGCTGGAGCATGACATCCGTACGCTTTGCGCCGTCCAGTTCGCCCTCAATCGTGTCGAGCAGCGCGTCGAGTGCCGCATTCTCCGCACGCAGGATCGTGAGCGGATGCCCCTCGGGCAGCGCGTCGATGTCGTCGGGATTCACCGATGCCGCCTGTGCGTGAATCTCGTCATGCGAGAGCGCCCCCGGCGGCGGTTCGCTCGCCACGCCGTGAAAGAGCGCCGAATGCACATCGCAGAGACGCTGCACCTCACTGACAGGCATGCCCTCCTTGATGAGGGTCTGCTCCGCCGTCATGATCTCCTGTGCGTCAACGTGACTGAACTCCTCCACGAAGTCCTTGCGGACGGAGTCGAGATCCTCACCACCCGACAGGCGTTCGATGAAGTTCCGAATGCGCCCCTGCCGCGACTGCGCATCATCACTGATGACCTGATATCCACGCTCCTCGAACGCCGCGATGACCTTCGAGAGCTCGATCCCCTTCACCGCCGCGCCGCGCGGAATTGTCATGATACGCCCCATCACATTCAGTGCGACGGGATTTGTAATCTCCTTAAAGCCGATCCCCGCCATGATCTCACTGACTTCGGGATTCTCCTCCACCAACTCGGCGACCGTCTTTTTCAGATCCAGTATCTTCTCCATCGTCAAAGCTCCTTTATATATCAAATGCTCTTTGTCATCTCTGTGTGACGATTATAACGCAGGTCAGTGAAGAAAGGCTGTAACCTTTGGTACGAAACAAAGAAAAAGACTGCCCCGAAAAGAGCAGTCTCAAGATATTTAGAGGGTCTTAAACGTAAACTCCGTTCCGTCGAAGCCAAGCTCCACAGTGTCACCACCGCGCACCGCGCCCGCAATAATCTTCTTCGAGAGCGAGGTCTCGACTGTGTGCGTCAGCAATCGACGCAGCGGACGCGCGCCGAAGTCGGGGTCGAAGCCCTCGTCCGCAAGTGCCGTAATCGCCGCATCGTCCCACGTCAGCTGAATATCCGCCTGACGCTCAAGACGCTTGCTGAGCGCCGCGAGCATGATTGCCGCGATGCGCTTCACATCGTCCTTCGTGAGCGCCTTGAACACGATCGTATCGTCCACGCGGTTCAGGAACTCGGGACGGAAATACTCCTTGAGCAGTGCGCGCACCGCTGTCTCCGCCTCCGCATAGTCCTTGCTCAGGATCTCGTGCGAGCCGAGATTGCTCGTCATGATGATGACGGTGTTCTTGAAGTTCACGACGCGCCCCTTGCCGTCCGTCAGACGCCCATCGTCGAGAATCTGCAGCAGCACGTTGAACACGTCGCGATGTGCCTTCTCAATCTCGTCGAGCAGGATCACGCTGTACGGGCGGCGGCGCACCGCTTCCGTCAGCTGCCCGCCCTCATCATAGCCGACATAGCCCGGAGGCGCGCCGATGAGACGCGAGACGCTGTGCTTCTCCATGTACTCGCTCATGTCAATGCGGATCATGCTCCGCTCATCGTCAAAGAGCGATTCGGCAAGGGTCTTTGCAAGCTCGGTCTTGCCCACGCCCGTGGGACCGAGGAAGATAAACGAGCCGATCGGACGGTTCGGATCCTTGATGCCCGCACGCGCACGCAGGATTGCCTCACTGACGGCGGTCACCGCCTCGTCCTGTCCGACAACGCGCTCGTGCAGCACCTCCTCAAGGCGGAGCAGCTTCTCGCGTTCGCCCGTCATCATCTTTGTCACGGGGATGCCCGTCCAACGGCTGACAACACGCGCGATGTCCTCCTCACCGACCTCCTCCTTGAGCATCCGCTCACCGTCCGCCTTCGCGGCAATCGCCGCCTCCTCTTCCGCGAGCTTCTTCTCGAGTTCCGGCATTTTGCCGTATTTCAGCTCCGAGGCGCGTGCGAGGTTCTGGGCACGCTCCGCCGCCTCCATCTCGCCGCGCAGCTCATCCATCTCCTTCTTGATGGCACGCACGCGCAGGATCGCCTGCGTCTCACTCTCCCATTTTGCTTGGAGTTTCGCTTCCTCGGCGTGCAGCTGCTCCTTCTCTGCAACAAGAGCGGCGAGTTTTTCCTTCGATGCCTCGTCCGTCTCCTTTTTCAGTGCCTCCTCCTCGATGTCGAGCTGGAGGATCTTGCGCCGAATCTCGTCGAGCGGTGCGGGCATGGACTCGATCTCCGTGCGCAGCTTTGCCGCCGCCTCGTCGACGAGGTCGATTGCCTTGTCCGGCAAGAAACGGTCGGAGATGTAGCGATCGGAGAGCGTCGCCGCCGCGACAAGTGCTGCATCGCGGATACGCACACCGTGATGCACCTCGTAACGCTCCTTCAGCCCACGCAGAATCGAGATCGTATCCTCCACGCTCGGCTCACCGACCATGACGGGCTGGAAGCGTCGTTCGAGCGCCGTGTCCTTCTCGATGTACTTGCGGTACTCGTTCAGCGTTGTCGCACCGATGCAGCGCAGTTCACCGCGTGCGAGGAGGGGCTTCAACAGGTTGCCCGCATCCATCGCGCCCTCGGCTGCGCCCGCACCGACGACCGTATGCACCTCGTCGATGAAGAGCAGTATCTGCCCCTCGGACTTTGCGATCTCATTGAGCACACCCTTGAGTCGTTCCTCGAACTCACCGCGAAATTTCGCTCCCGCGACAAGTGCGCCCATGTCGAGCGAGTAGAGCGTCTTGTTCTTCAGCGACTCGGGCACATCCCCCGCCACGATGCGGCGGGCAAGCCCCTCGACAATCGCCGTCTTGCCGACACCCGGCTCACCGATGAGCACAGGGTTGTTCTTCGTACGGCGCGAGAGAATTTCAATCGAGCGGCGAATCTCCTCGTCGCGCCCGATCACGGGGTCGAGCTTGTTCGCACGCGCCGCCGCTGTCAGGTCACGCCCGTATTTCTCAAGCGATTGGTACCCCTCCTCGGGGTTGTCGCTCGTGACGTTCTGCTTGCGATGTTTCTGGATCGCGTCCTGCACGGCACTCTTCGTCAGCCGGAACTCGCGCGCAATCGCCTGCACCTCGTCGCTCCCGTCCGTAACGAGTGCGAGCAGCAGATGCTCGGTCGAGACGTATTCGTCCTTCATCGACTTCGCCAGTTCCTCAGCACGCCCGAGCACGCGCACCATATCCATCCCCATGCCGAGACGATTCGTCCCGCGCACGCTTGGAATGGAAGCAAGCTCCTTTTCGAGCCGTGCCTTGAGCAGAGGCAGATCAACACCGCAGACATCAAAGATGGTTGCGAGCAGTCCCTCCGGCTCCTTCGCGAGTGCGAGCAGCACATGTGTTGATGTAATTTCCTGATGGTAGCGCATCGCCGCGATCTGTTGTGCCGACTGCAGTGCCGCAAGCGTACGCGCTGTGTATTTATCCTGTTCCATAATGCATTCCTCCGCCATTCATTTTGATGTTCTTGAATCCATTATAACAGATAAGGTCAAAAAGTCAAATGTTTTCTTTGATTTTTTGACCTTTATTTTTTAGAAGAGGCTCTGCCTTCGTTGAACAGAGCCTCATACATTCAGATCATATTCTTTTTATAGCACTCATAGAGCCCTTTGAGCTCCTCCATCTTCGCGTACATCTCAAGCTGCAGCGCGGATGCCGTCGGATAGTCCCCCTCATTGAGTGCCTTGATGAGCAGCGTAAAGAGAGCCTTGTCGTCGATTGTGTCCTTTGCGAGGTAGATGCGCAAGTCGTGGATCTTGTTCCACATATAGGCGTCCTGATCCGTCACAAAGTCACTCTTGATCTCCGTCATGCGGCGGACGATGTTGCGGTTCTCCGGAATGATGCGGCTGATGAGCTCGATCTTCCAGCGCAGGAGTGCTCCCGTGCGGAACGAATCGATGATCTGCGGTCGGAGCGTATTCGCCTGTGTGAGCACTGCCACCTTCTCTGGGTAGAGATCGAAGCCGAGCATATTCTCCCAGACCGTCGCGGGCGGCTTTCCGAAACGCGCGTCGCGCTCATCCGCCGTATAGTGTTCGAATACGTCCTCCTCGCTCCGATAGGCGCGGTCGGTTTCGAGGTAGAGCCCCTTCTCCCCCGGCTGCTTCGACAGCTCCGCGAGCAGTTCCGTCGTACTGCGTCCCGCCGTATGCTTGATGCCGTCGAAAATCGCAAGATAGGAGGCAGCTATGACAAGGTAGGTGTTCGAGTAGGGATTGGTCGCGCGCAGCTCGAAGCGCGTCGCGAGCGGATTTTTGAGGTCACGGATAAGGCTCACAAGCACCGTGCGGTTGCGCGACGGGATCGCGGGCGACGCGCCGAACGAGGTAACGACGCAGACCGGAGCCTCAAAGCCCGGCTTCAGACGGTTGAACGCGTCGTTTGTCGCCGAGACAAACGGGTTGATCGCCTCGTAGTTTTTGAGCAGGCCCATGAGTGCGCCGTAGCCGACTGCATTCATATAGTCCGCATTCTGATCGTCGGCGGCAAAGAGGCTGTGACGCTTGCCGTCCTTCGTGATCGCGGCAAGACTCAGATGCGTATGCTCGCCGTTGCCCGCGAGCCCGATCAGCGGCTTCGCCTTGAAGTTGACTTCGAGGCCGTAGAGACGGAATATCTCACGGACAAACGTGCGCACGAACAGCTCATTGTCCGCCGCCTGCACGGCACTGTCATACTGCCAGTCAATCTCGATCTGCTCGCAGACATGCGTCATGCGGCCGCTCTCATCGATCTGCGCCTTGAGCCCGCCGACCTCCTTGTGTCCCATCTCCATGTGGAAGCCGTATTTGTCAAGTTGGATGAGGCAGTCCTCAAGTGCCGTGCGAACCGCGCCGTGCGTGCGCTCCCAATACTGCTCGTTCATCACCTGCGAGGCGGACATCTCCTCAATGGATGCGTTGTCGTCGAGCGGTGTCTTGACCCAGAACTCGAGCTCCGTCGCCGACGTGAACGCGATATCCACGATGTCCGCACCATTCAGAGAGGGCGCACCCGAGATCTTCGGATTGGCGTGGAAGAAGTCGAGAAGTTCCTTTTTCACATAGGCGAGCGTATCCACGAGCACGGCACGCGAGTCGACACGCTTCTCCTCGTGTATGATGAACGAGGGAATGCGCAGCGTCCCAATCGGCAGCCCCGTCTCTTCATCCGCCCCCTCGGGATCGTAGTCCACGAACCAGTTGACTGCGGGATCAATCGGAAGATCCACCTTCGCATTGTTGATCGTCGCGATCTTCGGCAGAACGACAGAGGAGCCGTCCGTCTGGACAGCGGTCCCGTTGTAGAATTTCTCAATGTCTTCAATGAAGATCCGTACGGGAATCTTTTCATCGGTATCGTTGCCCGCCATGTCGATGCCGACGAGCGATACGAAGCGCACTTCGGGATGCGCCTTGAGCTGACGAATCACCTCTTCACGCGGCGTATTGGCAGGAATTTTATAGAGAAGCTCGTTCATCTTTGCGTACCACCTTTTTCCAAAAGAACACCGAACAGATCCCTGTCCGCACGGCAAAACCACACGCGCCCATCTTACCATTTTTCGGAGGTCGTTGTAAAGATATTGAGAAGAAGTATTCATTTCCTTAATTTTGTACGCATTGACGGCGATTCCCTATACACATAGAATATAGGAAGCACTGATAAATTCAGCACCATCATCTTGACGCATCTTTTTTGCCCGCACTTCGTCGGCAAATCCTCCACATAGCTTTGGCTATGCGTCCGGTTTGCCTCCTTGTTCGGACGAAAAAATCTACGCCAATCTGACGGACTTCATTTTATCAGCGATTCCTATAGAAAGACATACATAATAAAGAGAGAGAAGAAGATGCCGTGAAAAGCAAGCTGAATGTAGATTGGACATGGATTCGCTCACACCTGCCGAAAGAATTTGCAGATCGGGACATAGACAGTTTTGGCGGCTATTACTTAGACGGCAGGAACGTCATGTCGGAGGGTGAGCGCGGCGAGCCGGACACACTGGAGTACGCGGCACGCGACGAGGAGGATCTTCGACTGTGGCAGTTTGATCACGTTTGTGAGCTGCTCGGCTATGCGTTGGAACTGGAACACCGTACAGAAAATGCAAAAAAATGGCGCTATGTAAGAGTACGCGCCGAAAACGGAAAATGGCTCTATGCAGAGCGAAGGTCGTATGTCTATAACGCCATTGAGGATACGCGGCTCGCCGCATTTGAACTGTATCTTCGTCTGATCCGACCTGTCTTTTCACCGGAGCACTTTGAGGAGCGCGTACAGGCACACGTTAGACTGATGAATCGCTGGTACCGTACGCCGCATTGGGACTTTGACCGAAATGCACTCTGCTTTGTCGAGGTCAGCGATGCAAAGGAATATGCCGGCGATGCAGATAACTCGGAAGAGCCGCGGGCAGGGTCAGTTATACAAATGCTGGGTTAAAGGAGCACTGATAAATTCAGTAATTCCTTGACGCAAACGAATACCAATGCACAGAGAGGATGATGGCTATGAATATCACCATACGCATATTGCAGCTGAAGGGGCGGGCGCATGAACTCATCCGCCGTTTCCCCGTCGCCGTCTTTTGGCAGGCAGTCCTTTTCCTCGTCGGTGCAGGCATTATCCTGCTGCGTCCCGATTTGTATGCGGAGGGTTGGCACAGCGACTATTTCGAGCATCTCGTACGCCTCGCCCCCGCCGTCTTCGGCGCATGGATGACGGCGGTCATGTTCCGCCTCTTCACGGATGTATTTCCCGTGAAAAAATCCTTGCTGCTGCATGCGGCATCGTCTGCCGTTCTGTTCCTCCTCCTTGCCTATGCGTGGTATGGCGTGGAAAATCCGAGCCGCCATCTGATCGTTGGGACACAGGGCATCTATCTCGCACTCGCCTTCCTCGCACTCTTCCTTCTCGAACGAGCAAACAAAGCCCCAGGACTTCCCTCCCTCCTCTTTGCCGCTGCCTTTTCCATCGCGACGAGCATCCTGCTCTTTCTCGGACTCATCCTCTGTGTCGCCGCATTCTGGGCACTGATCGTCACCGATGCGGACGGATGGCTGCCCGAGACAACCTATCTCTTCTCCGGTCTGATTGCATACGGCGGCTGGGGACTTGCCGCATTCCTCGCCGCACTGCCAAGTACGGGCGCACGCTATCAGTTCCCCGCCGCCACGCAGAAGCTGCTCCTCTATCTCTTCTTCCCCGTCTATCTCCTCCTGCTCCTCGTCCTCTACCTCTACGTCGGCAAGATTATCGGCGCGGGCGAAATGCCCGTCGGCACGATGAATTGGTACGCTTCGTTCGCGCTCCTCGGTTTCGCCTTTTTCTTCGGCACGCTTGCCGCGCAGGAGCGTCTTCCCCTCTTTTCCCGCTTTCTGAAATGGGGGCTTCTCCTCTTCCTCCCCATCCTAGCCATCCAGATCTACGGCGTATGGCTCCGCTATGAGGCATACGGGCTGACAACGCTGCGCTACACCTCCATGATCTGTACGTTCTGCGGCATCTATGCGCTTGCCGTCGCCTTCCTTCGACGAAAGCCCCAGCAAGTATACCTCTGCGCCGCCATCCTCGCGCTCATCTTCAGTCTCACCCCGCTCAACGTCGTCGACGTACCGCTCCGCAGTCAGGAGGCACGGCTCACGCAGATCCTTACGGAGAACAATCTCCTGCAGGACGGTCAGGTGATAAAGAGAGATGATCTCCCGCGCAAGACCATTGCAGAGATTGCCGACATTGCGCGCTACATTGGTGAGGATGCCTCTCCGCTTGCCGCACAGGTGCTCGCCGCCAATTTCAATACGCACAATGAGACATTTTCTTTCTATGCGAAGAGCTCTCAGGAACACTCTGTTGCAGGCTACCAAAGGCTCATACCTTTTGATACACACAATATCAACAACGATGGATTCTTGACTCTCCAACGAGAAGACGGAACCGAGGTGCGCATTGATCTGAGTCCCTATGGCACTGCCTTAGTCGAATATGGGAAGGAACACAAAACCCTACCGATTATGGATTATGAAACGGATGTTTATTTCATTTGCTTTGAGAGTGCCGTCATTGAATGGGGCCGAACCGGCAGCATTCATTGGGTACATGCGTCCGGCTTTGTTCTGATCCGCTGAGAATGTATGCTAAAGAGCGACTGCACTCACTGCGGTCGCTCTTTTCGTATTTATTGCCGATTCCACGCGCACAGCCGCCGCTCTGTCCAGTCGAGCAGGATGAAGAGCAGCAGGCCCATCATGCTGAGGACGACGATCCCGGCGTACATATCGAGGTAGTTCACGCGCAGCCATGCATCCATGATGTAGTAGCCGATGCCATACTGGGTGCCGAATGTCTCCGTAAAGAAGAGTACGGAGATCGCCGTCGCCATCGCCACGCGCACCGCCGTGATAAACTTCGGCAGCGAGGCGGGCACGATGATATGGCGCACGATCTGCGGGAATGCGGCACCGAGCACACGCAGCGGCGCGTAAGTCTCAGACGGAATCGCCGCCACGGCATCACGCACGGCGACGACAACTTGAAAGACAATGATGAGAAATACGAGCAGCAGCTTGCTCGCCTCCCCAACACCAAAGAGCAGCATAGCAACAGGCAGGAGCGCGATCTTTGGCACGGGATAGGTCAGGTAGAGGGTGGGTGCAAGCAGACGGTTCACGCGTGGGAAATACCCCATCACAATGCCGACGGGATACCCTACGGCAACGGCAGCAAGCAGCCCGAGCACGATACGCAGAAGGCTGTAGCCCGCGTGAACGGCAATCGTGTCAGGGAATTTCTGCACCAGACGCAAGAGCACCAGCTCAGGCGAAGGGATCACAGGCATCTGAAGGAGCTGCGCAACAGCCCACCAGAATGCAAGACACAAGAAAATACCGCATGCAAACATTCGCAGCGAAATCTTTGCCATCACACGCCTCCTCGCGCGATCTTTGCGCGCAGTTCCTGCCCCATCGCAAAGAACTCCGGCGAGGAGCGATGTGCAAGGTCGCCCGCAAAGGGGTTGTCAATGATCTCTGTGACGCGTCCCGGTGCGCCCGTCATGACGGCAATCCGCCCTGCAAGCGTCAGTGCCTCCTCCACATAATGTGTCACAAGCACGGTCGTGACAGCGTGTTTTTTCCAGAGCGAGAGAAAGACCTCCTGCATGGATTCACGCGTAATCGCATCGAGTGCGGAGAACGGCTCATCCATCAGCAGGAGATCGGGTGCGAGCAGAAAGACACGCGCAAGCCCCACGCGCTGCTGCTGTCCGCCCGAGAGCTCACGCGGATAGCGCGTGAGCAGCTCGGACAGCCCAAGATCCAAGACGATCTCATCGAATGTGTTCATTTGCTGTGCATTCCATTCTCCCTTGATCTGCACGCCGAGCAGGATGTTTTCGCGGACGGTCTTCCACGCAAGCAGACCGTAGTTCTGCGGCAGAAAACCGATGCGCAGCGTACGCGGATCGATGAGCGCGCCCTCGCTCGTCACCGTACCCGCCGTCGGACGGATCAGCCCCGCCCCGACGCGCAGCAGCGTCGACTTGCCGCAGCCCGACGCACCGATGAGTGCAAGCACCGTCCCACGCTCGACGCAGAGCGACGTGTCCGCAACTGCATGCACAGCATCCGTCCCCGTTCCATAGTCCACGGACACCCCGGAAAAACACAGCACTCCATCACCCCATCACAAAATCTTTTCTTAGGGATAGTCTAACACAAAATGTCCATTTCGACAAAAAAGAGCACCATCTACACAAAAGCGCAGCGCTTTGAAGTCAATCAACATCATATCGACAAACAGAAAACGATTCGCCGAGGATGCCGAAATCGTCACAATCAGAGAGAAAAGGTTTTAGGCAAAGCCGATCGCCGTCGCATCACCGCGCTGCGCCCCGCCCTCACCAAACATGCCCGCCTTGATCATCCATCTCATGCCAACACCTCACCAGAAAAGGAAAAACGCGCAAACCACCGCCCCACCAAAGATATTCTCATGCAGCTGGTCCAGAAAGAATGCTCGTTTTATATGTGTACGCACCACAATATGAGTTTCACTTGCCACAAATCTATGGTATACTTTTTTATATTTTAATCGGTAAACGCAGGAGGGGCTCATTGTGCGTATTGTAATTGCGGGAGCGGGACGGCTGGGCTACAGCATCGCAGCACTCCTTTCGGAGGAGGGGATGGATGTCGTGGTGGTGGACGGCGAAGAGAGCCAGCTCGAGGCAGCAAAGACGACACTCGACGTGCTGACAATCGAGGCGAATATCGCAAGCCCGCTCACGATGAACGATCCCGACATCAAGAGCGCGGACATTCTCATCGCCGTCACAGACAGCGACGAGGTGAATATCGTCGCCTGCGTGCTCGCAAAAAAACACGGCGTCACGCATACGATTGCACGCATCCGCGACATGAATATTACAGTGGAGGCGGGACAGTATCTCAAAGAAAATTTTGATATTGATCTCGTGCTCAACCCGGAGCTCATCACGGCAAACGAAATCTCCCGCATTCTCATGACCCCCGCCGCACTTAACGTGGAGGACTTCGCACAGGGCAAGGTACGCCTCTTCGAGACGCGCATCCGTCGCCGCTCCGCAATCGCACGCACGCCGCTCAAAGAGCTGAAACTGCCGCATGGCGTACTCGCGGGACTGATCTTCCGCGATCACCGCATGATTATTCCGCACGGTGATGACATGTTCCTCCCTGGAGACAATGCCTATTTCATCGGTCTGCCCGACCGCATCGAAGAGTTCAGTCAGAGCCTCGTGCCGAGCGACACGCACAAATTGAAACGTGCCGCCATCATCGGCGCAGGACGAACGGGACGTGGCCTCGCTCTCCTCCTCGAACGGCAGGGTGTACAGGTAAAGGTGATCGACCGAAATCGCGAGCGCTGCGAACTGCTTGCGGAAAAGCTGACCACTGGGCTTGCGATCTGCGGCGACGGAACGGACATCGACCTCCTGACGGAGGAGGGCGTTGCCGAGGCGGATGTCATCGTCTGCCTGACGGAGGACGATAAACTGAACCTGATGCTCGCACTCCTCGCACGCCATCTCTCGAACAACAAGATCAAGACAGTCGTACGCGTCGACCGCAATGAATACATCGACCTCATGGAGAAGGTCGGCGTCAACATCGCACTCTCGGCCCGTCTGCTCTCAGCAAGTGAGGTGCTTGCCTACGCGCGCGGCGGCGACGTAACGCGTGTGACCCTCTTGGAGGGTGCGCGCGCAGAGGCACTCGAGGTAATCGTCAGTGCCGGTGCTCCCGTTGTCGGCAAGAAGCTGATGAATGCGAATCTCCCGCGCGAATGCCTGGTCTGTGCCTATGTACGTGACGAGGAGGCTGCAATCCCGAATGGCATGACGGAGCTCCAGCCGAACGATCGTGTCATTCTCTTTGTCCTGAAGAGTTTCGCGAAGAAGGCACTTGCCTATTTTGGAGACGACTGATGCGTTTTGATTTGTTCTGGGTGCTCATGGGGCGCACAGCATATGTCTTTGCGCCGCTCTATCTCATCCCGTTCGGCTACGGCTTCGCGTTCGGAGATCCGCTTGCGGGGTCATTTCTCGCGCTCGGCGTGCTGTCGGCAATCCTCGGCATGGTGTTCGGCAATATGGGGCGCAGCCATATGCGCCAGCTCTCGGTACAGGAGGGCACGCTCTTCCTTCTTGCCGTCTGGTTCCTGCTCGCCCTGCTCGGCATGCTGCCGTTCCATCTGGCGGGTCTGCATCTTTCCCCCGTGGATACGTTCTTCGAGTGCATCTCCGCGCTTACGACGACGGGCATGACGACGCTCGGGAATACGCTCCCTCCTTCGCTCATCCTCTGGCGGGGGCTCATGAGCTGGTTCGGCGGGCTGCTCTTTATCGTCATTCTCGTGTCAGTGCTTCCTGTGGTCGGCGGCTGTTTCGGCATGGATTTCAACGTGCGTCAGGAACGCCTCTTCAGTCCGCTCTGGAATCGTATGACGCGTCCCATGCGCGAAATGATGCTGCTCTACAGCGCCATCACCCTTGTCTCCGTCCTAATCTATCTCGCAGCGGGGGATGAAATCTTCCCTGCGCTTATCCTCGCACTCTTTACGATCTCCTCGGGCGCGGGACCGATGACGGGAGGGCTTTCGCCCAAGCCGCTGCTCATGCTTGGGGCGGGGCTCGTCGCCCTGCTCTCCGCGCTTCCGCTGCTCACACTCTGGCAAATGCTGCGCCGGAGGGCGGGAACGTCACTCACACGTCATATGGAGCTGCGTTCTTTCTTTGTACTCCTTCTCGCAGCGGGAGCATTGCTCTCCATTCTCCCCATACTGCACGACACGCAGCCGATTACGGGTGCGCTCAGCTACGGATTTTTTTATGCTGCCTCTTTTCTGTCGACAAACGGCCTGATGCTGCAGGAGGAAGTCCCGCTTCACGGCGGTGCTGCGCTGCTGCTCATCCTGCTTGCAGTCATTGGCGGCTGCATGGGCTCGGCAGCGGGAGGCTTTCGCATATCGCGCGTACTCGTGCTCTTCTCCCTCGCATGGACGGAGCTCCTGCGCACCCTCCACCCGCACATGGTGTTCGCCGTGCGGCAGGGCGGCGGAATCGTTCCCCTGCACTCAGCGGGGCGGATTCTCGTGCTCGCATTCATCTCCGCCGCCGTCTTCTCCCTCAGCAGTCTCCTCATCGCCCTCGCAGGTCTCAGCCCCATCGAGACGATTGCACTGACGGTCTCGTGTCTCACGACGACGGGCGGTGTCGCCTCGCTCACAGATCTTGATACGGCTGCAATGTTGCCCGCTTGGACAAAGGTGATATGCAGCCTGCTGATGATCCTCGGCCGCATCGAAATCTTCGCATTCTTCCTCTTCCTCGGATCGCTCTTCGAGGATACAGCACATACGTGGTAGCAATCTATGAACATCTACACGGTCAACTACATTCTCTCGCGTCTCTCGTTCGCGATGGCGGCAGCGCTCGTGATTCCGCTTGTACTCGCGATTGCAGGCAATGAGCCGAGCCGCCAGGCATTCATGCTGTCCGTCCTCGTCAGTGTCTTCCTCGGTGTCGGCTTCCGCCGCTATGGAACCCCCGCCGACGAACTGACGGCACGCGAGGGCATCGCCATCACGGCATTCGGTTGGTTCACCGGGACATTCCTCGGCATGCTCCCCTATCTCCTCGGCAACTACCTCGGCTTTCTCGACGCCCTTTTTGAAAGCATCTCAGGGTTCACGGGAACAGGTGCAACCGTCTTTTCTTCACTCGGACATCTCCCCTACAGCATTCTCTTCTGGCGGATGATGACAGCGTGGATCGGGGGTCTTGGCATCATCGTCATCTTCATCGCGCTCCTGCCGCAGTCCGGCGCAAGCACAATCTATATGTACAACGCCGAGGGTGCGGGGCCGACGATGGACCGCGTCATGCCGCGTCTGCGCGATATGACTATGGCACTCTTTAAGATTTACCTTGTCTTTACAGCAGTTACAACCCTCATCTTCATGCTCTGCGGCGTCGAGTTCAGCATTGCCGTCACGCACGCAATGTCGACAATTGGAACGTGCGGCTTTTCGACATACGACGACAGTACGATGCACTTTCACAATCTCCCGTTTGAACTGTGGACTGCCCTCTTTATGTTTCTCGCAGGCGGCAGTTTCTCCCTCTACTATCGCGCATGGGTCAAAGGTCCGTCCGTCATTCTTCGCAACACGGAGTTTCGCACCTACCTCGGCATAATCCTAACCTCGGTGCTGCTCATTGCTCTGAATCTCATTGCAGAGATGGGGATGGATTTCACGGCAGCCGTACGCTTCGCCGTCTTTCAAGTGACATCGCTCTCAACAACAGGCTTCGTCTCGGCGGACTTTGAAATGTGGCCGACCTTCTCGAAGCTGCTGCTCCTCCTCCTCATGACAATCGGCGGCTGTGCAGGATCAACTGCAAGCGGCATCAAGGTCGCACGCATCATTCTCCTCGTTCGCAATGCACGCGCTGTGATCCTCCAAAAACTGAACCCGCACCGTGTCGTCGACATCTCGCTGGGCGGTGCACACGTAGACGGCGCGATGCTGCTGCGCGTGGGGACATTCTTCTTCCTCTACGTTACAATCATCTTCGTGACAGCACTCCTCCTCACGATGGACGGACTGCAGCCGTTCGATGCGATTGCCGTTGCGATCACGACGCTCGGCAACATCGGCCCCGCCTTCGGCATTGTGAGCGCAACCTCTACGTACGCACCGCTCTCGGACTTTGCCAAGGGCATCCTCTGCCTCTCCATGCTCCTCGGGCGCCTCGAAATCTTCACCCTGCTCATCCTGCTGCGGCCCTCGTTCTGGCGCAAGACGAAGCGGTGGTAAGCACATATACAAAAACTCTTTGAGCCGTTTATGGTTCAAAGAGTTTTTGTCTTTCGCTTCTTATTTCCTACGCCGCAGTTCCTCAAGCCGCGCAAGCGTGTCACGGTCGATACGCTCGTGCAGTTCGCTGCGGGCGAGCGGCTGGATGTGCGGATTCATGTACTCCGCTTTCATCTGCTTCTTCGCCTTCTTCACAGAGCGGCGCAGCTCGGGGGAGGTGATGCGGTAGGCGCCTGCACCTAGGATAACGCTCTGTTCCGCGCCGTCGGAGGTGACAACGTGCACCTCGCGCCCCGCGCGCACCGCCGTATAGGCAAGCCGTTCAATACAGCTGTCTGCCGTCTCGCCCGCGCCCGTGTAAATAACCCGCATACGGTCGCTGATCTGCAGTTCATGCTCCTCATCCTCGGTAAAGAATGCATCGAACACGACCGTCATCTCGTAATTCTCAAACACACCGTACTCCGTAAGGATGTGCACGAGGACATCACGCGCCTCATCGAGATTGCCGCGCAGACGGATGAGCTCCGGCCATGCGTTGATGACGTTGTAGCCGTCGATGAGATAGTACTCGGGCTCCCGCTGCCTAGCCATGACACACCTTCGCCGTGCGCTGACGCAGCGCCTCATACATCAGAATCGCACCTGCGGCCGAGGCGTTGAGCGAGTTGATCTTCCCACGCATCGGCAGACGTACGGTGAAGTCGCAGAGGTCGCGCGTGAGGCGGCTCATCCCGCGCCCCTCGCTCCCAATGACGAGAACGAGTGCACCTGTGAGGTTCGCACGGTCATACATCTCCTCGCCCGTCATATCCGCGCCCGCAATCCAAAAGCCCTGCTCCTTCAGTGCGCGCATGGTCTGAGCGATGTTGCCGATGCGTGCGACCGGCACGTATTCGAGCGCACCTGCCGAGACGCGTGCAACCGTCTCCGTCAGCGGGACGCTGTGGCGGCGCGGCAGAAGAATCCCATGCACGCCTGCCGCGTCCGCCGTGCGAAGCAGAGCCCCGAGATTCTGCGGATCCTCGATGCCGTCGAGGAGAAGCAGCAGTGGATCCTCTCCGCGCTCTCGCGCCGCCGCAATGATCTCCTCGACGGCGACGTAGGCAACGGGTGCGACATAGGCGATCGCGCCCTGATGGCGCACGCCCTCCGGCACGACAGCATCGAGCTTTGCACGCCCTACCGTGTCGACCACAATGCCATGCTCATGTGCGAGGTCACGCAGCTCATGCGCCGAGCTGCCATGCAGGCCGTCCGCGAGAAGGATACGATTGATGCCGCGTCCCGCCTTGATTGCCTCCACGATGGCGTGCCGTCCGGCAAGAATATGGGCGGGCTGTTCCTCACTGCACTGCTCTGTGTGTTTCTCCATGCGTTTGTCTGCACGTTTCTCCGCGCGTTGTTCCCTTGCTTTCATTGCGCTCCCCCACCTTATCCGCGCGGAACAAATCGCTCCAGCCACGGCTCTGCGGCAACGATCAGGTCGCGCATGCACAGCATCATCTCCTTGATCTCCCACTGTGCACCGGGTGTCAGAACGCGCTTTTCATACACATCCATAAAGGAGCGCAAATTGAGGGTCGTGACAAAATTCGTGCACGCACCGCCCGGCAGAACAAAACGAGCATCCTGTTTTGCAGCGCCGAGGGAAAGAAGATCGTCGTATGCCTGCTGAATCTCACGCATACATGCCATATAACGTGCATATGCCTCCTTGTTGTCCGCCACCGTCTGCGGAACAACATGACCAAAGAGTCCGTCCGCCTGCTTTGCGGACTGTTCGGAGACATAGCGCTGACTCTGCACACTAAGTGAAACACCAATGCGATGGCGGCTGTACTGTGCGAGCAGTGTGCGCGAGACATCCTTAACGGCAAAGGTCATGGAGCAGTGTTCAATGACGGAGAGATGCTTGCTCGTCATAATGCGCTCTAAGAGACGCAGCATCTCTTCGTCCGTCTTTTCCTGTGCGAGCAGCTCGATCGGTGAATCCGCGCTGTAGCACGTCCGCGCCGCCGTCCAACAGGTCTTCAGATAGTTGGGGGTCTTTGCAATCAGTTTAATTTCCATGCGTTTGCTCCTGCTGAATACTCATCATCTCTTTCGCGATGATCTGAAATGCCGCCTCCGTGATCTCCTCGAGGCGCTCGGTCTCCTGCCGGATGTAGAGGCTCCCAAGCAATGCCTCAAAGCCCGTGCTTGTATGATAGTCCGCGACGGATGCACTGCGCGGTGCGTGGCTTTTCGTATTGCGCGCACGCCGATAGATTGTCTGCTCCTCCTCCGTGAGCATATCCGAGATGCCGCGGTAGGCGCGTGCCTGCCAGAGCGCAGAGACGATCTGTGCGCTGAATGCGTGGAGCGCCTGTACCTGCGTCTGCTCGTAGGAGAGAAGCCGCATGCGCACATAGAGATGAAAATAGGCATCGCCTATGTATGCGAGAACAAGCGGATGTATATTCGCTGCATCCACATTCTCATAGCGTGTGCGGATATTGCCCGCCTCATCCGGCAGGAACATCATGCGTACAAGCTGTTGAAACCGTTCAAACTTCATGCGCGGTCAAGCCCTTTTCCAGCGCACGCCTGTCGGCGTGTCCTCGAGCACGACGCCCGCCTCCTTGAGCCCATCGCGGATCTTGTCTGCAACTGCCCAGTTTTTCGCTGCACGCGCCTCCTGCCGAATGCCGATGATGAGATCCATCAACGCATCTGTGAGGCCATCATCCGCTGCCGTCTCCGCCTGCTCGAAAATGCCGATGATCGCCGCCATCGTACGATAGGCTTCTGCCGCCCTCCCGAAGTTCGCCGCATCAAATGCTGCGCCGCGCTCCACCTCCTGATGGTAGCGGTTGATCTCCTTCGCGAGTCCGAACATCTGACTGATTGCAAGTGCTGTATTGAAGTCGTCGTCCATCGCTGCGTCAAAGTCCCGCAGAAACGTCTCCGCCTGTGCCGCCAGCTCTGCAGCCGTGTTCGCCGTTCCCTCGCGCTGTGTGAGCTCCGCAACGACCGCGTTCGCATTGCACAGACGCTCGAGTGCCGTCTGCGCCTCATGCAGACGCTCGTCGCTGAAGTCAAGCGGACTGCGGTAGTGCGTCTGGAGGATGAAGAAGCGAATGACCTCGCCTGGGAACTCCTTTAGGATATCCTTTACCGTAAAGAAGTTGTTCTTCGACTTCGACATCTTCTCGTTGTCAATCGTGATGAATCCGTTGTGCAGCCAGTAACGTGCAAACTTCTCATCACCGTCAATGCACGGCTCCGCCTGTGCGATCTCGTTCTCGTGATGCGGGAAGATCAGATCGTTGCCGCCGCCGTGGAAGTCGAAGGCATCACCGAGATATTTCACGGACATTGCCGAACACTCGATGTGCCAGCCGGGACGCCCCTTCCCCCACGGACTCTCCCACGAGGGTTCACCTGGCTTTGCCGCCTTCCAGAGGGCAAAATCCATCGGATTCTCCTTCGTCTCGTTGACCTCGACGCGCGCACCCGCCTCCATATCATCGAGACTGCGCCCGCTGAGGCAACCATAGCGTGCAAATGCCTCAACGCGGTAGTAGACATCGCCCGCCGCCGTCGCATACGCATAGCCGCGTGCGATCAGCGTCTCAATCATCCGCTGAATGTCCTCCATTGTCTCGGAGACACGCGGAAACACGTCGGCGCGGCGCACATTGAGCGCATCCATCGCCTTGAAGTAAGCGGCGATATAGCGGTCGGAGATCTCCTTCCACGTCACGCCCTCACGGTTCGCAGCACCTATGATCTTATCATCCACATCAGTGAAATTCTGAATGTAGCGCACCTTGTACCCTTTGCGTGCAAGAAAGCGTCGAATGACATCCCATGTGACAAAGGGGCGTGCATTGCCGATATGCGGATCGTTGTACGGCGTCACGCCGCAGCAGTAAATGCTGACCTCCCCCGCGCGCAGCGGATGGAACTCTTCTTTCTTTCGCGTCATTGTATTGTAAACGGTAAGCATGACAACTCTCCTTTATTTTTCTTTTTCCAGTTCGGAGAGACGGGCTTTCAGCGACTCAATCTCCTGCCGCATCTGTTCGAGCATCTCCGCCTCGGGATCGGGCAGCATATCGTGATCGAGATCGACATCCAGCTCGCTCGCGATCTCCTCTGCACTCTCATTGTATGCGAGGGAAAGCTCCCGTGCCTCAAGCAGTTCTGTCTCCGTGCGGACACGATGTCCATTCATCACGACAATGCGGCCGGGAATTCCGACCACCGTTGCGCGCGCAGGGACGGGCTTCAGCACAACGGAGCCGGCGCCGATCTTCGCGTGATCGCCGACGGTAAACGAACCGAGCACCTTTGCGCCCGAGGCGACGACAACGTTGTTGCCGATGGTCGGATGGCGCTTTCCCTTCTCCTTGCCCGTGCCGCCGAGCGTCACTCCTTGATAGAGCGTGACGTTGCGCCCGAGCTCTGCGGTCTCACCAATGACAATGCCCGTGCCGTGGTCGATGAAGAGCCCCTCGCCGATCGTTGCGCCCGGATGGATCTCAATACCCGTCAGAAACCGTCCAAAATTTGAGATCAGGCGTGGGAGAAGCACCCAACCGCGTACGTAGAGCGCGTGTGATATGCGGTGGAGCCAGATGGCGTGCAGTCCTCCGTAACAGAGCAATACCTCGATCGTGCTCCGCGCCGCAGGGTCGCGCTCAAAGACAACGCGGATATCACGCTTGATCCTCGCGAACATAACAGCTTCCTCTCTCCCGAATGCCATACACGCAACAAAAGAAATACGCCCGCGCCTCTTCAGAGACGCCGACGCGCAGATCGCCTTTGATTTCTCCTTTATTGTAACAAAAAAACACCCGCTTGACAAATTTTATCTGCGGGTGTTTTTGGGTATATGGGGCTCAGTTCTCGCGCAGTCCCTCTTCGTTTCGTCCGTGATGCGGCTGTCCGCCGACGATCTGTACCGCACGCATGACCTCGGTCAGAACCTCCACCTCGTATTGGAGTTCCATGCCCTTGGCACGCTGCAGCACAGAGCCCTTGTGCGTAGAGACATAGCGCGGCGGGAGATTGTTCAGCGCAATCATCATCATATCCGTGCGGCAGCGATCGCACATACACACATCCGGATACTGCGGCGCCACACGATTCAGCATGTGCTCCACAGCATCTTCCATATAGTTTTTGAATGGCAGGTGTTGCATCACGACGCTCCTTTCCAGAGCAGCGAATCAGCCCAGACGGACGGTGTAAATCGTTCCCTTGTAAGTCTTTGCCGCAAGGCTCTTCTCCGAGGCGACCGTGTATTCGATCGTGTTCGGTGACCGCTTGCGGATGTAGACCCCCACCTCATCGTCATCATTCACATCATCTGCGTCGATCATGCAGCGCACCATGCGCACCTCCGCGGCCTTCATATGGCCTTTCAGCGCACGCGGTTCCTGCGTATAGTAAAGTTCGAACTCATCCTCGTCCGCATACGTGAAATATGTCCACACACCGTAGTCGACACGCGCATCGATGTCCACCTTGAAGCAGCCGCGCTCGTTCAGACTTCCGAGGAAATACGGGAAGAGAAGCTCGTCATGCTCGTCCACATTCTTGTTGATGATCTTGACATCCTTCCCGCCCTTGCGGCAGCGCAGGAGTCCAAACGCCACGCCCGTCTTCCCTGTGCGCAGGCGGTCGAAGCCATCGTGGAGAATTTTCTTCTCCTTCTCTGCATCCTCCATGCCAAGCGGGAGATAGAGCAGGAACGGTGCATCCTTGCGCTGTGCAGACAACTTGCCGTTCGCCTCCGGCTTCTTGCCCGCTGCGTCTGACTTCTCGGCAGGACGCTCGGAGGTCATCTGGTGCAGTGCATTGATCTGGCGCGCGATGTACTCATCGAAGAGCTTGCGCACCATCGGTGCCTTACATGAGTTGCCCGCGAGAAAGATGTGGATCTGGCGCACATCGCGGCCCTTGAACGCCGTTGCCATCGCCTGAAAGAAGTTATCGACACCGCGGCGAATGCGAGCCTCGAGCGTGCGCTCGAGCTTCTTCACGTCAATGTGCAGACGAATCTCGGCGCGATTGCCCGCATTTCCCGTCTTTTCAGATGAGAAGAGCGTGATCTGCGTATCGAAGCTGTCCCCCGCCGCGAACTCGTCATACCCCTCACGGCGCTCCCAGAAGGGGCGCAGTCGCTCAGCGAGGATCTTATTGTTGAGATGCGATGCAGCATCACGCGTCTCGCGCACGAGTGCCTCTGCCCCCGCGAACGTCTCGCTCTCGGGCGGCAGAGCAAATGTGATCTTGTGTTGACGCATCTCCGCAAGATTGTCCTTGAACACCTCATATGCCAGCAGCTCGAGGATGTTCTCGCCGCCGAGATACATGTCGCTGCCGAAGCCGAACTGCTCGATGACAAACTTGCGGCGTCCGTTCTCCGGCACATACTCTACACCAAAGTCAAAATCCGTCGTGCCGCCGCCGAAGTCAAAGACGCCGTAGGCAACCTCCTCACCCACACGCTTTGGCTCGAGACCGTATGCCTCAAGCGCGCTGATCGCATACGCCGCCGGTTCGTTGGCACCATCGTACACGCGGAAGCGGCGCATCATCTCGGGATCATCAAGCAGCGCCTTCGGCAGAGTCTTTCGGAGACCGCGCTCGAAGCTCATGCGGATGTGCTCCCGCACGCTCTTTTCATAGCCCACAGGGAAGGACAGGATGTAGTCCAGGTAGATGTTGCGGTGCATATTGTTAATGTAGAGGCCGAGATAGTACGCATAGATCTCAATCGGATCAAAGCCGCCCGCATCGAGCGGCTGCGTTTCCGCATACGGCTTGACCTCCTGAATATAGCCGTGCCTGTCCTTTAGGATCGGAGAGTTCGCCGTGTCACGCGTCCAACGCTTGAGCTCGCTGAACACGGAGTAGTAGACCGCAATGCCCTCCGTTGACTGCCGCTCAAAGATCGCATCTGCCGCCTGATGGGATGCCGTCACCTGCGCCCACTCCGTATAGGGACGTCCCTCGCGCGCGCGATAGAGCTGCTTAAACTTCTCGATGTCGATCAGCTCGATCGCCGTCGGATTCTCGTAATCCTGAATCGTCGGCTCGTTTTCGTAGTCTCCCTTGCCGATGCGCAGGAGACGCGCCTCGCGGTCGCGGCAGACGACAACGGTGCTGCGTGTGCCGAAGTCAATGGCACAGGTGCCGTTCATGATAACATCCATCTGCGGCGGGCGCGCGACGAGGAAGTCCGTCGGCGGCAGGCGCAGACAGACGCTGTCCTCGCGCCCCTCCTCCGTCAGCTCCTCATAGAGATCCCAGTGCCCGAGGCTCATATCCGTCAGGAGGCGATCGGCATAGGGCTGAATGTTTGCACGCACATGATCGGTATACAGGAGCGCCTTCTTGAACGGCTCGATGGAAAAATCAAGTGCTACGGAACCCGTGTTGATCGCCGTCTCAATCACGCTTTGAATATCGAAGGTAATGCCAAAGATCGTCTCTTTGAATCGTCCTGCCACCACATCCTCGGCAAACCGATTGTGATCAAAGAGGAGCTGATCCTCCTCGATGCGGATGTAGGAGCGGATCTTCGGATACTCCGCCACCAGACGGCGCAGACGCTCCTCCTGCTCGTGCGAGACATCCTCCGCATTGAACTCGTCCGCAATCCACTTCAGAAAGCTCTGTGCACCACTCTTCTCCGTCGCGAGAGAGAACATATACTTCTTGTTGACAATGGATGCCGTCTCATCCTTCAGCTCCGCAATATCCCTGCCAATCTGCTCTCCAAAACGGAGCGAACTCTCGTAGAAAAACTGCCGAAACGCATTCTTTTTCAAATGTAAGCTGCGCATGAGCACCGGACGCACCGCTGCCTGCACCTCTTTTCGCGCCATTCATTCATCTCCTAACGAAAAATAAATTTCCCTTCCTGTTAGTATTCTTCACCATCCATCAAAATCCTTTTTCAGAACGTCCTAATAAAAAAGTCCTGCGGAACCCCGCAGGACAGATTTTCATATGGTGCGCTCGGCGGGAGTCGAACCCACGCTTTCAGCTCCGGAGGCTAACGTCCTATCCACTGGACTACGAGCGCAATCAAGACACAGACTGCATTATAGCTTAAAACAGGCTATTTGTCGAGAGATTTTTCATCACCGTCCTGCGCCGCAATCGGCTCCCCTGCCGCCTCATGTGCCGGTGAAACAGGGGCAAAGTACCGGCGGATGAGCCCAACCTCGTCGCCGATAAAGAGTGCCACCGGCGACTCACGAAGCATGACAAGCTCCAAGAGGCGTGCCTGCTCAGCAGGATTTTTCTCCTTCATCGCAGCAGGATCGGCCGCAGCGCGTGTGAGCGTGATCGCCTTCTGCTCGTCTGCGACATAGTCGTTCGTCTTGCTGACAATGCTCGCAAGAGGATCGTAGACGTGCTCCGAAAGTTCCAGCGGCGGAGAATTTTTTTCCATCCGCGTATGCAGATCCTGCATATCCCGTTCGAGATCAACCAGCCGCGCATAGGTAATCGCAAGCTCCGTCTCCCCCTCCTTCGCATCGGACAGGATCTGGTGGTAACGCGTCCAGTTGCGGTCCAGCTCGGCAATCTGTTTCTGATACGTTCCCCACCACGGCATAAAGAGCTCCTGCTCGCGCGTAATGGCAGCACGCTCCTCTGCCGTCAGCGGCTCAGGCGGGCGCTCTGCCGTCTGCAGGTGAAAGACAATGCCGCCAAACGCCGCAAGCAGCAGGACGAACACGAGGAAGACGCGCCGCGGCAGATATCGAAACAAGATGATGAGCAGAAGGATGACAAGAACGGTCAAAAGATAGATCAACATAGGCTCCTCCGATGATTCCACGGGTCAGACACCCGCACGCTCCTGCAGAGCCGCACGATTGAGGATGTGTATGCGCCCTCGGGAGGTCTGCACCAAGCCCTCCTGACTGAACTCACGGATGAGACGGCTGACGACTTCCCGCGCCGTCCCGAGATACTGTGCGGTCTCCTCGTGCGTCAGACGGATTTCATCGCTCGCCGTACGTGCGGATTCTGTGAGCAGGAATTTCGCAAGTCTCCGATCTGCCGATGTAAAGAGCATCTGCTGAAACTTCCAGAGCATCTCCGAAAGGCGCGCAACCGCATACTCATACGCATGGGCACGCACCGCCAGATTGGCGTCAAAGATCTCACGCACAGCTTGTGTATCCGAGATAAAGAGCTCCGTCCCCTTCGCTGCCTCAATCGCAATATCACAGGAAACCGCACCGAGAAATGCTGTGCTCGCAAGGAGCGCAATATCCCCCTCGCGCAGGAGATAAAGCGTAAACTCACGCCCCTCCTCCGAGAGGATATAGACACGCAGAGCGCCGGATATGACGTGCAGCGTACCTGCACTGGCAAGAGCACCGCGATGAATGATCTCTCCTTTGACCGCACGCTGAAAGCGCGTATGGGCGATGAGATGCTCCCGCTGTGCATCGGCCAGTGCATTCCACAGCTCGAATCGAGCGATATAATCTTGAAAATGCAAGTCCTTCAAGCCATGTGCCGACATATCCGTCCCCCCTTTTCTCTCCCCTTACAAACTCTTCTATCCCCTGCGCAGATGGTGCACAGCGGCAAGCCCCGCCGCAGCGCCCTCATAGACCGCCTTGGCAATCTGCATCAATCCGCCCGTGCAGTCCCCTGCTGCATAGATACCTGGGACATTCGTCTCCATATGCTCCCCGACGGGAATTTTCCCGTCGTGAACCAGTACACCCAGCTTACGGGCCAGTTCCACGCTCCCCGCCGTACCGACTGCGACAAATACACCATCCACATCCATGCGGGAATCATCGGCAAAGACGATCTGCCGCACGCGGCGTTCGCCCTCGATGCGGGCAATCTCTCGTGTGTTCACCGCAATATCGCTCGAAAGTGCTGCCGTAAGGTCGGCTCCATTCGTCAGGAGTGTCAAATGCGCTGCGTGCGGCAGGAGGATCTGCGCCTCGTGCAGAGCATATTCTCCTGCACCGATAACGGCAACATTTTTCCCGCGATAGAAGAATGCGTCACAGATCGCACAGTAACTGATGCCATGCCCTTCGAATGAGCGGAGCCCCGCGATAGAGGGCATCTTGCGGTGCGCCCCCGCCGCCAAAATGACGGCATCTGCCTCGTAGCGTTGACGCACTCCCTCGATCAGAAATGCCGCCCCATGATCCGCGGGTTGGACCGCAAGCGCCTCATCCATCTCGAAATGCACGCCGAGCCGCTTTGCGCCGTCAATCCCGCGCTGTTCCAGCTCCGCGCCCGTAATCGGTTCCGGAAAGCCATAGTAATTCTCCACCCACTCAGCCGCGGCGAGAAAGCCCGTCCCCTTCGTGATGACCGTCACCTCTGCACCGCCGCGCCGCGCATAGAGGGCTGCAGAGACACCTGCAGGTCCCGAACCGATAATAACAACGTGCATAGGTTGTTGCTCCTAAATGTATGAAAAAGAGGCGCCCGTAAGGGAGGCACTAATAAATTCAGCCCATCCTCATGGTGCATCCTTTTCACCCTGCCTGTATCAACAAATCCTCCACATAGCAGAGCGGCTATGCGTCTGGTTTGTTTCCTTGGCAGGACAAAACCGCACCAATCTGACGAACCTAATTTGATCAGTGATTCCCTCGACGCCCCTTCTCTTTCTGCGCGAAGCCTGTTTGTTTAATGATGGTTAAAGAGCAGGCTCACGGAACGATGACTTTGAATCCGCACAATGACATCCGCGAGGGACTGTGCGAGAGAGAGTGTGACGAGTTTATCGGACTGCTTCTCAGGCAGAATCGGAATAGAGTCGGTGATGACAAGCTGGTCGATGACCGAGGCGTTTAGACGCTCGGTCGCCGGGTTGCTGAGAATTGCATGCGAGCACGCTGCAAGAATACGTCTTGCCCCGCGCTCCTTGAGGGCCTTTGCCCCCTCGCAGAGAGAGCCTGCCGTATCGACAATATCATCGATGAGCAGTGCTGTCTTTCCCTCGACCTCGCCGATGAGGTTCATGACCTCCGCACAGCCGGGGCACGGACGGCGCTTCTCAATAATCGCAATCGGTGCATGGAGAAAATCCGCCATAATGCGTGCACGCGTGACGCCGCCGAGATCCGGCGAAACAACGACGAGATCATCAATCGCCTGCTCGCGGAAATAGTTTGCCAAGACGGGCGCAGCCGCGAGATGGTCCACGGGGATATCAAAGAATCCCTGTATCTGACCCGCGTGCAGATCAACCGTAACAACACGCGTCACGCCCGCCGTCGTCATGAGATTGGCAACGAGTTTTGCCGAGATCGGCTCGCGCCCGCGCGTCTTGCGATCCTGACGGGCATAGGCATAGTACGGAACAACCGCCGTAATACTGTGGGCGGAAGCACGCTTGCACGCATCCGTGAGAATAAGCAGCTCCATGAGATTGTCATTCACGGGGAAGCTGGTTGGCTGGATGATGAAGATATCCTTCCCGCGAATACTCTCCTCAATCATCACCTGGATCTCGCCGTTGTTGAACTGTCCGACGAAAGCCTCGCAGAGTGGTATGCCGATACGGTCTGCAATGTCCTTTGCCAATTGGGGATTCGCATTCCCCGTCAGGATGCATACGTTGTCGGTCGGAAAACTCATCTCACTGTTCCTCCTAAAAGCCAGACGCGTCTATACACAAATCTATAGATAGTATAACACGCACTGTTTGTTTTTGGAAGAGCGTTCCCCCTCTTTTTCACATTGTTCAGAGCCTTATGCGGGAATCATATGCGAGTCTCATTTTCGTTTGTCATGCCAGCCGTCGATCTCCTTCTGACGCGCACGCGCGACAGAGAGGGTTCCAGCCGGCACATCACGCGTAATGGTTGAACCAGCGGCAACATAGGCCCCCTCCCCCACGGCAACAGGGGCGACAAGATTGGAATTGCAGCCGATAAAGGAATTGTCCGCAATCGTCGTACGGAACTTATTCTTTCCATCGTAGTTGACCGTAATCGTGCCGCAGCCCATGTTGACGTGAGCACCCATGTCGCAGTCCCCGATGTAGGAGAGATGCGGCAGCTTTGAGCCCGTGCCGATATTAGAGTTCTTGACCTCAACGAAGTTCCCCATCTTGACCCCTGCGCCGATATGGCTGTCCGGACGGATGTGGTTGAACTGTCCCAGATCTACCCCGCTCTCGACCTCGGCATCGTGTGCGTAGACATAGTGCGCCTTGACTTTGTCGCCGATCACCATGTTCTGAAAGCGCACACTGGGGCCGATCTCGCAGTCTGCACCGATGACCGTGCTCCCCTCCAAAAAGGTAAAGGGATAGATGACAGTATCCATGCTGACGCGCACCTCAGCATCAATGAAGGTGCTCTGCGGGTCGATGATCGTAACACCGTCCGCCATGAGCTCCTCGACCTTGCGGCGGCGCAGGATACGCTCTGCCACAGCGAGCTGACTGCGCGAATTTATGCCGAGCGTACTCTCGTAGTTGTCTGCGACGACCGCCCAGATCTTCTCGCCCGCATCATGCAGTATGCTGAGCACGTCCGGGAGATAGTACTCACCCTGCGCATTGTCGTTCGTGACCTTCGCGAGTGCCGAGAAAAGCGCCTGTGCGTCAAAGCAGTAGATGCCCGCGTTGACCTCGTGAATCTCGCGCTCTGCTTCCGTCGCATCTTTGTGTTCGACAATCTTCAAGACCTCGCCGTTTGCGCGGCGCACGATGCGCCCATATCCCTTCGCATTCGGCATGATCGCTGTGAGCACGGTCGCCTTTGCCCCCGTCTGCACATGTTCCTCGTGGAAGCGCGCCAAGAGCTCTGCCGTCAGAAGCGGTGTATCCCCGCAGAGCACCATGATGGTTCCGTGCTCCTTTGCGAGCAGCTCCTTCGTCTGCAGAACAGCGTGTCCCGTACCCAGCTGTTCGCGCTGTTCCACGTACTCCACACTGTCCCCGATGGCCTCACGTACCGTCTCACCGCCAAAGCCCGTGACTACGATGTTGCGCCGCGCACCTGCCGCATCTGCCGCGTCAATGACATGCTGCAGCATGGATTTCCCCGCTGCACGGTGCAGGACTTTCGGCAGCTTCGACTTCATGCGCGTGCCCTTGCCCGCTGCCAATATGACTGTAACAAAGTCCAACATTATGCTCCTCCCATTCTCCAAAAATGCCTACTCAACATTTTCCTTTGTCTTTTTACCCTTGCGTTTCACGAGGGTGGTACCTGTCTTTTTTTCCTGTTCCTCAATGGCGTAAAGCAGTGTCTTCTCCGAATTTTCCATATGCTTTGCGCCCACCTTCCGTGCGAGGCGCGGATCGCCCGAGCCGATGGCATCCACAATCGCACGGTGTTCCTCGAGCGTCGCCTTGAGACGTCCCGGATAGGACATTGAAATCGTGCGAAAGCGCGTGAGCTGCTCGCGCAGATTGCCGATGATCGCGAGCAGACGCTCGTTGCGTGCAGCCTGATACAGGAGCTCATGAAACTCGATGTCGGTTCGTACGATGCGATCCATATCGCGCTCCTCGATGGCACGCCCAATAGCAACGAGGAGACGTTCCAGACGTTCCTGTTCCTCATCGGTAATCCGCTCCGCCGCCAGCTCGCAGGCAAGTGCCTCGAGTGCCGCGCGGATCTCAAAGATTTCGTTGATGTCGCGGATGGATACGCTTGCGACATAGGCACCGCGCCGCGGTACGGTGACGACATAGCCCTCCTGCTCAAGTTTTCGGATCGCCTCACGCACGGGCGTGCGGCTGACGAGAAGTTCGTCTGCGAGATCGGTCTCCTTCAGCCATTCACCGGGTTTTAGAATCCCGCCGCGAATGGCATCGCGCAGCACCTCACAGACAATTTCACGAAGCGGCTGATAGCTGTTCACAACAACCGGAGATAGTTTTCCCTGCATATCAATTCCCTCTGTTTCGTTCCTCGTACCTGCCTGCCGTACGCGTCAGATGCACGGCGGCATCCGTCTCCTGACGGAACGCTGCCGCTGCCGCTGCCGCTGTCTGCTCCTCTGCAAAGAGCCCGAACACCGTCGGCCCGCTGCCCGACATCATCGCACAGAGTGCACCATGTGCGTGCATACGTGCACGATAGTCGCCAATCACGGGATGTGCCGCCTCCGTCACAGGTTCGAGCACATTGCAGATCAGGCCTGCGCAGCGCGTTCGATCACCGCGTGCGAGTGCATCCAAGAACGCTGCATTATTCGGATGCTCCGCCGGCGGATTTGCATCGTAGCTGCGGTATGCCCACGGCGTCGAGACAGCCACAGGAGGCGTGGCAAGAACAACATGGGTTGCCGGGAAGTCCGCGAGGCGCTGCATAATCTCGCCGCGTCCAGTCGCAAGTACCGTCCCGCCCATGAGGGAAAAGGGAATGTCGGACCCAATCTGTGCGCCGAGCACACAGAGCTCCGCATCCGAGAGTCCCAGAGCATAGAGTTTATTCATTCCGCGCAGCGCAGCCGCCGCATCGGCACTTCCCCCGGCAAGGCCTGCGGCAACGGGGATCCGCTTTGTGATGTCGATGTGGACACCGCCGCGAATGCCGCACTCTTTTCTCACAAGAGCCGCCGCACGATGAGCCAGGTTGCGCTCATCCGCCTCCAATCCCGGCAGATCCACGCGCAGCGTAATTCCCTCCTCCTGCCGCGTGAGTGTGAGTGTATCCGCGAGCGCGAGGGACTGCATCACCGTCGCAATCTCGTGAAACCCGTCCTCTCGAAGCCCGAGAATATCGAGCGTCAGATTGATCTTCGCCCGTCCGAGAATCGTCACCATAGGAAGTCATTCCTCCATTGCTCTGAGGAAAGCTGATTTATGCCGCTTCGCAGCATTCGTCTTTCCTTCTATGTCCAGATTAACAGGATTTCCAATTATATTCAATGGTTTTTTCTATTATTTCTCAAAAAATTGCGATTGGATCGATATCAATGGCGATATCGTCGCGCAGATGAAGTCCCTGTGCGCGCAAATACGCCTGCACATCGGCAAGTGTATCCGTCTTGATGAGCGCGATGAAGCGGTATTCATTTCGCTCGCGCTCGATCAGCGCGGGCGATGGGCCGATCACCACGCATCCGTTTGCTCCTGCAAATTCCGTTTGAAATGCGGCGACAAAGGATTGTGCCTCGTTCCATGCGCGCGTGCGGCTCAAATTGTGGAAGAGGAGCTTCACGAGGCGGCTGAACGGCGGATAAAAAAGCTCGCGGCGCAGTGCGAGTTCCTGTGCCGCAAAAGCGGCATAGTCCTGCTGCATGGCGGTCTGTACAGCATAATGCTCGGGGTTGTAGGTCTGCACAATGACCTCCCCGCGTGCGCCGTGGCGCCCCGCTCGTCCTGCGGTCTGTGTGATGAGCATGAAACAACGCTCCGCCGCACGGAAATCCGGCAGGTTGAGGCTCGCATCCGCGCTGATGATGCCCACCGTCTGCACGCCGGGCAGATCGTGTCCCTTTGCCACCATCTGCGTGCCGAGCAGGATGTCGAAGTCACGCCTGCGGAACCGTGTCAGGATCTCCGCATGCGCGAGTTTTCGTCCCGTTGTGTCGCGGTCCATACGCACGACTCGCGCCGCAGGGAGCATCTGTCCCAGTTCCTCTTCGAGCTTTTCTGTGCCCGATCCAAAGTATTTGATGTAACGGCTGCCGCATTTCGGGCAGGTCTCGGGCACGGACACACGCAGGTCGCAGTGATGGCAAAGGAGTGCTCCGTTTGCGTGGTAGACGAGCGGCAGCCCACACGCTGTGCAGGTGATCGCTGCACCGCAGGAGCGGCACATGATAAACGTGGAGTAACCACGTCGATTCAGCATGATGATCGCCTGTTCGCCGCGCGCAAGCGTCTCGGTAAGAAGCTCACGCAGCGGAGGCGAGATGATCGTTCGCCGCCCGCGCCGCAGCTCCTCGCGCATATCGACGGCACGGACGCGCGGCAGCGGCTGACTGCCGATCCGCTCCGGCATTGCGAGCAGCGTCAGCTCCCCCGCCTGGGCCCGCGCATAGGTCTCGAGCGAGGGGGTCGCACTGCCGAGCACGAGGAGTGCGCCGTGACGACGCGCCAGCACTTCCGCGACCACGCGCGCATGATAGCGCGGTGCCTCGTCCTGCTTGTACGACATATCCTGTTCCTCATCGAGGATGATGGCACCGATATCATTTGCGGGTGTGAAGAGTGCGGAGCGCGCACCGATGATGATGCCCGCCTCCCCACGCCGTACACGGAAAATCGAATCGTTGCGCTCTGCGAGTGAGAGCTGGCTGTGCAGCACAACAATGTCGTCTGCAAACACCTCCTGAAATGCCGTAATGAGCTGTCCCGTGAGGGCGATCTCCGGTACGAGTACGATCACTTGCCGCCCGCGCGCACGCACGATACGCGCCGTCTCAATGTAGACACGCGTCTTGCCGCTGCCCGTCACGCCGTGCAGCAGATATCCATGAAATGCGCCCTCCGCAATCCCTGCGTGCAGCTGTGCAGCCGCCGCCGCCTGTGCATCCGTCAGCGCCTCGGCATATGCAGCAGTCGCTCCCATACCATAGCTGAAACGCAGCCTGCGCCGCTGATGCTCGGTCAGATGCCCTGCCGCAACAAGATGCTTGATGGTCGCAGACGAAACTCCTTTTTCATCGAGTTCTGCGCGCGCATATTCGTACTTCTCACGAAAGAGTGCAAGCGCCCGCGCCTGCGCGGGCTTGCGGGAAAGCCCCGCGAGCCGCTCATCCGTAATCTCCCCGGCTGTATAGAACTTCTCATAGTGTGCCTTGTCGCGTTTGTCGGCACGGTATTCCTTACGCACGAGATCATAGCGCAGCAGTTTTTCCACGCACCCCTCCACTGCAGCCGCAGGCATCGCCCGCTGCAGCGCTGCCATGCTCTGACCGCCGGTTTCACGCAGGTGGGAGAAAACGGCGCGCGCCTGTGCATCCGCGAGTATGGGGTGCGCCGTATCCGCATCCTCCGCTGCCGCATAGACCGGGAAGATGCGCAGCCCGCTCTTACCCGGCATGAAGAGCCGCATAATCTCCGCCGCCGAGCAGAGGTAGAAGTCCGCGAGTTCCTGTGCTGCGGCAAGCAGCTCGCGGGAGAACCACGCCTCCTCATCCACCGCATCGATGATCTCCTTCAGCGCATGCTGTCCATCCCGCGCTGCATCGTAGGTGCGCACACAGGTGACAAAGCCCTCCTTGCGCACGCGGCCAAATGGAACGAATACACGCCACCCCACATCGACCTGTGTCAGCGTTTCGGGCAGAATGTATGTGAATTCCTGCGCAAGGCTCTTGACCGGAGTATTGATATAGACATCCGCAACGGTCATATGTTCACTTTCTTCACCAAAAAAGCCGTTACACGAATGCGTTCGTGCAACAGCTCCTTTCTATACATTCCTACGATGCAATTGCCGCCCGATTCGCAAGGATTTCCTTGCCCGCCTGGCACGCCGGGCAGATGCAGGTATCTTCCCCCTGCGCCTTCGCCTGCTTTGCTGCAGCAGCAAGTTCGCCCGCCTTCTGCGCACCAAATACGGCAACGCCGTCCGGCGAGTCCGTGAAGCTGATGAGCTGGTCGATCGTCAGCACATCGCTCTTGATCTCATCAATGAGTGTCCGAAACGCAGATTTTTCCTGCGGCGTGTCCACAGCTCCCAGAAATGTCTCCGCCTTTTTCTTCAGCCCCTCATAAACCGACGGTGCGTCGGACATCCTGCGAACCTGCTCGATAACGCCGCTGCGATCCAATGCCATAAGTTCCTCCGTTCCATTTCCAAAACAATCTATGCGTTATTATAGGGCAACAGACGATGTTTGACAACAAGAAAAGATATGTTTTGCGAAAAGATAAAAGACTTTGTAAAATTCTGGCAGGACATTTTACACTCATTGCCGTTAATATTAACAAAGCTTGCCGATCTCCTAGGTGCCCCTATTGCACGGTGCAGGAGCGGAACGCAGGTCGCCGTATGCTGCTCGAATGGGTACAGCGCCTCATCATCGAAAAGATTGAGGCAAATACTTGACAAATTTGAGATTTTTTCTCAGTTTTCTTGCCGCTGTTGCTTGAATCACATCCTTTGCATCGCATTCCGTGTATGCTATGCACAGAAACACACAAGATTCACAAGGAGGAAACATCATGGCAATCCTGAACAATATCCAGCATCAACAGGCACTCCTGCTCAAGGAGCAGGTCGCATACGCAGAGGGACAGGTCGTCAGCAAGACGCTCGTCCAGAACAAGGGGATCGGCGTCACACTCTTCGCCTTCGCGAAGGGCGAGGGCATCAGCACGCACGCCTCCACGGGTGACGCGCTTGTCACGGCGCTCGAGGGGGAAGGCGTCATCAAAATCGATGATGAAACCTACACGCTCAAAGAAGGTGAGAGCATCGTCATGCCCTCGAACCATCCGCACTCCGTTTATGCGGCAAAGGAAACGCCGTTCAAAATGCTCCTCGTCGTTGCGTTTCCCGCAGCGTAAAAACACATCAGTACATATTTCTCCCTGAATGCAAACACCCGCAGCTCTTTCGCTGCGGGTGTTTGCTGTTCTTATTCTTCCCCCTGCTGCGGTGCAGTCCCCCTTGTCTGCTGCAAAAATGTACGCGGCGAACATTTCATATACTTTTTGAACACCGTACAAAAATTCTTGTAGTCGCCGAACCCGTTCTCCTCGGCAACCTCATAGACGCGATACTTTCCTGAGGAGAGCTGTGCGATCGCATTTTGCAGGCGCTCGCGCGTCAGCATTTCGAGAAAGGTCTGCCCCGCCGCCTCCTTGAACTTGCGGCTGAGATAGCTCGCGCTCACGCCCGCCTCCTCGGCGAGGAGTTCGATGCTGAGCTTCTCCCGATAATCGTGCTGAATCCGCTCCATTGCATGCCGTACATAGGGATTGAGTGTCTCATCTTCGAAATAGCGCCGCCAGTCGATTCCCTCCGTGATTCCCATTCTGCCGCCTGTCCCCGCAGCAATAAGACGCTGCATAAGCGCGGAGAGTTCTGCCTCATCCACTGGCTTCAGCAGATAGTCCGCCGCCTGCAGGCGGACTGCCTTCTTTGCATAGCCAAACTCTGCATAGCTGGTCAAAAAGACGAGCTTCGGCAGGATGCCCTCCGCGCGCGCACATTCTGCCATCTCAATGCCGTCCATGCGCGGCATGCGAATGTCCGTCAGGACGACATCGGGATGCTCAGTACGCAGGAGTTCCAGCCCTGTCCTTCCGTCGGGCGCGTCTCCCACGACAATGCAGCCCATACCTGCCCAGTCGATCGTACAGAGCAGCCCTCGGCGGATGATCTCCTCATCCTCAACGATGAGCACGCGCAGCATCGCACACACCTCCCTCTCCATCGTCCATTGGCAGGAGCATCGCAACACAGGTGCCGCCCTCTGCACGCCGCGTAATCTCTATGCCGTATTCCATGCCGTAGAGGAGCTGAATGCGGCGATGTATGTTGTAGATTCCCGTGTGTATGGAGCTGTTTTCCCCGCGCTCCATCATCCAGCGCAGATGTTTCAGTGTCTCCGCCTCCATACCCGTTCCCGCATCCTCTATACGGATGTGCAGATTCCCGTCTGCAGCGGCAATCCGTGTCGTGATATGAATCTCCCCCTCCGCATTTGCACCATAGTGGATGGCATTCTCTACGACAGGCTGCAGGAGGAGTTTCGGCACAAAACACGCCTTTGCACTCTCTGCAATCTCCTGAGAATAGTTCAGACGCGCACCAAAACGCTGCCGCTGAATCTCAATATAGTTCTCGAGATGGCGGATATCCTCGGCAAGCGGCACGCGCTGCACGCGATTGTCAATGCTGTAGCGCAGGAGTGCGGAGAGCGCTGTAATCATACGCACAGCAGCATCGGGATCAAGTTTTGTCATGAACTTGATATTCTCAAGTGTGTTAAAGAGGAAATGCGGGTTAAACTGCGATTCGAGCTGTCGCAGCTCCGAGATCACACTCACACGTGCCCTCTCTTCATTTTCCTGCATCAGCCGCACAAGACTCTGTACCATGCGGTTGTACTCGCCTGCGATCTCCTCGAACTCGTTCCCCGTCTGAATGACAAGTTCCCGTTCCAGATTCCCGTGGCGCACGGTGCGGAATGCGGCAACAATCTCATCCATTGCGCGCGTTTTCTCTGCTGTCTCGCGGCGTACGCGGAAAAAGATCAGCGGCACCATGAGGAGGAGCACGGCAAGGAGAATCGCTGCCCCCGTCGCGAACTGCGCGATGCGGCTGCCGACGGGCAGAATCGCGTAGACGGTGAAATGTCCGTCCAATACAGGCTCCTGCACCACGTAGAACTGCTGCCCTTCCACCTCGACCAGCCCATGTGCATCCGCAACTTCCGGCACGATCTTGTGAAAGACGGGGTCGCGAAAGATCGTCATGGTGGAAAACGGCGCACGTCCGGCGCGATCCGCAAGGACAACGTGTATCTTCTCGCCGGTCTGAAGGCGCTTCGCCAGTTCCTGCACGGACATAACGAATACAGCATAGCCCTCCGTTTTCGCAGGCACCGCCCCATGCACCTGCCCCACAGGAAGTGGGGCATGAATCGCCTGACCGACAACATAGTCCCATTCATGTTCCCCACGCGGGACAAATTCCTGAACGCAGCCCTCTGCCGTATCCATGCGTGAGAGTACGCCCCAGTGCGGCGGCGGCGATTCGAGGTAGGAAGGGATGCCCGCGTGTGTCTGAAAGAGCATTTGCCGCTCGGCATCCATAAGATAGAAGCGCGGGAGCGTTCCATGCAGACTCAGTTCCGCATACAGGCGCTCAAAATACAGGCGGCGCTCCTGTGCCGTCCCATGAATCGGCGCCGTGCCGTTCATCGCAAGCGCTGCCGCACGTGCCTCATAGTCATGCGTCAGTTCCGTGAATATCTCGCCCGCCGTACGCGCCTCCTCTGCCGTGCGCGTCACGACGTTGCGCTCCCAGTAGAGGGCGGCGAGAAAGATGCAGATGAACGCAACGAGGAGACCCGGCGTGAGCGCGTATTTTAAGAGCGCACTGCGCACTTCATCTTGAAACCGCCGCATAGCCCCTCCTTTCCACGCATTGTACACAAATACAAATTCATTATAGCAGAATCTCTGCAAATACAAAATACCGGAAGGATGCACGCCCTCCGGTATTGTATGCTGATACAAAGATTACTGTACGCTCGTAAAGATATCCTTGAACTTGTCGAGCCAGGCCTTCTTGTTCTTCTCGACGACCTGTTCCTCATCGTCAATGATCTTGATCTGATCCTTCGGCAGGAGGCCGACGGGCGGATCCACATCGTCACGCACGGAGCGGCGGTGGAGCTGTGACGTAATGATGCTCTGCGCTTCCTTGCTCGTGATGAAGTCGATGAACTTCTTCGCATTCTCCATGTGCTTTGCGTTCTTGATGATGTAGATGCCGTCGGGCTTGGAGATAACGCCCTCCTTCATGTAGATGAGCTTCACGGGTGCGCCGTCCGCAACGTACTTCGCGCCGCCCTCTTCGAACGTAAGACCCACGGCGTACTCACCGTCCGCTACGCCCTTGTAGACTGCAGACGAGCCGGAGAGCAGCTTCCCGTCGAGATTGCGGCAGAGCTTCTCCACATAGTCCCAGCCCTTGTCGGGATCGCCATTCCCCATCGCGTAGAGCATGTTGATGAGGTGCTCGTAGGAGGAGGAGGACTTCGACGGATCAGCAAATGCGATCTTGCCCTTGAGTGCAGGATTCAGGAGATCCTCATACCCCTCGACCTTCACATCGCCGAGGAGGTTCGTGTTGACCATGATGACGCTCGGGATGTCCGTGAAGCGCGTCATCGGCCCCTCGGTGTTCTTGAACGCCGTCTGGATGTGATCCTCGTTCACCGAGGTGTAGTTCTCGAAGAGATCCGCCTTCGGCTTCATCGTGTTCAGCGAGCCGCCCCAGAAGATGTCGCCGAGCGGATTCGCTTTCTCGGACTCGACGCGCTTGAGGAGCTCGCCCGTGCCCGCCGCAATGACCTCGACCTTTACGCCGCTCTGCTTTTCAAACTCCTCCACGAGAGGATTGATGAACGCAAGCGGATGCGGGCAGTAGATGACCAGCGAATTGTCGTCTGCCGCTGCCTGCTTTTTCTCTCCCCCGCCGCAGCCGGTGAGAGCGCCGCCGAGCATCAGGGATGCTGCAAGGACGGCAAACATTTTCTTGAACTTCATGAAAAGAACCTCCTTTGACCGAAAAGACATCTATGCAAAAGGCATTTGCCTGAAAGCACTAGAGTGTGACATCCTTACTGCCCGAGACCTTGAAGAAGGTCACCATCGCAGCGATTGTCGTCAGCGTGAGAATGGTCGAGAGCGCCGCCGCAGTGCCGTAGCTCGCACGGATGACCTCCGTGTAGATCGCGACCGACATCGTCTTCGTCGCCCCTGTGAAGAGAATGACTGAGGAACTGAGTTCGTTGATCGCCGTGATCCACGAGAGGATCGCCCCGCTCATGACACCGGGCAGCATCATGATCGCCGTCACCTTAAAGAACGTTTTGAGCGGCGAGGCACCGAGGCTGATAGATGCCTCCTCAATGCTCGGGCTGATCTGATAGAGGATCGCGGAACTTGAGCGCAGTGTATAGGGCAAACGCCTTATAACGAGTGAGATGATGATGATGAGCGCTGTCCCTGAGAGCAGGATCGGCTCCTCATTGAACGCGAGCAGCAGCGTGATACCAAGAACAGAGCCCGGGATGATGTACGGGAACATCGTGAGTGTGTCGATAATGTCCGTGAGCATGCTCTTGCGCCGCGTCGTAAGGTATGCGACCGTCATGCCGAGGAATACGATGGCAAGAATCGCCGCCGTGCTGTAGAGGTAGGTGTTCGAAATCGCTGTGCCGAGGCTGCTGAAGATCGTTGTATAGCTGTCGAGCGAGTAGCCGCCTGTAAAGACTGCACCGCGCGTTTCAAGAAACGAGGTGTAGATCACAACCAGCTGCGGAATCATCGACAGTGCAACGAGCAGATAGATCAGGACGTGCACGGTGACATTTCCCGCGCCCTTCATCTCCTTTACCTCGATGGGACGGAGGGAGCTCATCGTAAAGGACTTGCGGCTCACAACGTATTTTTGCAGGAGGAAGATCGTCGACGTGATGACAACCATGATCGCCGCCATTGCCGCCGCGAAATTCGCCTGATCGCCGACCTCGTTGATGAACTCCGAGTAGATCATGACCGGCATGACGTTGAATCCCTCGCCGATCAGCATCGGCGTACCGAAGTCCGCCATTGCGTTCATAAAGACCATGAGTGCGCCCGCGAGAATCGTCGGCGTGATGAGCGGCACAATAACCGTCACCACCTTGCGGATGCCGCTGCACCCGAGGCTCTCCGCCGCCTCGATGAGCGCGGAATCGATGTTCTTCATTGCACCTGCTGCGTAGAGGTAGATGAACGGGTAGAGCTTCAGGGTCAGAACGAGCAGGATGCCCGAAAATCCGTAAATCGACGGGAACTCGTACTGAAACGCATCCTGCAGCCACTGCGTCAAAATGCCGCTGCGCCCGCCGATGAGGATCCACGAGTACGCGCCGATGAACGGCGGCGAGAGCAGGGAGATGATGATGCAGATCTCAAGCGCACTCTTGAAACGGATACGGTAGAGCGTCATAAAGTACGCGAGTGCCGTGCCGATCACAATCGCGAGTACCGTCACGCACGCCGTCACGCTGAAGCTGTTGATCATCGACTGATAGTAGTATTTCCGCTCAAAGAAATGAGAGAAATGTGCGAGCGTAAACTCTCCCGTCACCGCGTCTTGGAACGCTGATGCAAAGAGCGAGAAGAGCGGATAGATGAGGAACAGGCTGAATACCGCGATGGAGAGCAGCGTAATCCCGGTCCAGAAATCCCAACGGAGATTGAGCTTATTCATAGCGCACCACATCCTTCAGGATATTGCGCGAACCGTCCGCCGTAAAGATATTGACCTTTCGTGCATTCGGACGCAGGTGCACTGTGTCCCCCACCTCGAGCTGCTGCGTCGCATGACCGAGATCCTGCGAGAACTCGAGCGATGCCTGATGCGGCAGAATCATCTCATCGTCAAAGTCCAGACTGTAGTTGATGTACTTGCCGAGGAAGACCTTCGTCTTCACCTTGCACGGCAGACCGTCGTCTTGGATCGAGAGCTCCTCGGGACGCACGGAGATCACGACATCCATGCCGTCCTCTGCTTCTTCACCGAGATTCGACATTGGCATTTCATGACCGCTCCGGAAGATGACACTCATCTCTGTCCCCGACTTTTTCACACGTCCGTGGAACAGGTTGGAGTGCCCGATAAAGGTCGAAACAAAGATGTTCCACGGACGCTCATAGATTGTCTGCGGCTGTGCCGTCTGCTGAATCTCGCCCTTATTCATGACGGCAATGCGGTCAGAGATCGAGAGTGCCTCCTCCTGATCGTGCGTGACATAGACCGTCGTGATGCCGACCTTTTTCTGCACCTCACGGATCGCGGAGCGCATCTCAATGCGCAGCTTCGCGTCGAGGTTCGAGAGCGGCTCGTCCATGAGCAGCACGCTCGGATGAATAACGATCGCACGCGCGAGTGCCACGCGCTGCTGCTGTCCGCCCGAGAGGCGTTCCGGCAGACGATCCTGATAGTCCGCGATCTGCACGACATCGAGGATGCGGTCGACCTTCTCCTTCATCTCCGCCTTTGGCACATTGCGCAGCTTCAGCCCGTACTCCACATTCTGCCGCACCGTCAGATGCGGGAAGATCGCGTAGCTCTGGAACACCATGCCGATGTTCCGCTTGTGCGCGGGAATGTCGTTGATCCGCTGCTCATTGAAGAGGATATCCCCGCCCTCAATGCTGTTGAACCCTGCGATCATGCGCAGGAGCGTTGTCTTGCCGCAGCCTGAAGGACCGAGCAGGGTAAAGAACTCTCCGTTGTGGATGTGTTCCGTAATCCCCGGAATGATCGTGAGATCGCCGTATCGTTTCACGGCGTTCTCAATGTGAATCGCTACACTCATATTTTCCCCTCCAAATTTATTGATTTCCAGCAGTATCGAATCCTTTCGCTCTCTATTCGTCTGATTATTTATAGTATACAAAAAGAATAAGCAAAAGAATATCCACAAATCTGTAAAATTATCCGAAAAACTGAACTGTGGAGGAAATAAAAAGACTGTTGTACGAAACATTTCAGGTTCATACAACAGTCTCAGTCTTTCGTTGCTCTAAGCACCCCATATCACAGGATTGCTTCTGCCGCCGCCATCACGCCGAGTGCCGCGTGCTCGAACGTCAGCCCGCCCTGCAGGTAGATACAATATGGTTCGCGCATCGGACCGTCCGCGCTCAGCTCGATCGACGCGCCCTGCACGAACGTCCCCGCTGCCATGATGATCTGGTCGGCATACCCAGGCATATCCCACGGCTCGGGCGCGGCGAACGCATCCACGGGCGACATCGCCTGTATCGCGCGTGCGAACGCCTTCATGCGCTCCGCATCCCCAAGCACGATTGCCTGTATGATATCGCTGCGCACATCTGTAAAACGCGGGAATGTATGACATCCCAGCCCTTCGAAGATGCCTGCGGCGAACACCGCTCCCTTGAGTGCCTGTGCCACGACGTGCGGCGCAAGGAAAAGCCCCTGAAAGAGCAGACGGTTCGATACGAGGCTCGCGCCGAGCTCGTCCCCCATCCCCGGTGCGGTCAGGCGATAGGAGGCCATCTCCACGAGGTCGCTGCGTCCCGCGATGTAGCCGCCCGTCGGTGCAAGCCCGCCGCCGGGATTCTTAATGAGCGAGCCCGCCATGATGTCGACCGTAGGGATTTCCGTCGGCTCAACGACACCGACGAACTCTCCATAGCAATTGTCGACAAATACAATGCAGTTTGGATTCGCTGCCTTGATGCGAGCGCTGACCGTACGGATATCCTCAATCGTGAGCGGTTCACGCGTACTGTACCCGCGCGAACGCTGAACGAGCGCAACCCTTGTCCGTGCCGTCACAATGCGGTCGATACCTGCCAAATCAACGTGTCCGTCCTGCATGGGCAGCTCATCGTAGCCCACGCCGAACTCCTTCAGAGATCCGATACTCTCATGCGCCCAGCCGATCACGGTCTGCATTGTGTCGTAGGGTGCGCCCGTGATGGAAACGAGCTGATCGCCGGGGCGCAGGATGCCGAACAGTACCGTCGCAAGCGCGTGCGTCCCTGAAACGAACTGCGTCCGCACAAGCGCTCGTTCCGTACCAAAAACGCGCGCATAGAGCTCGTCCAGCTTCTCACGCCCGAGATCGCTGTATGCATAGCCCGCACTCACGCCAAAATGTGCATCGGAGACGCGGCACGTCCGCATGGCATCAAGCACCTTCCGCGTATTGAACTCCGCCGTCTCGTCCATGCGTGCAAACGCTGCGCGTGCCCGCTCAATAACATCAGCGCGCAGTGCGCCTAACCCGTCTCTCTGCAATGTTTCCTCCCATTCCTACCCGTTCTTTTCCAACTCCGACTGCTCACGCGCCGTGCGCAGATAGGGCACGAGATGCAGTTTCAGCCGCTGCTCCAGTTCCTCAAGATCCGCCGCGTCAAACGAGTAACTCACATACGGCATATGGTTCACATGATACTCACCGAAGAACTCATTCCGATAGCAGTTGTAATAGATGCCGACATCGTTGCCCTGCGCAAAGTCCACATAGTCAATGATGAGAAAGGAGCCGTTCGTCAGCTGTGCCGGCTCAGACGGACGGACAAAGAGTTCGAAGCCCTCAAGCTCCTCAGGAAGTGCAGTGCCATACGTCCATGTCTCGATGCTCTCCCGCACAGGCAACAGCTCTTGTGTTGCCAGAGCATCCGCATGCAGCTCTGCCATCACACGCGGCAGTGCACGCTGAATCTCCCTGCCAAACATTGCCAAATCTCCATAGATGAACGACGGCAGGGCAAAGCTCACCACGCCGATCTCGGCGCGCAGCTTGTATGAGGCCGTGGCTGCATCGTAGAAGCCGACAACAGCACGGTGCTCCGCCGCATGATCGTAGCGAAAGAACTCATACTGTGCCTCACGCGGCTTCCGCGCTTTCGATAGGACGAAGCCCTCAATCTCTGCGGGGAGCTCATCGAGCACAGACCACTCCGCAAGTACCGCGTCAACTTTCTCCGTGAATTCCTCTGCCATTGCAGAATCCTCTTACTTGCCCGTACGCCCGCGCTTCGTCATCGGAACGCCCTTCGCACAGAGCGGGCAGTTCTCGGGAGCATAGGTCTCCACATCCATCGTAAGAAGTGCCGCAGCGGGCACATCACCGAAATTCGCCTTGCCGCCGCTGCGGTCAACAAGCATGGAGACCGCGACGGGAACAGCACCCGCCGCCTTGACCACCTCAATGACCTCCTTGATCGAGCCGCCCGTTGTCACAATGTCCTCGACGATGAGAACGCGCTCGCCCTCGCGCAGCGAGAAGCCGCGCCGAAACGTCATCTTCCCGTCCACGCGCTCCGTGAAGATCGCGCGCGTCCCGAGCGACTTGCCTGTTTCATGCGCGAGCAGGATGCCGCCCGTCACGGGGCCGACCACCGTCTCAATCTGTGCATCCTTGAACTTCTCCGCCATTGCAGCGCAGAGCTGCGCCGTGTAGGCGGGATGCTGGAGTACATTGAACTTCTCGACGTAGTGCGGGCTGTGCAGGCCCGAGGTCAGCAAGAAATGCCCATCCATAATCGCACCCGTCTCAACAAGCAGTGCGCGTACTTCTTCCTGCGTCATGATACAGCCTCCATCTCCTTCAATATCCCCTCTGCTGCCGCGTGCGGATTCTCTGACGCATAGATCGCACGTCCGACCACGATCTGCGATGCACCTGCACGTATTGCCCCTGCCGGTGTCATGACGCGCCTCTGATCGTCATGTGAAACGCCTGCGGGACGAATGCCCGGCGTCACGATAAGAAAATCCTCACCACAAGCGCGGCGAATCTCTGCCGTCTCGGCAGGAGAAGCAACCACGCCGTCCAGCCCTGCCTCCTGAGCAAGCTTTGCGCGGCGCAGTACTGCGTCGGCAATCGTCCCCGTGTGTCCAAGCCCAGCCCAGTCCTCTGCATCCATACTCGTGAGCACAGTCACACCGATCAGTTTTGGACAGGGAATGCCCGCCTGATCCGCCGCATGATGCAGAGCTTCGCTTGCTGTCTGCATCATACGCAGACCGCCCGCCGTATGGACGTTCAGAATGTCGGGACGGAGACGCAGCAGTGAGCACAGCCCGTTGCCAACCGTATTGGGGATATCATGCAGCTTCAGGTCGAGGAATACTTTTTTCTCCCGCTCCTTCAGCCATGCGACGATATCTCCGCCGAGTGCATAGAAGAGCTCCATGCCCACCTTGTAATAGCTGACACTGTCCCCCAGACACACAACAAGCTGCTCCACCTGTCCCCGTGTCGGCACATCGAGCGCCGCAATGAGTCGTTCATCTGCCATGTTGTTTCTCCTCTATGACACGCAGCCGCACATCTCCACATCCGCATTTTTCCCGCACGATACGCGCCGAAATCCCCGTACGATACCGCAGGATGGGCATCGCCTCCGCCGTGATCGTCGAGAGGACGAGCTGTCCGCACGCACCATCCGCGTGCGAGCTTCGCCCTGTATCGTCCACGACCTCGGCGAAGAACAGCCGCTCCTCGAGATGGATACCTGCGCCCACAGAACAAGTGACTCCGACGAGAGCACCCATCTGCACCGGCGCAAATAGATGCGCACGGCGCACAGCCACGTGTTCCGCCATCTCCCGTACAAACGTCTGCGGCGCAGGATGATTTCCAACCGTAATCAGTCGATTGACACACAGGTTGCCCATCACATCTGCCAGCGCAGGAAGATCATGCTCCCATGCAATGATGGTATCCGGCACTGCCGCATGCAGGAGGTGCGCCGCAGTCTCTGCCATACACGGCAGAACTGCCGCACCGATCCCATCCAGTGCATACTGCAGGTCGAGCGTCCGACTGTCCGTAAAATCTCCCGCGAGGAGCACGGTGCTCGCACGATTTACCCCACATGCGGCAAGCATATCTGCCGCAGACTGCACCTGCCGCGCCACATCGCCCTGTGTGTAGCAGTGAATCTTGCCCTGTTCCGCTCCATCATGCAGAACACTCATGCGCAGAATGGATGAGAGCGGCAGCGTGAGCATGAAAAAAGGGGCATCTGCCCCCTCTTCCTCCGCGCTCTCCCAAAACGGCAAACGTGCCATATCCGCAAATGATGCAACAGATGCGGCACGAATGCCTGCGCGTTCAAATGCCGTGCGGTAGAACGCCGTCTTCTCCTCTGCCCATTTGAGCTGTCGGAGCAGCAGCGAGAGCCGCCCCTCCTCCGTGAGCACCGTCCCCGTCATGACTCGAGCGGCCGCTGATAGAAGAACGGCTGGAAGCTCGTATAGCCCATCTTGCGGAAGTTCAGAATCGACTCCGTCGCGCCGACGAAGAGAATACCGCCGGGCTTCAGTGCCTCGAAGAAATGCCGATAGAGCTGATCCTTCGCCTCATCCGTAAAGTAGATGACAACATTGCGGCACAGGATCAGATCAAATCCCGTCTCGAACTTGTCCTGCAGGAGATTGTGCCGCTTGAACTCGATCATATTCTTGATTTCCTGCTTCACGGCAAAATGATCATTGTCCTCGTCAAAGTACTTGCGGCGTCGCTCCGGTGACATACTCTTGATCTCATCTGCCGTGTAGACACCGCGCTTCGCCTTTGCCAGAATCTCAACGTCGAGATCGGAGGCGAGAATGCGGTGACGCGTCCCGGGCGTCATCTCCTTCATGATGATCGCGAGTGAATACGGCTCCGCGCCGATCGAACAGCCCGCACTCCAGATATTGAGCTTTGAGGAACGCGTCAGGAGATCTGGAATGACATCCGTCTCGAGTTTGCTGAACTTCTCCGGCGTACGGAAGAACTCCGACACGTTGATCGTCAGATACTCGATGAACGCAGCAAAGTCGTCCTTGTTTTCACAGACATGATCGAAATACTCGACGCAGCCCTTATAGCCCGCACGCGTAATCAGATTGTTGATCCGACGCTTCATCTGCGGCTCTTTGTAGAGATCGAGATCAATCTCCGTCTTTGCCTTCAGCTTCTGCTTAAACTGCTCCCAGTCGCGATCTTCCGACATATAGTACCCTCCGCTCACATATCCCTACATCTTCAATCTTACTGGATCGTAAAGACACGGCAAGACTTCTTTACCTCAAGTTTTGGCAGGATCACATGGAGAATCCCCGCCTCATAAGACACAGACACTTCCGTCTCATCCACGTCATCAATGAGGAAGGAGCGCTCGAATACGCCCGCCTTGCGCTCATGACAGAGGTATTTTGCCTCAGGCTCCTCCGGCACAACGCGCTCCGCCTTGATTCTCAGACGACCATCCTCGTTGTAGGAAACCTCAATCGCCTCCTTCGTGAATCCAGGCAGCTCCGCAAACAACTCGTAGCAATTCTCGCAATCGATCACATCGACACGAAACGGAAAGAGCATCCCGCCCACCTTATCGAATGGGTTAAACGAATGTTCCATCACGGTCTCAAGAGCCTTTCCCAGCATCTCCTGCCCCTTCTCGGCATTCTCTCTCAGATTGAACGGCAATGGACGAAACATAGCGACCACCTCCAACATTGACTATGATCTATAGTTTTATTATAGCAATAAAGGACATTCTTTTCAATATGCGTACAGAAAAGGGCGGTGCATAAACGCCGCCCTGAAAGGCCTCAAAGTGCTGCCAGCATATCCTGCACGCCCCTTAGATACGTATCGCGTGCAAAGTTGACAAGCTCCCCTGTCCTGCGAATCTTGACCTCGATGCTGCCGCTGTCGATGGTCTTGGGGCCGATCGCGATGCGCACAGGATAGCCGATCAGATCGCAGTCGTTGAACTTCACACCCGCGCGCTCACGGCGGTCGTCAAGCAGGACATCTATCCCCGCCGCACGCAGTTCCTCGTAGACCTCCTCTGCGTATGCGAGCTGCGCATTATCCTTTGCGTTGACCGCGACGACGACGACCTCGTAAGGAGCGATCGCACGGGGCCAGATAATGCCGCTCTCGTCGTGATTCTGCTCAATTGCCGCCGCCATCGTGCGTCCGACGCCGATTCCGTAACAGCCCATCTGCATGGGCTGTGCCTTTCCCGTCTCATCGAGGAACGTCGCGCCCATCGCCTCACTGTACTTCGTACCGAGGGCGAAGATCTGCCCTGCCTCAATGCCGCGTCCGATATGGAGATGTCCGTTCTCACACACGGGACACGCATCTCCCTCCGCAACGAGACGGATGTCCGCCACGGTCACATCTCCAAAGTCGCGCTTCGGATTCACATTCATATAGTGGAAATCCGCCTCGTTTGCCCCCGAAACCGCATTGTGCATCCGCATCGCCGTCTCATCGACAACGATGTGCGTGCCCTTCGCAATGCCGATTGGGCTCATAAAGCCGGGACAGCCGCCGACTGCACGGATCGCATCCTCGTCTGCCATACGCAGCTCGCGTGCACCCGACACAGCATTCATCAGTTTGATCTCGTTGACCTCGTGGTCACCGCGCAGGAATGCGAGGATAAGGGTGTCGTCCTCCGCCTGGTAGGCGACTGCCTTGATCGTCTTTTCAATGGGAATCTTCAGATATTCCGCAAGCAGAGCGATCGTATGCGTGCCCGGTGTCGCCACCTTTTCAAGCGGCAGTGCCGCCTCGTCCGGTGCATCCATCGGACGCAGTGCCGCCTTTTCATCGCTCGCCGCATAGCTGCACGCATCGCAGCATGCAATGCGTGACTCACCTTCGGGCGCGAGCACAGTGAACTCCTCGGAGTGCCCGCCGCCGATCGCACCGCTGTCCGCCTCCACCGCGCGGAAATCCAGGCCGCAGCGTGTGAAGATATTCGTGTATGCGACCGACATTTTGCGATAAGACTCGTTCATCCCCTCGACATCCTTATCGAAAGAATAAAGGTCTTTCATGATAAACTCACGGCTCCGCATAACGCCGAAGCGTGGGCGGCGCTCATCGCGGAACTTATCCTGAATCTGATAGAGCAGGACGGGCAGCTGCTTGTACGAGCGCAGCTCGTCGCGCACGAGCGCCGTAATCATCTCCTCATGCGTCGGTCCCATGCAGAACTCACGGTCATGGCGATCCTTGACACGGATCATCTCTGCTCCGTACGCTCCCCAGCGTCCGCTCTCCTCCCAGAGTTCGGAGGGTTGGAGGATCGGCATGAGGATCTCCTGTCCGCCCGCCGCGTCCATCTCCTCACGGATGATCTGTTCAATCTTGCGGATCGTGCGCCACGCAAGCGGCAGATAGGTATACATCCCCCCGCCGACTTGCGTATGAGACCCGCGCGATACATCAGCTGATGACTGGCGATCTCTGCCTCCGCAGGTGTATTTCTGAGTGTCGGCGCATACAGATTCGTAGCTCTCATGACGTTTTGCGTTCCTCCAATATTGCATCAATTTCCCGAAACAGTTCGGAAAGCAGTTCTTTTTCCTTCACCTTTCGTACGACCTCGCCCTTGCGAAAGATCAGCCCCTCGCCGTTGCCGCCTGCGATGCCGACATCCGCGCCGCGAGCCTCGCCGGGACCGTTGACAACACAGCCCATCACGGCGACCTCAATCGGATCCTCCATGCCGCGCAGACGCTCCTCGACCTTCTCCGCGATCTCCACGAGGTTGATGCTCGTGCGCCCGCAGGTCGGACAGGCGACAAGCGTCGGCCCATACTCTTTGAGTCCGAGGGCTTTCAGTATTTCATTCGCCGTACGTACCTCGACTACGGGATCGCCCGTCAGTGAGATGCGGATCGTATCGCCGATGCCCTCGGCAAGGAGTGCACCGACACCGACCGAGGATTTTATGATCCCAGTGCCCGCCGTACCCGCCTCCGTGATGCCGAGATGAAGCGGATAGTCCACGCGCTCGCTCATCAAACGGTATGCCGCAAGCGTCAGCGGAACGTCGTGCGCCTTCAGCGAAATCTTCATATCGTAGAAGTCCTGTTCCTCAAGCACGCGTACATGCTCCATCGCAGATTCCACGAGTGCCTCCGCCGTAACACCGCCGTACTTCGTGAGCAGCTTGTGATCAAGCGAGCCGGCATTGACGCCGATGCGGATGGGAATCCCACCCTCGCGCGCTGCCGCGACCACCTTCTTCACGCGCTCTGTCCCGCCGATGTTGCCGGGGTTGATGCGCAGTGCCGCAACCCCCTGCGCCATCGCTTCGAGTGCAAGCTTGTAGTCAAAGTGGATATCCGCGACGAGCGGTGTCTTTACCTGGCGCACGATGCTGCCGAGATTCTTCGCTGCCGCCATATCGGGTACGGCAACGCGCACGATATCGCAGCCTGCTGCCGCAAGCTCACGAATCTGCTGAACGGTCGCCTCCGTATCCGTTGTCTTGGTATTGCACATGGACTGCACGGAGATGGGCGCATCCCCCCCGATGGGGATCGGCCCAATGTGGATTTGCCGCGTCCTGCGGCGTTCATACATCACCATAGCAAGGTCAGCCTCCCGCAAAGATACGGACAACGTCATTCTTCATCGCGAGCAGCATAAGCAGCACGATGAGGCCTACTCCCGCATTCTGGATGTAGTGCATGACCTTCGGACTGAGCGGCTTGCCGCGCACTGCCTCGACGCAGAGCGTCAGGAAATGCCCGCCGTCAAGCGCCGGCACAGGCAGGAGGTTGATGATCGCCAGGTTGAGGCTGAGCAGCGCCGCAAAGTTGAGGAGAGGCACAATGCCCATCTCCGCAACCTCCCCCGCCATCTGAGCCACGCCGATCGGTCCCGCAAGCTCCGAGCCGGAGAGTTCAAGGATAATGCGATAGAGCGCATCCAGCATCATCGCAATAATCATCGCCGTCCGCTCAAACGCCATCGAGACGGATTGGAAGAAGCCTGGATAGGTGCTCTCATACGCATTCACAATGCCGATATAGCCGCGGTCATGTGATGCATCGTAGTGCGGTGTCACACTGACGGTGAGTTCCTTACCCGCACGATCTACCTGCATGGTCATGGGAACTGTGCCGTGATTCGTACGGATTACCTCGACCATCTCCTGCCATGTCTCAATCGGCTTTCCGTCGATCGCAAGAATACGGTCATTCGCCAAAAGTCCTGCCTCTGCTGCAGGGTTGTCCGCAAGTACCGTGCCGAGCACGGGTGCAGGGTTCGGCGTCTGCACGCCTGCAAAGAAGAAGATGCCGAAGAAGAGCACCACCGGCAGGATGAAATTCATCGCCGAGCCTGCGAGGATCACAATCATGCGTGAGAGAATCGGTTTGCGGCAGTAGCCGCGTTCTCCCGCATCATTATCGTCAGCCGCCATGCCTGCAATATCGTTGAAGCCGCCGAGCGGTACAATGCGGATCGAATAGATCGTCTCACCATAGCGAAAACTCACGAGGCGCGGACCAAAGCCAATGGCAAACTCGTCCACGCGCATCCCCGTCAGTTTTGCCGTGATGAAGTGCCCAAGTTCGTGCACAAAAACGAGAAGGCCGAAGACAAATACTGTTGCGAGAATTTTTTCTAACATCCAAGCTCCTTTAGCGTAAAACGAAGTAGATCGTGTAGTAGTAGACAAGCGGCGCCGTAAAGAGCACGCTGTCAAAGCGATCCCAGATACCGCCATGTCCGGGGATGATGGCACCCGAGTCCTTGATGCCCACATGCCGCTTCATCAGGGATTCCACGAGATCGCCGAATGTGCCGAGCACAGCGATCGCAGCACCGAGTCCCGCCATCTGCGTGAGAGGCATAGAAAGGACATAGCCGAGCCCCACCAACGCCGCAATCGTGCCGATCAGCCCGCCGAGAAAGCCCTCGACCGTTTTATTCGGGCTGATCGCAGGTGCCAGTCGATGCGATCCGAAGGAACGCCCTGCAAAGTAGGCAAAGCTGTCACTCGCCCATGTCCCGATAAACATGATCCAGACCATCACCGTCCCGAGGTCAAAGGTCTCGATCGGGGTCACATAGGCAGCGCCTGAGATATCTCGCAGCATAATGAGATGTGCAAACGGCAGACCGATATATACGATACCCGCCACAGAGATACACACATCCGGCACAGACACATCCCCGCGCAGGATCACGGAGGTGAGAAGTGCGAGCACGGCGGATGCCATGAGGGCAAGCAGGATCATATCCAGTTGTCCAAGGTAGGCACCGTAGAGCATGCCGCCGATCCCGAGAAGCCCGGAGAGGAGGGTGGGATTGCCGCCGCGGTGCGAAAAGGCTCGCGTGAATTCAAACCACGCGAGCACGGCGAGAATCGCCGCCGCAATGCTGAATATTGTCCCGCCCTCCTGAATCACGTAGGCGGCAAGTGCAATGCCGATTGTTCCGGAAATAATGCGTGTAATCAAATCCTGTCTCCCATTTATTCCTCGGCGGACAGCCCGCCAAAGCGACGATTGCGCCCTGCGAAATCCTCAATCGCAGCGGCAAGTTCCTCGGGGGTGAAATCCGGCCAGTGTGTATCTGTAAAGTAAAGTTCCGCATAGGCGGACTGCCAGAGGAGAAAATTGCTCAGACGCAGATCGCCGCTCGTGCGGATGAAGAGATCGACGGGTGGATCGCCCGCCGTATCGAGCGTATTCGAAAAGACTTCCTCGTCAATCTCCTCCGGCGCAATCTCCCCAGCCGCTGCGCGCGCAGCGAGGGAACGTACGGCGCGCAGAATCTCATCCTGACTGCCGTAGTTCGCCGCCAGATTAAAGTGTACGCCCGTATTGTTCGCCGTGCGTACCTCCGCCTCCTCCATACGGTGCAGGAAACGCTCCGTAAAACGATCACGCCGTCCGATGAAGTGCAGGCGCACATGCTCTGCATGGAGCTCTGCGATCTCTTTCTCCAGAAAGGAATCAAAGAGATTCAGCAGGAAATCCACCTCACGGTGCGGGCGCTTCCAGTTCTCCGTGGAGAACGCATAGACCGTCAGCACCTCGATCCCCATCTCTGAGGCTGCGCGCACGATCCGCTTGAGCGTGCGCGCCCCCGCCTCATGTCCCGCCGAGCGGGAATCCCCCCGTTCCTTTGCCCAACGCCCGTTTCCATCCATGACAATAGCGACATGACGCGGCATAGTGCTGCGATCAATGATAGAACGGGAAGGAAGATCACCCTCATCGGAGACTGGCGTATGCTTGCCGCCGCCGAATATCTTTCTCCACATATGGATCCTTTCCCCTCCCCTGCGGGATTTCATTCTGGCAAAACACCCCTCCGACGGCTGCCGGAAGGGCTGTATCCACTCAACGGAGCTGTTCTTCGCAGGCGGCAACAGATGCACTGCGCGCCGGTGCGGGGGTCAGTGTGAGCATGCATCTTCCCCCACGCTCCCGCACGCGGACAACATACGGCACCGTTTCATCCACCCCAAAGAAGTCCCGCGGAGACCGCGTCTCCTGCAATGCACAGGCGGAATGCTCCGCCTCTGCCGGAGTACGGACATCCGCCCATGCGCGCGCCAAATAAAGATCTGTCATCAGATCTCCATGACCTCTTTTTCCTTTGCCGCACGCATATCTTCCATCTGCTTGACAAATTTATCCACAAGCTTCTGTACGGAGTCCTGCCCGCGCTTGGACTCGTCCTCGTTGATCTCCTTGTCCTTCTCGAGCTTCTTGATCGCTTCGTTCGCATCACGGCGAATGTTGCGCAGGGCAACCTTCGCGTCCTCCGTCTTCTTGCCGACCGTCTTGATGAGCTCCTTGCGGCGCTCTTGTGTCGGCTGCGGAATCGCGAGACGGATCACAGTGCCGTCCGAGTTCGGTGAGAGCCCGAGGTCGGACTTCGAGATCGCGATCTCAATCTCGTGCAGGATGGATTTCTCCCACGGCGTAATGACAATCATATGCGGCTCGGGCACCGTCACCTTTGCGAGCTGGTTGACCGAGGTCGGTGTCCCGTAGTAAGGCACCATCACCTTGTCCAAGAGATTCGGTGTCGCACGCCCTGCACGCAGGGATGAGAACTCACGGCGGAGTGCCTCAATCGCCTTGTTCATACTTGCCTCATGCTTCGAGAGAATTTCCTTGATCATACAGTCTCGCCTCCTACGGTCGTTCCAATCGGCTCTCCAAATGACGCACGCGCAATATTCGCATGCTCGTCAATATTAAACACCACAATGGGAATCTTGTTCTCCATGCACAGACTTGTCGCCGTCGCATCCATCACCGCCAGCCCTTTCTGCAGGATGTCGATGTAGGTCAGCGTCTCAAAGCGCTTCGCATTCGGATTCTTGTTCGGATCGGAATCATAGATCCCATCCGTCCCCTTCTTCGCCATGAGGATGACATCCGCCTCGATCTCAGCCGCGCGCAATGCCGCCGTCGTGTCGGTCGAAAAATACGGATTGCCCGTCCCCGCACCAAAGATCACGACCCGCCCCTTCTCCATATGGCGAATGGCTCGCCGGCGAATATAGGGCTCCGCCACCTGACGCATCTCAATCGCACTCTGTACACGCGTATCGACATCCTGCTTCTCGAGCGCATCCTGCAGCGCAAGCGCATTCATCACCGTTGCCATCATACCCATATAGTCCGCAGTCGTACGATCCATTCCTTTGGCGCTTCCTGCAAGACCGCGCCATATATTGCCGCCGCCGACCACGATCGCGACATCGATCCCATGATCGCGCACCTTCTTAATCTGTGCAGCAATCTCCTCGACAACAGCAGGGTTGATGCCGAATCCCTGATCTCCTGCCAGAGCCTCTCCGCTGAGTTTCAAAACAACACGGCGATATTTCGCTTCCACGCTGACTCCTCCTGTCTGTTCTTTGCGCCATTATAGCATATTTCTGCAAAAAAATCCGCTCTGTCTCTGCAAAAAAGGGGCGCCATGCGAAGCAAAAATATGCTTCGCACAACAGCCCCTTCTCTTCATTCTCTTACTGCATCTGTGCAGCAACCTCCGCCGCGAAATCTTCCTGCTTCTTCTCGATGCCCTCGCCAAGCTGGAAGCGCGTGAACGCCTTGATCTCCACGCCGCCGAGTACTGCCGAGACCTTCTGCTCCGGATCCTTCACGAACTTCTGCTCAAGCAGGCAGACCTCTTCATAGAACTTGTTGATACGTCCCTCGACCATCTTCTCGATGATCTTCTCCGGCTTGCCCTCTTCGAGCGCCTGCTTGCGGAGAACTTCTTTCTCGTGCTCGATGTGGTCCGCCGTCACGCCGGAACGATCAATCGCGATCGGCGCAGCTGCTGCAATCTGCATCGCGATATCCTTGCCCAGCTGCTCATCGCCGCCCGAGAGCTCCACGAGGATACCGATCTTGCCGCCCATGTGGATGTACGTCGCAACACGACCGGCACTCTCATAGCGTGCAAAACGACGCAGTGAAATCTTCTCGCCGATCGTCGCCGTTGCCTCGGTGATGAGCGATGCGACATCCTTGCCGTCGAGCATGCTTGCGTTCAGCGCATCAAGATCGGCCGGATTCGTCTCTGCAATATGCTTTGCAACCTTCGCGCTCAGCTCACGGAACTGCTCGTTGCCCGCCGCAAAGTCTGTCTCACAGTTGATCTCGACGATCGCCCCGACCTTTGCATCCTCCGTCAGATACGCCGTCACAGCACCTTCAGCGGCGATACGGCCGGCCTTCTTCTCCGCCTTTGCAATGCCTTTTTCACGCAGATAGTCGATTGCCTTCTGCATATCGCCGTCCGTCTCCGCGAGAGCCTTCTTGCAGTCCATCATCCCCGCGCCCGTACGCTCACGCAGTTCCTTTACCATTGCTGCACTGATTGCCATTGTATTTCCTCCCTATAACAACTCATAAAAAAGGAGCAAGGGATAACACTCCCTTACCCCTCTGTTTGTTTCCTTACTCCGCCGCAGCCGTCTCCGGTGCGCCGCCCTGATTGCCCTCGAGCACAGCATCTGCCATGCAGCCCGTGAGGAGCTTCACCGCACGAATCGCATCGTCATTGCCCGGGATCACATAGTCGATCTCGTCCGGATCGCAGTTCGTGTCTACGATTGCGACAATAGGGATGTTCAGCTTGCGCGCCTCAGCGACCGCAATACGCTCCTTGCGCGGGTCCACGACGAAGAGAGCCCCCGGCAGACGGTTCATGTCCTTGATGCCGCCCAGATAGCGCTCGAGCTTCTCTTTCTCGTGACGCAGTCCCTGCACTTCCTTCTTCGTCAGCACCTCGAACGTTCCGTTCTCCTCCATCTCCTCAAGGGTCTTGAGGCGGTGGATACGGCGCTGGATCGTCTGGAAGTTCGTCATCATGCCGCCGAGCCAACGCTCGTTGACATAGAACATATTCGCACGGAGAGCCTCCTCGCGAATCGCCTCCTGCGCCTGCTTCTTCGTGCCGATGAAGAGCACAGACTTGCCTTCCTGGGCAACACTGCGGAGAAAGTTATACGCCTCATCCACCTTACGCACCGTCTTCTGCAGATCGATGATGTAGATGCCGTTGCGCTCCGTAAAGATGTAACGTGCCATCTTCGGGTTCCAGCGGCGCGTCTGATGTCCGAAATGGACACCTGCCTCCAGAAGCTGCTTCATAGAAATTACTGCCATGGAAATACCTCCTGTTTTTCTTCCGCGCCCCTCATCTGCTGCACCACCGCGCAGAACGCAGCACAGAACAGCTATCGGATACGCGTGCTTTTTTACACTGCGGGATATTATAGCATAAGAAACACGCCAAGACAACGCCTCCGCAAAATTTTTAAAAAAAAATGGAGAGCACACAGCTCTCCATTTCTATATTTTTATGATTGAACGGCTCAATGCGCCCGTGCAGGTGTCTCCGAAACCTCTACCCCCTTCGGCGCATAGAGGATGATCGAACTTGACACCATACGTGCCGTTCCATGGAGCACATAGCAGGCACCATTCAGGAAATCGCAGACACGGCGCCGCTCACTGTCATTCAGGCAGTCAAAATTGACCGCAACAGCAATGCCCTGCTTGAGCTGGATAACCGCCGTTCCCACATCGTCATAACGACGCGGACGGTGAATGCGCACCTTCAACTCTGCCACCTTAGTCGTGTGTACCGTCAGTGGTGTGCCGCCGTCCCCTGTCGAGGGCGTACGCTGCGTGGACGAAGAAGTACTGTACGCTGCACTTGAAAAGGATACCGTTCCGCCGTTGGCAACGCGGCGCTCCGTCACAGCTGTGCGCTGCGTCTGGGCAGATATCTGCTCAGTGCGCTGCTGCTCCTCCTCATACTCCTCGTACTCGTCGTCGTCGGCGGCGGGGATAAATGAGTCCACGACGCGCGACGTCATATCCTTCACACGTGAAAGCAACGAATTCGCACCCATTTATCTCTTCCTTCCTTAGATAATCTCAATTTCAACACAATTGGTTACAGTCTCTCATTTTACTAACGCAGACATACTATCACATTTTTTTCAGAAATGCAAGCATATCAAATGAAAACATAATCTTTCCGACAAACAAAATATTTTCCTGCTTTACTTGCGTGCGTTCTTCGCCGCGCGCCCACGTGCAGTACGATCGAGAATCGCCTTGCGCAGACGAATATTCTCCGGCGTTACCTCAACGAGCTCATCGTCATTGATATACTCAAGCGCCTGCTCCAAGCTGAGAATGCGCGGCGGCGTGAGACGAATCGCCTCATCGGATGCCGACGTGCGCATATTCGTGACATTCTTCTTCTTGCACGGATTGATGTCCATATCAATGTCGCGCGAGTTTTCGCCGACGATCATCCCCTCGTAGACCTGCTGACCCGGCGAAATAAACATTGTCCCGCGGTCCTGCAGAGAGAAAATTCCGTAGCCCGTCGTCTCCCCCTGCTCAAATGCAACCAGCGATCCGTGTGAACGACCGCTCATATCGCCCTTGTACGGCACATAGCCGTGGAAGATGTGGTTCATTATGCCGTTGCCCTTCGTGCTCGTCAGAAGCTCCGAGCGGAAGCCGATCAGTCCGCGCGCAGGGATGAAGAACTCCATACGGATGTAGCCCGAGAGCTCCGTCATGTTTGACAGCTCCGCCTTGCGCGTACCGAGCGCCTCCATGACAGCGCCCATATACTCCTGAGGCACCTCGACCGTCAGGTTCTCCATCGGCTCGCACATCTGCCCGTTGATCGTCTTGTAGACAACTTCAGGTTTTCCAACCTGAAGTTCATATCCCTCACGGCGCATCTGCTCGATCAGAATCGAGAGATGCAGCTCGCCGCGTCCCGAGACCTTGAATACATCCGCCGAGTCCGTCTCCTCAACACGCATCGCAACATTTGTCTCAATTTCTTTGTAGAGGCGGTCCCGCAAATGGCGCGACGTTACAAACTGCCCCTCACGCCCCGCAAAGGGGCTCGTGTTGACACCAAAGGTCATCGAAAGCGTTGGCTCGTCAATATTGATCGTCGGCAGTGCCTCCGGATTCTCTGCATCCGCCACCGTATAGCCGATGCTCACATCACCCAGGCCTGTCAGAGCAACAATCTCCCCCATGCCTGCCTCATCCACATCGACGCGCTTGAGTCCCTGGTAGACATAGACCTTGCCGACCTTTGTCTTCGTCTCATGATCACCGCTGATGATGACAACATTCTGATTCGGACGCACCGAACCACGAATGATACGACCGATGGCAACGCGCCCCACATAATCATCCGCTTCGAGCGTCGTTACCATCATCTGCAGAGGCCCGTCCGCATCCCCCTGCGGCGCCGGAATCTCCTTCACAATCGTCTGCATCAACGGTTCCAGATTGTCGCTCTCATCCTCCATCTTGAACTTTGCGACGCCATCGCGTGCCGTCGCGTAGATCACGGGGAAATCGAGCTGATCGTCGTCCGCATCCAGCTCCATAAAGAGCTCAAGAACCTCATCGTAGACATCGTCCACACGCTGGTCGGGACGGTCAATCTTATTGATGACCACAATCGGCTTCAGTTTCTGCTCAAGAGCCTTACGCAGCACATATTTTGTCTGCGGCATCGGCCCCTCGAACGCGTCAACAAGCAGAACAACACCATCCACCATGTTGAGAACCCGCTCCACCTCACCGCCAAAGTCCGCATGCCCCGGCGTATCCACAATATTGATTTTGATATCATCGTAGAGAATCGCCGTATTCTTCGAAAGAATCGTGATCCCGCGCTCACGCTCAATATCCCCCGAGTCCATCACACGCTCGTTGACCTGCTCGTTCGAGCGGAACACGTGACTCTGCCGCAGCATGGCATCGACCAGCGTCGTCTTGCCGTGATCGACGTGTGCGATGATCGCAATATTGCGCAGCTTATCATTCATCGTCATATTGTAAATGTGCCTCCCCATAGTCTCCGTTCAAAAGATAGCGTGTCTATCTTATTATAGCAAGTCTTCTTTGTCAAGATTTTTATGAGCTGATGCTATAATTCCCCAAAAGAAAAAGTCCTCACGCATGTGAGGACCTCTCATCACAGTGTTACTTTCCCTTGTTCTGGTCTTCCACCGAACGCTGCCAGTTCTTATAGAACTGCTCGGAAAGCGCAGCAAACGTTGCAACCGTATTTCCGTCTGACTTATTCGCACGTACCTCATAGGTATAGAGGAGCTCGTTCGAACCCGAGCGATAGACATCAAAGAAGAACGTTGTGCGGCTGTTGTTCGCAACCGTCAGGATAATGTACGCATCCGCATAGGAGGCAACATTCTCCTTGAACACCTTTGCAGCCTCGCGGCGCGGCAATGCCTTAATATCAATGCCCTTATCCGTCTGAATACCGGCTGCCACCGCATCATAGGTCACAATATTCGCGTGTGTAATCCGGCTCGCATCCGAAACCACCTGCGTCAGAATTTCAATCGAGGGAGACGTATCCTCCACCTGCACATAGAGAGGAGCACCGACCGCCAAGCGGTTGACATTCGTAATCGTTGCGCCCTCCGGCAGCGTCACCTTATCGGAATAGGGAGATGCCCCTGCCTGTACGGCAAAAAGCGTCAGGCACAGAACAAGTGCCATCTGGACGAATCTCTTCATAGAAATATCTCCTCCTTAAACTCATGGCAGAACATGTTTGTTTTGCCTTTTCGTCATTCTACACTATTATCAAATATTTGACAAGAAAAAGAAGATGAGAACATCAAAAAGACCGTATCGAAACCGATACGGCAAAAGTCGAAGTGGCAGGGGCAGTAAGACTTGAACTCACAACCTACGGTTTTGGAGACCGTTGCTCTACCAGTTGAGCTATACCCCTATGGGGCGACTTATGGGGATCGAACCCATGTATGCTGGAGCCACAATCCAGTGTGTTAACCGCTTCACCAAAGCCGCCATTATGATATTTTATAAAAGAACTCGTGAACCGCGCGATTCACGAGTCCCTTTTGCGGCAACTACCTACTCTCCCACGTCGTCTCCAACGAAGTACCCTCGGCCTTTGAACGCTTAACTGCTGTGTTCGGAATGGGAACAGGTGGAACCGTTCAGGCATCATCACCGCATCTTCTTGAGTGTTGTACACTCAAAACTTCACAGAAGAAACTTCAAGCAAATTGTATTTGTAGGCTTGTACCTTTGAGTTACTGTCGACATTGACTGCGTCAACGTCGACTAAGTGACTCACACAAAACTGCTCGTTCGCTCTCGCTCACGCAGTTTTGGTTCGCTACTTAGCGGTCAACGTCATCCAATCACACTTCGCTGTCGCTCGTGTTCTTGGGACGTTTTCGCATACGACCTGTTTCCCGTTCAGCTTCATCCTACGGATTCGCTTCTCGGACAGGTCAGTAAGTCAAGCCCTCGACCGATTAGTGCTGGTCAGCTGCACACATTGCTGTGCTTCCACACCCAGCCTATCTACCTTGTCTTCTTCAAGGGGTCTTACTTCCTTATAGGAATGAGATACTTCATCTCGGGACAGGCTTCACGCTTAGATGCTTTCAGCGTTTATCCCTTCCGGACGCAGCTACCCGGCCGTGCCCTTGGCAGGACAACCGGTACACCGTTGGTCCGTCCACTCCGGTCCTCTCGTACTAGGAGCAGCCTCCCTCATGTATCTTACGCCCGCGATGGATATGGACCGAACTGTCTCACGACGTTCTGAACCCAGCTCACGTACCACTTTAATGGGCGAACAGCCCAACCCTTGGGACCTGCTTCAGCCCCAGGATGTGATGAGCCGACATCGAGGTGCCAAACCTCCCCGTCGATATGGACTCTTGGGAGAGATTAGCCTGTTATCCCCAGGGTAGCTTTTATCCGTTGAGCGATGGCAATTCCACTCTCTTTCCACCGGATCACTAAGCCCTACTTTCGTACCTGCTCGACCCGTCAGTCTCGCAGTCAAGCTCCCTTGTGCCTTTATGCTCTTCGCGCGATTTCTGTCCGCGCTGAGGGAACCTTTGGACGCCTCCGTTGCTCTTTCGGAGGCGACCGCCCCAGTCAAACTGCCCGCCTGGTACTGTCCCGAATGCTGTTAACATTCCGGTTAGATCCTTAGCATATGAAGGCCGGTATCCCAACGGTGACTCCTCCTACTCTAGCGAGTAGGTCTCCCAGTCTCCCGGCTATCCTGTACGTCATATGCCAAAGACCAATGCCAAGCTGCAGTAAAGCTCCATGGGGTCTTTCTGTCCAGTCGCGGGTAACCTGCATCTTCACAGGTATTTCAATTTCACCGGGTCCCTCGTTGAGACAGTGCCCAAATCGTTACGCCTTTCGTGCGGGTCGGAACTTACCCGACAAGGAATTTCGCTACCTTAGGACCGTTATAGTTACGGCCGCCGTTTACAGGGGCTTCAGTTCGCTGCTTCATCTCTAGGACTAACAACTCTCCTTAACCTTCCTGCACCGGGCAGGCGTCAGCACCTATACTTCAGCTTGCGCTTTCGCAGGCACCTGTGTTTGTGGTAAACAGTCGCTTGGGCCTCTTTTCTGCCGCCGTCAACAGCTCCGGTGGTAAACACCTTCACCATCAACGGCCATCCTTTTCCCGAAGTTACGGATGCATTTTGCCGAGTTCCTTAACGAGGGTTTTCCCGCGCACCTTAGGATTCTCTCCCCGCCTACCTGTGTCGGTTTTGGTACGGGCGGACGTCTTCTCGTTAGAAGCTTTTCTTGGCAGTGTAGTGCAGCTGAATTCAGATTGACCGTAGTCTTTCCTATCTATCGGTTCTCGGCCTTGTAGTATGGGGATTTGCCTCCATACAAGCCTACCGCCTTCGACGCGCTCTTCCATTCGCGCGCTCAGCTTCCTTCCTGCGTCACTCCATCCTCAAACGAAGACGCCCGGTACTGGAATTTTCGCCAGTTGTCCATCGCCTATGCTTTACGCCTCGGCTTAGGTCCCGACTTACCCTGGGGCGACGAGCGTTGCCCAGGATCCCTTAGGCTTTCGGTGGACAGGATTCTCACCTGTCGTTTCGCTACTCATACCGGCATTCTCACTTCTTACCCGTCCAGCAGTCCTTCCGGTCTGCCTTCGTCCAGATAAGAACGCTCCCCTACCCATCGTACCTAGTACGATGCCGCGGCTTCGGTTCTGTGCTTTAGCCCCGGATATTTTCGGCGCAGGGCCTCTCGACCAGTGAGCTATTACGCACTCTTTTAATGGTGGCTGCTTCTGAGCCAACATCCTGGTTGTTTTCGAAGTCCTACATCCTTCTCCACTTAGCACAGCATTTGGGACCTTAGCCGGCGGTCTGGGCTGTTTCCCTCTTGAATACGGGTCTTATCACTCGCATTCTGACTCCCAGGCTGCCCATATGAGCCATTCGTAGTTTGACTGGGGTCGGTAGGCTTTACGCCCCCTTGCCCGATCAGTGCTCTACCGTCTCTATGGTTATTCGCCTGAGGCTAGCCCTAAAGCTATTTCGGGGAGAACCAGCTATCTCCACGTTCGATTGGCATTTCACCCCTATACACATCTCATCCCAACATTTTTCAACATGCACGGGTTCGGTCCTCCACTCATTTTTACCTGAGCTTCAACCTGGACATGTATAGATCACTGTGGTTTCGGGTCTAATCCATGCTACTACGCGCCCTCTTAAGACTCGCTTTCGCTTCGGCTCCGCGTCTCCCGCTTAACCTCGCAGCATAAATTAACTCGCCGGTTCATTCTTCAATAGGCACGCCGTCGCACATGTAAAGTGCTCCGACTGTTTGTAGACATACGGTTTCAGGTTCTATTGCACTCCCCTCCCGGGGTTCTTTTCACCTTTCCCTCACGGTACTTTCCACTATCGGTCGTTTCGATGTATTTAGCCTTGGATGGTGGTCCACCCTGCTTCCCACTGGGTTCCTCGTGCCCTGTGGTACTCTGGATCCCTGCCCGCCTTTCACTCTTTCGTGTACGAGGGTCTCACTCTCTTTGCCGCACCTTCCCAGATGCTTCCACTAAAGTGTCCGGTTTGTTGCAGGTCCGCAACCCCTGAGAACCGAAGTCCTCAGGTTTGGGCTCCTCCCGTTTCGCTCGCCGCTACTCAGGGAATCTCTTTGATTTCTTTTCCTCCGACTACTTAGATGTTTCAGTTCATCGGGTGTTTTCTCTCTGCATCAAGTGCAGAGTGACGGGACGTTGCTCCCGCCGGGTTGCCCCATTCGGAAATCTGCGGGTCATAGCTTACTTGCAGCTCGCCGCAGCTTATCGCAGCTTATCGCGTCCTTCTTCGTTTCGAAACGCCTAGGCATCCGCCGTATGCCCTTATTCACTTGACTTAACTGTCCGCTT